>JAQUWD010000001.1 GCA_028693055.1 Eubacteriales bacterium | reverse complement strand
GGCTCGATCCTGCTGCAGCGCTCCATCAATCAGCTGGGCACGCAGATCATCACGGCGCACACCGCTGCCCGCAGAATCCTCGAAATGCTGATGATGCCCATCTCCACCATCGCCACCGCAAACGCCACCTTTGCCAGCCAAAACTACGGTGCGGGTCGGACGGATCGGATCGGGACGGCGCTGCACAAGGTGCTGGGCATTGAACTGGCGTGGTCGCTGTTTTCACTCGCCGTGTCGGTGTTTGGCGGAACGTTCCTGATTCGCATGCTGACAGGTACGGTCGATCCCGTTGTTACACAGAATGCGCAGATGTTCTTGAACATTGACTTTGCTTTCTTCTTTCCGCTCAGTATCCTGCTCGTGCTGCGAACTACCCTGCAATCCCTGGGGCGCAAGGTCGTCCCTGTGGTGTCCAGCGTCATTGAACTGTCCATGAAGGTTGTTGCCTGTCTGTGGCTGATCCCCACATGGGGCTACTTGGGCATGGCGATGACCGAACCGATCAGCTGGGTCCTCTGCGCCGCAATGCTGGGCGTCATGTATGTGAGAAGCAAGCATGACCTGTCAACGCTAAACCAACAAACTTTACAGGAGGCATAAAGCAATGCGTGATACCACCCCGTCCAAGGTTTACTTTACCGACATGCACGCCACAAGTGAGGCGAACCTGCTTCAAAAGCTGGAGCGGCTGATGAAGCGCAGCGGCTTTGAATCCATCGACTTCAAGGACAAATTCGTGGCTGTAAAGCTGCACTTCGGTGAGCCGGGCAACCTTGCTTTCCTACGTGCAAACTACGCCAATGTGGTGTGTGATTATGTGAAGCGTTTGGGCGGCAAACCCTTCGTGACGGACTGTAACACGCTGTACGTCGGCGGTCGCAAGAACGCGCTGGATCATCTGGACAGCGCCTACAAGAACGGCTACAATCCCTTCATGACAGGCGTTCATACGATCATCGCCGATGGGCTTAAGGGAACCGAGGAGCGGCTCGTCCCCGTAGAAGGCGGTGAGTACGTCAAGGAAGCGAAGATCGGTAGCGCCATCATAGACGCTGACATCGTGATCTCGCTGGCGCACTTCAAGGGGCATGAGCTGACGGGCTTTGGCGGTGCACTCAAAAACCTCGGCATGGGCAGCGGTTCCCGTGCAGGCAAGATGGAAATGCACAGTGCGGGCAAGCCCAGCGTCGATACGTCCGCCTGTGTGGGCTGCGGCAAGTGCAGTCATATTTGCGCTCATGGTGCACCTGTCATCACGAATGGTAAAGCGCACATCGACCATGACAAGTGCGTCGGCTACGGACGCTGCATCGGCGTATGCCCCAAGGACGCTGTGCTGGCCGCCTTTGACGAAGTCAACGACGTGCTGAACTGCAAGATCGCCGAATACGCCAAGGCCGTGGTGCAGGGTCGTCCCAGCTTCCACATCAACATGGTGATGGATGTAGCACCCTACTGCGACTGCCACGGGGAAAACGACATTGCTATCGTCCCCGATGTGGGTATGTTTGCGTCCTTCGACCCCGTGGCGCTGGACATGGCCTGTGCCGATGCCGTGAACGCACAACCCACCATGCCCGGAAGTCTGCTGGAAAAACATGGGCATGCGCACCATGACCACTTCACCGACGTCACACCCGAAACCAACTGGCGCAGTGCCTTGGAGCACGGGCAGAAGATCGGTCTGGGTCGAATGGACTACGAGCTGATTCAGCTGTGATTGACAGCAGCACGCCTCTGCGCTATGCTGTCTGCAAGAGGTGATTACAATGCAACTTCCTATGCTTCAATCGGCAGATGCGCTGGCCGCTCTGGTGAATGAGATCGGCTTCCTGCCTTTTTTCGCAGGACAGGTGCGCGGCTTTTCTGTGGAGGAATGTACGCCTGCCGACCGTTGGTTCGTTGATGGTACGGACGGGCCGTGGGAATGGAAAGGGCCGGCGATCCAAGCATCAGGATGTGCCTATGGCAAGTTCTTCAAGGGCAAGGCGGGGTATATCAGCAGAGACTGGTATCCCGATTTTGCCAATGTCCGCCGCAATGGGCTTTCCTTTGCCGAAGCCTATGCGGACGGACGAATTCCGCATGGCGCCAAGGCGGTATACGATACACTGGCTGCTGCTAATTCAATGCTCTCCCGTAATTTGAAGTGGCGCAGCGGCTGTCCGAAGAAATCCTTCGATAGTGTGCTGACGCGCCTGCAAATGCAGGGGTATGTGATCACCACAGACTTCGAGTACGCCCATGACCGTTTTGGCAAAGCGTATGGCTGGGGACTGGCACGGGTGGACATCCCCGAGCATGTCTTTGAAGCAGACTTCATGGATGAGGTATCGGAGAATACGCCGGAGGAATCTCGACAGAAGCTCCTTACGCACCTATCGCGCCTTTGGCCGAACGCCACAGAGAAGCAGCTGCTGCGTATCATCAGCCTGTGAACAAATGATAGGCGCACGTTCCGTTTTTATTTCGGAGCGTGCGCATTTGTTTCACTCTACATTGAGCAACCAGCCACAGTCGCCGTGATAGATCATTTGACGGGTCATACCTCCGTCAATGCAGATGTTTTCGCCATTGATAAAGCCAGCCTTATCAGAGCACAGATACAGCGCCATATTGGCAATGTCCATGGGATTTCCGACCCGATGGGATGGCTGCTGAAGCGCGTCAGAGCCGCTGTATTCCTTGTAGGCGTTGTCGATCCAGCCGGGCGAAATGCTGTTGACGCGGACACGTCCTGCCAAAGAAACGGCTAGCGCGTGGGTCAGCGCAGATATTCCTCCCTTTGCGGCGGTGTAGCTCTCCGTCTGCGGCTGACTCATGCGGTCACGCGAGGAAGAAATATTAACGATTGCTGCGCCCTCTGCAAAAGCCGAAAGGAACAGCTTGGTCAGGTAAAACGGCGCGGTCACGCCTACGCGCTGGGCATACTCGAAGTCCTCGTAGGAGCAGGTGTCGATTCCTTTCATGACAGGGAGCGCGTTGTTGATGAGATAATCCACATGGCCATAGGTGTCCACAACCTTGCAGGCAAAGCGCTCAAGCGTTTCTTTGTCCGCCAGATCGCCGGTAAAGAAACCGCCAGGCTGCTTATCAATCACGCATACGTTTGCTCCCTCTTGGCGGAAGATCTCGGCAATGGCCTTCCCGATGCCTTGTGCGCCGCCTGTAATGACGGCTACTTTATCTGCAAACATAACGCACCTCCATGCTTTCTTTGCACAAGCATAGCACAGCGTATGAGAAAATGCCAGTGTTTTCATGATGATTCGGCGCTGTAAGGAAATGCCACTGCTTGTATACTGTTCATGTCGGCAGATAAAGCGGACAAAATCCATCCATGAGAAGAAAACCCAAAGGAGTTTAGCAACAATGAAGAAATGGATCGCGATTTTCACCATGCTGTTATGCCTTTGCACGCTGTGTGGATGCGCAACGGCAGATGATGCAGCTCAAAACGGCACCCTGCGTCTTTCCTTTGACTACAACCATGCCGGCACCATCGCGTCCAACCAATTTGCAGCTTGGATCGAAACGGCGAACGGCGACTTTGTTCGCACCTTGTTTGTCACGTCCTTTACGGCAAGCGGCGGCTATCAGACTCGTGAGGACAGCCTGTCCGCTTGGGTCAAAGCTGCTCAACCCGACACATGGAGCGATGCGGAGACGGACTCCATCTCAAGCGCCACGCCGCGAACCGGCAGACAGGAGATCGTATGGGACGGGACAGACTCAGACGGAAACCCAATGCCACACGGCGAATACAAGTTTTTTCTGGAAGCAACGCTGTACTGGTCGAGCAATGTGGTTTACAGTGGTAGCTTTACGCTTGGCTCCAGCGAAAACCGTGACATCGCTATTTCAACCGTCTACTCGGAGGATACAGAAGAAAACCGCGATATGATTATGAACGTCAAAGCCGAATATACTGCGCCCAGCGATGTGTCAGATTCCGGCACGCAAAGGCTGCTTGGCGGATTATCGCCTGACGAAGCCCTTGAATATATGGAGCATACGCCCGATCTGGTGATTGTTCAAGTCAATACGGCACAGTGGAAGATCACACCCGGCTTCACAGGCGCATTATGGATTCCTCACGATGAATTGGAAGAACGCTTCGATGAAATTCCCGTCGGGAAACCTGTGATGCTTCATTGCGGCGCGGGCGTGGTTTCCGTACCCGCTTATGAAATGCTGATTCAAAAGCGCCCTGACATTCCCGAATTGTCTTATATCGCGGGTTCTCCGCGCGCGATCATGGAAGAATACAACGAATGGCTTACCAAGGGAGGAGAATGAAAATGGAAAGTGCGATTAATTCGCTGTTCGGACGCCCCGTTCCGAAGCTGGGCTTTGGCTGCATGCGCTTGCCGGAAAATCAAAACGGCGATTACATCATGGATGAGTGTCAGGCGATGTTCGATTATGCGATGGCGCACGGCATCAATTACTTTGATTCCGCGTGGCATTATATCGACTCCCAGCTGGTCATCGGGCAATGCCTTGCCAAGTATCCTCGCGAAAGCTATATCCTCGTTGGCAAGCTATGCTTTTATGACGGAACGCTGGAATCCATCGATGCTGCACACGCAGCATTTGAAAAGGAGCTGCACGACGCTCGCACCGATACTATGGACTTGGAGCTGATCCATGCGCTGGGAAACCCCGGTTCGCTGGAACGTGTGGACAAGCTGAACGTATGGGATTTCATGAAGCAGCTCAAAGCCAGCGGCCGCGCCAAGCACATCGGAATCTCCTTTCACAGCTACCCAGAAAATCTGGAGAAGGTGCTTGCCGCACACCCGGAGATCGAAGTGGTTCAAATTCAAGCGAACTACTATGACCACCACACGAACGGTGCGGCGGCGATCGGCGGTAGCTATCAAACCTACGAAATCTGCCGTAAATATAATAAGTCGGTCATCATCATGGAGCCCATCAAGGGAGGAACGCTGGCCACCGTCGCGCAGCACCCGGAGGTCAAGCAGATTTTTGATGCCGCAGACGCCACACAGAGTCCGGCGGCATGGGCTTTGCGCTATGCCGCATCCTTGGAAGGCGTGGTAACGGTTCTCAGCGGGATGTCCACCTTAGAGCAGATGCAGGAAAACGTCAAGATCCTCGGTGAGGATTTTAAGCCTCTGTCCGAAGCAGAACAGAAAATGCTGCAAAAGGCGGCGCAAATCGTCGAAAGCAAAAAACCTGTTGGCTGCACCGGCTGTCATTACTGCACGGATAAGGGCTGTCCCGCCGACATCCGTATCCCGGAGGTCTTGTCCTGCCTGAATATGCTCAACCAGTTTCACAATCCGCGCATGACGCGCATGAAGTATTATCCAGCCATCAAAAAGAGCAGTCCCCGTGATTGCCTGCACTGCGGAAGCTGTGAGCGCTCCTGCCCGCAAAAGCTGCCCATCATGCGGCTCATTCAGGAAGCAGACGAGAAGCTGTATATCGGGGAGAACATCGACCTTTGGGCGAATCACTGACATTTTGAAAGGGGCTGGAAAGACGATGACGGAAGCCGAAAAACTGGATGCCGGACTGGAATATGATTTCTGGGATGCGGAGGTGGACGGGCGCAAGCACCACGCACTTGAAGGATGTCAGAAGCTGAATGCTATCCCAATGCAGCACGCCGAGGAACGTGAGGCGGTGATTAGGGAGCTGTTTAGTGCCGTCGGCGCGAATCCTGTGGTGTTGCCTGTGTTCAACTGTGACAGCGGACGAAACATTCGTGTGGGTGAAAACTTCCTCGCCAATTACAACGTGACGATTCTGGACATTGCACCTGTCACCATCGGCGATTATGTCATGATCGGCCCTAATACGCTGATTACCACCGTCAATCATCCGCTTTCGCCCATGGGGCGCAGGAAGCATCTGGGCATTGCCAAACCTGTGCGTATCGGCAACGACGTATGGATTGGCGGCAATGTTACGATCCTTCCCGGTGTGACTATTGGCAATAATGTGGTGATCGCTGCCGGAGCTGTCGTCACAAAGGGCATACCTGATAACTGCATCGTGGGCGGGGTACCGGCTAAGGTGATTCGGGAAATTGAGAATGATATTCCCGAATAAGTCTGCAAGCGTTTGACCACAGGGAGGTATTGCGAGTGGCGCATCAACATGCCGTCGATATGACGGCTGGTAAGCCCTATCGGGGTATTATTCGGTTTGCTCTGCCCATTTTGGCGGGCAGCCTGTTTCAGCAGCTCTACAACATGGCTGACACCTTCATTGTCAGCCGAACGTTGGGCGTGGAGGCGTTCGCCGGGGTGAGCAGCACGGGCAGCATCAGCGGCTTGATTACGGGCTTTGCGCTGGGCATGACCTCCGGGCTGTCCATCGTGCTGGCACAGAGCTTCGGTGCAGGCGATGAGCGTGATGTCAAGAAGCAGTATCTGCACAACATGATTATCAGCGTTATTGCGACGCTGCTGCTCACGGTGGGCGCGCTTTGGGGCGAGGCTTCCTTCCTGCGCCTTTTGCATACGCCGGAGGAAATCTACCCTTACGCATATCGGTATCTGCGGGTACTATTTGGCGGGATGATTGCTACGGTGCTCTATAACTTTCTAGCCAATACGCTCAGGGCGCTGGGAGACAGCAAATCACCGCTGTATTACCTTCTGATCGCCTCCGCCGTCAATATTGTGTTGGATATTCTGCTGATCCGCTATACGGCGCTGGGCGTGGCGGGCGCGGCGCTGGCTACGATTCTGTCGCAGCTTCTTGCGGTGGTGCTGTGCTTTATCCACATCCTTCGCAAGGTGCCTATCCTTTCTCTGAAGGATTACCGTGGCGGCATTAGTGGGAAAGCCATGCTGCACAATCTTAAATTCGGTCTTCCTGTCGGTTTTCAATCCTCCGTCATTTCCCTTGGGGTGATCTTCATTCAGTATGCCACAAACGACATGGGCACGGTGGCGGTAGCGGCTTACGCCGTCTCCCAGAAGATCGACGGGATCGCCGTGGAGCCGCTGCGGGCGTTGGGTATGGCGATGTCCACCTATACCGCGCAAAACATCGGCGCAGCAAAACACGAGCGCATTTTGAGCGGCGTTAGACAGTCTGTCGGCATTTCAGCCATTCTCTCCGCATTTCTGGCGCTTTTCATGTTGATTGGTGGTAGAATGGTAGCAGGCGTCTTCATTGGCTTTAGCAGAACCGAGATTCTTGACCTGTCGTATCGCTTTCTGGTTACTCATGGCCTGCTCTATTTCGTGCTGGCGCTGCTGTTTATCTATCGCTTTTCGCTGCAAGGATTGGGGTACGCGCTTGTGCCGACACTTGCTGGGTTGATGGAGCTGGCGATGCGGGTGTTCTCCGCTTTTGTGTTGGTGCCTGCAATGCGCTTTGACGGCGCGTGCATTGAAACGCCGCTTTCGTGGTTAGGTGCGCTGCTGCCATGCGTCATCGCCTATGAAGCGATCGCCAAAAGAAAAATCAAAAGGGGTATGCTTCGGCGGAGCGTCGAAGTCTTGGACGGAGAAGAATGAGCGAACAGAAAACCTTTGGAAGCAAAGTCACAGCGCCGCAGAAGATTCAGGTGCGCGGCGCGCGAGTGCATAACCTGAAAAACGTGGATGTGGATATTCCGCTCAACCAGATCGTCGGCATTGCGGGCGTGTCCGGCTCGGGCAAGTCCTCTCTGGCGCTGGGCGTGCTGTATGCCGAAGGCTCCCGGCGCTATCTGGATGCGCTCTCCACCTACACCCGCCGCCGCATGACGCAGGCGGAAAAGGCGCAGGTGGACGAGGTGCTGTACGTTCCTGCCGCGCTGGCGCTGCATCAGCGCCCCGGTGTGCCCGGCATCCGCAGCACCTTCGGCACGGGCACGGAGCTGCTGAACAGTTTGCGGCTGATGTTCTCGCGCCTGGCAAACCATTCCTGCCCGAATGGACACGATCACGCGCCCACGCTGGCAGTCGCTGCGGGTCAGGAGCTGGTCTGCGCGGAGTGTGGCGTGCATTTTGCCGCGCCCTCGGCGGAGGAGCTGGCCTTCAACAGCCAAGGTGCATGTCGGCACTGCGGCGGCACAGGCGTGGTTCGCGAGGTGGACGAAAGCACGCTGGTGCCTGACGAATCGCTGACCATCGATGGCGGTGCGGTCGCTCCATGGAACACGCTGATGTGGTCGCTGATGACCGACGTCTGCCGTGCCATGGGCGTGCGCACCGACGTGCCTTTTTCCGAGTTGACTCAGCAGGAGCGTGACATCGTGTTCCACGGCCCTGCTGAAAAGAAGCACATCTTCTACAAGCCAAAGAACGGCAGTAATCAGGCGGGCGAGCTGGATTTCACCTACTTCAACGCGACCTATACCGTGGAAAACGCCTTATCGAAGGTCAAGGACGAAAAGGGCATGAAGCGGGTAGAGAAGTTTCTCAAACAAGGCATTTGCCCGGACTGCGGTGGCACAAGGCTCTCCGAAGCAGCACGCAGGCCGCGCTTGCAGGGCATATCGCTGGACAAAGCCTGCACCATGACGCTGAGCGAGTTGGTACGTTGGGTGGAGGGCGTTCCCGACTCCCTTCCCTCGGAGATGCGCCCCATGGCGGAAGCCATCTGCGATTCGTTCCAGACCGTCGCCAAGCGGCTGTTGGATTTAGGGTTGGGTTATTTGACCCTCGACCGTTCTGCCGCCACGCTGTCTACCGGCGAACGTCAGCGGATGCAGCTGGCACGGGCGGTACGCAACCGCACAACGGGCGTGCTCTATGTGTTGGACGAGCCGTCTATCGGTTTGCATCCCTCCAACATTGTGGGGCTGACGGGGGTCATGCACGACCTGATTGCCGATGGCAACTCCGTGGTGCTGGTGGATCACGACACGCAGATTCTTTCCGAAGCAGACTGGATCGTGGAGATGGGCCCGGAAGCTGGCGCGGACGGCGGGTGGGTTATTGCACAGGGGACGATTCCTGAATTATCAGGTAACAGCGTTTCACAGATCGGACCGTTCCTGTCGGGCAAGGCAGAGCACCATGTGCGCAAGCAGGCATCAACAGAAGCTATGTTCGATCTTGGCCGCATTCGCCTTGCTACAAGCGCGCTGCACACGGTTAAGCCGCTTGCGGTGGACATTCCCAAGGGGCGTTTAACGGTAGTGACGGGCGTGTCCGGCTCGGGCAAAACGACGCTGATTCTGGAAAGTCTGATTCCTGCACTGCAAGCCATGATTGATGGCAAAAGACTGCCCGACCATGTGAAAGCGGTGGAAGCGGAGGGCGTTCGGCAGGTGAAGCTCATCGACGCCACGCCTATCGGCATCAACGTGCGCTCCACGGTGGCAACCTACGCCAACGTGCATGACGAGCTGCGCAAAATTTTCGCCAAGACGCAGGATGCAAAGATGGCGGATTACAAAGCAGGTGATTTTTCCTATAACACGGGCAAGCTGCGCTGTCCCACCTGCGACGGCACGGGCACGATTTCACTGGACGTGCAATTTCTGCCCGATGTGGAGATTCCCTGCCCCGACTGCCACGGCTCCCGCTACGCCAAGGAAGCCGAAAAAGTGAAGCGCATCAGCAAGGCGGGGCAGACCTATTCCCTGCCCGAATTGATGGACATGGACGTGAAGCACGCGCTGACCGCCTGTGCCGACCTGACCACCGTGCGGCAACGCTTGCAGGTCTTGCAGGAGCTTGGCTTGGGCTACCTGACCCTCGGCGAGGAAACGCCCAGTCTGTCGGGCGGCGAGGCACAGCGGCTGAAGCTGGCCTCCGAAATGGGTCGTCAGCAGGAGGATGCGGTGTTCATCTTCGACGAACCCACCATCGGGCTGCACCCGCTGGATGTGCGCACGCTGCTTTCTGTGTTCGAGCGGCTGGTCACGAATGGCGCGACAGTTATCGTCATCGAGCACGATCTGGACGTGATCGCCAACGCCGATTACCTCATCGACATGGGGCCGGGCGGCGGCGAGGACGGTGGGCGTGTCGTAGCAACAGGCACGCCATCAGAGGTTGCCGCAAACCCAGAAAGCGTGACAGGAAAATATTTGTGACTGGAATAACGGCGTTTACGCAACACAATTTGAGGAGGAGCGACTATGAAAATTGTCCTGTTAACGGGAAGTGCACACAAGAACGGTACAACAGCAGCTTTGGCAAATCAATTCGTCAAGGGAGCATCCGAGGCCGGGCATACGGTGTTTCGCTTTGATGCGGCGTTCCAAAAGGTTCACCCCTGCATCGGCTGCGAAAAATGCCACAACGAACAGGCGGGCTGCGCGTTCAAGGATGACATGGAGCTGCTCAATCCGCAGCTTCTGGCGGCAGATGCCGTCGTGCTCGTTTCGCCGATCTATTACTACGACATCAACGCGCAGCTGAAGACCGTCATCGACCGCTTCTATGCTCATGATGCTGAACTGCATGGGCACAAAAAGGCTGTGCTGATGGTGGCTTTGGCCGATGATCAGCGTGAATCCGCAAATGGTGCTGTCGCTTCCTTTGAGAATATGGCGAAGTATCTTGATTGGCAGGTTGCAGGCACGGTTGTCGCACTTGGCTGCGGTGATGCCAACGCTCTTGAGCAGACGGACTATCCTCAGCAGGCATTTGCGCTTGGCAGAAGTATTTGAGATAAGCTAAAGGATAAGGCAGCATGACAGAATACGAAAAATCCCAGCGGGGGTTGCCACATATCTTTGATGCGCCGATGGTGGCCATGTATGATAGGGCGGCAACATTATCGACAGCCTATAATCGGACTGATTTGCAGAATGTACAGAAGCTGAACGAGCTGCTTGACGCACTGCTGAAAAGCAAAGGGGATGAGGTGCGCATAATGCCCGACTTTCATTGCGAATATGGCAGCAACATTACGATTGGCCATCGTGTGTTCATCAATTTTAACTGCATTTTAATGGATAACGCGGAGATCGTTATCGGGGATGATGTTCGCATCGGCCCTAATGTTAGCGTCTATACTGTCAATCACGCGCTCGACCCAGACGAACGTGCAACTGGGTTGTGTGTCTGCGCCCCTGTTTATGTAGCAAACAAAGTGTGGATCGGGGGCGATGTGACGATCCTTGCCGGTGTGATGATTGGGGAAGGCGCAGTGATCGGTGCAGGAAGCGTCGTCACGAAGGATGTGCCCGCAGGCATGATCGCAGCCGGGAATCCGTGCAGGGTGATTCGTCCCATCAGAGCAGAGGATAAGCTGATTCATCGCTAACGGCAAAATACAATCCACCCATAGAGAAAGCGCAGAGGTGGCATGCCCCTGCGCTTTCTCTATGGGTGTCAACATTTCATCAGGCCTTGACCTCATCAACGTTCCATTGTACTCCGCTGCTTTTTCACCGTTGGTGTTTTCACTTTTTCTTCTGCCTCCATACACTTAGCTTGCGTTTTGCCATGCGGTACGGATTGATCGCCCGCTCATGCTCCTTTGGCAAGGATAAACTGGAGCACGGCTTCATTCAGTTCAAACTGCTTTCAGCCTCCAAATTGTAAGAATGTCTGATTTCCTTCGATCATCCCATCTGCTCCATATAAAAAAAGCCATTCTGAAATACTAACAGAATGGCTCTTGCAATGGTGAAAATAAGCTGGGGATTACTCTACAAAGGTAAGACTTCCTAGAATCTGGTAACAGATTTTTTCCATTTCTTCAGCATTCGCCGTGGGAAAGGTGAAGGTAAAGGCTACGCCCGTCGTGCACTCGTCATCCACGAAGGTGTTGGCAATCATCACAATTTTGTCATCGGCTACGGTGGTAACGCACACATACTTGGTTTCATTAATCATCATCACACCGGCGCTGAGACCCGCTTCAGCAGACTTGGTGTAAACCTCCTCGTATGAGGATGCAACGCCAGTTTCGGCATAGGTTACAAGCAGCAAGGCGGAACCGTCGGCATTAGAGTAGGAACCCAGCAGCTCGCTGGTTTCGTCGGCATATTCGGCGTTGATGGTAAGCCAGTCCACCGGTATGTATGCCGTTGCGTAATCTTCGCTCAACGCTACCTCCTGATAGGTTTCATCAAGTTCTACCGTCATTTCCTCCACGGGAATTTCTTCGGCGGTGGCAAAAGCGCATAGTGATAAGCAAATAACGGTGGCTAGCAATAGAGACAGCAGTTTCTTCATGAGCAGGACCATCCTTTCAATTTTGATGCCACTTATAGTATATAATGCGAAAACCTTTGCAACAACTTCCATTCATGCAGAGTTTTCGCCATTTAGGAAGGGGCGTAAAAGAAACCTTCACCGTCTTAACGGCAGCGGTTGCTATCAAGAAAACCTTTTATCCACGATAACCGGCAGCTTCCCCGTTCTGGGATTGTATTGAAGGTCGGTCGATGACACCCGTAGAATTTCGGTTTTGTCAATCATATGTTTATTTTCGGTGTCCAGTAGCAGTGGGCACTCTTCATACATGGCTTGGCGAAAAACTTCGGCAATGTCATCGCTTGTTGCGAGCATTACCTTGAGCTTATCGCGGTGGGTGGCGTTGTCATGGGTAATGACCAGCTGATAAGCGTTCACGCGCAGTGCTAAACGCTCAATCACTCGATCAAAGTCTGCCTTGAACAGATTGACAATGCCCACACGTGCCATTTCTGAATTGCGCCCCATGAGTCGAAAACGGCGATTATGCCCTCCCTCTGCTTCGGTATACATGCCCATGTCGCCAATGGGATAGCGAATAATCGGCATCAGCAATTTGTGTCGGCTTGTGATGTATATGCGTCCCACACGGTTTGGCTCATGAATCACTTCATTGGTTTCTGGGTCGATCAGCTCAAAATAGCAGGCGCGTTCATCTATGCGGTGCTCATTGTAGCCGCAGTCGGGCGAAAAATACGCCACCATGCCATAATCGTTACCGGCAAGTCCAAAGGAGAAATAAGACAGTTCCTTGCCAAACACGCGATTCATATACTCACGCTGCGCCATTTGCAGGCTTTCGCCCGCAAAACAGATTTTCTCTAAAGGAAGACCCTTTATTTCCTCTTTCTCCACATACTCCGCCAGCTTAATCAGAACGGATGGTAGACCGGCTAAAACGTTGATTCGATTTTGAATGACGCTGCTAATCACATCGCATGGTTCGGCATGACCGCCAAAATTGAACAAGATGTATTGCACCGGCGCGCACATATGCATTGTTGTTACAAAATCATAGCTTGCATACATATTGCCGCTGTAAAACAGGTTGCCGACGCGATCGCCACAATGCAGGTTTTGAAGCGCGTTATTTTCGGAAAGCAGCTCGCACATGGTTCGCCATTCCTCGGTGGTATAGGGCGAGAATTTTGGGGTGCCTGTGGTGCCGCCGCTTTTGAAAACTCGACCGTCTACCTGCTTTGCCGTTAAAACACGCTCACCTTCATTCTCACGCGCCGCCTGCCAAAAGCTGTCGGATTCCACTAATGGGTATGCCGTTAGGGGCGCGTCAACGGGTACGTCTTTGTATAGCTCTCGATAATACGCGCTCTTTTCCCGTGCAACCGTTAGAATGGTCTGCCAATCATAGATAATCATACTTTCAACTCCTTGTTCTATGTGCAAGCACCTGCGCCAATATGGTTTGATACGAAGGCTCGCAAACGACCTTGCTTTCATCAAGCTGGGAGCCAAGGAAATGCTGCATCACCAAGTAATCGGCGTCGCTTGCTCCCGCAACCACCCCAGTAACGAAAAAACCCAGCTTCTGTAAGCGCCGATAGGCCTCCATCGACCCGGGATTGTTCATATCCAAATAGAGATCAACATTATCCACACACGCCAGCTCACGCTGGGTTTTCGTTAAGCTTTCACCAGCCATCCAATCCGAGCCGCTTGCAAAAATAGTGCAAAGACGCATTCCGTGATGAATGCTTTTGTGAAAATAACCGGGTTTGGGCGGTGCATCCTCAGCGAAAGGATGAATGGGTATGTTTAATGCTTGAAAACGTTCTCGCAAGAAGCTTTCATGTTCTGGCGGGAGAATAACTTCTCGCAAGGCCTGCGGGGTGAAAAGCACCTGTGCCAGCCCAAGGTCTAGTCGGCGTTCACCATCCCGATAAACGCCCGCCGTTTCCGGATTTAGCTCGTGAAACAAAAAGCCGGTCGGTTCAAGCCCCAAGGCACAAAACAGCTTCTGGGTATAGGGATGAAACGCCACAGGCTCCGCACGAACGCCACGATAGCCCAGTCTCTTTGCATCTTCAAGAATGTACGCCACAAGGCGCTCTGCAATATGAAGCCCGCGGCAGAAGGGTTTGGTTACAAGCGCGCCCAGATCAGGCAGCCCAACCATAGAACTGCCTTCGCTTAGGGAGGCGTGCGCCAATACTTGTCCGCTCTCGTTTACCGCCACATAGGAATGATACTTTCCACTGACAAGCTGGGCACGGAATCCGTCAGGGCTATACAGCGTTTCACGCGCGTAGTGATAACCATACGCCGAGTGAATGCAAGCAATGACAGCCACAATCTCCTCTTCGTCATCCTTGACGGGGCGTATGGTAATATGATTGTCCAAGAGCGTTGTTTCATCATAATGGTCGCGGCAAATGGACGCTACATCAAAGCCGGTAGCGTCAAAGGTAAACTCAAAGGTCATGGTTTGCCCAAGCCCTGCCCGGATATCCATATGATAGACTTCTGCAGATTCCTTGATGATTTTTTCTGATAATCCGCCGTAATCATTTAAAAGATAAGGTTCTCCTTCGTCGCGGATCATGAAGCAGATACGGTCGGCGCACAGCTCTATTTCTAGCGTAATCATGCCTACTCCTATCCAGAAGGATTTGCAACGCGCCATGATAGTCCATTTTGTCGGCAAGGATCTTTTTAATCGCTTGCGCGTTCAAGTAATTCGTTGCAAACTTGAACACATCTCCAAAGCGTCCCAGCAGCTCAAAGCGCGGGCTTTTGCGTCCGCACGGGCAGTCTCCTTCCACCCAGCGTCCCAAATCGCCGATTTCATAACGGTAAACCGTCAGGCTGTCGTCGCAGGAGCTGACCACAATACGTCCTATTTCGCCGGGCTGCACAGGCTTGTCACAGTCAAGCTTGAGTATTTCCATATATTTTGTATCGGTAACCAGATGATGCACGCTGCCTTTGCATTCTTCGCACGCATAGCCCATTGTGCCTATTTCATTACAGCCGTAGGTCAGCGAACGGATTTCACGAATTCCGAGCTGCTTTTTGAGCGTCTCCGCTTGCTGAGGGTCAAAGTGTTCACCAGCATAATACACCTTTTCTACGCCGCGATAGGCCGCCAAAGCGTCATGCTCCTCCGTTAAAAGACGAATGAGATAGGAGGACATACCGCATAGCACATTAGCGTGGTTTGCAGCGATTTCCTTCGCCACTTGAGAAAAATCCATGTTGGCGCACATGGGAAGCTGGGTCGCGCCTAAGTGCTTAATGGCTTCATAAATACTGATAAAGCCGCCATACAAATCCCCCGCGTAAAAAAGGTTCATCACAATATCGTGGGCAGGATCAAGCCCCGCGGCAAAAAGCGACTGGGCAGCGGTGCGATAGGTGTTTTCGGCATCTTGATAGCGGTGCGGCGCATAAACGCTTTTGCCTGAACTACCGCCGCTTTTCAGTACAAGAAAGCCAGCGCCATCGATGGTGGTTGCTCCGGCAAAATCCTGCTTTTTAAGGATGGGCGTGCCTTTGGGGAAGGGTTCAGCGCCCTGGGGCTGCAATTCATTTATCCCCATCATGCCCCATGGAAAATCCCTGCGGCGCATCTGAACGCGCTTTACATAACGGCTCATGGCATAAACGCCATCGTGAGGTTCGCCCGAATAGCCCTCTCCCATTTGTCCTGCGTCTGTCAAGCGATTCACGCCAGCAGCGTAAAGCAGCGCTGAAAGCGCCGTCACCTCATCTAGCGCGCAAACCATTGCGCAGCTTTGAAGGTTGGCTCGATAAGGACGCAGCACCGTTAGAATATGCTCGCGAGCGATAGGACGAATCAGAAGGGTTCGGTAAAGCGGCGACGCTGCTAGGGCTTCATCGTAGCTTACATAGATTCTAAAGCTGCGATCAGCCGCTTCCAGCGCCAGACCATCCTCCATCAAGCCGCGCATTTGCTGCAAAAGCGTCTCTTGGGTTAGCTCGGCACAAGCATCTTTGGGAATGGCAGTCTGCGGGTATTGCGGCGACACCCGCTCCATTGCTTGAAACAGTTCCGTGGCAAAGGCTTGCAAAGCGGCTTTGTCTGTTGTTTCATAATAGACAATTTGAGGAGCGGAGCACGCCAATTGATCGTTTAAGCAAACATCCTTGCATATTCCTTCTAAGGCGGCTTTGCTTTCACCGCGCTGCGTGACATAGGCAAAACTGATACGATGCCCCCATTCGATCACCCGGGTTCCGGGCGACACAAGCCGCTTCACGCCCGAAACCGCTTGATCCGAGCCCCAAACGGCTACCGCATCGCAAAGAGAAAGCATAGCACGAAGGCTCTCCTCCTCTTTGGAGGAAATGGGCAGGACAAAAAGATAGGGTGCAAGAGAGGGCGCAAGCTGCGCTAATTCGGTGAAAAGACGGCTCACCACAGCCCCAGCCCCTGCTGCCGGCTTCACTAGGTTGATGTTTCCGGTCAGCAAGCCCTCCACTGCCGAGAAAAAAGGAAGCATAGCATCGTTTCCGCTGGTCACATGCCCCAAAACGCCAAGGGGCATATTTCCCTCAAAAGCGTCCTCCAACGCACTGATACGGTGGATTTCTCCGCATGGGGAGCCCAGCTCGCGTTTGCATTTTTGGCGCAGCGCAGGTGCATTCAGTACGCCTAAGGCTTCATGCTTTGCAGTGCGTGCCTGCTCCCTCGACAGTCCAAAAGCGGTCAGCTCCTCCAATAGAAATGCATCTTCATTTTCCAGTCGCTCACCTAAGGCATTGAGGGCTTCAATAACGTCACTCTGCCTTAGCGGTTCAGTCCCAAGGGTGACTTGAATAGCGCTCTCAGTTTGTTTAAGCGCCTCTGCCATTTCCAAATTCGGTTTGAGGATTCCGGCTATAACGCAACGCATTTCACTACCTCCTTATCGTTTGAGCAACTCGCTGGCTGTTACGGCGCAGCTTTTCGCCGCGCTGGTTCCTGCTCGTCCTAAAATTTCCATATATGGCGTTGTCAGTCCACAGCCGCATTCTTCTGCTGGATGCAGCACCGCAAGGTCGCCCATCAGCACCGATACTGCCGGTACGCTAAGCAAATGGGGCGTGATAAAATTCGCAAAGCCCTTTTCGCCAAGGGGAAGGGGGCGAAGGGTTTCCACGTCGCGAATCAGCATTCGGCTATAAACGGGCAGATGAAAGTGATGCCGCTTGCACTCGAAATAGGGTACAGAATGCTCGGTGGAGCCATAGCCATCGCGAATGTTCTCGTCAGGGATTCCTAGCATTTCTGTTATAAGGGCGTATAGTTCGCCCTTGCTGTAAAAGTTATTCACTTCATTGTATTTGGTTTGCAAGGCGGCATTGTTGCTCTGCGTGGGGTCGGCTGAGTACTGCTGTAGCGCCGTAATCAGCTCGTAGTAAATGTTATAAATGGTATTGTATTTTTCGTAAAATTTTCGTGCGGGGTTCGCGTTTGCATAAAAGCCCAGCTTCAACTGGTTGCTTTTAATTTCGCCCAATTGCTGATCCATCGACGCAAAATTTTGCGACAGACTGGTGCTAATCGCATCGAGCTGTTGAATCATCCCTTGGCACATTTGCGAGATGCCGCCCAGAATGGTTCCCGTCGGGCCGCCGAGAATCCGTTTGCTAATGGACAACACTTGAGAAAACTGCTCGTTGGATGTGGCGCCGGCGGCTGTCCCTAGGCCATATAGGACGCCGCGCTCCACAAATTCCAGAGCGATGGCGCTGTAATTTTGCAGTATCAGGTTAGTAATCACGCCTGCTTGGGCAGATGACGGCAGCGTCAACGGTGCGATTGCTAACACAAAAGCGATCAGTAAAGAGAGTATTCTTGTGCAAATCTTCATGGGTGGGAAGCCTCCTTCACGGATGTAGCCATAGAGAACCAACTGTCCTATTGTTACAAGAAATATGTTACAAAATAAAGAAACTTTACCCAAACGGCACAAACGATTCCTAAACGGCGTTATCGTGCGTTGAATCGGCTGTGATTTCTATTGTATAATAAGGTATACAAAAGAGGTGAAGGAATGAAAATTGCCATTTGTGATGACTGCGAGGCCGACCGTCAAACACTCCTGCGCTACCTAAGCACCTATTTAGGCGAGAATTATGTAAACGATGTGGAGCTAACACAGTACGTCAGTGCAGAAGAACTATTGGCAGAGCGTACCTTGCCTGATTTATTATTTTTAGACGTTTACATGGGTCAGTTAAGCGGCATGGACGCTGCACGGCAGTTGATGCAAAGGGATTATCAAGGCGGCATTGTCTTTACAACCACTTCCAAAGAATTTGGCGCGGAAAGCTATGAGGTTAACGCTATTGACTATCTTTTAAAGCCCTTCAGCTATGATCGTTTCCTAAGAACCGTCAAAAAATGCGATGAATCCTTGCACTTGGCGCTGGCTTATCTAAACGTTCCCAGTGGTCGGCAAGAGATCAAGGTGTTTTTGCGAGAGCTGAAATATATCGAAACCGGAAATCACTGCCTGCTGTTTCATACCAAGCGGGAAACCATTCAGTCGCCGCTTACCATGGAACAAACCGTGACTGCGCTAAAGCCATATCCCGATTTTATCCGCTGCCATCGAAGCTATATCATCAATCTCGCCGCTGTGGAGGATGTGACGGAAACCAACGTCCTTTTAACGGGCGGCGACAGTGTGTTGCTCACCGTCAAGAACGCCACCGCATTACGCAGACAGATCGCCGACTATCTATGGCGAGAAATGGAAGCACGACATGAATGATATGCTTGCATTTGGGGGAGATACGCTGATAGGCGCTTTATATGCTTCCGCTTTCGCCGCGCTGTTAATCGGCTATTTATGGGACTTTTTTCGCTTTTCTAAGCCAGTCATCATTGCCGTTGTTTTGGGCTATTGCGTCATTTGCTCGGTTGCTGACCAAGTGACTGTTTTCTGCCATGGAATATCATGGCAGCATCAGCTGTGCTATCTCTTAACCCTGTTCGTTATCCCTTATTGCGGCTTTTTCTTTCTGACGCGCTTGTCCGTTGTCAAATATTTCTACATGTTGGCAAGCGTATCCATTCAAGCATTCTATATCGTGGGATTGATGGAATTTTTACACATTGACAATGATAATGTGATGCTGCTGCCCACGGCAACGGGGGTGGTCTGCGCCGCAGGGCTTGCAGCCATTGTTCTCGTCATTCTATATATATTTCGCCGCTTTGGCGCACCTTTGTTCCGCGACTATCCGGAGACGGACGTATGGGGTAAGCTGCTCCCTCTCTCTTTGGGAGGAGCACTGGCCTTGGGCGTTTTCTATTTTTTGACCGATTTTATGGTCAATGGCACCAATGAGCTTTTCATTTTCACCGCATGTTATATTGCGCTGTTTATTGCGGACGTGGTAGCCATGAGCGGCGTGCGTCTTTCTATTCGCATTGCCACGGCGGAGGCCCGGCTAGAGAGCGCCGATGAGCTTTTATCATCGCAAAAGGAACAATACAAGCGGCTTTCCGATTCAATCGAGCAGACGCGTCAAGCTAGGCACGACTTACATCATCACATGAACGCCATAAGCGGTTTTCTGATGATGAACGACCTAAATGGGCTGCACGCTTATCTAAAAGAATATGAGGCGACGCTGCCCCAAAGCGACGATTATGTATACACAGGCAATGATACGGCTGATATCATTGTGGGGCATTATTTAGCCTTGGCACGGCAGCAAGGAATTCAAACGGATTTCAATGTTCATATTCCTGAAAGCTTTTGCATTCGCGACACCGATTTATGCGTGCTGGTGGGCAACTGTTTAGAAAACGCCATCGAAGCCTGTAAACGTTTGAAATCCGAAAAACGTTTCATGCGCGTTGAATCGGCGGTAAAGGGAAAATACCTGGCCATCACCATTGCCAATAGTTACAACGGCAGCACCGCCATGCAAAATGGCGCCTATCTGTCGGATAAGCGTCAGCGCGCCAGCAGCGGGGTTGGTCTTGAATCCGTGAAGGCGGTCGTTCGCGCCTATCATGGCGAAATGAAGGTGGAGGAAAGCAATGGCGTTTTTACCGTGTATGCGATGATGAAAATGTTGGATAGCTAACAAATATATTATAGTTGGAGGCGGCTTCATGCTTGAGCAAACAGATCGTCAACGCCTATTGAATTGGGAAAATCCCTACGACCAGATTGGGTCAAGCGCTTGTTTTTTGAGCGCTATGAGGCAAACACTATCACAGCACGTGACCCATAACGAGTTCTTTTCCCGCTTGATGGACCAGCACCAGCTCGCGCCCGAGGCGATCGAAACCGAGGAAGATTTGAAACGGATTCCGCTAATCCCGGCCAATTTCTTCAAGACCTACGAGTCTCTATCCGTACCGATGGACAAAATTGTGGAGCATGTAACCAGCTCTGGCACCTCCGGTCAAAAAAGCCAAATGTTTTTTGATCAAGACAGTTGGGATTTTGGACAGGGAATGATTCGCTCCTTGTTTCGCTTCAATGGCTTTTTATCGGAAGTACCGACAAATTATCTGCTTTATACCTATGAACCAACCCCTGGAAGCTTGCTTGGCACGGCAAAAACAGACGAGGGTCTGCTTCAGTACGCGCCGATTCACGACGTTTTTTATGCGCTTCGTTATAACGGTGTGGATCACGACTTTGATGTTTACGGCGCGATCGAAACCTTGAAGCGCTATGAGCATGAGGGCAAGCCCGTGCGAATTTTCGGCTTTCCGTCCTTTTTATATTTTACGCTCTGCCAAATGAAGGCGTTAGGGCAGAAACCCATCCGACTTAATCCGCAGTCGATGACGATGTTCGGCGGAGGCTGGAAGGGGTATGCGCAAAAGCAGGTTTCCAACCCGACCAACAATCATACTGGGTACAGCTTTAACTTTGATGAAGATCTTTTTACGCTGTGCTTGCTCATCAGCCCATATTCCTATTCCGTCAGCGTGCCGACGGATGCGCAACCATCGGACGCGAGCAAATGGGGCGGCAAAACCAGCAGCACGCCAACCTTTCTAGAAACGCTGTATGCGCTTTTGGTGGACACCTATCCCTATGAGCATCAGGTGTATGACCAAATGGTGCTGGGAATGAATCAAGTTGCCGCCTATGTCAACACATATTTGTCGGTACTGCGCATGTATACGGAATTTGGTGCGCAGTTGATCAACATTGACGCAAACAAGAGTGAAGATCAAAAGCGAACCGATTTCAACAAATTGTGGACAAACTTTAACAATCGCAGTTATCGCGCGCTTCGGGCCTTAGAGCAGGCTATCAGCCTATACGGCAACGAACTCGCGGGCTACATGCGCGCCTACGACACGGACCTTACCAACTTTGGCATGGATTATCAGAAAAAGCGCGGGCTTGAATACACAAGCTTTAACGCTAAAAAAACGCAGAAATGGATGAGCGCTTATTTAGTAAAGCCGGTCGGCTGGGCTCGCTCTTACGCGGTGCTGCAAGGAAGCCAGAGCGGCAACAATGCGTTGCTCCAAAACAAGGATTTAATCTCTGTGGCGGCCTCGCCAACCATTGCGTTCGGCATTCAAACCCATTATATGGTTGTTCATGCGGATTTTCTAAACCTCAAAAAGAGCTATTCGCCTGGCAATTATGCCATGATTCAAAATGCGAGCGATCTCAATGGCATTCTATCCCGCAACGCATACAAAAACATGACGGGATTTAATGCGCAATTTTTAGTCCCCTTTTTGAAGTCGCAAGGGATGAGCAATCTTCCGGGTATTCTCAGCCTTGGCTGGAGTCAGGACAAGAAGTTTTTGAAGAATGGTGCATTTCTTCTTCTGGATCAGAAAATAGAATGGTCGCCCGGAACAGGAAACACCGACGCAGACGTGACTTGGTGCTGCGTTACGCAGCAACTGCCCTACACCAACCCCAATGGCAATCATGTCAAGCTGGATGTCGATAATGATATTGTCGAGGAGGACAGCGTAGCGAGCAAGCAGCCGCTTGTGATCCTATCCTCCACATCCCCCTGCGTAGCCATGAAGCTAAATGCAAGTGCCGGTGGAAGCGCGAGCCTGTATACCCTCAAGGCCGATGGCAGCATGAATGCCGCAGCGCCGGACGGCGTCTACAACAGCGGCACGCGCATGCAAGTGAAAATCAAGCCGGACCAAGGATATGTGGTTTCCGGTGTGACGTTAAATTCTGTGTTTAACAGCTACAAAATTAATTTGCTTGGCAATTCCACGCAAACCGACAACAGCGAGCAGAGCGTCAATGCCACCGCACTTTTGCAGGCCTCGCAAAAGGACGCGGACGGGTATGATACGATTCGTTTTTCCTGCCCCTATCAGGACGCTATTGTACAGGTGGACTTTGTCAAAGCACCCGAAGCCACCATCCATACCGTTACCCTCGCCAACAGTTCGCAAGGCGAGCTGCAATTTCAAGCGATGAGCGGCTTAATGACTTCCAACGTCAATACAGGCGAGCAGGTGATTGTGTACGCTCGCGCTTATGAGGGCAACGTGACGGCGTCCCTCAGCGTGGCGGCCGCCGACGGTACGCCTGTGGATGTGGTGGAGCTGCCCTTTGCGCTGTACAAACCAACGCCCAACACCGTTGCCTATAGCTTTATCATGCCGATGCAAGACGTAACGGTTTCGGCGCATTACACTACTGGCCATACGGTTTCTTTAGAAGGCGGAAGCAACTACACGCTGAACTTTGCAAGCGCAAAATGTATTTATACCGATTGGCTGTCCAAGCCTGTGACGTTCAAAGCGGGCGATTGGGTGGTGATCAAAAGCACAGTCGATGATTACTATTATATCAACAATTACAAAGTGACAGGCCAAAAAAGTTATGATACATATGACGCGATTGCGCTGCCAAGTGGCATTGCGTTTAGAATGCCTGCCGAAAATGTGCGAGTGTCCGCGCAGTGCCTAAGCGTCTCGGGCGGTGATTATGTGGTGCAGAAAAACACCACAGGCCAGGGCATTGTGCAGCTATACGACACTGACGACACTCCCCTATATGGCAGCCAACATCATTATTTCGCCAATGCGACCGTCAAGTTTCGGGTGAAACCGAACACGTACTGCTCGCTGCTTGCAAACAGTCTTTCTGTAACAGATTATGATGGAAACCAGCTCCCGATTGTCCAAGATGGCAACGATTCGTCTATCTATACTTTTTCCATGCCGACAGGGAAAAACGTAACCATTCATGCGGCCTTTACGCCCCTTGGCACTGTGACGCTTTCGCTGAAGGAAAGCATGAAAGCCAGCTTCGTCAATCCTTTCTTTACACAAGATGATTTTATGTCGCGCTATGTGGCAGGGGAGCAGGTCAAAGTGGTGCTTTACGATGACCCTGAAACGTATGTGCCTGCCGAAAATATCCACATAACGTATATGGACGCAAGCGGCAACACCGTCAAGGTGAATCATGCCATCACCACGCTCAAAGCAGAACCGAGCATCCGCATGGTAGCCTTTACCATGCCCGCCGCCGATGAGGTGCTAGTTTCTCTTGGGGGCGAAGCGGATTTGTGCGCGGTCACGATGGAAACGCAAAATTCCGCAGCGCTTTCTGTCAGCTTTTCGTCGTTGCCAAAGGTGACGGAAAACAACACAGCCTATTTTGCGAAACGTGGTACGCTGGATATTTCCTTTGAAAATGTTCCCGCTGGTGCTGTTATCGCTTGTGATGTTTATAATGCTGCTCAGGAGCATACTACAGCTTATCTTAGCGGTGACGCCTACACTCTTCGTCTGCCACTTGAGCAAAGTGATGCCTACAACGTTAAATATACAGTGTATTTATCTCAAACGCTGACGCTTGACAGTAATGAGGATGTGACGCTGACGCTGGCCAATACGCCAAACAGAATGGGAACGAGATTCACTGTGGGCGGGCAAAGCTATCTCCAATGCGGTTATTCAGCATATTCCGATGTTTACGTTATGGCGACCGCTCAAAACAGCAACTTTACGGTCAATTTCAATTCTCAAGCCGCTTTGCAGAGTAGCAGTCAAAACCCGGACGGTACCTATCAGAAGCTTTATCGGCTTACCATGCCCGACCATAATGTATTTGCTCATTCATTGGTGACGAACAGCGATGACGCAGAGGTTCAAGAACCGCCTAAAACAGGCGACAACAGTCAGCTACTCATTTGGCTTGGGCTTTGTTTGCTTAGCGGACTGGGGCTGCTACTAACGGCGCGGAAGCGGCGGCGGGCATAAGCCCTTTATGCTCCACTAATTTAGAAATACTTAAATGGCTCGAAGCATGATCGGTGGAGCATGACGGCTCGTGGATGGAGTGAAGCAAAGATGAAACATCGGATTTTAGGGATACTGCTAGCAGGGCTGATGCTGTTTTCTCAGCCTTCTAGGGTGGCGACAGCCGAAAGCTATACCGCAACCTATACTGGCAACTTAGGCGCATTTACGCTTGTCAGCGGTGATTATTTACTCAAGGACTGCGTTATTGCGGGGGGCAGCAGCCGAGCGCCGGGCATCACCATCAAAGAAAACGCGACTGTGACGCTTTATATTGATGGCAATGTGTTCATTTCTGGCTCTGATGGAGGGCAGATTGGTAGTCTTACCCCTATGGAGGTGCTAGGTAGCGGCGGTTTTGCAGGCATATATTTAACCAGCGGAAATTTGACGATTGTTACCGCGCCCGGCGCTACAAACGCAAGCCTTGCCATTGCCGGCGGCAATGGCAACAATGCAACCACACAGTACGTTGCAAACGCTAACGGTATCCAAGCCAGCAATGGTGCTATCGGTGCGGGCGGTGGCGGCGCAGCTATTGGCACAAACGGTGCAAAAGGCGGGCTGGGGGGAATCGCTTCGGTCAGCAACGGCGCAAATGGCGCTAACGCGCTTATTCCCACGGCAGTTGTCAACATCAACGGGTTTTCAAAAAGCGCCGCCGTGCTAACGGCTGGAAAAGGTGGCGCGGCGTGTGCAGGTTTATCTTCGGCAAACTCCGTCATACAAAAAGACGGTTTGGATTATGTTGCCACTTCGGCTGGCGGCGGAGGTGGCGGAGGTGGCAGCGGTCAAGACGGCGCAACCGTCGGTAGCGGCGGGGGAGGCGGCGGGGGAGGCGGCGGCGGTGGCAATGGCGCAGAAGACAGTAACGCCATTTGGGCGGCAGCCAGCGGAGGTGGCGGTGGCGGCGGTGGTCAAGGTCCCACTACGTTTCAAAGTGGCGGCGGTGGTGGCGGTGGCGCAGCGGCTTCCAACAGCGCGAATAGTTACTATTCCCATGGGATCTATGCTGGCGGGCTTTCTGGCAGTGACGGCAACAGCGCCAGCAATGCGGATGATGGCAAAGCAGGCACTGTTGCCGGAACGGGTGGCGCAGCAGGCATGGCAAATTACCTGTATGGAAGCGGTGCTAAGTTAGGCACAGCTGGAAGAAAAGGCGGTCTATGTGGAGAGGCTGCGTTAGAAACGGAACTGAATTGGAATTACGCGCCGCCCTCTATTGCAGGCGACACATCCCTTCGAGTGGTCGAGGGCTATTCGTCAACCACAACTAGCGCTTACACCTTGGGCGGCTACTATCTACCAACCATTAGCATCAGCCCTGTGCGCTCGAACATTACTTGGAACGCCCAAACAAAGCAGCTTCAAATTCTAGCGGGTTTAGGTGCGGGAACCTACCCCGTCACACTTACCGCATCAGACATTTTCGGCTCTACGGCAACCCATGCCTTTCAATTGACCGTTGAGGCCGGCATCAGCAGCATAGATTTGTCCATCAATACCCAAGCGGGCAACGGCGATCTTGGCTCCTACCCAGTGGGCTATGGGGCGCTGAACCCACCCTTTCAAATCACCCTTGCCAACACCGGCAACGTTCCTACGGGAGAGCTGCATCTTACTTTTTCCCAATCATCCAACGCATTTGAAATGGTTTTTTCAGCGACTTCCCCACAGGCTGGCAACGACAGCATCGCAAGCATTGCCGTATCGCAAAGCAAGACCTTTGGGATTCGACCCAAAGGTGGACTGGATATTGGGACATATCGTTCCACACTATCAATTTGCAATGAAAGCAACGCTACCTTAGCGAATATTGACCTATGGTTTGCTGTTACATCATTGCCTGCCGTGACTTATCAATTACAGGTAAACAATGGCACAGGCAGCGGGTATTATGCAGCCGGTGAAAGCGTCACCCTTACGGCAAACACTCCCCCAAAGGGAAGACGCTTTCAAAAGTGGACGTTCAGTTCGGCTGTGACTTTCGTTGACGACACATCCGCAACCTCTGAAATGACAAGGTTGGTCATGCCCGCAGTAGCCGTAACCGCTATAGCAAGCTATGAGAATGCAATTCAGATTACCATGCAGCCAACAAATCAACACGTTGTGGTGGGTCAGCAGGCAGCATTCAGTGTATCCGCCACAGGTGATGGATTGACTTATCAATGGTATAGCCACCGAAATGATGGGTCCGGTTGGCAGATGCTAAGCGGTGAAAACGATACATGCTATAATGTCACACCTATTTCACAAGAAAGCAATGGCTTTCAATATAAATGTTTCATCACCGATGTACAAAACAATACGCTTGAATCGGCTATTGCTACGCTATATGTTACTGAACCAGTTGCTCTTCCGCAAACCGGCGACACTAGCAATCCCTTGCTTTGGATGGTGGGCTGCTTGATAGGTGGGCTAGGGATTTTCACAATGTTGCAGAAAAAGCGAATTAAAAATCCACAACCTTAGAGCGTTACTACCAACCTATAATAACTTTTGCAAACCGATGGAATGACAGCTTTCCGCAAAGACGATTTGCGTAAGTGCTTTTTGCACTAACCCTGCGAAACGGTCCATCTCTATGAGACGCTTATTAAAACGATGATAAACCAGAAGTACCATGCAACTAATTATATAATGTACGAAACTCCTTGAAGCAGCAGGGGTTTTGACAACGACAGGGGATTGACGTTGGGGATCATGATTCATGGTGCGCAATAAATAGAACACCCCGACCATTATCAAATTACCCTTCTGGCAAATGACCTACGGCTGGCCGAAGGCAACCTACGCCTGCCTTAATCTGGAGGACGCCTATGCTCCCAAAGAAATCGAAAACAAATCGATCTGCATCAAGGGCGATATTGCAGCGGTTACAAAGGCCCTGCTTTGCCGTTAGCGCAACGCAGGTACAGAGAGGGAGCCTACCGACGTAATAATCCTGTCCCCTTGAGCCGCCGCTTATTGAAGGATTTCCTCTGCCTTATCAAAGAATAGCGGCGTTCCCCCTGTGTGCAGAAACAGAATCTGCTTGTTCGCAAGCTCTCGCCGTTGGATTTCCTGAAGCATGCCGTAAAAGGCTTTGCCCGTATAGGTCAGATCCAGCGGGATCCCGTGCTGCTTTATCAAGCCGGCTGTGCAGTCGACCATTTCGGCAGTGTACTGTCCGTAGCCAAGCGCGTAGCGGTCGATAAAGGAGATGGGCGCGTCGGCTCGTCCCAGCGCTGCGCTCAGGTATGCCTTGATATGGACGATTCCCGACGCTTCGTCACGGGCGACGGAAATACCGTGTATGTGCGTTTCGCCGCCATACAGCGCTTGCCCCACGAGCAACCCGGACTGGGTCATGCCTGTAGCCGAGGCGTGGAACAGCTCGTCAAACACAATGCCCATGGCCTTTTGCTGGGCTTGCAGCTCTTGCCAGACCTTTTGATAGGCCCGCGTCGGAGGCTCCAAATTGCCGCCGCCGGTGCGGTCGCCGTACAGATAGTAGGGGCGCAGCCCTCTTTTTCTGCTGTCTGCAAAAGCCGCGTCCACGGCGCTAGCTACGTCGGTTTTTAAGCAAGGCACGATTTCCGCGCCAAAAAAACGGGACATCAGCAGGTTATAGCTCAACTGTCGGCTGCCGTCGTCGTCCGCCGGGGATAGAATGGTGCAGGGCACGCTTTCCATTGCGCACAGGTTGCTCAGCACCCGGCATAGGTTGGAGCGGGCGTTGCCGTAGGCGATCATATGGTTTTTGCCTTGCGCCTTCATATCCGCCATCAATTCGGCGGCGATGCGGGCCTTGTTGCCGCCAAAGGAAAAGGGCAGCAGATCGTCCCGCTTCATCCAGAGGGTATTGCCGCGGCTGTCCGTATACAGCCGCTGTATGGGCGTTGCCGGGAAATTCATGGCTGCGCCTCCTTCCAAAGCTCAGATCAGTGTACGATGCGCTTCAGCCCGTCGACGAACCTTCGGGGCAGAAGTCGCTTCAAATGGTATTTCAGCTTTTGGGTAGCGGTAAGCTGCCGATACGCTCTTTGCAGATCGGGATTTTTCAGCGGCGCCGCTTGGTCTGTATTCCACAGCTCCACGTATAAATAGCGATCCATTAGCTTGCGCACCTGGGGTGTATAGCGGTGACGGCTATACTCGTCCACGTCCCGCAGCATTTCCGTCACGGTGGCGGCACGGCGGGCGGTCAGCGCCGCACTTTCCTTTGTCCATACCTGAAAAGCGCTGCCGGCTACGTTTTCCCGGTATACGCAGGTAAAGCGGTGAAGATACATGCCGTATCCGGCGGCGGTGAAGAAGAGCCGCATTTTTAAATCTCCGTGCTGGCACATTTTATCTCCAAAGCAGCTCGGCATTCCCATCAGTACCGCCCGAGGGAAGAAGAAGGTGGCGGTAGGCACAAAGTTCAGCTCGCACATTTCACCCAGCTCGTAGCGGTGATCGGCGGCATAGTAATGGGTGCGTTCCTCCTCCCGGTAGGGGATGAATTCCCGGGGCTGTCTCGCCCCGGTCTGATCCTCAATTATCCCGTTGGTAAAGCAGAAGGTACAGTCAGGGTGGGCTTCCATATAATCCGCCTGCGCTTGCAGCTTGCCCTCGTCCGTCCAATAGTCATCCCCCTCGCACAGCGCGATATACTTGCCCTGCGCCCGGGGAAAGTTGAAGGTTTCGTTGATGGGAACGTTCTGGGAGTATTGGTTGACCTCCTCGTACAGCGGCTTCACGATTTCCGGGTACCGGGCCGCGTACCGCTGAATGATTTCTACGGTTCCGTCCGAGGAATGGTCGTCATGAATCAATATTTCAAAGGGAAAGCTGGTTTTCTGCTTCAGGAAGCTTTCCAGCGCCTTTTCCAGATACTTTTCGTGGTTATAGGTGGTGGTGCAGATGCTGACCAATGGCGTCATAAGCATAGGCTCTCCTGTATTTATCAGATTTTCCATAGTCTCTTCAGCCCCGCAAAGCAGCGCGTGTAGGTGGCGAAATCATCCTCCGGGGTTTTACCGTTTTCGTTTTCTGCTATGGTTCTAAGCTCCAGCTGGGCGGTTGGGCTTAGTCTGGGCGCGCCGTTGGTCGGGTCGGTATCGCACACGCTGCCTAGCAGCATCTCGGCCGCTTGGGGGAAGGCGCGGCAAAAGCCGTACAGATATGCGGTCAGCGGGTTTGGTTCGGCAGGCTGCTCGCCTTCGTCCGGCATGGTTCCGTTCCAGCGCTGGGTCGCTTGAATGGCGCTTTGCAGCTCGCCTTCGTCATATAATAGTCCCAACGCCACCTCTTCCTTGGGGTTGGCGCTCTGTACGGGAGCCAGCGTCTTTACGGGATGCTCCGGCGGCAGGGCGCTTAAGGCGATTTGGCATAGCGCGTTTAGCTGCTCCCGGTCGAAAATCTTCAAAAACTGTCCGCCGTTGCCCGCGATGCACAGCTCCATCCGTTTTGGCAGCAAGGCGCGCAGCTCTTCCTCCTGCCAGACGCGGTTGAGCAATACCCCGCAGAGATAGAACAGATAGCCAATATTGAAGGTAAGCAGTGCCTCCACATAGGAGAGCTGCCCCTGTGCGCGTCTTTTTGACATGATCTCTTTGGTTTCGGTAGCAAAGGTGGCAAAGAAATCATCCATCATGAGCATGGCCTTTTGCTGCACTCGAAGGCTACAGTCGCTTTGCCGTAAAGCCCGAACCAGCTCTTGGGCTGCCAGCGCTACAGGGGTGGAGCCGGAGGCGAAATCCTTTTCAAACGCGTCAATATGGCCGTTGATAACGGAAGCAAACAGGATTTTGCGGCAGCCCAGCAGCAGCGAGCATTCCGCTGTGGCGTGGGCAGCGCCGTTAAGCCACAGGCTGATATCCGCCGTGCTCCCGCCCAAATCTAGGTTCAGATACCCGCCCCGGGCGTTGACCTCGTTGCGGAAGCGGAAATACAAGCCGTCCGCCTGATCCTCCGCTGCGTACAGCACGGGGGGACAGTTTTTGTTGAGGGGCAGTCCACATTCCTCCCCCACCTCGCGGCACAGCCCGCGCATCATATCCAAATAAGCCTGTCGGCGGTGGAGGGGCATTGCGCCGGGCATGCTGATCCGCCAGCTAACGCTATCCGAGCCTGCCAACCGCGCCGCTAAAGAGGCTTGCAGCATGACCTGCTTTAGGAACAGCCGCAGACTGCGCAGCACATACTCCTCTTCGCTCCATTTGAGATCGTAATATAAGGTTCCCTCATTTTTTCGCGTAAGGGCGCTTTCCCCAGTCGGATAATAAATGTGACCGTCCAGCAGGGGCTGCCGCCATTGCTCCGGGTCGTCTGTAAACAAATCCAGCACGCTATAGAAGAAACGCTGCTCCGCCGTCAGCGCCGTTTTGGGAATCAGCTCCTCCCCAAGCGCCTCGTCGCTGCTACTGTCGGGGCAGAGCAGCGTATTATGAAGCCCCTCCGGCAAGGAGGCTGCTTGTACCTTTTCCCCTTGGCGCAGCATAACGGTGGTGGAAATGCTGCCGAAGTCCAAGCCGATGACGGCGGGCTCCTCATGGCGCAGCAGACGCATGGGTTGATCGTTAATCAGCGCGCCAAGGCAGAGCTTTCCCCGGCGCAGACCCACAAAGGCGGGGAAACGGCTGACGCAGGCTGTGCGCCAGCTGCGTCGACGTTCCTGCCTGCGGGCTATTTCTCCCTCGGCGCTGTGCAGCTCGCCCTGAACCCAGCCGCTGTCCGTGAGGGCTAGCACATCGAAAGCATCCGGATGATGGGCGTGCACATAGTACTGCCGCCAGCGCTGTGCCGACAGCCGGACGTTGGGCCAAACCGTTACGCTGGGCAAAGCGGCGGCAGGCAGCACAAACGCGCCGCCATCCTCCGGGCTTTGCCGAAGGGCATATTCCCGAACAAACAGCACGCTGCCGGGGATGGAGCCATCCTCTGTATTCAGTCGACAGATCAAAGAAAAGCGGGCCTCCAGCCTCTGACCGTCCGTCGAAAGGCGGCAGCGCATGCCGTTTAGCGTCGGTGCGCAGGGGTCGCCGCGCTCCCCCTGCTTTTGCAGCCAACCAACCATCTCCAGCGACAGCGGAGGCAGGTAACGGATGACATGGTTTCCCGACGTTCCTTCCACCACGCAGTCGCTTTTATCAAGGCTTCCTCCCAGCAGGGAAGCGTCGCCGCCCTCAATCAGCGTTAAGCAGTCGGAGAAGGGCTTACGGGCACAGGCCGCCGCTTCCTCGCCCAGCAGCTCCATGACCAGCGGCAGGAGGGTAGGGCTGGCTGTATCGTCGGGAAAGTGCAATTCCAGCGCCTTTTCTCCTCGGGTCGGCGTTGCGTCGTACTCCGTCTTCCACCGCGCCAGCAAGGTTCGCATTAAGGGGTGAATTCGCGTTCTGTTTTCGGTATCCTTTAGCAGCTGATTCAGTATGCCGGCGATTCCCTTTCGCCATTCCTCATCATAGCGATCCAGCAAGGCAATCTCTCGGGCTTCGTGGGCAACAACCTCGCCTTCGCCCTCCGCGCCGGTGGGCTCCAGTAAAAAGGCGTCCGACCGTCGGGCAATCGCCGTATTCCTCAGCCAAAAAATGGCTCCTGGTCCTACGGGCGATCCTGCGGACGGTCCTGCGGACGGCGATCCTGCGGACGGCGATCCTGCGGACGGCGATCCTGCGGACGGCGGTCTTACGGACGGTCCTGCGGACGGTCCTGCGGACGGCGGTCTTACGGACGGTCCTGCAAACAGCGCTCCCGCGCCGTTCTCCCCACCGATCGCTCCTGCGTTCCATTGGTTGGAATCACCGAAATCGCTGGGAAGAAAATGCTTTAGCAGAAAATTTTCCGCCATGGCTTTGCTGTCCATCCGAGCGATTCGTTCCGTCAACGCCATAGGCTCCTTGCGCAAGGCCGCGCCATACACCAGCAAAATACGGGTGCGCAGCTCCTGCTCCGCTGCCCGGTCCCCTTGCAGCAGACGATTTCGCCATTCCTCCCGCTGGGCCAGCACGTCGTCGATGAGCTGCTGCAAAAGAGCGCGCAACTGTGCGTCCGGGGAGTATAGCGGGCTATGCAGCGACGGGTTTTCATTCATGGCTTGTAAAAAGCGCAGCCGTAGAAGCAGAATCGTCCGCTGCTCTTCGCTCAGATAGGCGCAGGGGTCGTGAAAGCGTTTGTCATGGTACCATTTCACGCTGGGCGGTAAAAGCCCGCTTAAATCGCTCATGTTGGCGGCGGGAGAAAGCACCATGGCGCGGGAAAGCAGGCAAAGCGGCACTGCGTCCGGCTTTTCCCCCTCTGGCGCGGCTAAGGTCACGATGGTTAGCCCGTCCTTGGTACGGCTGGGGGGCAAAGCGGCGATGACCGCGCGCGTAAAGCCGGTCTCTGCCGTTCCTACCCTTTCTATGCCAAGCACGGTTTCCTTGGGCCTTTTCGCAAGGGTGTCCCAAAGCAACAGCAGTACCAGCACGCCGCGATAATCCAGCATTTCCTGATGCTTCATTGCTGTCTCCCGGGGTAGCCGGGATAGGCGGCGCAGCTGCTGCTCGCTGGCTAGCACATCGGGTATGGAATACCCCACGTCCTCGCCCTGAGCATGCAGATACTTCGCCATATTTTCCAGCCATTCTCGCGGCTTTTGGCTGCCGTCGCAGCAAATGCCGGGGTTCGCCTGATAACCGATATGGAAGCCCTCGTCCATGGGGGGCAGCAGCGTTACATAGGGGGTATTTTCGTCTAGCGCCTTTTTGGGATCGTTCATAGCATTTCCTCCTCTCCCACGGCGCTTAACAGAACGCTGAAAAAAGAGCATAGGGCGTTTTCAGCGCCCTGTCCGTAGCAGATCCCGCCGCCCAGACCGGCGATGACCTTCCCTGTCGGATAGCGGTCAGGCACCCGGCTGATCACCAGCTTGTCCAGCTCCTTTTGCAGCGCGGCGCAGGCTCGGCGATAAACGGATAGGTCTCGCTCCTCCGGCTTTAAGCCGTATTGCTTGAGCAAAAGATAAAGCTGATTCATCAGCGACGCGTCCAACAGCGCGTTGTCCGGCAGCGCGGCTTCCTCGGCTTTGTTTTGGCACATGTCCGGGGGAAGGGTGCGCAGAACTTGAATCATCCAGTTGCAGTAGAAGGCTAAAAAATGGTACAGGGAGCGGAGCAGACGTTCCATTTTGGCTTGTTCCCCGCCGCCTTGGCGGCTTAGCCGTGAAAAATATGGGGCGCAATAACCCACCCTTCGCGCCGCCTTGCTGCCGCTAGTCGTACAGCGCAGCAGCGTAGGGTAGCATTCCGCGAAGAACAGCGCCGAGGCCTTGAGCAGGTTGCCATAGCCCAGCCGATAGCGTCTGGCTTCGCTGTCAAAGCTCTCCCAGCAAAATTGCCGTGTGTGCCATTGATAATAGTAGCAGTCGATGTTGTGCTCCTCCGCACCGCGAAAGCCTGTGCGGAAGAAGGCGGCGGCGCAGCGGCAGGCTAGCCACTCCATCATGTGCGCGTCGTTTTCTTGGCTTTGCGAGCCTGTGGAGTAGATGCTGGTGGTAACGAAGCTCTCCGGGGGAAGCCCCAGCAGGTACAGCGCGTCAAACACGCCGTTCTCATCCTTTTCATGGTCGCGAATCATACCCTCCATGCCGTAGTATTGCAGGGCGGTACGCGCCTTGTCCAGAAAGGCGGAGCTTTTCACAACGATTTCCGCTTCCTCGTCGCGCTGGGCAGGAGGCACCTGATAGTAAGGTAGCATAAGCATTGCGCCCAGCTCAAAGCCCGAATCGGGAAAGCGCTGGCGCAGAAATTTGGCAATGGCGGGAATGCCGGACGCGCCTGTGCCGCCGAAAATACTGCCGCAGAGAAACACCTTTACGGTTTCCCCTTGGCTGAGCTCCAGCGCAATTTGATCCAGCAGCTCGTTCATCTCATCCGGCTGCCCCATTTGCCGAAGAGAATCCAGACCGTTGAGCAGGTCGGCAAAAAAAAGCACGCCCAGATCGGGATGGCCGCGAAAGCCCTCGCTGTATTCCAGTGCGGATTCGGTTTTGCTGTAAAGCGCATTGCTTAATACCTGATCCTGCCGGTGGTTTTCCACCATTTTATCCACGGACATGGCGCGCTTGGACAGGTTCATGTTCCAGCGACGGACGGTAAGAGCCGTATGAAAGCCGCAGTGGGGATGAGGAAACGTCCCGTAGGCGGAGCGAAGCTCCTCGTAGTATTCGGAGGCGCGTTTGGCGCGTGTGGTGTTGCCGCAGGCGCTGTCCACATCCACGGAAAGCATGCGGATTTCAGGAATGGGCCTGCTGATCCCGTTTTGGACGGTATAAAAGCCGTCGATGGCGGCTAAGTAAACCATGCCTTCCAATATTTTATTGCCGGTACCGCCGATAGCCAAAGCGTAGCAACCCATGCGTTGTCCTCCTTTCCGTTGGTCCTAGAGCCGTTTAAAAAAGCCGTGTCGGCCGCTTAAAACCGGCGGCGCGGCCAGTCGGAAGCAAAGGATGGCTGCCAACACATTGATGGGATAAGCGCCGAAATAGACCAGATAGTCCCACAGCCCGCGCCCCTCGACAAAGCGTACCCCCAACAGCCATAGGGCCGCCGCCACGGCCAGATTACATAGCACAATAAGCAGCAGCGTCCAGCGATAATGGGCAATGGCCAGCCGGGTGTTTTTAGCAGCGTCTAAGGCTCGGCTGTGGCTGAACCGCCAAACCAATTGAAGCAGCAACGTTACCGCCCATGCCAGCCCTAGCGCCGCCGCCAGAAAGACGATCCATTGTCCGTCCCGTGCTTCCAGCGCCGCCGCCCATTCTGCCGGGCTTCCAGCCTCGGGAGCCGCCGCCAAGCGCGCGGCAGTCAGCAGACTGCTTTTCAGAAAGGGAAACGCGTCTCCCATATTCCGGGCAATGGTGGGGGCGCTGCCTGTCAGCTGATAGGGGTAAACCAGCGTTATGCCTAAGAACAGCCATAGAGGCGGCAATGCAAAGCTAAGGAGGTAACACAGCAGAACCTTTGTCCGGTTGGAAAAGTGGACGCGCACGCGTCGTTTTGGACGGGCTACGGGGGAAAGGGACGACATGGCGTCAGCCTCCTAACGGATCAATCAGTTTGCTTGCTCCTGCGCGTCTACGAATACGTCAAAAACGCATCGCAGATAGGGCGAGGTTCCGGGTCGAGCCGCCGTGCGCAGCTGAGACAGCAGCTCGGATAGATGGGGCGCTAAATAAACCGGCGGGAAATCCGGGATAACGGTTCCCTTGTAAGCCTTATCGGTATACCCGCCCCACGCATGGTCAAACTGCCGAGGAATGGTGGAGCTGGCGCGGGCATAGCGGGTCAGCACGGCGGAAAAGCTTTCCCATTCATTGATTTGTTCGTTTGTAATGACCGTGCTCAGGCTGCTACCGCCATCCTGCGCCCAGCTTACCTCAGGCCATTCAAATTGCTCGCCGACGCTGTCCGCCGATAGGCGAAGGCGGTAATACCCCGGCTTTAGCAGCGCCTGATTCACCTCAATCGTAGCCTCCAGCACAGCGCCGTCGTTGCTGAGAGCAACGGACGAAAGCGTGAAGGGATTCTGCTCCGGGTGCTTGGCAAAGGGGGTGGTTTGCCTTTTAAACAGGTACAGCTTGTCCCGCAGGGCAATGGATTGAGTGCCGCTCGTCTGGGTGACGATGGTATTCGGGCTGTTGGCCGCCACCTCGGAAAGTAGTAGGGAATCGATGACCTCAGCTTTCAGATTGCTAAGTCTGCTGATATCCAGCGACAAACCGTCTGGCAGGGAAGCGGCAGGCCAAGAAAAGGTCAGCGTGCTTGGGCTGGCTTCCTCCGTTGCAAGCGACGCGGTAAACAGCTCGCCCTCCGGTGTTACCGTGCCATTGCTTACGCTTAACGCAGCGCCTTGGGTGTGCTGCGTATAATAGCCAGCGGAGGGGCGCTTGATCTCGGTATACTTTAGCCAAAAGGAAAAGGGCTGCTGGGTAATGGTCTGCCCATTTCTGGTGTAGCTTAGCTGTCCCTCCTGCGGGCCGCGAAGCCCGGTGATATTGTTGGATAAAAGCATGGTGAGGGTATCCGTGTAGCTGCGAACCTGTGAGTCGCCGCCAATCACCAGCATGAGCAAAATGCGGGGCATGGGTAGCGCCGCGTCCGGACTTTTGCTTCGGCTGTTGTAATTCAGCCTGCCCCAGATGAGGGGGTCGGAGAAATCCGCCGCTCCAAAGGAGGTCATCTCCCCCAGAAAGTCCAGCTGTAATGCATATAGGCCAACGGACAGACCCCGGTCGAAAATTCCCCGTTCCTCAAGCACCTGCTGTAGGTAGGCCTGAGGGGAGCCGTCGGCAGCGTTTCCGCTTAGCTTGCGCAACGTAGCCGGATCACAGGTGATGACGGAAAGGCGGGAGAGGTCGAGGTTGGACAGGGCGTAGAGAAGAGGGCTGTCTAAATCGTCGCCTACCGCGCTAAGAGCGGATAAATCCGCCCCTTCTGTGTCAAAGGCCTCGATCTGGGCGTTCAGCGCGTCGTTCATAAGGGATAGCTTTGTGGGGTTTTCCAGCAGCTCCGCGTTTTTGCCGCTAAAACGCGCGGTTTGGTTAGCCTGTGGGCTGCCTAAGGAGTAGAAGCTATCCTCCATGCTCTCGCTGGAAAAGCCTTCAAAAATATCGGGCATGGGGTCGACAGCGTAGGTGAGCATATCTCGGCGCAGGGAACGGGCCTCCTCTGCATCGGCAAAGGATAGCCCCATTCCTTGTAAAAAGCTGTCAGGGAGACGCTCGTTGCCGACGCGCAGCAGCCGGGTTTGAGACTCGCCCGCTACCGACAGCAGAGTGCGCAATACCTGCTCGTACCACCCTACTTGACCGTCAAATCGATAATGAAAGCCGCCCTGTCGGTATTTTCGGCTGGTATGGGGGTAAAGGCTGTCCGGGCTTTCGTTAATGCCGCCCATCAGCTGGGAAGCGTCCAGCCAGAGATCGATCCGCAGGGGAGCGGCGGCTTCTTTGGCTTCCTCGGCTTGGGCCTCCACGTCCTCGTAAGGGGGCATGGACAAAAGCTGCAACGCCGGTTTGACGGAAACGATTTCACCTTCCACGTTCAGCATAGCGCAGCCTTCAAGGGAGAGAAGGGTGCACAAGCAAAGGAGCAAGCCGAGCCTTTTCCAGCGCGCCGTCATTTTTGTCCCCCCCTTTTTTTCGTATGAAATAGGTACATTATTCGACTTTCTTTTTTGGTTTCCCTGCCTGAACGCCGCAGGCCTCCTCCACCGCGCGGATATAGCCCGGGCTGTTGAGGTACATGGCGTTATAGAGCTTGATGTATTCTGCGAAGCGCGTGGGCGCGTCATAGCCCATAGCCCGCGCGCGGCAATCCTCAGGGGATTTGGGCTGGGCGCATAAGCGGCAGACCGCTTCCCCCATGGCTCGCACATCCCCTAAGGGCACAGTTTCCCCTACCTGTGGCGTAACCACCTCCGGCATGGCGGTAGCGTTATAGCACAGCACCTGAGTGCCGCAGGCCAAGGCCTCCACCAGCGTCATCCCCATGGTTTCCTCATGACTGGTGGATACATAAACCTGTGCGGCGGTATACAGGGCGCATAAATCGTTCAGGTTCCCCGCGCGAGGCAAGCCCACCACCGTATTGGGGGGCAAAGAGGTAATCTGGTATTCGTCCAAGCCAACGGCGGCTACGCAGTAGTCCTCGCCCAGCAGCTCCGCTAGCTCGATGAGATCCTCCAACCCCTTACGAGGCTCCCACACGCCTGCAACGCTCAATACGATAGGACGGTCGCCATACCGATCCAGCCGAAAGTGGCGGACCACGTTTTCCATATAGCGCTGATCCACGCAGGGGACAAAGGCGGTTAGATCGATTCCATTGGGCAATGCGTATATGGGATATTTTCCAAGGAAGGATTGCTTCACCTGCCCCTTCAGCCATTCGGAGGGCGTGGTGAGCACCAGATGAGGCAAGCCGGTGAATAGCTCCCGCTTTTCTCGCCAATTGCGGGCGCTTTGATCCAAAAATAAGCTTTTGGGATAGAGATGCTTTAACGGGCATTTGCCGCATCCGCTTTGCCAGCGCTGACAGCCGGTGGTTTTCCCTCGGCGACGCTCGCCGTCGATGGGCGGCGCGTTCTGCGCCATGGTATAATAGGCGCAATGCCCCGTGAACGCCCAGCAGTCGTGCAGCGTCCACACCGTGGGTATGTCCTCCTTGCGCAGATAATCGAAAAGCGTGGGCAGGTGCAGATAGTAGCCGTGCAGATTATGCAAATGGATGAGGTCGGGCTTGTATTCCTTTAACTGCCGCACCAGCTTTCGGGTGGCTCTTTTGCTGAAAAAGCCGCTTCGGTCACTTAACCGGGCCAGACCGCCGTGCAGCAGTGTATCCGCTTTATCGCCGATGCGCAGGCTAGGCACGTCTTCGGGGCAATAGTCCCGGGCAAAGCAAAAGAGCGTTCGGTGGCCTTCCTTCATGGCGGCGCGGCACAGCTCCGTAGCGATACGCCCGGTGCTTAGGCCGCCAATGACGTTGATATGGGCGATTCTCAATGAAAAAAGCCTCCCTGTGTCAGGATACCTTCAGTATAACACAGAGAGACAAATAATGCTTACTTTGCTTTAGATTGGGTTGCTTATATGAGGGTTCCAATGAAGCGTGGGCAGCTGTATGGCGTCCTTTTCCCATTGCTGCACCTGCCAAACCGTGCCGTCGGTGACCATGACCAAGCATTGCCGGGCGGTGAGATAATAGGGAAGTCCACGCTTTTCCAGCAAGGAGCGGGACAGCTTATTGCTGGTGGATTTACCATTGCTCATGAAGCACAGCTTAGGGTCAACGATATCTAGCATATCTGTGGAGAGACCGCCCACGCCGTGATGGGGTATTTTTAAGATATCGGATTTCCAAGCGTCGCCGTATTTCTCTGCTTGCTTTCGCTGGGAGGTCAGTCCGATATCCGCCGTTAGCAGAATGGTACGCTCGCCGTAGCGGATATGCATCACCAAGGATAGATCATTGGTATTCTTGCTTTTATGATAGCGGTATGTATCAATTTGGGCGCTTCCGAGGTTCAGCGGCTGCCCCTCCACATAGAGGCGCACAGGTACGTTAAGCTGGTCCAATGCTTTGAGGAGACGCTTTTGCTTTTTGTCATAGGTAGGAGGAAAAACCGTTAGAAATTCATCGGCGGGGATTTTCTCAAGCAGTTGGGGAAAGCCGTTGATATGGTCGGCGTGAGGATGGGTATTGACGGCGTAGGCAAGCCTTGTAATGCCCAGCCCCTCCAATAGCTGAAATAGAAAGTCCGGCGAAGGCTCGCGCCCGATTGCCGCGCAGTCCAACACCATGGCTTGACCGTCGCACACAATGAGGTAGCAATCCTGCGCTCCCACGGGGACGCAGTAGACCGCCAGCGTATGCTCCTGCCCCAGCAGCGAAGGAAAATCCTGGGTGGGGACCAGCTGGATTACATCGGATGGGTCGGCTGCCGGGGGTACAGCGGTTTGAGCTGCCGCTGTGGAAAAAAGGAGCGTCAGGCATAGCAGCGCTGCTGCCAGCCGACGGAAAAATATCGAATAGTGCATAGACGGAAGCGTCCTCTCTCGTGGTTCGGGTGTAAAGAGGGCTGCACCACACGCCTACGGTGATGCAGCCCACAGTGTGTCAAAAAAGCGCCACGCGCTTTTTCGCCAGTTACGGGTAATGTTTGCGGCTTTGCCGCAAACTGCCCGCCCGCCCGGCAAAGCCTGTCGATACGAATGCATTCAGGGGAGCCTACGGGCTCCCCCGACACCCTCTAAAGGGGGCAACAGTTTGAGGGCTGCATTGCATGCTTTGCGGCTTAGTAATTCTGAGCCTTAATCTGGAAATAAGCCTTGGGATGCTTGCATACCGGGCAAAGCTCGGGAGCCTTGGGGCCGATCACGATGTGACCGCAGTTGGAGCATTCCCAAATCATATCTCCGTCGCGGCTGAAAACGATGCCTTCCTTGATGTTGCTCAGCAGCTTGCGATAACGCTCCTCGTGACCCTTTTCAATTTTGGCAACAGCCGCAAAGGTCCACGCGATGGCCTCGAAGCCCTCTTCCTTGGCTTCCTCAGCCATTTTTGCGTACATGTCGGTCCACTCGTAATTCTCGCCGTCGGCTGCGTCCAGCAGGTTTACCTCGGTGGTGGGAATATCGCCGTCATGGAGCAGCTTGAACCACAGCTTGGCATGCTCCTTTTCGTTGTTGGCGGTCTCTTCAAACAGAGTGGCAATTTGCACATAGCCTTCCTTGCGGGCTTTGGACGCATAGTAGGTGTATTTGTTGCGAGCTTGGCTCTCACCGGCAAAGGCGGTCATCAAATTGGCTTCGGTTTTTGTTCCTTTTAAGGGTTTCATAACATGTACCTCCTCAAAAATCTCTATTGGTATATGCTTTCCTGCATAGTATACCCTGTAATTCGTAGGAATAAACCGTTTATTCCCATGTTTGGCAAAAACCGAATACAGACCAGTGATTGGTGTGTAGCGTGTACTGTACCAGCGGGTCGGTCTGCTCGCTTTCGGGCAGCGTGCTCATGTTGTTTTGCAGGCGAACCTTCTTATCCTCCCCGGTTACCAGATGGTTGTCCGCGTTACTGTCGTACACATAGGAGTAGCTCTTTACCGAGTTGGACATATTGCCCTCCACGGTGGTAACGGCATATTTGCCCTCGCCCAGCTCTTTTACATCAATCACGGAGCCGATGTGGGTGGTGCGGTATTCGTTGTTCATTTCGGCGTAAATCACCAAATAACCGGGCTTTGGAACGCCTACGAAGCGTCCCATCTCCCAAAAGCCGTCATACTGGTTTCCTACCTGACCCTCCCGAAGGAATTGCACCATGGGCGGGTTGGCGACGTCCACCTCTGTTTTCTTGATGGGGTTGGTACCGGCGGCGTTGGCGCAGTAGATGGTGAAAACCGAGCACCAGCCCACTTCGTTTTTTCGTCCGTAATACCATTTGGCGTACTGGTTGTATTTGGGCAGCTTGGCGCGCTGTACCTCGTAAAACTCCCTGCGCAGTATATAAATGTAGTTTTTAATGGCTTCCGGCAGGTTGTCGTCCGCTACGGTAACGCTCAGTACCCGGTCGCCCTCCGGCCCGTGGTAGGTCACGTCTACTTGTCCGGGAACTACGACTGTCATCACACCTAGCTCGCTTACCGTGACGATGCTTTCATCAGCGGAGGAAAAGCTGCCCACGGGAGAAGCGATCTCCGCGGTTTCCTGCTGATCGTACGGGATGACGCCGGGGGAGGTATAAGGTACGTAGGCGCTGTCCCCCGTGTGCAAAGCGTAGGTATCCGTAGCGCAGCCTTCTTGAGCGGGGGTAAGCAGCGCTTGCCGCGCGGCTTCAAAAAGAGGGGTCAAATCCTCAGCCGCCGAGGCGGGAAGGGCAAAGCATAGCATCAAACAGGCTGTCAGCATCCCTAAAGAGGTTCGTTTCAACAGTTGTTTCATAAGCGGCGAGCCAAGGCTCCTTTCGTAAAAGGTCCAATCCACATCCCCAGTATATCACAATTGCCGAAGGATGGAAACTGAAAACCTTTTTCTCGTCGCAACGCAGCCAAACGGCTCGCTCCCCTTTAACGCCGTTGTGGACGAGCGCCCGCATCTGTGGTAAAATGACAGCATGCGAATAGCCGTATTCATCTCTCAACAATCCCCATAGCCCTTTTTGCACCGACCTATACAGTCGATTCGACAGGAAAAGTATGATTACGAACGGAGCGATCCCTATGACAAAGCACATAAGCCTTCTTCTGGTAATGGCGCTGTTATTACTCCCAGCGGTGGGAAAAGCGGAAAATGATCCTTCCACGATGACTGTGCGGCAGTTGATTTTGCAAAAAACCATGGTCAGCGTTCGTCGGTGGTCGGAAACGGATGTCACAGATAAAGAGGAACGCAAAAACCTTCCCGATTTGACGGAAATGAATGAGAGCGTCCGCGCCTTCTTTGCCGAGTACCAGCCGGGAGGGGTGATTCTGTTTGCCAACAACACCAGAAGTACGGAGGGAACCTATCGGCTCATCCAAGCTTTTCAGTCCGCGGTCACAGATGCGGGCGCGCCCGCCATGCTTGTGACGGTCGACCAGGAGGGCGGCTATGTCACGCGCCTTGCACAGGGAACCTCCATGCCGGGCAATATGGCGCTGGGCGCTATCGGCAAGGTGGAGGACGCGAAAGCCGCGGGGGCTGTGATTGGCGAAGAGCTTTCCGCCCTTGGCTTTACCATGGATTGCGGGCCGTCTTTGGATGTGAATAATAACCCCCTGAATCCGGTTATCAACGTGCGTTCCTTTGGCGAGTCTCCTTCTAAGGTCGCCGAGCTGGGCGTAGCCTTTATGCAGGGGCTTACGGATGGGGGCGTGATCCCAATTGTTAAGCACTTTCCGGGGCATGGCGATACTCAGACGGATTCCCACAGTGCGCTGCCGGTCGTTACCAAAACGCTGGAAGAGATTGAAAGCACGGAGCTTGTTCCCTTTCAGGCAGCCATTGACGCGGGCGTACAGGTAATCATGACCGCCCATATTCAATATCCGGCGTTGGATGACACGACCGCTGTATCCGCGTCCACTGGCGAAGCTATTTACCTTCCAGCGACGCTGTCAAAGCAAATCCTGACCCATCTGCTGCGCGAGAAGATGGGCTTTGAAGGCGTGATCATGACCGATGCGATGAATATGGACGCGATTGCGCTTCATTTTGGGGCGGGTGAGGCGATGGTGCGTGCCTTTGAGGCAGGCGTGGATTTAGCCCTGATGCCGGTGGAAATTGTATGCCCCGGTGATATCGCGCTTTTTAATGAAGCTGTTGGTCGGGTGGAGGCGGCGGTGGAAAGCGGCCGCTTAACGCGGGCGCAGCTAGAAGCCTCCGTTAGGCGGATTATGAAAGTAAAGGAAGAAAACGGTGTGCTCAAGCCCTCCCAGCGCACTCTTGAGGCGGCGCGTCAAACAATCGCCAGCGAGGAGCATCGCCAGACGGAGCGCAGGCTTGCGTGCGCGGCTGTTACCGTGATCGCCAATGACGATATGCTGCCTATTCGTCTGAAGGAGGGCGACAAGCTGCTGCTAATCGCAGCTTATGGCAACGAGCTAACCTCTATGCGCTTTGCTGTGGAGCGCTTAATGAAGGAGGGAAAGCTGCCGGCGGTTGAGCTGGAAACCTATAGCTATCAGTCCTGTACCGCCGTAGAGAGCGAATTGCAGATGCTCATTGACAGCGCGGACGCTGTGGTGTTGGATAGCGAAATATCCTCCGTCGCTCGTTTGGCCCCTGACAATTGGCAAAGCGATATGCCCGTTTTCATCGTGGACGCGCTTAACAAGCGCGGTATTCCCTACTGCGATGTGAGTATGCACTTGGTGCAGGACGCGGCGCTGCTTACCCAGGCGCGAGGGTTGGTCGCGGCGTATAATCCATCGGGAATGAGCGATACAGCTTCTACCGATTCCAGCTATGCCTATGGGCCGAATCTTCCGGCGGCTATCGACGTGATTTTTGGCGCGGGTCAGGCGCAAGGGACGTTGCCCGTTACGGTTTACGCTTTGAACGAATTGCGGGAAATTCAGCTTGATCAAGTGCTTTATCCCTGCGGATGGTCTTGCCGGTAAGGCTTCCCCGCTATGGGTTCATACGATTCTCAACGGAGGAAAGGGCGGCTCTCCGCTTTCGCCGCTTCACCCATGCAAAGATTGCAAGCCATAGGTAGGACAGCAGTGAAACCGCTTCGGAGATTCTCCAAAGAGTAGGCGCTTCATACTTAACGAGGACGGTTCCCTGGTATCCGGGATACAGCACCAGCCTTAACCGTCGGTTGATATACTCATTCATCTCGATGCGGTTTCCAGTGCTTTCGTCGTAGGCTGCATAGCCGTTATAAGCATAAATAGGCAGAATGACATTTCCCGCTTCGTCGCCGGTATTCTCACATACGACTCGCGCCACACTATTTTTCTTTTCATAGCTGATCACGCGAATCCCTTCCCCGGCTGTCCGAACGGTGGTCTCATAGGGTGTGGCTGCGTTTTCTAATAGATACTCCGCACCGCCGATATCCATTTCCTCCCATGTGTTGATCACGTTAAAGCTTCGTCCCTTCACCTGATTGGTGAATTGCAGGGTAAATACGCCTACGGTTAGCACGATTGCGCTCACCATTAGTAGCGATATGGTTTTCCACTGTGGACGAACAAATTCATAAACCAGCATCATGGCAATTGACGTGGAGATTGCCAGTAGAAATGTTGCAAACGCTAAATAGCGCCAAGGGAATTGAATAACTAAGAATAGTTTTGCGATCCGTTCGTCTAGCAGGGCTTTCAAGCTATCCCACGGTGTGCTGCGTAGCGACAGGAGCATAGCCAGCACGCCTAGAATCAAGCATATTTTCATGAGCCGAAACTCTTTTCGCTGCTCCACCTTCCATTCTTTGCTTTTGATTAGGCAGTACAACGAAAGCATAAGCCCAAGCAACAGCGGTAAGCCAACGCCTAGCGGCATTTCGTTGTTGGTACTCGCTGTGATCAGGGATAGGCCGCTTCCGGGTAACAAAATTTCTAACAGCTGGAATAAATAAACCCCGTGCTCTTGTATATGAGGTATGACATTGTTCACATGTACGTCCATGCTCATCATGGAGGTAAGCAGGGGAACCAGATACCATAAGCTCAGCCCGGCAGCCAGCAGACCGGCCTTGCAAAATGCCGCGATTCGTGCCCAACGCATGCTTTTTCTTAAATAGATAATGAAAATAAGCCCGATAAAAGCCGCTGTGATTTCAGTAGTAATCACATGGCTTTGAACGCTTCCTGCCATGCCCAGCGCTAGCGGCAGCCATTCCCTGTAGCGAGGCTTTTGAGAACAATAAATTTGGTATAACCCTAACGCTACCAACGGAATAAAGGCTATCGCCGTATATTCCCCCACAGCCGCACGAAGATGCACATTAGCCATTCGGTAGGTCGACAGTACATAAATAGCTGTTCCCAGCAAACCAAACATTTTGTTCTTGGTCATTTTGGAAAAACAATAGTAGCTAATCAGGGTTGTTGCCGCGTTTACCAGCAAAGCGTAGATTTGATAACAGGTTCGTAACGGCAGCATGCAATTATACAGCAGCGCAGGGAGATATAAAAACAGGTCGCAATAGTAAAGCGAGGTAGCATAGCCAAAGCCATCAAGCATACCCGTCTGCATGCGTACAGGAAACTGCCCCGCCTGCAATTCCTCCGCAATGGAAGCGATCCGTTCTAAGTGAAAAAGCAAATCATGACCCACATACAGAAAATCTGTAAACAGTGGCATACTGGAGAGTAGGATGATGCCAAACAGAACGAACCCGGTTTTCAGCTGCTTGTCAAACCCCGTGCATTTATGTCGTTTTCTTGCCCGAACAAGCATGTACCCACCAACTAAAACGGCCGTTCCTAGCAGGGCCTCCAGCAGCTGTATCCAACGATACACCGGCTGCTCCTGAATGCAAAGGCTGTGAATCTGTAAGTCACCCGTGTTTAGGACAACTTCCATCCGCAAATCCTTTGGGATACTCAAAGGCCTAACCCAGAAGCGATTCAGCATGGTGGTACGGTCGTCGTAAAAACTCATTGTATCCATTGTCACCGTCATTGGACTGTTGGGAGATAACACAGTACAGTAGGCTGTACCGTCCTGATCATTATTGAAAGAATTTTCCAAATATTGATGTGCTTCGTACTCGATGGTCAATGTATATGCGCCGGGCCGTACTAAGTCTTGACTGAGCGGGATGATCAACTTCTGTTCAAGTTCAGCTTTGGCATTCGTGTCCCAAGTCATCACCACAGCGTTTTCCGATAACTGAAAACGACTCTCTGTTTGTATTGCGTTTTCTTTCGCTTGGGAGAGATCCTCAATGATTTGTTTTTGAAAAATGTCCTTCGCGTCCAGCGTCAAGGTTATCGGCTCGGCAAACAGTCCAATAAACGCCAAAAGGGTAACGATTGCTTGTAAAGATAATAATGTGATAAAAATTTTATTTTTCCTGCAAAAACTCATTAGACGGCCTGTCGGCGTTCCATTGACCATAGTCACACCTCATTAGCAATTCAATATGCATGATTCTACCATTCCAGCTTAACGCAGTCAATGCCAAAAGCCATAGCAGCGTTATCCTAATCATCGGTGAAAGCCTAAGCTCCGCTGGATGATTCGTTTGATCGTTGGTTCCAATAAAACATTAGAATATGATTAAGCTGTTGACAAGCGTTCCGCGTCAACCTATAATAAATTGAACATTATTCAATCTACTGTGGAGGGATACCATGCCGAGAAAACCGGTTCTTGAGGGCGGGAAGCGCGAGGAAATTGTGACAGCCGCGCTGGAATTGTTTTTTATGCAGGGCTACGACGGCACCTCGGTTCGCTCCATCATGAATAAAGCTGGCGGCGAGGTCGGCTTGTTTTACTACTACTTCAAGAATAAGGACGATGTGTTCGACAGCGTTTTGGATCGATTCTTTGCCCGCTATAATGCGGATTTTGCCCAAATCGTTGCCCATGGCCGCCGCAATCCCTGCCGAGTGATGCAGGACTTTTTTGAGTATATGGAGCGGGAAACCGCAGAGTTCCGCCAAAAGTATGCCGACAACATGCATCGCACCGTGCGCTGGGCCATCCGGGAGCATACCCTGACCTTGATCGAGCCGTACTTGGAGCAGATCGTAGCGATTCAAAGCGCCTATTACGGCGTGCAGCCTGTGCTGGCTCCCACGGTGGCGGCGATGTACCTGACCCATGGCGTTGGCAGTTACATTCTGCATGAGGATCAGGAGCGTCTCCGGCTTTATCATACCGAGGTCAAACGCGGCACTAGCCTGATTATGGGCATGCCGCCGGAGGAACAGGAATTGCGCACGCCCTATCCCGCAACGGCAGCCGATCTACCCGGCTGGATGGCGCTGGTACGCGCTACAAGGGATTTCTTTCCGGGCCTTGAGGAGTCGGACTACGAAAGGCAGCTTGCGGCGCGCCTTGCCCGAGGGGAAGGGTGGGTGTTCCGCTACGATGGCAAAATCGCGGCGGCGCTGCTTTCTTCCACGGAACGCGGCGAGCTGGACTTTTTGGCGGTATCGCCGGAATACCGTAGGCACGGCCTTGGGGCGAGGCTGGTGGAAACCGCGGCGGCGGCGCTGCCCGTAGGGACGGAGCTCTCCGTGGTAACCTATCGGGAAGGCGACTCCAAGGGAGCCGCTGCCCGTTCCTTTTACGCGGCGTTGGGCTTTCAGCCCGCAGAGGAGCTTATGGTTTTCGACTATCCCTGTCAGCGGCTTTGGGTTGCGGTACCCGACGGGCCGCTGATTCGGCACAGTCCAAGCGCAACCCCATCGCAACCAAATCATTGAAAGACAGAAGGGGAATAGAGCATGAATGAGTTTTTTTCGGCGGCGTTGCCGTGGATCATCATCGGCGTTAGCATTGCGCTGTTGGCGGCTAACGACGTGAAGCGCGATCGGTCCAAGGACGATACAAACGAAAAAAAGGCAGTCGAAAACCATATGACGGACGGCATGTGCATCGGGATGTGCATGGGTGTGGTAGCCGGTACCTCCGGCGTTGTGAGTCTTGCCCTTGGCATAAGCCTTGGCATGCTGCTGGGGCTGGCGGTAGGCTTCTCTATTAAAAAATAAGCGCCGGAAAGGGGCAAGGGATATGGACGGCAGAACGTTGCCGGGCTTCCAAAAAAAATCGTTTGCTCTGTTTTATAGCGGAGCGGAGCTTTGGTGCGAGCATTTGGACGGTCTTTACGGGTTTGGCGATTTGGCGCTGGAAAAGCTGGAGCAGGATTACGCCCAGTGGAAAAAACCCTCCAGACCCGGACTGATGGCTGTAAACCTTGACGAAACTGTGCTTGACGATTCGCTGCTTTCGGCGCTTGCGCAGAAGCTGTTAAACGGTGAAAAGCGGCTAACGCGCGTCGTCTTTGTAGGCGTAAAGCCGTCGGGCGCACGACAGCTTCAAAAGCGTCTTGGCGGCGCAAATTTTGCCGTTGCCTTTGAAAACGATTATGAAAAGGCAAAGGAATGGCTAGTAAGCCAAGGATGATGGAAGCCTTACCAAAAACGGAAAGAAGATAGCTTGCATGAAAATTGTGATGATCCATGGACAAAACCATAAAGGAACGACCTATCACATGGGTAGAGGATTGGCTGAAAAGCTGGCTGCGGAAGCGGACATTACGGAATTTTTTCTGCCCCGGGATTTGAATCATTTTTGCCTCGGCTGCTATGCCTGTATACAGGACGAAACCAAATGCCCCTATTGGAATGAAAAAAAGGTGATGCTGGACGCAATGGAAGCCGCAGACCTGCTGATTTTTACAACGCCCAATTACTGCCTTGCACCGTCTGGCGCGATGAAATCCTTCCTTGACCTGACCTTTGACTGTTGGATGGTGCATCGGCCCAAGGCATGGATGTTCACAAAGAGGGCGGTGGTGCTCAGCGCCTCGGCGGGGGCCTCCTGTAAGAAAGCCATGGGAACCATTAAGGATTCCCTGCTGTACTGGGGCGTGCCCTGCATCAAAACCTTTGGGTTGCCCGTACAAGCCCCCAGCTGGGACGCGATCAAGCCCGAAAAGAAAACAAAAATCGAGCAACGCCTTACACGCCTAGCCCGTCAGCTGAATACGACAAAACCGCCCCGGATCCATTTCAAAACCCGATTCCTGTTTCTGGTGATGCGTAAGATGCACTCTGCCGGGTGGGATTCCTCGCCCGTTGAAAAGCAGTATTGGGCGGAGCGGGGCTGGCTGGGCAAGGCTCGGCCATGGCAGTCTACCAAGACCTTGTAAACGGGCATACGTCGGCAATCAAAGGAGAACAATATGGACTATATTACAGTGACCAAGGAGAATTTGGAGAAGGAGCATATCTGCTGCGCCATATCCAACAATCGCGATGTTCAGGTTGCATCCAAAAAGGAATGGATGAAGAATTGCTTTGAGGACGGCCTTGTGTTCCTCAAAAGCGCGGAGCGGGGCAAATGCTTTATCGAGTATATCCCGGCAGAAAACGCATGGGTTCCGATAATCGCGGACGGATATATGTATATCGACTGCTTTTGGGTATCCGGCGCGTTCAAAGGGCATGGCTATGCCAACGAGCTGCTGGACCAATGTATTGCGGACAGCAAAGCGAAGGGCAGGGCGGGGCTATGCGTCCTTTCCTCCTCCAAAAAGAAGCCCTTTTTATCTGACCCCGGCTATTTGCTGCACAGGGGCTTCCAGATAGCCGACCAATCGGACGCAGGGATCAACCTCCTGTATTTACCCTTTGGCGAGAGCGCCGTAGCGCCTCGGTTCAAGGAGGAAGCAAAGCATCCGCGAGTGAACGAGAACGGCTATGTGCTGTACTACACCAGCCAATGTCCCTTCAACGCTAAGTACGTGCCAATTATTGAGGCCTTAGCCAAGCAAAACGACGTTCCCTTTCACGCCATTCATCTTTCTTCGAAAGAGCAGGCTCAGGCAGTGCCAAGCCCATGCACCTCCTACGCCCTGTTTTTGAACAGGCAATTCCTGACCCACGAAATGCTATCCGACAAGAAATTTTTAAAAATGATCGGCGGGGAAGCAAAATGAATGGGGCGATATTCGACGCTGCGTCCCAGACCGCCCTACCCGCCCCAAGGAAAAGAGGCTTTTTGTTATGATATTAGAAACCAATCGTTTAATTCTGCGCCCATGGGAAAGCGCCGACGCGGAGGAGCTTTACAAGTATGCCAGCGATCCGCAGGTCGGCCCCATTGCGGGCTGGAGCCCCCATACCGACGTTGAAAACAGTCGGGAAATCATCGTCAGCGTTCTCTCCGCGCCGGAAACCTATGCTGTTGTGCTCAAGGAAACCCAAAAGCCCGTGGGCAGCGTTGGCGTTATGCGTTCAATGGGCGGCAACGCGCCCATGAGCGATACGGAAGCCGAGATTGGCTACTGGATTGGCGTACCCTATTGGGGGCAGGGCCTGATCCCCGAGGCGGTGCGGGAGCTTCAACGGCATTGCTTTGAGGAGCTTGGCTGTACCGCCGTATGGTGCGGCTACTTTGACGGCAACGAAAAATCCAAGCGTGTGCAGGAGAAATGCGGCTTTGCTTATCACCATACGGAGGAAAACAAGCCCTGCGCCATGGAGGGCGTGCTTCGGACCGAGCACTTTACCTACTTATCTAAAGAGGATTGGCTGAAAACCAACGCCGCCACATCCTATCGGATTTTGGATATGGAGTCCTACTATCGCAAGGGTGTTTACCGCCATTTTACCAAGGATTGCAAATGCTCCACCTCCATCACCGCCCGGCTTGACGTGACGGAGCTTTATAACCATGCGAAAAAGCAGGGAACTAAGTTTTACATCGACTTTATGTACCTGCTTTCCAAGACGCTCAATTCCCGGGATGATTATAAAACGGTTTATTTCTGGCAGACCGACACGCTGCGCATTTACAACAAGGTGAACCCCATCCAATATATTTTTCATGAGGATACCGAAACCTGCACCCCCGTATATACCGAGTACTTTGAGGATTACAACCATTTCTATCAAGCCTGCGCCGAGGATATCGCAAAGGCCAAGCAATCCCGGGAATATGGGTTGGACTATAACGGGCACCCTAACTGGTTTGACGCTTCCTACATTTCTTGGCTATCCTACGATTCCTTGCATCTGGAGCTGCCGGACGGGTACCTGCATTTGATGCCAATCGTGAACTGGGGCCGCTTCCGGGAGGAAAATGGACGCAAGCTAATGCCGCTCACCGTGCGGCTCAACCATGCGGTAGCCGACGGTTATTTGGTGGCGAAGGTCTTTGCCCTGCTTGAACAGGCAATCGCCGATTTTTGCCGGGAAAAGTGAAACGGCAGCGTGTCAAAAAAGCGCTACGCGCTTTTTCGCCAGTTACGGGTACTGTTTGCGGCAGAGCCGTAACTGCACGCTAATACCAAAGAGAAGGGGAAAAGCGTCATGAAAAAGCTTCAAATCGGAAGCCTGATTTTTACAGCGGGTTGCCTTGCAGCCTATCTTTTATGGCGTGTCACGGCGACGCTGCCGGATTGGCTGGCGAGGGTGGCAGGCGTTGGAATGCTGATTGGTATTGCGGTGGTTTCCTTTAGCACGGCACGCGTGTGCAAGAACAAAAAATAAAGAGTGGAGCTTTGATATGGACAACATTATCCAAATCGACCATCTATCCAAAAGCTTCGGAACGGTAAAGGCTGTTCAGGATTTAAGCTTTCGCGTCAAGCCGGGCGAACTGTTCGCCTTTTTGGGCGTAAACGGCGCGGGCAAAAGCACGACCATATCCATCCTGTGCGGGCAGCTGCCGAAGGATGCGGGAACCGTTCAGATTGGCGAAAAAAGCATTGACGCGCATCTTGATTCCATCAAGCGAGAGCTGGGCGTGGTGTTCCAGAATTCCGTGCTGGATAAGCCGCTGACCGTCCGCGATAATCTCCAAAGCCGCGCCGCCCTTTACGGGATTACCGGAGCCGCCTTTGAAAGCCGCCTTGCCGAGCTTGCGCGGCTGTTGGACTTTGAGGATTTGTTAACCCGCGTCGTAGGCAAGCTCTCCGGCGGGCAGCGGCGGCGTATCGATATCGCCCGCGCATTGCTGCACCATCCTCAAATTCTGATTCTCGACGAGCCCACCACCGGCCTTGATCCCCAGACGCGGAAGCTTCTGTGGGACGTGGTGTCCGACCTGCGCAAAAACGAGAACATGACGGTTTTTCTCACCACCCACTATATGGAGGAGGCCGCCGACGCGGACTATGTGATCATCCTTGACGGCGGCAAGATTGCCGCCGAGGGCACTCCCTTACAGCTCAAAAACACCTATACCGGCGACTTTATCACGCTGTACGGCGTAGAGGAGGGGCCGATCAAGGCGCTGGGTCTGCCCTATGAGGCCATCCGGGACGCTTATCGCGTCTCGGTACCCAATACCGCGAAAGCCGCCGAGCTGATTGCGGGCAGCCCGGACTTGTTTGTGGATTTTGAGGTCACCAAGGGAAAAATGGACGATGTTTTCCTTGCCGTAACGGGCAAAACGCTGGTAGGGGGTACGAAATAATGGAGCTTATCGCCTTGATCAGACGCAACTGCAAGCTGTTTTTTAAGGATAAGGGCATGTTTTTAACCTCCCTCATCACGCCGGTGATTCTGCTTGTTTTGTACGTGACCTTCCTTGGAAAGATCTATCACGATGTTTTTGCCTCCGCACTGCCCCAGAGCCTTGCCGTGGAGGGCGGGCTGATTGACGGGGCTGTGGGCGGGCAGCTCATATCTTCAATTTTGGCGGTTTGCTGCGTAACGGTAGCGTTTTGCTCTAATCTTTTGATGGTGCAGGACAAAATTTCCGGCGCGGTAAGCGATTTGACCATGGCGCCCGTCAAGCGCTCTACCCTCGCCCTTAGCTACTTCTTTGCCACGGCTGTCGCAACGCTGCTGATTAGCTTGGCGGCGCTGGCTGTATGCTTGGGATACCTCGCCGTGGTGGGCTGGTATCTGTCGGCTGGGGATGTGCTGCGGCTGCTGCTGGACGTGGTGCTGCTGGTGCTGTTTGGCACGGCTCTGTCCTCGCTGATCAACGCGCCGCTTTCTACTGCTGGGCAAAGCTCTGCGGTGGGTACCATCGTCAGTGCGGGATATGGCTTTATCTGCGGCGCGTATATGCCCATTTCCAATTTCAGCGAGGGGCTGCAGCGGGTGCTGTCCTTTCTGCCCGGTACCTATGGCACCGTTTTGCTGCGTAACCACGCCATGAACGGCGTATACCGGGAAATGGCAGCTCAGGGCTTTCCTTCCCAAGCCGTGGAAGCAATCCGCGATTCCATTGATTGCAATCTTTACTTTTTTGGCAATAAAGTGGAAATCGGAACCATGTATCTCGTTGTCGTCGCGGCGATTCTTCTGTTGATTGGGCTGTATGTGATCATAACGAGGGGACGCATCGCTAAAAGCGCCGGGCGGTAAGGAAAAGCCGGACGCGCCCTATGGATAAAAGATGGGAGAGAGGAACACAAGATGAACAAAATGATTGCGTACTGCGGGCTGGACTGTGAAAAATGCGACGCGTACCTTGCCACGCTCCACAACGACGACGCTCTACGCGAAAAAACCGCTAAAAGCTGGGCGGAGCTCAATAACGCGCCCATCACAGCAGAGATGATCAACTGCACGGGCTGCCGTATGGACGGCGTAAAAACGCCGTTTTGTGAAAGCATGTGCGAAATCCACCAATGTGCGTTAGCAAAAGGCCTTACCACCTGCGGCGGCTGCGCCAAATGGGAAAGCTGTAAAACCGTCGGGGAAATACTGGCTGATAGCCCGGACGCGCAGGAGCGACTTAAGGGCATGAAATAAGCGGCGGCATAGGCTTAGGACTGGTGGTTACGGTTGGGTCCCCGCAGCAAATCTCCCCGGCTTACAGGGAAGGGAAAGGGCATGCGCAGCAGCGTACCCGCCACGCTGGCGGTTTGCACGGCTTCGCCGGTTTCCTCCAGCGTCATGGCGGTGACGGTAAAGGGAAAAGAACCCTTGGGCGTTAAGGCTTCCAGTGGGTCTCCCACGAAGAAGCGGTTCTTGAGCTTCACAAGGGCGGGCGTTCCCTCCGGCGCATCCTCCATTACGTCGCCAACATATTCCATAGTCTGACAAAAGCCCACCGCTCCGGCGGCGGGGCTGGGCGCGCCGAAATAGAAGCCTGTGTTGCTGGCCCGATGGCTGACTTTTTGCAGCTCCTCTAGGAGGCTCGGCAGCGCCTGACGATAGGCGGCTTCCCCTTTCAGCTCCAGCAAATCCAACGCTCGGCGGTACACCGATACCACGCTGGCTACATAATAGGCGGTTTTCATGCGCCCTTCGATTTTTAGGCTTCGTATCCCCGCCTGCTTGAGCTCTGGTAAATAGGGAAGCATGCAAAGATCATAGGCGGAGTATAAATAGGTTCCTCGGTCGTCCTCGCATACGGGCAGATATTCGCCGGGGCGCTTTTCCTCCGTCAGGTGATACTGCCAGCGGCAGGGCTGGGCGCATGCGCCGCGGTTGCCGCTGCGGCCTGTCAGGGCGGCGCTTAAAAGGCAGCGGCCGCTGTAGGCGACGCACATAGCACCGTGGACAAAGGCTTCCAGCTCCAATTCCGGCGGGAGGCTTTTTTTCATGGCGGCGATATCCTTTAGGGATAGCTCCCGGGAAAGGACAATCCGTTCCGCGCCCGCCGCCTCGTGAAGATGCCGAGCGGTGACGCTGTTGAGCACATTGGCTTGGGTGCTCACGTGGATGGGCAGCGACGGTACCCGCTCGTGCAATAGCAGGCAAGCGCCCAAATCGCTGACGATGGCCGCGTCGGCCCCGGCCTGCGCCGCGTCCTTGGCAGCCTCCACAAAGCCGGGCAAGTCCTCGTCCGTGGGTAAAATATTCATGGTGACGTACAGCTTCGCGCCCTGCCGATGGGCAAGGTCGGCGGCAACCTTCAGCTCGTCCAGATCAAAGTTGCCGGCAAAGGCCCGAAGACCGTAGCGGCGCATCCCCCCGTAAACCGCGTCCGCGCCGAAGCGCAGGGCGGCCTTTAGCTGCTCCATGCCCCCTACCGGGGCGAGCAATTCCATCCTCTGTTCCAATTATAAGCCACGCTCCTGATCGTAAGCCTTCCACAGGGGGGCGTAAATCGCCGCCGCCTGATTGTGCTCCTCCAAGGTTTTGCTGAAATACAGCTCCCCAGTAGCGGGATCCTTGCTGCAAAAATACAAATACTTCTCCGCCACATAGCTCTCGTCGGGGTACAGGGCCGCGTTGATGGCCTCGGGAGACGGATTGCAGATCGGCCCCAACGGCAAGCCTGTTATATCGTAGGTGTTGTAGGGGGATTTTACCGCCAGATCGCTGTTGCGCAGCGACATGCGCCGCTCCCCGGTGATGTAATGAATGGTGGGGTCGCTTTGGAGCTTCATGCCCTCCTTGAGCCGGTTATGGAACACGGCTGAAACCTTGGCGAAGTCGGCCTTCTTGGCTTCCTTCTCCACCAAAGAGGCGAGGGTAAGGGTTTGGTCCATGGTCATGCCCAGCTCCGCCGCCCGGGTCTGCCATTCGGAGTTAAACACATAGTCTGTTTGATCCAGCAGCTTTTTAACCAGCTCAAGGGGCGTGGCGTTGGTATAAATCTCGTAGGTATTGGGGGCTAGGTAGCCCTCTAGCAGATATTTGCGTTCGCTTACGTTATCGGTTTTCAGCTCGTCCTGTATAAAATAGTAGTCGCTAACGCCCTCGCCGGTTTTGCACAGGCTTAAAAATTCCGTCGTGTCCTGCAAAATGCCCTTTTCCTTTAAGGCGGCGGCGATGGCTTCGATGGTGCTGCCGGGAATGATGGTGACGTCGGCGGTGATGGGCTTGCCGTCGCCGGTGGTGAGCAGGTTGGCAATTTCAAAAATGCTCATGCTGCGCTTAATCATATAATCGCCGGCTTGTATCTTCTGCCCCATGCCCGCAAAGTCGCAATAGTACTTAAACACGGAGCTGTTTTTGATCAGCCCCTGACTTTCCAGGTTTTTGGATACCCTTGAAAGGCTGTTGCCGCTTTCCACGGAAAAGGCAATCTCGGTCTGGTCGTTAGCGTCCACGGGGCTTAAATATTTCTCGTCCACCACGCCGTACAGGGTGGACAAAACGCCAAAGACAATCAATAGCGCCGTCAGCCCAATCAGAATGGGGCGAAGAATCTGCCACAGGCCATTGTACCAGTAAAATCCATATTTTCGTTCGTCCCGTAGGGATTCGTGATCATATTCTTTTTGATAATCCCGCTTGCGTCCCAATACATGGTCCTCCTTAAAGCTCGGGCAGAGGAACGTCAATGCCGACCTCTTTGGTAATTTGGTCCATGACGTTGGCAGCCAGCTGCTGCACCTTCATCTGCGCCAATAAAAAGTCTGCTGCCTCAGGGTTTGCGTACAAAAGGGCGCTGAGCTGCTCAAAGGCAGCTGCATCCTCAGGCTTGGCCTCGGCGCCCGCAATGGCGGCTACCTGCAGGGCGGTTTGAGCGCTGGTAAAACGCCGCAATAGAGCCCGGCTGCCCTCGTCGGCCATGACGTTTTCTTTCAGCTCCGCATAGCGCCGATAGGCGTCCGTCCCTCGGATAGCGGCAAGCAGCGCCTCGGTGGCTTGTTCCAGCTCCGGCGTATTCATCGTAAAAACCTCCCCCTTCTGTTCGGAAGGCTCCGAAAGAACCTTCGTTGGTAGTATAACGCAAAAAAGCAAAAATTTCATTCCTATTTTCAGGATAATCAAGTTAAATACCTCATCCAGCGATATCATACCCCCGTCGCACCCCGCATATCCTTGCCCAAGCGCAATACAAGGAGGGTATGATTTTGAAAGAGCAAGCCTTTAACCTATACCGTGACATCGCGGAGCGTACGGACGGAGACGTATACATCGGCGTTGTGGGCCCGGTGCGTACCGGAAAAAGCACCTTAATCAGCCGCATGATGCAGGAGCTGGTGCTAAAGGACATGTCGGCGGGGCCGAAAAAAGACCGTCTGTCGGACGAGCTGCCACAAAGCGGCAGTGGAAAAACCATCATGACCACCCAGCCTAAATTTGTTCCCGGCGAAGCCGTGACGGTATCGCTGGGCGAGCAGGCTACGGTGCGGGTGCGCATGGTGGACAGCGTCGGCTATCTGGTGGACGGCGCGCTGGGTACCGAGGAGGAGGGCGCGGCCCGCATGGTGCACACCCCTTGGTTTGATTATGATATTCCCTTTGAGCAAGCGGCAGAAATCGGCACCCGCAAGGTGATTACCGATCATGCCACCATCGGTCTGGTAGTGACCACCGACGGCAGCATTTCAGATATCGAGCGGGACTCGTATCAGGACCCGGAGGAGCGGGTGGTGCGGGAGCTGAAGCAGCTTAACAAGCCCTTTATCATGGTGCTTAACTCCAAGCACCCGGAGGACGGGGATACGGAGCGTCTGCGCAAGCGCCTTGGCGAGCGCTATAACGTGCCGGTGTTATCCCTTAACGTGAAGGAAATGGGGATTGAGGATATCCAGAAGGTGTTCGAGGAGGTGCTGTTCCAGTTCCCCCTGCGGGAAATTCAGGTATCGGTTCCCGGCTGGCTTAACGCGCTGGACGAAAGCCATTGGCTGGTGCAGCATGTGCTGGAGGGCGTAAAGAAGGGCGCGGAGCATGTATCCCGGATGAGGGATCATGGGGTCTTTGCCGCTGCCTTTGCAGAAAGCCCCTACAGCGACGGGCTGCAAAACGGAGGCATCGAGCTGGGCACCGGACGGCTTAACTATGTGCTGCCGCTAAAGGACGGCTTGTTTAACCGGGTGCTGGGGGAGGAATGCGGCACCGCCATCGAGGGAGACGCTCACCTTTTACGCCTGATGAAGGAGCTGGTAGCCGCTAAGAGCGAGTACGACCATGTAGCCCAAGCGCTCAAGAGCGTCCGGGAAACCGGCTACGGGCTGGTAACCCCTACCATGAACGAGCTGACCTTGCAGGAGCCGGAAATCGTCCAGCAGGGCAGCCGCTTCGGGGTAAGGTTAAAAGCCAACGCCCCCAGCCTGCATATGATCCGCGTGGATATCGAAACAGAGGTATCCCCCGTTGTCGGTACGGAAAAGCAGAGCGAGGAGCTGGTCAAATATCTGCTGGAGGAGTTTGAGAACGATCCCCAAAGCATTTGGAATACCAATTTCTTTGGCAAGAGCCTCCACGAGCTGGTCAGGGAGGGCTTGAGCAACAAGCTGATGCGTATGCCTGTGGACGCTCAGGAGAAGGTGCAGGAGACCTTGAGCAAGATCATCAACGAGGGCAACGGCGGCATGATTTGCATTTTGTTGTAAAGGAAAGAGTATCAATCATCGAACGGCGGTTTGAAGGCGCGCTTCAAACCGCCGTTTTTGCGCGCTGCGCAAAAAGCCGCCTGTGCTATCCCCCGATTTTTAGGAACAGAGTCGGGGGATAGCACAGGTTTTTGTCGATGGTGTATACTGACGTTTCCTTCCGCCTACTCAACCTTGTAGCTTTGAAGGAGGCTGCCCTTGCGGTTGCAAAGCAGCCGGCTCATGGCGAGAATGCAAGAAAACTATCTATTCTTTACACGAGGGGAGCTAAAATATTTACAATGAAACGCCTAAATGAAATAATGGGTTCACGATCGATGGGAGGGAGGCCGATGAAACGCGAGCATAGCTATTCGCTGGTCAAACGGCTAATCCTGATCGTGTTGGCGCTGCTGGGTTCGCTGCTGCTGCTTCAGGCTGGATGCATGCTGTGGGGAAAAACAATCGTGACCCGGGAAATCTACACCTCCGCCCAAAACAATGTGGTGTATCTATGCGACGCCTTCGAGCAGAACCTCAAGCAGATTCGTCTTGGCATCTCCGAGCGCTTCTTCCTGTGCGAGCATCCACCGTTGATTCATTTCTATGTGCGTATGCAGCAGCATTCGCTGGATGACGAAGCGCAGTATCAATGGACCGTAAAGGAAATTCTATCGGAAATGAAGATGACCCGCACCGCCTATTCCCTGATGGACGAGCTCGTCGTTTACTTTCCACGGCTCCAGATAAAGCTTCGCTCAACAGCCGACAGTAACGCCTCCACCGCCTTGGGCATTGAAGCGGGCGAGGTTGAAGCCATACTGAGCGACGTCGCGCAGCAAACGCAGCTGTTAGCCAAGGATGATAGCGGCTTCTATCTCGCCTATACCTACCCGGAAACGATTCAGCGCAACGACTCCGTCCGCATCCTTATGGCAGCGCGGTTGAATCAGCAGAATATCCAGCGTCTGCTGTCGGATTTCAATACCTACTCGGGACAGAATGCGCTGGTCTATCATCACGCCACCGGTAGCCATGTCAAGAGCATCAACTGCATGGAATTAACGGATGAAGATTGGCGGAAGCTCTTTCCCGCCGCGCCTACGGAAGCTTCCCGGCAGGCAAACGTATCGCTTTCCAGCGGCTCCTATGTCGCCATGTACAGCTATAGCACGCTGCTGCAATGCTCCTTCGTTCAGCTCATCCCCGACCCAATGATCAACTCCGTTCCCAATCTGCTGCTAAACAGCATGCTGGTGCTCTGCGCCATTACGATCGTCATCCTTATTCTCATCCTGCACACGCTGCAGCGCTATGTCACTTCCCCTATACGGGAGGTGGTCTCGGCTCTTCATTTAGCTGGAAAGGGGAACTTCGACATTCGCGTGACCCCTCAGCGCTCAAGAGAATATGACGCGCTGGCGAAGGGCTTTAATCATATGGCGCTCCAGCTGAACGAATGGATTAACACCAGCTATCGCCAGACCATTATGCTGCAGCAGGCGGAGATGAAAACCCTTCAAGCGCAAATCAATCCCCATTTCCTTTACAACAGCTTTTTCTTCCTGCGTTCTATGCTGGAGGAGGAGCAGACGGAGGTCGCGGCAGAATTTTCCGGCTATCTGGGGCGATACTTCTCCTATCTTACCAGCGGGAAGAAGGACCTGCTGCCCTTGGAGCAGGAATACGACCATGCCATCGTTTACCTCAAAATTCAGCTGATGCGCTTTGGCGAAACCATCGAGGCGGAGATTCCCGAACTGCCCGAAAACCTGCGGCGGCTGCGCGTGCCCAAGCTCATCCTGCAGCCCGTGCTGGAAAACTGCATCGAGCATGGACGCGGAGGCATGGGAGAAAAGGAGCTGATCCGAATCAGCATCCGTCAAGAGGGCGAACGGCTGAGGATTACGGTGGAAAACAGCGGAAAGGCAGTGGATGAGGAGCTGCTAAGGCGGCTTCGGGAAATGCTGGATAAAGGAAACGACGACTCCAGAACCACAGGGCTTGCCAACGTACACCGAAGATTGCAGCTGTTCTACGGGCCGGATAGCGGCGTAGAGCTTGCAATCAGCTCTCTCGGCGGCTTATCGGTAGGCTTAAAGATAGGGGGAGAGAGCCATGACGCTTCATGTTCTGCTGGTCGATGACGAGCCGCATGTGGTGGATTCCATCCGCGCCATGCTGGAAAATGACTCTCCTGTTGAAGTGGAGGTGCACTGTGCGTTTTTTGCGCAGCAAGCCATCCAGATTTTAACGCAGGTTCCCATTAGCCTCATGATCACCGATATCCGTATGCCGGAGATGAGCGGTCTGGAGCTGATGAAGGAAGCGCGGAGCATCAACCCGGACTGCAAGGTAATCCTGCTGACCGCCTACTCCGATTTCAGCTACGCCTATGAAGGGCTGCGGCTGCACGCCGTGGAGTACATCCTCAAAACGGAGGAAAGCTCCGTTATCCGCAAGCGCATTGTAAAGGTGCTGCAGGACCTGCAGGGCGAGCTGCGCAGCACCCAGTGGGTCAAGGAGCGCAGCTCCTTTTCTCCCCTTCACGAGGGAATGATCGACCAGCTGCTTAGTACCGATGCAACGCCGCATCAAGAGGAGCTGGCCGCCCTGCTCCATTTTGAGGAAAAGGACGCTCGCCTTTTGCTGATCGTCTTTGAATCCCCGCCAAATGTCGCCTTGAACCCACCGTTGATCGAACGGGCGCTGAAAATGTATCTGGGAACCCGCATCGATCAAATGCTCTGCGGACATATGAAAAACGGTTGCTACGCCTTTGTTTTACAGATGTCCAACGAAATGCTATCCCTAACCTCCACCTGGTTGATTGGGGCGTTGGAGCGTACGCAGGCCGCATATGCCGCCGCTACCCAAGCGGAATGCTCCATTCTAACAAGCCCGTTGCTGCGCAATGGCTCCATGCTGCCGACGGCCTATCGGCAGGTGCTGGAAGGCGTTGCGGAGGAGGGCTTTGAAAACTGCGTGCACATGATCTCGCTGGAGGAGGAAAGCATCACCCACGTAACGGTGCGCTTTATCAAAAGCTACATCAAAACCCACATCACTGAGGATTTATCCTTGCTACAGCTATCCAGTATAACGGGCTACAACGCGTCCTATTTATCCCGCGTGTTTAGGGAGCAGACCGGCGAACCGATGAACCGATATATTGCCCACAAACGCATGCAGTATATCACTACCCTTATGAAGAACGCGGCGTTATCGCAAAAAGAGATCATGCGTTCCTCCGGTTTTGTTTCAGAGACGTATTACTACCGCTTTGTCAAGCAGGAAACTGGGCTGTCGCCCAAGCAGTATCGCATGCATTTGGCGGATTGAAAAAAGTAGGAGGAACCTTCATGACTATATCCACGCTTCCCCCCAAAAAACGGACGCGGAGTCAACGACTTCTGTGCGAAATCAAAAAGCACTGGCTGTTGGTCGCACTGGTTTTGCCCGGATTGATCTGGTGCTTGATTTTCCGCTATGGGCCTATGTATGGATTGCTCATTGCGTTCCAGCGTTATCGCATCGGCGATTCCATTATGGAGGGGCGCTGGGCCGGGCTGTATCAGTTCATTAAATTCTTTAATCATCCCCAGTTTGGCAGACTGATTAGCAACACGCTGTATCTAAGCCTCCTACAGGTTGTCTTTGTATTCCCGATTCCCATTTTGTTTGCGCTATTGCTCAATGAGATGCGCCACAAGGCCCTGAAAAGCATCGTCCAAACGGTGTCCTACCTGCCGCATTTTGTTTCCACGGTTGCGGTCGCCAGCATGCTTTCCCTTCTTCTGTCGCCCACCAGCGGCATTGTCAACCGGCTGATCACCGCCCTGGGAGGGGAGCCGATTTACTTTTTAGGCTCCACGGCTTGGTACCGATTCATCTATATTTTCTCCGATATTTGGCAGACCTTCGGCTTTTCCTCCATCATCTACATCGCCGCGCTGACCTCCGTACCCATGGAGCTGTATGAATCCGCCAATATCGACGGAGCTTCCCGCTTCAAGCAGATTCAGGTCATTTCCCTCCCCTGCATTATGCCGACGATCATTGTGATGCTAATCCTAAAAATGGGCGGCTTACTGGCTATCGGCCATGAAAAGTCGCTGCTGCTGCAATCGCCTGTAACGTACTCGGTATCGGATATCATTTCCACATTTACCTACCGCCTTGGCTTGGAGCAGGCAAATTACAGCTTCGGCACAGCGGTTGGGCTGTTCACATCAGTGATCAACTGCATTCTGATGATAGGCGTCAACGCAATCAGTCGCCGAGTATCCGAAACAAGCTTGTGGTGAGGAGGAATAGGGATGGTAAAGGATCGCTCGGCCTCGGCGCATATTCTGGGTTTCCTATTGACGCTAATGTCTGTTTTGGTCATTTTGATGGTGATGGTTCCGATCCTCAATGTTTTTGCGATTTCGTTTAGCAGCTACGAGGCCTTTACCCGGGGAGAAGTCGGCCTCTGGCCGGTGGAGTGGAGCCTGAAGGCCTATCAACGCATTTTCAGTGAAGGGATCATCCCTCGCGGACTCTTCAATTCCGTTGTATACACATTGCTGGGCACCACGGTGAACATGGTGCTTACCACTTTGACGGCATACCCGCTGTCCCGCAGCTACATGCCCATGCGCAAGACCCTATCGGCTATTCTTACGTTCCCGCTGCTTTTTTCAGGCGGCATGGTTCCCACCTTTCTGCTGGTGAGCAATCTGGGGCTGTACAATACGATATGGGCGCTGGTCATTCCCAACGCGATTGCGGTCTACTACCTGACGGTGATGCGCACCGCGCTGGAGGGCATACCGGCAGAGCTGAACGAGGCGGCTACCCTTGACGGAGCCAGCGAGTTTATGATTTTTATGCGCATTACCTTGCCCCTGTCCAAGGCTACCTTGGCGGCTGTCGCTCTTTTCTACGCGGTTGGGCACTGGAACTCGTGGTTCGACGCGTCCATCTACCTTAAATCCTCGGCTAAGTATCCGCTGCAGCTGGTTCTGCGCAACAACATCCTCAGCAATGAGGCTGTGATGCAGACTGGCGAGGGCAACAACATCGGCATTACCAGCATCCAATACGCATCGTTGTTTATCTCTATGATTCCGATGATGCTCGTCTATCCCTTTATTCAAAAGTACTTTGTAAAAGGTGTTATGATCGGTTCCGTTAAAGGCTGATCTCAACATAATTATGTAAGGAGGAATCCTCATGAAAAAAATGGCATGGTTTCTGACCCTTTGTCTCATGGTTGGTCTAGCAGCACCCGTCGCAGGCGCGGAAAGCAATCCCTACGCGGAGCCTGTAACCATCACGGTTGCATACGACAGCACCAGCACCGCCAATTTGGTGCCTGTGCAAAACAGTCTCTTTGACCAAATGCTGCTGGAGAAATTCAACATGGTTTTTGAATGGGAGGATATTGATAGCTCTTCCTACGACACCAATGTACGCTTGCAGTTTGCAAGCGGGGATTACCCCGATCTGCTCATGCAGGCGCCGGAGGCTCTGGTAAACGAGCTCGCCCTTACCGGCAAGATTCTCAACTGGGACCAGTACGAGGATCGCCTAACCGATTACGTAAAGCTTTTTGATGAAAAAACGGACGGCGGCTGGGCTGGCGTTAAAAAGGCGATTTGTGCCAGCGACGGACTGGTCTACGGGCTGCCGGCTATCAATCCCCGCCAAACCGCTCGCTGCTGGCATATGCGCGCTGGTACGCTGGAAAAAATGGGCTTGCTAGAAAGCGCGGACGCGCTGCCCGCCAGCGTGGATGATCTTGTTGCCATGCTGGAAGCCATCAAGGCAGCCAATCCCGATTCCATTCCCATGTGCCCCTCCGTGGCGGGCGACTCCGTCTGGCTGGGCTGGGACAATGCGTATAACGTACAAAGCTCCTATTACGTCGATCCCTTCACCGGCGAGTATGTCCCCTATGGCCCTGCCACTGATAACTGGCGCGCCATGCTCATCACGCTGAACAAGCTTTACAGCGAAGGCATCATTCAGCAGGACTATCTGAACACAACCGCCGATATCGTTAACAGCAACATCACCAATGGCGTGTACTACGTGAACTTCGACTGGGCAGGCATGCGCACCAACAACCTCAACAACCTGAACAGCCAAACCGATCCCGAATGCGGATGGGTGTACGACCTCAAAATGGTATCGGCCAATCCCGAGCAGGGCTTTACCTTCATCCGGGAAGCACCGTATTTCAGCAGAGAAATGCCCGCTATGACCGATAAGCTGACGGATACGGAGATTGACCGTCTGCTGGCCTTCTTCAACTGGACCGCAACCGAGGAAGCCAGCCTATTCCTCAGCTGGGGCGTGGAAGGTGTGACCTACACCACAGCCGCCGACGGCAACCGCGTCTTTGGCGACGAATTTGTAAGCTTCACCAATCCCTCCGGCATTGGAGTCGGCACCTATACCCGTTACCATCAGGATGCAATCCCCAATCGCTCCATCGACGCTGTTATCGCATGCTCCGGCACCGTCAATATCGAGCTGGGCACTTCCTTCACCGAGCAGGGCTATGGCTACTATCCCGTGCTGTCGTTCAAGTTTGACGCGGACACCCAAGAGGAAGTCAACATGCTGTATACGTTGATCAACGATACCATGAACGAATATTCCAATCAGTTTGTCATGGGATTGCTGGATCCCAATGACGACGCTGTCTGGAACGAGTATTTGGACGCGTTGAACGGCTGTGGTCTTCAAGAGTGGGCCCAATACTATGTCGACTATTACGACGCGAATTTAAAATAATCCGTGCAAAGAACCCCGGCGCTTTGGCGGGGGCAGGCTGTCGAAAACCCCTTATGAGGGTGTCGGGGGAGCCCGAAGGCTCCCCTGACTGCATTCGTATCAACCGGCTTTGCCGGTTGGGCGGGCAGTTTGCGGCAAAGCCGCAAGCATTACCCGTAACTGGCGAAAAAGCGCGTAGCGCTTTTTTGACACGCAAACCCCGGCACTTTGCCGGGGTTCTCTTTGAATCCATTCAGAGATTTCGTTTTGCGAAAGGCAGGAGCGGTATGGCTGAGAAAAACTGGTACAAAAACGCCGTCGTCTACCAACTCTATCCCAAAAGCTTCTATGATTCCAACGGGGATGGAATCGGCGATATCAGGGGGATTATTCAAAAGCTGGACTACATCCAGTCGCTGGGGGTTACTGTCATATGGCTCTGCCCGGTGTACTGCTCTCCCATGAAGGATAACGGGTATGATATTTCGGATTATTACCGGATCGACCCCTCCTTTGGAAACAACGACGACCTTGACGAGCTGATTGAGCTTAGCCGTGCGCGGGGCATCGGCGTGGTGATGGACATGGTGGTCAACCATTGCTCGGATCAGCATGAATGGTTTCAAAAAGCAATCGCCGACCCGGAGGGGCCGTTTGCTGATTACTTCTATATTCGCAAGGGCCAACAGAGCGGGCCTCCCAACAATTGGCGCTGCTGGTTTGGCGGAAGCGCATGGGAACCCATCGAAAATACGCCGTATTACTATCTCCACGTGTTTACAAAGCAGCAGCCGGATTTGAACTGGGAAAACCCAAAGCTTCGCGAAGAAATTTTCCGCATCATGAATTTCTGGCTTGACAAGGGCGTCGTCGGCTTCCGTTTGGATGCGATTACCGACTTGAAAAAGCTTCCGGGCCTGCCCTCGCTGCCCCCGGATGGGGAGGATGGGCTTGCAGCCGTTAACCGGTGGACGGAAAATGTTCCGGGCATCGGCGCGTTCCTTTCAGAGATGAAGGAGCGCACCTACGGGCGCGTCAACGCCATGACGGTAGGGGAAGCGGGCGGCGTAAAAGCCGGGGAACTGATGGACTATATCTCGCTAGACGACGGTTACTTTTCCATGATCTTTGATTTTTCCATCAGCCGGGTCAACGTGGGTTTTTACTGGTGCGACGTTTTGGACTGGAACACCGAGACGCTAAAGCAGCGTCTACAGCAAACCGTGAAGCAGAACGGTTCCCTTGGGTGGATGGGAATCGTACTGGAAAATCATGATCAACCGCGCTGCATCGACCATTTTCTTCCCGAAAGCGGACGAAATTTCTATGGCGCTTCCCTATTAGCGCTGATGCAGCTGATGCGTAGAGGCACGCCCTTTGTTTATCAAGGGCAGGAAATCGGAATGCGCAATGTGGCATGGGCCGACATTCAGGAGTATGACGATGTATCCAGCCACAGCCAATATCAAGAAGCAAAGCGCAGAGGCTTTAGCGATGCGCAGGCCATGGCCTTTATCCATTCCATGAGCCGCGACAACAGCCGCACGCCTTTTCAGTGGAGCAGCGCGCTCAGCGCAGGCTTCACCACGGGAAAACCGTGGCTAAAGGCTAACGAACAATATGCGCAGATCAATGTGGAAAAGCAGGAGCAGGATCAGCGCTCTTTGCTCAACTGGTATCGCAAGCTCATCAAGCTGCGCACAAGCTCCCCGTGGACAGAGGTGCTGATAGACGGCAGCGAGGAATACGTTTATCAAGAAATCCCCAATCTGCTTGCCTATGTGAGAGAGCTGAACGGGCAGAAGCTTTTCATCCTATGCAATTTTCAAGATCGGGAGCAAGTGCTGGCGTTGGGCACGTTCCAAACCATCCTTGCGGATAACTATGGAAGAGCATGCCTTACGGACGGGCAAAAGATCACCCTTCGTCCCTACGAGGCGGTTTTACTTGCCTGACCAAAAACGCATGATTGTTTTTCCGGCGGTTTGAACGCGCTAAGCGCTTCAAACCGCCGTTTTAGCACGCCCTCTATACGCAAAACGCAACCTGTGCTATAATAATTAGGTGCATCTATATGCAAAAGAGAAGCGGGAGGCCAAACGCATGGGCGCCAAAGACCAGCCGAAAGATAGCCGGGATCCATTCCAAAATCGAGAGTTAAGCTGGATGCAGTTTAACCGACGGGTGCAAATGGAGGCGGACCAGCCGAAGAATCCGCTTTTGGAGCGCGCAAAATTTTTGGCAATCGTCACCTCCAATCTGGATGAATTTATGCAGGTGCGCTATGTTGGCGCGTTGACGGGGGCTAAGGAGAAAAAAGGCGACGGCCCCGTGCAGGGCGGCCTTAGCGCCAAAGCCTTATATAAAAAGCTGAATAAAGAAATCTTAAGCCAGAACAACATGCAGTATATGCTGTATGAGGGCATTGCCGGCGAGCTTTATTTGCAGGGCGTTCAGATTTATCCTGTTTTTCCGCTGAATGCGGAGCAGACCCAAAAAGAAAAGCAGCTTTTCGATTCGGCGATCCGTCCCTTCCTGAAGGTGCTGCCGCAGGACGCGCTGGTGTCCCAAAAGCAGCTCCATTTGTGCGTTCGGTTGGAAAAAAACAGGAGCAAGAAAACCCGCTTCGCCATTGTGGCCTTGCCCGCCACGCTGCCGAGGCTCTACGATTTGTCCGTGAGCAAGGAAAAGCAATGCCTCATCCTTTTAGAGGATGTGGTTAAGCATCATTTGAGCCGCTTGTTTCCCAAGGAAACGGTCGTTCATTGCGGCGTGTTCCGAATCCTGCGCAATCAAAACTTCCCGCTGGCGGATTGCGCCCCCGAAGCCATGGAAAGTGCGGTGCGGGACATGCTGGCCGAGCGCCGCGCCGGAAAAGTGATGCGGCTGGAAGCGGAGGAGCGCATGAGCGAGGAAATGCTCAATCTGCTGATGAAGCGCTTCGATGTGGATATGGAACGGCGCTACCGTGTCACGGGGCCGTTGGATTTGAATAAGATGATGATGAACCTGTATGGGCAGGTTAAGCGCCCGGAGCTGAAGTATCCTCCCGCCCAGCCCTTGCCTGTGGAGGAGCTGATGGGCGAGGATGTCTTCCAGCGGATTCTTCAAAAGGATTATCTGCTGTACCATCCCTATCATAGCTTTGAGCCGGTGGTGCATCTGCTGCGTCAGGCGGCGGCAGACCCGGCGGTGGTTTCCGTGCAGCAGACCCTGTACCGCGTGTCCGGCAATAGCCCCATCGTGGCGGCGTTGGCGGAGGCGGCGGAAAAAGGCAAGCGGGTATATGTGCTGTTTGAATGCTGCGCCCGGTTTGATGAGGAGAACAATCTCTTCTGGGGCGAACGGCTGCGCCGGGCGGGCTGTCAGGTATTCTTCGGCTTCCCGGGGCTGAAATGCCACAGCAAGATTACGCTGATCGAGCGGGAACAGGACGGAAAGCTTGAGCGGGTGGCTCATTTGGGCACCGGCAACTATCACGACGGCACCGCCAAGCTTTATACGGATTTTGGACTGCTCACAGCCGACGAGACCCTAACCTCCGACGCGGCTGCCTTCTTTGAACGGCTGCGTGGCGTGGAAAGCGCCGTGACGCAGGAGCTGGTAAAAGCGCCGGAACAGCTTCAGGCTACCTTGCTGCACCTGATCGAGCGGGAACGGGAAAATGCGGAAGCGGGCCATCCCAGCGGTATTATCGCCAAGATGAACTCCTTATGCGATACCCCTATTATGGAGGCGCTCTGCGCCGCCGGACGGGCGGGCGTGCAGGTAGAGCTGATCGTTCGGGGCATTTGCTGCCTCTTCCCGGGCAAAAGCGGTTTCAGCGATAACGTTCACGTCCACTCCATCGTGGGCAGGCATTTGGAGCACGCACGAGCGTTCCGCTTTGAAAACGCCGGCGACCCGGAGGTCTATCTGTCCTCGGCGGACTGGATGCCCCGTAACCTGTACAGGCGGGTGGAGCTTATGTTCCCCGTAAAGGACGAACGATGTAAAAAGGCGGTGGAAAATATCCTGCGCCTGCAGTTGATAGATAACGAAAAGGGCAGAATACGGCTGCCGGACGGCGCGTACGCGCTTAACGAGCCGGAAAACGGCGGTATCAACGCCCAAGAACGGCTGCTTGCTGATATTGAGGGAATCATGAGCGGTGCGGCGTTGCCCGCAGAGCCGCTGGAACGGGTCGAGGGAAAGGCGGTTATGGAATGAGTGATTGGAAGGCTCTGATTCGGGAGGATGAGCAGGCGGTGCTTGCCCGGGACCCCGCCGCCAAGTCGGCTATGGAGGTCAAGCTTTGCTACCCCGGGCTGAAGGCGCTGAAAACCCACCGCCGGGCCAATGCCCTGTATCAAAAGGGGCATGTGCTGCTAGCCCGTATCCTGAGCCAGCGGGCGCGGCACCGTACCGGCATCGAGATTCACCCCGGCGCGCAGATTGGTCGCCGCGTGTTTATCGATCATGGGGACGGCGTGGTCATTGGCGAAACCACCATCATCGGCGACGACGTCACCATTTATCAGGGGGTTACGCTGGGCGGCACGGGCAAGGACGTGGGCAAGCGCCACCCCACCATCGGCAATAACGTGACCATCGGCGCGGGCGCGAAGGTGCTGGGCCCTATCGTCATCGGGAACAACGTAAAGATCGGCGCAGGCTCCATCGTGCTGAAAAATGTACCGGACAACTGCACCGTGGTTGGCAATCCCGGACGTATCGTGGCGAAAAAAACGCCGCAGCCCTCCGACGGCGTGGATCTGGATCAGGTCAATCTGCCCGACCCCATGCTGGACCGTATGGAGGCTCTGGTGAAGCGCCTAAGCGTGCTGGAAAGCTGCTTGGCGAAGCACGCCAAGCGGCTGGGCTGCAACGAATGCATCGAGGAAGCCGATAGCGCCTCCCCCTGCGGGGAGCGATGTAGCGAAGGCTGCCATGGCTGCACGCTGGAAGAGCAAATGAATCAAACCCAAGAAGAGGAGTAAGATAAAATGCAGATTTACAACAGCATGACCCGGAAAAAGGAAGAGTTCAAGCCCATCCACGAGGGCAAGGTAGGCATCTATGCCTGCGGCCCCACCGTATATAATTATTTTCACATCGGCAACGCCCGGCCCTTTATCATTTTTGACGTGCTCCGGCGGTATTTTGAGTACAAGGGCTACGAGGTTACCTTTGTGCAAAACTTTACCGATATCGACGATAAGATGATTCGGCAGGCTGAAAAGGAACACACCACCGTGCAGGCCATTGCGGAGCGGTTTATCGCGGAGTATTTCGTTGACGCGAAGGCATTGGGCATCCGTCCCGCCACCGTCCATCCCCGGGCAACGGAGCATATGCCCCAGATTATCGCGCTAATTCAGAAGCTGGTGGAGAAGGGGTTGGCTTACGAAAGCAACGGGGACGTGTATTTCCGCGTCAGAGCCTTCCCCTCCTACGGCTGCCTCTGCGGCCAGAATATCGAGGACTTAGCCAGCGGGGCGCGGGTCAGCGTGGACGAGCAAAAGGAGGATCCGCTGGACTTCGCCCTGTGGAAGGCCAAGAAGCCCGGCGAGCCCGCATGGGAAAGCCCGTGGGGCATGGGTCGTCCCGGCTGGCATATCGAGTGCTCGGCTATGAGCACCACCTATCTGGGCGAAACCTTTGATATCCACGGCGGCGGCAAGGATTTGCTCTTCCCCCATCATGAAAACGAGATCGCCCAGACCAGCGGCGCAACGGGCAAGCCCTATGTCCATTACTGGATGCATAACGGCTTCCTAAATATTGACAACGAAAAGATGAGCAAGTCCAAGGGCAACTTCTTCACCGTCCGGGATATCGCCAAGGAGTATGATCTGGAAGCGGTGCGAATGTTCACCTTGTCCGCCCATTACCGCAGCCCCCTCAATTTCAGCCGGGAGCAGATTGCCCAAGCCCAGAGCAGCTTGGAGCGGCTGTATATCGCCAGAAATCAACTGACCTTCCTCCTGAACGCCGCCAAGGATCGGCAGCCGAACGAGGGGGAGCAGGCCTTCATGAAGGAATGCGACGAAGCGCAAACCCGCTTTATCGCCGCCATGGACGACGACCTGAACACCGCCGACGCGCTGGGCGCAATTTTCGAGCTGGTGCGCGAGATTCATAAGCTGGACGCTACCGATGTGAGCAAGGAAGCGGTTCTTTACGGACAGCAAAAGCTGCTGGGCATGACGGATGTGCTGGGACTTTTGATGAAAAAAGAGGACGACCTAAGCCCTGAGGTAAAGGAGCTGGTGGAGCGCCGCGCCCAAGCCCGCAAGGATAAGAACTGGAAGCTGAGCGACGAGCTTCGGGATCAGATTAAGGCCATGGGCTATATTTTGGAGGATACCGCCGCCGGGCAGAAGGTTCGCAAGGATGGCTAAACGGGTAATGGCTGGGCTGGGCGTTGCCCTGCTCTGCTGCCTTGCCCTTGCGCTGATTGGAATGCAATTGCCGCCCACCGGCGCTCGGCTTAGCCTGTCCGCCGCTCATTCCTCGATGGAAAGGATGCCCGTTCCCACCCCTGCGGGGGCGGTCAACATAAACGCCGCCGGGGAGGACGAGCTGTGCCTGCTTACCGGCATAGGCCCGGCGCTGGCCCAGCGCATCATTGACGAGCGGGAACAAAACGGCCCCTTTGCCTACGCCGAGGATTTGACGGCGGTGAAGGGCATTGGGCAAAAAACCTTGGAAAAAATAGACGGCCAGTTTTCGCTGGAATAACGGAGGTTGCCAATGCTAGACACGGTGCAGTTTCTGGACACCACGCTTCGGGATGGGGAGCAGACCCCCGGGGTCAGCTTTCAACTAGTGGAGAAGGTGGACTTTGCCCGTACGCTGGACGCGCTGGGCGTGGATATGATCGAGGCGGGCTTCGCTGGAGCCAGTCAAGGCGACTTTGAGGCGGTACGCGCCATTGCCAAAACGGTGTCAACGGGCGTATGCTCGCTGGCAAGATGTGTGGAGACGGACATTCGCGCCGCCGCGGAGGCGCTCAAGGACGCGAAAAAGCCCCGCATCCATGTGTTTATCGCCACCAGCCCTTTGCATCGGCAAGCCAAGCTGAACATGAACCGGGAGCAGGTGCTTCAGGCCGCCGTTCACAGCGTAACGCTGGCGAAATCCCTCTGCGCGGACGTGCAGTTCAGCGCCGAGGACGCGACCCGAACGGAGCTTGATTTTCTCTACGAAATCTATACCGCCGCCGCCAAGGCTGGGGCGACGGTGCTCAACATTCCAGATACGGTAGGCTATGCCACCGTTAAAGAATATGGCGACCTCATCGCGGATCTTTACGCTCGCGTAGTGGGTCAGCGGGAGGACTTGATCCTGTCTGCTCACTGCCATAACGATCTTGGGCTGGCTACCGCCACCTCCTTGGAGGCGGTGCGCCGAGGGGCGCGGCAGGTGGAATGCACGCTGAACGGCTTGGGCGAACGGGCGGGCAACGCGCCCTTGGAGGAAATCCTCATGGGGCTGCGCACCCGTAAGGACGTATACGGCGTTAGGGACAACCTGCACCCCAAGGAGCTGTACCGCATCAGCCGTTTGGCGGCTGGACTAAGCGGCGTGGAAATCCCCCCCAACAAGGCGGTGGTGGGAGCCAACGCCTTTGTGCACCAGAGCGGCATCCATCAGCACGGCGTGCTTAACAACCGCGCCACCTACGAAATTATGAAGCCGGAGGAGCTGGGGATTCCCCAAGGCGGCGTTGTGCTGGGTAAGCTCAGCGGTCGTCACGCCCTGCGGGAGCACGCGATGGAGCTGGGCTTCGAGCTGACCGAGCACGAGCTGAACCGCGCCTTTGAAAAGTTTAAGGAGCTATGCGACCGCAAGAAGGACGTAACCGAGCGGGATGTGATGGCCATCTGCCGAGAGCAGATGCACGGGGCTACAGGCAGCTATCGCATGAATTCCTTTCAGATTTTCAGCGGCAACCATATGACCTCCACGGCAACGGTGAGCCTGCAAAAGGATGGGGACGTGATCACCCGGGCGGACTGCGGCGACGGCCCCGTCGAGGCTTGCTTTCATGCGGTAGATCAGATTACAAAGCTGAAGTGCGCGCTGGAGAGCTATCAGCTGCGAGCGGTGACCGAGGGCGAGGACGCGCTGGGCGAGGTAACGGTGCGGGTGCGTCACGGCGAAACGGTGATGCTGGGCAAGGGCGTTTCCACGGATATTATCGAGGCTAGCTGCCTTGCCTACTTAAATGCGGTCAACCGTCTGGCAGAGGCCTGTCAGGAGCAGGACGAAGCTGCGAATAACGAAAGGACTTGAAGCATGTACGAACGCCATATCAAGCGATGGCTGGACGCTATTTTATCTTTGGTGGCGCTGGTCGCGTTAAGCCCGCTGTTTTTGCTGCTGGCGGTCTGGATTAAGCTGGATAGCAAGGGCCCGGTATTTTTCCAGCAAAAGCGGGTTGGCATGGGTAAAAAATATTTCATGATCTATAAATTTCGCACCATGCGGGCCGACGCGCCCCACGACGTACCAACCAACGATTTAAGAGGTTCCAAGCAGTACATCACCCGCTTAGGGCGGCTGATGCGGGTTACCAGTGTGGACGAGCTGCCCCAGCTGATCAACATCCTCAAGGGAGAGATGTCCATGATCGGCCCCCGGCCCGCGCTGTGGAACCAATACGATCTGATTGAGGAGCGGGACAAGTACGGCGCAAACGATGTGCGCCCCGGCTTAAGCGGCTGGGCGCAGGTGAACGGCCGGGATTATTTGAGCCGGGATATCGTTAAGAAAGCCCGTCGAGACGGCGAATATGCCCAGCACATCAGCTTCTGGTTTGACTTGAAATGCTTTGTGCTCACCTTTGTGAAGGTAATCAATCGGCAGGGCATCGTGGAGGGCAAGGATACCAAGACCTACCCCGTTAAAAATGCGGAGGACGAGAAATGAAGCGAGTGCTGATCACCGGGGCTAGCAGCTACCTTGGCGGGCAAATTGCCGCTTTCCTTACCCAAAATGGGATGGAAGCGGAGCTGCTCAGCGTGCGTGGCCGCTTGCCGGACAGCGCTTTTCATGGCTATGACTGCGTGGTGCATACCGCCGGGCTGGCTCATCAGCGGGAGACGGAGGAAAACGCCGCAAAGTACGATTTGGTCAATCGGGAGCTGGCGGTGAAGGTGGCCCTCGCCGCCAAGGAGCAGGGCGTAAAGCAGTTTGTCTTTTTCAGCTCCATGAGCGTGTACGGCTTATTTTGCGGCTCCATCACCGCGCAGACCCGTCCCGCGCCCAATACCGCCTACGGGACCAGCAAGCTTAACGCCGAGCGGGAGCTTGCCGCCCTTGAGGACGACAGCTTTCGGATAGCCGTTCTCCGGCCTCCCATGGTATATGGCAAGGGCTGCAAGGGCAATTATCCCAGACTGGTGAAGCTGATATTGACCTTACCCGTTTTTCCTAAGGTGAGAAGCAAGCGTAGCATGCTTCACATCGATGTTCTGTGCGCCTTTGTGGAACGGCTGATTAGCAGCGGTCAAGGCGGGCTGTACTTCCCCCAGAACCGGGAATATGTATCTATGGACGCGCTGGTATCGGAGGTAGCGAAGGCTCACCGCCGTCGGGTATGTCAAATCCCCGGCTTTGGCTGGCTGCTTCGGCTGCTTGCGCCCCATATCAGCACCATTGGCAAGCTTTTTGGGGATTTGACCTACGATCAGGCCATGAGCGAGGCCTTTTCGGACGGGCCCCAGCCATCCTTTGCCGAAACCATCGCCCGTACGGAGGAAGCGTAATGACGAAGAAGGTATTGTTCGTCGGCACCATGCTGAGGGGACATATGCTGGTTTTCCATTTACCCTATATGAAATGGTTTCAGGAACAGGGCTACGAGGTGCATCTCTGCGCCAGAAACGATACGGAGGGGCCGGTGGACAGGGTTCCCTACTGCGATCGCTATATCGAGCTGCCCTTTGAACGCTCTCCCCTGAGCGCCGGGAATGGGGCGGTGGCGAAAAAATTAAAGCGCCTGATCGATGAGGGCGATTATACGCTGATCCATTGCAATACCCCCGTAGGGGGCATGCTGGGACGGCTTTGCGCTCGCGGGGCGCGTAAAAAGGGAACCAAGGTGGTCTATACTGCCCATGGTTTCCATTTCTTTACGGGAGCGCCGCTTAAAAACTGGCTTTTGTTTTATCCCGCGGAGCGTTGGCTGGCACGCTATACCGATTTGTTGATTACCATCAATATCGAGGACGAAAAAAGGGCGCGCCGGTTTCCGGCTAAAAACGTGGCGAGAGTCAACGGGGTGGGCGTAGACCTGAGCCGCTTTGACGCGCCCGTTGATCGCGCGGCGATTCGGGCTTCGCTGGGCATCGGAGAAACGGAGCCTGTATTGATCACTGTTGGCGAGCACAGCGCCCGCAAAAATCAGGCGGTGCTGCTAAAAGCGGCCGCCGAGCTTCCCAAGGCGCAGGTACTGCTTTGCGGCTGGGGAGAAAAGCTAGGAGAGCTACAGAGCCTTGCGCGGGAGCTTCATATGGAGGAGCGGGTTCATTTTTTGGGCTTTCGTAAGGATGTGCCCGCGCTGCTGAAATGTGCGGACGTCTTTGTGTTTCCCTCCTTGCAGGAGGGGCTGCCAGTGGCGCAAATGGAGGCCATGGCCGCTGGACTGCCCTGCGTGGTTTCCAACGTGCGGGGCAATGCGGATTTGATCCGACCGGGAGAGGGCGGTATGCTGGAAAAGCCCGATGATGTGGAGGGCTTTCGTTCGGATATCTCCGCCCTGCTTCAAGACCCGTCGCTTCGGCAGACCATGGGCGCGCGAAACGCCGCCTTTATCAAGCCCTACGGCTTGGCGCCCGTACTGGTGCAGATGGCGGCGCTTTATACCCAAATGCTAAAGGATGTGGACTGATGGCGAAGCTCCTGTTTGTGATGCGTTATCCGCTGGATTTCCACGATAATCTAAAGGGTAAATTTGACGGTCAGATGGCGGCGGCTCGAGCCCTCGGTCACGAGGCGTTCTATCTGGGCTGGAACCGTCAGGGAATATGGCTTTGCGGCCAAGGGGAGCCCACGCTTCTCAAACGCTGCCCGTGGAGCGGCATGCCGGCCTACAGCCATACGCTTTTGTTCGTAGATTTGATGGACGCGTTGACCGCCGCCGTTACCAAGCAGCGCTTTGCACTGGTCTATCTGCGCTTTATGCAGCTTTTCGGCAACGCGCCCAAGGCCTTTAAGGCGGTAAAGCAAAGCGGAGCAAAGCTGGTGGTGGAGCATCCTACCTATCCCTTTGAAAATGGCAAGACCACTTCGCTTCTTCGGAAGCCTGTCTTTTGGTATACGGACCGGGTTTTTCGCTCCATTACCCCGATGATCGATTTGTTCACGCTCATCGGCGACCCCTGCGGCCCGACGCTCAACGGCCGCCCCGCTATGAATATCGTGAACGGCGTGGACGCGGAGCATTTCCCTCTGCACAGGCCCAGACCTGAGGACGAGCAGGTGCATATGCTGGCCCTTGCCAGCATGTCCCGCTGGCAGGGCTATGACCGCTTGCTCAAGGCCATGGCGGCAAGCCCGCAAAACATGGTGCTGCATATGGCGGGCTGCGAGGGGGACGGCGCGCTGGCGGAATGGAAGATGCTGGCGAAGGAGCTGGGCGTTGACCGTCAGGTGGTCTGGGAGGGCGAAACCTACGGCGAAAAACTGAACGAGCTGGTAGCCCGGTGCGATATCGGCGTAGGCGGCCTTGGACTCTTCCGCAAGGGACAGTTTTGCAGCATGACCTTGAAGCTGCGGGAATACATGGCTCGCGGGCTTCCCTTTGTCTATGCGGTGGACGACCCCGATTTGCCGGAGGAACCGCGCTTTTGTCTGCGCATCCCCAACGACGATAGCCTGCCCGATTTGGAGGCTATCATGGCCTTTGCCAGACGGGCGAAAACGGACCGGGCAGTGCCGGAGGATATGCGGTCGTACGCCAAAAGTAACATGTCGTGGACGGGCGTTATGAAGCCCGTGCTGGAAAGGGTGGGAGTTCCATGCCAAAAACAGTGATTTATCTTAGCTCCTGCGGGATTCATCCCGACGGCAAGCCCGACCCCTTTATGATGCAGGAGCTGCCATGGCTCACCCGCCATTTTGGGCGGGTGGTGATGGTCAGCTTTGCCGGCGTGGCGACGCTGGACGAAAAGGGCGTGGATTTTCCGCTGGCTCGGGTAGGGCTGGCAGCGCCCCATTCTTGGCTAGCCGCTCCCTTTTCCAAGGACTTTTGGAAAGAGGTTGCTCACCTGTTCCGGGAACATAAAATGACCCCGGTTGCTTTGGCGAAGCTGTTTTTGTTTACCCGTCGCGGGCTTAAAATGCATTATTGGACGGAACGGGTGCTGCGCGGCTGCACGGAGGGACAGACGGTCTTGTATTCCTGCTGGATGAGCTTCGACGGCTATGCCGCCGCCCTGTCCAAGCGCAAGCATCCCAAGACGCGCTGCGTGGTGCGGGGTCATGCCTTTGATATCGATATCGAGCGCAACCCCATGAATCCCTACCTGATGAAACGAATGATCGCCGATGTGGCAGACGGCTTGTATTTCATCAGTCGGGTGGCAAAGGATCAGTTTCAGGAATATATGCGCGGTACCGTAAAGCCCAGCAAGGTGCGGGTGCTGGCGATGGGCTCCGGCGGAGAGCCGATATCGGGCTGCAAACGAGCGCCTCGGTTTGCTCAAGGCATTCTGCGGGTGGTTAGCTGCGCGCAGCTGATTCCCATCAAGCAGGTGCCCATACTGGTGGAGGCGCTTTCCCGCTGGGAGGGCGGAGCGCTGCACTGGACCCATATCGGCGGCGGGCCGGGTATGGAGGAGCTGCGGCGGATGGTGGAGGAGAAGCTGGACTCCAAACAGAATATTATTTATGAATTGATGGGAACGGTGGATAACGCCGACGTGAACAGAATGTATGAAAAGCGTTCCTATGACGTATTCATCAATACCAGCCAAAAGGAGGGCGTGCCGGTTTCCATGATGGAGGCCATGCGCTACGGCATTCCCGTTATCGCCCCGAAGGTGGGAGGCATTCCCGAGCTGGTGCATCAGGATGCGGGCTACCTCTATCTGCCGGAGGAGGGCTCGGACGGAGTGCTCAAACGGTTGAATATGCTGGCGGACCTAAGCGAATCGGAAACGGATAAGATGCGGCAGGCTGCCATGAAGCACTGGAACCGGGATTGCTGCAGCTCTGCGCTTTTGCCCAAGCTGTTTCCCGAGGTTGCGGAGAAGGGGGCGTAAGCTTGGAAAGACCCAAGAAGAAGGTATTGATTGTCAGCTACTATTTTGCGCCCCAGAATACCATCGGCGCAGTGCGCCCTACCAAGCTGGCAAAGTACTTTGAGCGCATGGGAATCGACGTGACGGTGCTTTGCGGCTCCGGCATGGACGACCGGGTAGACCCTACCTTGGAGCGAGACCTTCGGGAGCTGCGAGACGTGCATGTGATCCGGGAGTGGAACCCCTTAAAAACCCTAAAGGCCAGAAAAGCCAAGGGCGGCCAGCAAGCCGTCACCCCCGGGGGCGCAGCCCAAGCGTCGGAACCCGAGGAAAAAAAGAGCGCGATTCACCGGCTGATGAACAGCGCCTATTTGCTGCTGTGGGTGCTGGCGGATTGCAGCTTTGAACGGAAGGCCAAAAAAGAGCTTAGGAAGCTGCAAGGCGGCTACGACGCCGTTTTTTCCAGCTATGCGCCCATGAGCGCTCACGAGATCGCGGCGCTGGCGAAAAAGCGTGGGCTGGCGAAGCGATGGGCGGCGGATTTTCGGGACGAAATGGGCGTGTCCTTTCGCTGGCAAAACGGCAGAATGAAGCGGCTCCGGAAATGTGTGGAGCGGGATGCGGATGTGCTGACGGCGGTCTCTAAGGGGACCCTTGAGGCTATGGGAATGCCGGAGCGCGCTAAGGTGCTGCTCAACGGCTTTGACCGGGAGGACGCGCCGGAGCTTCCGGCTGTTGAACGAAAGGACGATTTTTTCCGCGCGGCCTATTGCGGCCAGTTCCATATGGGGCGCAAGGGGGTAGGCGACCGGGATATTACCCCCGTCATGGCGGCGTTGGCGAAGCTGACGGAAAAGGGAATCCTCCCCAAGGAACGGCTGCGGCTGTGCTATGCGGGAACCCAAGAAGAAGTTTTCGTTCGCTATGCTAAACAGTGCGGCCTTGAAGAATGCGTGGAGCTTCACGGCAGCGTCAGCAGGGAGGAATCCTTGAAAATACAAGCCCAAGCCGATCTGCTGATGATGGCTTCCTGGAATACGGCGGCGCAAACCGGTATTCTCACCGGCAAGCTGTTTGAGTATTTGATGATGGGCAAGCCCATTGTCTGCTACATGTCCGGGGAAGCGGCGAACAGCGAAATGAAAGCGCTACTGGAAAAGACCGGCGCGGGCTTCTGCGGCGAGCAGGCGGCGGGGCAGGCGGATCGTTTGCGTATGGAGGACTATGTGGAGCGACTGGCGACCCGATGGCTGCGAGGCGAAAACCCGCTGCCGGATCGTAGCGCCGAGAATGTGGAGGCCTGCGCCTACGACCATTTAAGTAAAGAGCTTGCACACTGGCTGGAACTTATTTAGAAAGGGGTCTTTGAAGTGAAAAAATCCGTGAAATCGTGGTTGGCGGCGCTTTTGGCGATGCTTCTTCTGGCAAGCGGCTGTGCGGCGCTGGCAGAGGCGACGGAGCCTGTGGTGATCACCACCAGCGTGAACGAGCTGGTGGTAGCCGTCGGTAAACAGGTGGATTACGACCTGACCATGACGCCCGCAGTGGCAAAGCGGGCGGGCTATACCTTTACCGTTAGCGACGAAAGCGTTGCCACGGTGAATAAACGGGGCCTTGTCACCGGCGTAAAGGCCGGAACCTGCCAGCTGATTATCACCAGCGATTACGACCCAACCGTTAGCAAGACTTTGACGGTTACGGTAGTAACCCCGGTAAAGAAAATAACAGTATCCACGGATCGCGATACGTTGCTTGTGGGCCAGACCGCAACGCTGACCCTTGCCTATCAGCCCGAGGACGCGACCTTGCAGGCTGCAACCTTTGAATCCTCCCACGAAAGCGTAGCCACCGTGGACGCAAGCGGCGTTGTTACCGCCGTGGGCAGGGGACAAACCACGGTTACGGTGCGCTCCAAGGATGGCGGCGCAAAGGCGCAGGTCAAGCTGCGTGTCTATCAGCAGGCACAGAGCGTTGAGCTCACCGCCTCCGATACGTCCCTCGCCACCGGCAGCCGCATGAGCCTAAAGGCAACGGTGTTGCCCAAGAATACGGACCATAAAACGCTTACGTGGTCGTCCTCAGACGAGGCTGTGGCAACGGTGGATAAAAGCGGACGGGTCAAGGGACTCGCGCCCGGCAGCGTGGTAATAACCGCCGCCGGTGTGGAATCGCCGGAAATATCCGGCAGCATTGCGTTGAGCGTTAAGCGGATGGCCAAGGGCGTTACTTTTTCACAAAAGCAATATGGCGTGGTGATCGGTCAATCCATGACCTTGACCCCCGTGGTCAGCCCAGCGGATACCAGCGATCAAAGCGTTACCTTTCATTCCAGCAAGCCTACGGTCGTTTCCGTGGACGAGAACGGCGTGGTAACGGCGCTAGCGCCGGGAAAAGCGGTAATTACCGCCACCACGGCAGACGGCTCCCGCCGTCAGGCGAAAACAACGGTGGAGGTCATTGTGCCCGTCACCGGCGTTTCCTTTAAAAACAACGATATTCGGGTGGGGGTCAACTACCACGGCACCTTTACCGCCGATATCGAGCCTAAGGAAGCCACCAACAAAAACATGACCTGGACCTCCAGCGACGAAAGCATTGCTCGGGTTTCCGGCGCCACGAACCGCGTCCGGGTTTCCGGGCGGCAATGGGGACGCTGCCAAATCACTGGCGTTACCGAGGACGGCGGCTATAGCTGCACCGTTTATGTGGACGTAGGCTCCCTCAGCCGCGCGGTGACGGTATATGCTGTGGAAATCCGCAACGACGAGCCATACTTTGTGCTGCGCAACGACAGCAATATGAACATTACCAGCGTCAGCTTCATGGTAACGGCCACCGATGAGTTCGACAACGCCATCACCTTAAGCACTACCCATGGGGCGACCTTGTACGGCGGCTACGATTATTCGCTGGCTCCTGGGGAGCGCAGCAGCTACCGCGGCCTTTCGTTCTACCATAGGGCGAGGTTCTCCAACCTGCAATCGCTTAGCGTTGTGGTAAACGGCTGGACGTCCGATACGGGCTATTACGGCCATGACGGCGCGTTGTATTACGATTATACCGTTCCCTCCTCCAGCTTGGACTGGCAGGTTTACGAAACGGATCTGTACAAGTGGACGCAGTCTAACCAAGACCTCAGCAATTAACGTAAGGCAAGGGGAGAGCGCGGCGTTTGACGCAGCCTATCCCCTTGCCTTTTTGATACTCGTTATTTGAGCTGTGGGTTGTGCTATTCGCTCCTTGCTTCCCTTGGCGGCGAATGCTATAATGGATGCATCCTCAGATGAAGGAGGCGTCACCTACGTGACCGCAAAAGAATATCTCAAGAAGAACTGGAATGTGCCTAATGTCCTTACCCTGATACGGCTCCTGCTGGTGCCGGTGTATATTGTTCTGTTTGTGAAGGGAATGAAATACCCTGCGCTCATTGTGTTCGTCTCTGCCTGCTTGACGGATCTTTTCGACGGCATGATCGCGCGTAAATATCACCTGATCACCAATTTCGGCAAGCTGATGGACCCCTTTGCAGATAAGGTGATGGTGCTCACCGCCATGTTTAGCATGATGATTGGCAACGAGGCTATTCCCGCTGTGATTCCGCTGTCTGCAGTCATTGTGCTGCTACTCAAGGAGCTGGTGATGGTGGCTGGCGGTCTTTTGCTGCTGAAAAAGGGCTTGGTGGTTTACAGCAGCATGATCGGCAAGGTAGCCCATTGCATCTTTATCGGCGGGCTGGTGCTGTGCTTTTTCCACGACTGGTTTTTGCAGCTCTGCCCCGGCTGGTTCTTAACCCCGGATCTCATTGTCATTTGGCTGGCTGTTATCACGACGCTGTGCGCCCTTGTCTTTTACGTAACGGACAGCATCCGTAAGGCGAAGGAGCAAGGCTTGATTGGCCAGTAGGGGGACGGAGTTGTGAGTGAATTTTTAGCGCCGCTGAATTATGACCGCGCCCAGGACGCGCTTCGCAGGCTGAGCGTCTATACCGCCTATTCGCCGGAGGGAGCCAAGCAGGTTCTTGACGTGCTGAGGCAGTGCTACCCGCTGGTCTTTTCCAAAACCGAACAGAAAACCTTTGCCAATGACGCGCTGCTGATGGAGCTGCAGGGAGCCAGCATCACGGAGCCGTTGATTTTTACCGCTCATTTGGATGCTCCCGAAAGAGGCTCCTTTCATCCGTCGAACCGACCGGAAGCCTCCCTGTGCGTGCCGCTTTCCCGGGCGCATGTGGTATCGCTGCTAGAGGCGCTGGAGGAGCTGCTCCGAGACGGATACCGCCCCGGTGGGGATTTGTTTCTAGCGTTGAGCATGGACGGGCTCAGCGGCGGCGCAGGCGCGGAAAGCATGGCTGCCCATCTGAACGCACGGGGTATTAAGCCCTGTTTTGTTTTGGATTACGGCGGGTATGCTACCATGGATGCGTTCCGTACCTATTTGCCCAAGGGAGCGCCGCTGGCGCTGATCGGCATTGCGGAAAAAGGACTGCTGACGGGCCGCGTCACGGCAGATGATGCCGTGACCGTCCAGCAGGAAAACGCCCGCCCCTTGGACGAGCTGTTAAAATGCGGCGCGCGGTTTACCCGCCATAGCCGCAAGGCTGCGCTGTGCGACGCTAGCCGCCGGATGCTGTGGACGGTTGGGCGCGACAGCAGCTTTTTCAAGCGGCTGATGATGCAGCACGCCGGGCTCACCTTTCCGCTGATCCGTTGCCGTTGGCGGGGCCGTTCTGTGATGCGCCAGTTCTTTTTATCGGAGCTAACCCTGTATGCCATGCAGGCGGAGGGCCTACCCGCCGCTCCTGCCAGAAAGGCGGAGCTTTCCTTTCGCCTGACGGTGATACCGGGCGTACAAACCGCCGCTATGAAAAAGCGGATGAGTCGCCTTTTGCGCAATCCGGCGCTTCGGCTGGATACGGAGGTGGAGTACGAGCACAGTCGGTTGAGCGACCCCAAGGGCGAAGCGTGGGACGCGCTGGAAACTGCGATTGAAATCCAGTTTGAGCGCGCAGTGATCGCGCCCTGCCTGTGTCCCTTCATTACTGACGGCCGCTTTTATACCGCCATGGGCGAAAAGGTATATCGCTTTTCTCCCTTTATGGTTACCGGCGAGGAAGCGTTAAGCGGCCTTTGCACCGTAACCGACGGGGCGCTCCAAACGGCGGTGCAGTTTTTCCGGTCTATGCTTTCCGTATAATTCCGCCTGTGGGGGAGGTTTTGTTTGATTTCGATTTTGTATCTGCTCTTGTTCCTTTGCTGCGGCATTGTGATGACTCGGCTGCTGCTGCCTCGCCTACGGCCCCTTATTCGCGTTTATCTGGGCCTTTCCTTGGGCGTGCTTCTGCTGATGTGGCTGCCGGTGCTGTGGGCGTACGCCGTGTCTTTTACCTTGACAGCCCACTGGCTGGCGGCGGCTACGCTGGCGGCGCTTATGGCGCCGTGCTGGGTTTTGCGGGATCGGCGGGAGGCGCTGCCCTTTGACAGTGCGGAAAAGCGTCGCTTGGTAAGCCTTTGCGCGCTGCTTGTGCCCCTCATGGTGCTTAGCTGCTATTTACAGTACACCCATTCCATCCGCCCCGCCGCCGACGGCTCCTATCATGTGGGGCAAAGCACCTATGGGGATCTGTCGCTGCATTTGGCGGTAACCACCAGCATTGTAAACGCGCGGTTTCCTTTGGAAAATAGCCTGATGCTGGGCGCTACCATGGCTTACCCCTATCTTTCGGATAGCATTGCCACCAGCATGTATATGCTGGGACAGTCTTTGCCCATGGCTATGGCCTTTACAGGCTCCCTCATGATGCTGCTGTGCTACGCGGGCTATTGGCTTTTGTGCGACCAGCTCTGTCGGCGCAGGGGCGCGCGGACGCTGGCGTTTTTCCTGCTGTTTTTAAACGGCGGGCTGGGCTTTTTCTACACCCTCAGCGGTACGGTGCAAAACGGCATAACCACTACGGTTTGGGACAATCTGCGCACGGTGATGGAGGGGTTTTACAAAACGCCCACCAACCAGCCCGACCCCAATAATCTGCGCTGGTCTAACATCATTTGCGATCTGCTGATCCCTCAACGAGGGCTGCTGGGCGGCTGGACGATTTTGCTGCCCTGCCTTAACCTGCTGGTTCCGCCGCTGTGCCGGAAAGAGAGGCACGATTTGCGGGCGTTGGTGCTGCTGGGTGTTTTTGCCGGGGGCATGCCGCTGCTGCATACTCATAGCTTTTTGGCGCTGATTTTGTTTTCCTTGGGCGCGTGCCTCTATAGCCTTTGGAGCGCCGCCAAGGGACAACGGCTTCAGACCTTTCTGCCTTGGCTTTTGTATGGCGCGATTGCAGCGGTTCTTTCCTTGCCCCAGCTCATTTCCTTTACCTTTGTGCAGGCCACGAATAGCCAGCATTTTCTGCGCTTCCAATTCAATTGGTGCAACAACCGTGGCGGAAACGGGCTGGTGGATCCCTATTTCTGGTTCTATATCAAAAATATCGGCCTGCCCTATCTGCTGATTCTGCTGCCGCTGTTTCGCCGCAAGCCCAAGGGACAACAGGAGCTGCCGGACGACCTGCGGCAGTATCGCCTGATTGCCTCCGGCGCGTTTCTGATTTATGCGGTAGCCGAGGTTTTCCTGTTCCAGCCCAACGAGTACGATAACAACAAGCTTTTGTACGTATGGTTCATGCTCTGCCTGCCCATGGCGGCGGATTACGCCCTTGACCTGTATAGCCGCTTGAAGGAGCTGCCGGGGCGGCGGGTGATTGCGGCGTTGTTCTTGGTCTGCTGCTTCTTTTCTGCCGGGCTAACCGTGGCCCGGGAATGGGTCGGCGATTATCAGGCGTACTCTGCCAAGGATATCGAAACCGCGGAGTATATCAAGGAGAATACCCCGGAGCACAGTATCTTTATCACCGGCAACCAGCACCTGAACCCGGTTAGCTCTTTAGCCGGGCGGACGATTCTCTGCTCTAGCAGCTCCTATCTGTACTATCACGGCTTTGACACCTCGGTTCGGCAGGCAGAGGTGGCGGCGTTTTATGAGAACCCGGTGGAGAACACGCTGCTGCTGAAGCGCTACGGTGTGGAGTATATCTATGTCAGCGCTTATGAGCGCGCCGCCGACTGGTTCACCATCAACGAAAGCGCCATCGAGCAGCTGTTTCCGTTGGTTTTTGAAACCGAGGGAGGACAGAACCGGGTTTTTGCCGTGCCGGAGGAATACCGACAATGATGCGATTTTTGCGCTACTCCATGGAGCGCGGGCGAAAAATACGCGCTATGCTCCTTTTGAACGGACAGCTTGTACAGCGAAGCATGCTGGTGCTTGATCTCGATCCCCTCAAGGCTACCGTGCTGCTTGGCTCCAAAAAGGAGCCGGTCACCATTCCCTTAGCCGATATCCTTAGCTGCGACTACGGGCGAGGGGATCATGGCGAGGATGATTAAAAAGGGAGGAACAAACCAATGCTCGAAAAAATCAAGGGATATCTCAATAGCCATAAGGAGCAGTACGAGCTGCTCCGCTACGTTGTCGCCGGCGGCTTGACTACGGTGCTGAGCATGATCATTTCCTATGGCGTATGCTTTGCGCTGGCTCCCAAGGAGCCCATGACCGAGGGCTTGATTTCCTGGGTGGCGCATACCATCAATTTGGCAACGGCGACCCACGTCATGGTAGCCAACGCTATTTCATGGGTGATCTCCGTGCTGTTCGCCTTCTGGATCAATCGGCGGATGGTTTTTATGGTCAAGGGCGGAACTGCTTCCCAGATTTGGGTGGAGCTGGCGCAGTTTGCGCTGGGACGCGTGCTGAGCTTTCTGATTTTTGAGGAAGGCATGGCGCTGCTGCTCAAATCCATAGGCGTTAGCAATATTGTAAACCGTATCGTTGTGTTGATCTTTGTTATGATTTTCAATTATGTGGTCAGCAAGTTTTGGGTGTTTAAGGGCAAGACCGGCGACGGTTCGGCAGACAAAGCAGCGCCAGTGCGGCAGTCAAAATAAGCGCCCGAGAAGAACAGAACAGTATGGAAGCGCCTTGGGGCGAAAAGGCTGCTTGCGCTTGAGGAAACAAACGAAAAAGCAGCGTACAAAGACCATAGGCTGTGACCCCGTGAAGCCCGCGAATAAGCAGGAGCTTTGCGGGGTTTATTCGATTCTGAAAGAAAAGCAGATTTTGTAGCCAGATGGACAAGCCGCCAAAGCTGCAAAGAGCGCAGAGCAAAGCGAAAGGCGGCGCGTGAAAAGCGTCTAGCACCGCAAAGGAGCCGCCGCCGATCTCCATCAGCGCCCATACGATGGATAGCAGCTTCGCGTTTGCCGCAACCCAACCGGGAAACAATAGCGCCAGCATGGCTTTGAGAAGGCAGGCCACGATGGAGAAGAGCATCATGGCTCCGCATACGGATAGTAGCGCCTGAGCCGCCGCGCTTACCGCGCCGGGCAGCGCCGCAGCCAGCGAAAGCTGCTTACCTTCTTGAGGAGGGAGAGGCTCGTCTTTTGTGGGCTTTGGTAATGGAGCTGTTCTTTGCAGCCAGACCCGGCAACCCCACCCCGTCAGCAGGGCGGAAAGCCAGTGAGCCGTTAGCATGATCCAGCTAGCGTGGTGCTGTCCCGTATGGACGGCTAGCGTACCCACAATAAACATGGGGCTCATTACGCCGGTGGCGGCCGCCATGGCGTATCGTCCGGGACGGGTCAGGCGGTAGGCTATGCCTGTAAGCCTTTGGGCCGAAGCGGGAGAGCCCGCCGCAAAGGCGAAGAGGATGGTGGTCAAGATCTCTCGCCCCGGCGCGTCCCTTTGTTCGCCTTTTAACGCAACGCTAAGGCCGTTTAAAATCATCATGGGGAAAAGCGCGGGCAGCACCCCGCTTACAAAAACCTGGGCGGCTGTGGTAGCAGCCGCCATCACCTGAGGCGAGAAAAGAATGAAAAGTGCCGCCAAGACGATCATGGCAGTATTTCCCATGGAAATTCCTCCCTTCCTTTCAATAAGGATATGTAGCTATGCCGTGTATAGGAACACAAAAAACATGTCATTATTTCACAAAAACCGCCAAATGTTTGCCTTTTTTTCATTTCCGGCTTTTCAGTGTGGAAGTTTTGAGTTATACTATGCTTGTATGCCACCCCTGTGACGACAAAAAGGAGCATGACAAGTGACGGATTTTGTGAGCACCTGGAACAACGACTTGTTAACTACGCCTTACGCGCCCCTAGGATTGATCGCGATGCCCGGCTGCGAGGCGTTGGGCGCAATGGTTAACAGCTGGCTGCTGAAATGGCACGAGCAACAAGACGCGCTGGAGGATACCCCGCTTTACGCATTGATGGGCTATAATCGCAACGATTTCCTGATCGAAACCCAATGCCCCCGGTTTGGCACCGGCGAGGGCAAGGGCATGATCAAAAGCAGCGTTCGAGGGTATGATATTTACATTCTATGCGACATCGGCGCCTATAATGTAACCTACAACATGTACGGCAAGGAAGTACCCACCTCTCCCGACGACCATTATCAGGATTTGAAGCGTATCATTGCCGCTATCGGCGGACGGGCGAAGCGTATTAACGTTATCATGCCCCTTCTGTACGAAGGCCGCCAGCACCGCCGCACCACCCGGGAAAGTTTGGACTGCGCCCTTGCATTGCAGGAGCTGCAAAATCTGGGCGTAACCAACTTTATCACCTTTGATGCTCATGACCCCCGGGTACAGAACGCCGTGCCCTTGATGGGCTTTGACAGCGTCAAGCCCAGCTATCAGATTTTGAAGGCCCTGTTCCGCAAGGAATGCGATTTGCAGCTAGACCGGGAGCATATGATGATCGTCAGCCCCGATGAAGGCGCAATGGACCGCAATATCTTCTATAGCTCCGTGCTGGGGCTGGACATGGGAATGTTCTACAAGCGCCGGGATTATACCCGCATCGTCAACGGCCGCAACCCCATCGTTGCCCACGAATATCTGGGCGACAACGTAGAGGGCAAGGACGTGCTGGTGTCCGATGATATTTTGTCCTCCGGCGACAGCATTCTGGATTTAGCCAAGGAGCTGAAAAAGCGCAAGGCTAACCGCATCTTCGCCGCAGCCACCTTCGCCCTGTTCACCAACGGTCTGGACGCTTTCCAAAAGGCTTATGCCGACGGGCTGATCAGCCGGATTATCTCCACCAACCTGACCTACCGCACGCCCGAATTAAAGGCCGCGCCTTGGTTTATCGAGGCGGATATGAGCAAGTATATTTCCTACATCATTGCCAGCCTGAACCATGACCGCAGCCTCAGTGGATTGCTGAACCCCTATGATCGCATCAAAGCGCTCATCGGCCGCTATCACGACAAGCAGACGGAAGCGGGCTTTCGGCTGATTTAACGCCCTACTTTGATTTACATGACTAATAAAGAAGCTCGCCGACGTGTCAATGCCGGCGGGCTTCTTTACAGGTCAGGAAATAGGAGGATGCCCCATGTTCTACTTACCCACACCCACCCACGAGAACCGACTTCAGGGCGTATTCGACATCGGCTTGCAGACCGCAATCGTGCTGGGAGAAAGCACCGGCGAGCTTGGAATGACCGGCGCAAAGCAGCTGCAAGCGGAAATCCGGCGCTTCACGGGCTTCGAGCTGCCCATCCTGCGGGGCGAGAGCCGCGACGGGGATATTGCGCTCCTGCTGGACGCTGCCCAAAAGGAGCAAGGCTACCGTCTGCTGATCACCCCGCAGCTGGTTTCCGTTGCTGGCGGAGATCCGCGCGGATTGCTTCACGGCGTGCAGACCTTGCGCCAGATCATCCGGCAGGAGGGCTGCTGTCTCAACGGCGTGGAAATCGTGGACGCGCCGTCCCTTTCAAACCGGGGTTACTATCTGGATGTTACCCGCGGCCGGGTGCCGACCCTTGCAACGCTGAAGGCGCTGGCGGACGAGCTGTGCTTTTACAAGCAAAACCAGCTGCAGCTTTACATCGAGCATACCTATTTATATCGCGATTTAACGGAGCTGTACCGTTTGGGCAACCCGCTGACCGCAGAGGAAATCATGGAGCTGGACGCATATTGCGCAGCCCGTGGAATCGAGCTGGTTCCCTCCTTTTCCTGCTTCGGCCATCTGTTTGAGCTGCTGCATACCAAGACCTACAACGGGTTGTGCGAGCTGAGCTGCGCGGATACGATGCCCTCCACCATGCCCAATCGGATGCATCACCATACCCTCAACGTCTCTGACCCTCGGGCGCTTCCGTTGATCAAGCAGCTAATCGCCGAGGTCATGCCGCTTTTCCGTTCCCGTCATTTCAATATTTGCGCCGATGAAACCTTTGATTTGGGCAAGGATCGCAGCCGTACGGCGGCTGAAAAAGCCGGTGAGCGCGACTATTATATGGGCTTTGTGAAGGAGCTTTGCGATTTCGTGGTCAAAAAAGGGCGTACGCCCATGTTCTGGGGCGATATCATTCGACGCTTCCCGGATGCGGTAGCGATGCTGCCCAAGGGAACTGTCTGCCTTACTTGGGGCTATGCTCCCGACGAAAGCGAGCAAAGCGCCCGTGCCATGGCGCGGGCAGGCGCGGCCCAGTACCTTTGCCCCGGAGTTTGCGGCTGGAATTACTGGATGCCCTTATTGCGCAGCAGCTATGAGAACATACGGCGTATGTCCTCCTACGCCCGTAAATACAAGGCCATGGGGCTGCTGAATACAGATTGGGGCGATTACGGCCACATCAATGATAACACGCTTTCCCTGCCGGGGCTAATCTATGGCGCAGCCATGGCTTGGAGCGAGAAGCCCGTCTCCTTTGATGCGTTGAACGAAGCAATTTCTCATTTGACCTATCTGGATCGCAGCGGCAGCGTGGTTGGCTTGCTGGCACAGCTGGAGGTCGAAACCGCCTGCCACTGGCGCGATTTGGTGCGTTATAAAGACGGGCGGCAGGGCACGCTTTCCGAGAGGCCGGTGGAATGGACGGCGGATGTGCAGGAGCACAATGTACGGCGCTGCAACGACGCCTTGGCTCAAACCATGGCGGAGCTTCGGCAGCGCGTGCTAGAAATGGATACCTCCATGCGGGAACGCTTGCAAGCATGGACCGTGGCGGGAGAAGGCGTCCGCCTATGGAACCTGACGGGAGCCGCCGTCGCGGCCAGACGCATCGATCAATCGCTGGCTACGGCGCTAGAGCGTTGGTTTGAAAGCTACAAGCGCCTTTGGCGTGCTACTTGCCGGGAGAGCGAGCTTCACCAGATTGCCGACGTGGTAAGCTGGTATGCCGATCAGCTGCGGCCGTAGAATCACTTTTTCCTGTTGAGGGGCTGTATCCCTAAGAAGAGCGAGACCTGTCTAAGCGTACACCCGTGCGGCTCAGACGTGGCAAAGCCAGCTCCGCTTAGCGCTACAGTCCCTCTTGCACTTTTGCACAGATTGGTATAGTATAGAAATTGCTAATACGGTTGATAGCCTTCCTTTGATAGGAGATAAAACCAATGAAAAAACTCCTGATAGCCCTGCTGTCGCTGTTGCGCCTGTTGGCGCTTCGGCTATCCCCCGGACGGCAGGTGGATTTCTCTCCCGTACAGGACATTGCCCCCTCGGCAAAAATCATTGTAGAAAAGGGCGGTAGGCTCAGCTTGGGCCAAAAGGTTCATCTGATGCCGCGCTCCGTTCTTCACGTCCTGCCGGGAGGTCATCTGACGCTGGACGAGCATTGCTATATCGGCATTGGCTCCATGATTGTCTGCAAGGAGACGGTGCGCATCGAAAACGGCGTGTCCTTGGGGCCTAACGTGCTGATTTATGACCATGATCATCAGGTGGAGCCGGGAAAAGGCTTCCTGCCGGTGGATTTTGTCTCTAAGCCCGTTTCCGTCGGCGAGCGGTCTTGGATCGGCGCAAATACGGTGCTGCTGAAGGGTACGAGCATCGGTCAGCGCTGCGTGGTAGGCGCGGGCAGCGTGCTCCACGGCGAGTACCCGCCGGACCTGAAAATCATACAAAAGCGGCAAACCTCTGTGTCCATTTTATAATATCGGAGGGATAATACATATGAGTCGAACGCTGTATGGAACGGTTATTGTCACCTATCGGTGTAACGCGCGGTGCAATATGTGCGACTGCTTCAAGGATCCGTCCAAGCCCAGCGAGGAAATCCAGCTGGATACCATCCGCAAGCTGCCCGAAATGGCCTTTACCAACATTACAGGCGGCGAGCCCTTCGTGCGTATGGATATCCCGGAGATTGTAGAGGAGCTTTATAAAAAGACCAATCGCATTGTGATCTCCACCAACGGATTTTTTACCGACCGGATCATCAGCCTGTGCAAACAGTTCCCACAGGTGGGTATCCGCATCAGCATTGAGGGCTTGCAGCAGAATAACGACGCGATTCGCGGCATTCCGGACGGCTTTAACCGAGGCTATAACACGTTAAAAACGTTAGTGGAGATGGGCCACCCGGACGTGGGCTTCGGCATGACCGTACAGGATATGAATTGCCACGATTTGGTGCCCCTTTACGAGCTTTCCAATGAGCTCCATATGGAGTTTGCCACCGCTACACTGCATAACTCCTTTTATTTCCGTAAAACGGATAACAAGATCGACGATAAGGCCGAGGTGTCCCGGCAGTTTGAAAAGCTGATTAACATCCTGCTCAAGGATAAGTCGCCCAAGAAATGGTTCCGCGCGTATTTTAACTACGGTCTGATTAACTATCTTTATGGGAAACCGCGCCTTCTGCCCTGCGAGATGGGCAAGGACGCGTTCTTCATTGATCCCTTCTGCGACGTGCTTCCCTGCAACGGCCTGGAAAAGAAGCTTTCCATGGGCAACCTTAAGGATATGGATTGGGAGGAGCTTTGGCATAGCCCGCAGGCGGAGGCGGTACGCGCTCAGGTGAAAAACTGCCCGCGTAACTGTTGGATGATCGGCAGCGCGTCGCCCGCCATGCATAAGCGCATCTGGGTACCCGGAAGCTGGATCCTGCGCCACAAGCTGACCGGCTATCATTTTAACGAAGCCGACTTCACAGCCCGGGAGGAAAGCCATGAAAGTACTGCTCATCAATAAGTTTCTCTATCCAAGAGGCGGTTCGGAAAGCTATTGCTTTGCGCTGGCAGATTTGCTAAAGGCCATGGGCCACCAGGTCATTTGGTTTTCCATGAAGGACGAGCGTAATATTCCCTGTGAACAATCGGCGTTTTTCGCCGATAACGTGGATTTTTCCGGCAATCAATCGCCCATTCAGAAAATAAAGGGCGCTTCCCGGTTGATTTATTCCAAGGAAAACAAAGCGCGTATCTCTGCCTTGATCGAACAGGAGCACCCGGATGTGGCGCACCTTAATTTGGTGCATCGGCACCTGACCTTCTCGATTGTGGACGCATTGAAAGAGCATCATGTTCCCATGGTTTTCACCATGCACGACTTGATTGCTCTTTGCCCCAACTATACCATGCTTTCCCACGGAAGCATCTGCGAGCGCTGCTCAAGCGGCGGCTATAGGCCTTGCATTCAGCAAAAATGCGTGAAGGATTCCACCTTGAAAAGTCTGCTGGCGGCGTTGGAAGCTCGTCATATTCGCAGGGGACACGGCTATGATCAAATCAACGCGTTCATTGCTCCCTCGCAGTTTCTATGCGACAAGCTAACAGCGTCTCATTTTTCCACGTCGCCGGTTATACGGATGACCAACTTTCTGCCACTGGGAACCCGATATGAGCGTCAAAGCGACGCTTCGGGCGGCTTCCTCTATTTCGGGCGGCTTTCCCATGAAAAGGGCGTGCGCACGCTGGTACGCGCCTTTGCGCATTGTGAGGAAACGCTGACGCTGGCGGGGGATGGGGAAGAAAGAGAATGGATCGCGGGCTTCCTTCGCGATAACGGAATGGAGGGGCGGGTTCGTCTCGTCGGCTTTCAGAATAAGGAAAGCATGGGCGCTTTGCTGTCAAGCGCTCGAGCCGTCATCGTACCCTCGGAATGGTATGAAAACTGTCCCTATACGATTATGGAAGCGATGAGCATGGGCAAGCCCGTGCTAGGCTCCCGCATCGGCGGTATTCCCGAGCTGGTGGAGGACGGAAAGACCGGGCTGCTCTTTGAACCCTTCCAGGAAAAGTCGCTGCTGGAGGCGCTTCATCGTTTCGCGGGGTTGACGGACGCGGAGTACGCCGCCATGGCGGATGCTTCTGTAGCCGCCGCCAAGAGCAAATTTGACGCGCAAGCCTATGGCGAGCGTCTCGTGCGGCTGTATGAGTCCGTAGAGCAAGGACGTAGCCTATGAAGATTTTAATCATTCGCACCTTTCCCAATGTGATGAACGTACAAAACTATAACGCGCAGGAGGTGGGCTTGGCAAAGGCTTTTGCCGCGCTGGGACACGATTGCGACGTGGTATATTACTGCGGTAAGGAAGCAGACCATATGCAGGAGCTTCCTTGCCAAGGCGGTAAGGCGCGCATCCTGTGGCTTCATGGGCGCGGAGTGCTGAACAACGGCTTGTTTCCTTCTCTATCCGTTATTTTGCCCCAGTATGATATCATCCAAACCAACGGCTATGACCAGTATACAAGCTGGAGCTTGTATCATAGCGGACGGAAAAATGTAACGGTCTATCACGGCTCCTATGGCTGCGCCTTTAATAAACGCTATAATCTGCGAGCCCGGGTCTTTGACGCGTTGTTTTTAGCTTTGCGCAGGGCAAGGCTTGCCGCCGTCCCCTGTTTTACCAAGAGCCTACAGGCGGCTGACTTTTTGCGCAGCAAGGGCTTTCGGGATATTACGCCTGTAGGTGTGGGGCTGGACGCGGAACGGCTGGAAAAGGCAGAACCCCATCCCTGGGTGGAGGAGCTGGCGCAAAGCAAGGGCGACCAGAAGTATATGCTCTATATCGGACAGCTTGCTGCTGCCAAGAATATAGAATTTTTGCTGAAAACGGCTGCTAACGTCATGGAAAAAGAGCCGAAAACGAGGCTGGTGATCGTAGGTAGGTTGACCGATTCTGCATACGGCGAACGTCTCCGTCCCCTTGGCGAAGCGTTAAAGGGTCGCGTTAGCTACTGCAAAGCCCTTCCTCAAAGCGCATTAAAGGCGCTTTATCAAACGGCGGATGTATTTTTACTGCCCTCTCATTATGAAATTTTCGGCATGGTATTGCTGGAGGCCATGTATTTCTCCGTACCAGCGATCACCACCCCAAACGGCGGCGCTTCCATGCTGATTGAAAACGGCGTAACGGGCTTTGCCTTGGAGCTTGACGAAGAAAAATGGGCTGACCGAATTATTGAGGTGTTGTCCGATCGCTTCCCAGCTATGGGAGAAAACGGCGCGCGATTGATTCGGGAGCGTTTTATGTGGTTGCCCATTGCCCGAACCATGCTGGAAAAATATAAGGCGATGTTGGCAGGTGACGCTCATGAATGAGTTGATCAGTATTATTATCACCACCTATGGTCGGTCGTTTTCCATGGTGGAGCGCTGCCTCAAATCCGTTCTGGCACAGACCTATTCGCCCACTGAAATCATCGTAGTAGACGATAACGGCGCGTCCTCGCCCCTGCCGGTTGAGCTTGCCGCCGGGCTTCAGGCTTATCCTGCTGTGAAGTATCTGGCTCATGAAAAAAACAGCGGGGCACAGCGCTCCCGCAACGATGGCGTTGCGCTGTCCCAAGGAAGCTGGCTTGCCTTTATCGACGATGATGATCTTTGGCTTCCGCAAAAGCTGGAAAAGCAAGCCGAGCTAATCGACCCGTCCGTTGGGTTAATCTACTGCAAAGGCTGGGCTTGCAGGAAAAACCCGGACGGCACGACAGTTCGCAAGCCCTATAACATGAGCGCGGCCTTTCTGACAAGCGTGGATTTTGAAGACCTGCTTTACGGGGATTATATCGGTACCACCTCTCAGGCGTTGATCGCCCGCAAGGCCATCGAAGCCTGCGGTTCCTTTGATATACAGCAGGTCTCCCGGCAGGATTATGAAATGTGGCTTCGCATTTCCCGCCGTTTCCATTGCGTGGGCGCGGACGAGTATCTTTTTGAGCATTGGGTCCATGATGGGGAGCAAATCTCCAAGGGCAGCCGCCGAGGGTATAGGGGGCTGCTACAGGTATACGAAAAATACAAAGCAGACTATCGGGCTCATCCCTTGGCGCGCTCTCATTTATATCTTGGCGTCGCCCGGCATTGTAAGGGAGCAAAGGAATACCTGCGGGCGTGCTCCTACGTGCTGCGCTCCGTTTTCGTGCTAGTCACCGTTCCTTTTGTCGACCGCGCGGAACTGAAAAAGCGCCTTCAAACCCACCAAAAACGCGTAAGCAGCAAGGGCTGATTTTATGAACCGTACCCAAAAAAGCTTTAAGAACCTCTTGTTTGGCGAGCTGCAGCAGCTGATCAACATTGCCGTTAGCTTTGCGACCCGCACCGTTATGGTACATACCCTTGGCGTAACGATCCTTGGCGTCAATAGTGTGTTTACCGAGCTGATAGCCCTGTTGAGCTTGGCAGAGCTGGGCGTGGGCCGCGCCATCACCTTTCACCTCTACCAGCCCTTGGCGCAAAACGATATTCCTCGGCTCAAGCAGCTCATGAAGCTGTTTAAAACCGCCTATCGGATGATCGCGTTGGCAATCATGGCGATTGGGCTGATCACTATGCCCTTTATCCAGCTCACCGTTACGGATACGGGGATGGATGAAAGCTATCTGCGCTTTATTTACCTGCTCTTCGTTTTTCAAGCGGCGGTTTCCTATCTTTTTTCCTATAAGGCCATTCTTTTAACCGCTGATCAAAAATCCTATAAGGTTGCTTGGATCAATACCCTTTGTCGCGTCGGCTATGCGGCGGCGGCGGTTATCTTGCTGTTAAAAACCAATAATTTCGTGGCGTACCTGTGTGTACAGATCGCATGCACGCTTGCGATTAACCTCCTCATATCCCACTCGGCTACAAAAGAGTATCCTTTTTTGCGAGAGCATGCCGAAAGCTTGGAGCCCGAAGGTCGGCGAGAGGTGCTTTCCAATGTGAAATTCGTTTTCATTGGCGCGCTGTCCGGCAAGATTACCAATTCTACGGACAACGTCTTGATTTCGATGCTGGACAGCACCACCACAGTAGGCTACTACTCCAATTATCAACTGATCATTAGCGCGGTTCGCAACCTGCTGGACCAAATCGTCTTTGCTTCCAAAGGCAGCATCGGCAATATGCTCACCAGCGAATCTGATGACAAATGCGACGAGGTGCTTCGGCGCTTAACCTATTTGGTTTTTATTCCCACGCTCATCTGCTCCCTATGCCTATATGGCACCCTTTCCTTGTTTATCGGCGGGCTTTGGTATGACGCTAGCTTTGTGCTGTCCGATCTGGTGGTCTTTGTGCTGGTCGTCAATTTTTTCTTGGTTGCCGCGCGCAATCCGCTTTTGGAAACCGTTTCTGCCGCCAATCTTTTTAGGATTGACAAAAATATTTCCATCCTAGGCAGCACCATTAACCTGATCGTGTCCATCGTGCTGGGGTTGAAGCTGGGTATGCTGGGTGTGTTCATTGGTACTACCTGCACCCATGTTGTGCAGATCGCGCTTAAAATTCTGCTTTTATACCGCAGAAGGCTTCACCGTTCCGCTACGGGCTACTATTTGCTGTTTGCGCGCATGCTGGGGCTCTTTGCCCTGGGTATGCTGCTGATTCGCTGGTTTGGCAGTGTATTGGTAGTCAGCAACGTTTTATTGGCGTTACTTCTCCGCTGGCTGGCGGCTATCGTCCTATCCTGCGCCCTAGCTATGCTTGGCTTTTTAGGAACAAAGGAGCAGCGCTACCTGTTGTGGTTTCTTCAAAGGCTGCTTTCCCGGCTAAAGCGCGGAGGAAAGGGAGGCAAACCGATTGCAGGCTAATGCGCCGTTTCGGCAGGAGGCGCGTCAAAAGCTGAAGAGCTTTTTTTGGAGCGCTACTTATATCGTGCTGATGACCCTCAATTTTCTGGGAGATCTGCGCGGCTTTCCAAGGATGCTAAAGGGTACGGGCATCGTTTTTTGCGTAATGGCTTTTTTCCATTTCCTAATCAATTATGACATCAAAAATACCCGCTACCTTCTGGAATTCTTCATGATGCTCACCTTATCGGTGGTCCTTGTCATTTCCATTTCTTTAATGATTTGGATTTACGATATGGCCAGCTTGGAATATATCTTGGCAGGGTCGGACAAGGTTCTGATTCAGGCAATCAATATCTTTGCAGTTATTGGCGGACTCTATATTTTAAAGCGGGCTACATTGCGCTATACGTTGTATTCCATGTCCCTCGCTTATTTTGTGATCTTCCTAAAAATGATAGCCACCTATGGCATAGGCGGCTTTATCAGCTCCTTTATTTATTTTCTTACCTCTTTGGGAGACGCCAGCGGCGCGATGCGCTATATGGAGGTTCACGACCTGACCTTCGCCTTTGGCTCCTATGTTATTTTCTATATTGCCGCGCCAAAGGACGAGCCTCGGCGGAAGCTGTGCATTTTCCTTTCGCTGCTTGGCTTCTTTATGGGCTTTAAGCGCATTGGTCTGATCGGCGTGATTTTGGCGCTGGCTTATCATTTCTATATTTCGCATCGCAAGCCTAACAAGCGCAACAAAGCCATGATTCGCTTTTGCGTTGGGTTTATCATTGTTTGCTGGGCGTATCTGTTTACCATCAAATATGGGCTGTTCGACTGGTTCACCGAAACCTTCAATATCGATACCATGAGCCGAACGGGGCTGTACCATTTTATTTCGGATTATTACGAGCTAACGCCCACTTATAGGGGAAACGGTCTGAATTATCTATACACGCTGCTCGTTTCGCTGAAGGACGCCGGCATTGATGGAATCAGCGGCATCACGGCCATCCATAACGATCTATTGCGACAGTATATCGAGCTGGGCTTTTGGGGCTACTTTCTATGGTTGCTTTATGAGCTGTACGTCCGTCCCCGGTGGCTTTTGGAGCGTCACGGCTTTTTCGCTGCTGAAATGTATGTGCTTCTTTCCATTTATATGTTTTTTACCTACTTTACTGATAATACCATTTATTACTATCACTCGGCTTTTATTTATCGTCTTGTGCCGCTGGCTTGCGCACAGTATTTTCATCAGCAGAATGATGATAAGTTGCAAGCGGTGCTTAATAATGTTATAATCAAAACGTAATCTTCGAAAGGACTTCGGTACACGCTAATGAAGAATGCATCGGGCGGCAAACACAAGTCTGCCGGCGCAGCCCGTGAGACCAAGACCGGCAATGGAAACCAAAGCTTTCGAGTACGCCTGATTAAGAAATACTTTATACGCCTAACGCTGATTACGATGGCGTTGTGCGTGTTGCTATGCGGCGCGTCCTATATGCGCAATAAAGATACGGCTATGGTAAGGATTTCGCTGAATTATGAAGAAGCCAATAAAGGCATGGCGCCCAATAAAACACGGCTGAATATGTATGAGGTCATTTCGGAGGATTTGTTAAGCTCCGTGATCGACTCCTCCGATTTTGGCGATATTACGCCTCACGAGTTGAGAAATCATCTCTCTTTACGCTCTAGCGGCTCAGGAATAGGAGACTATATTTCTACCGAATATATTTTAACAGCCAATTTGTATGGCATGGATATCCACACGGATCCCTTCTCTTTGCTAGGGCTTCTTTGTCAGGCCTATACGGCTGATTTTTTTAATCAGTACATCGGTGATACCGGCAATCTTTTCACTGACTTTTTAGATAGCGACGCTTTGGAATACCCAGAGCTGGTGGATTATTTGACCATACGTTTAGCTATCATACAGCGCTTTGTCAACAGCCGTAGCGCAGATTTAAAATCCTTCCGTTCCGATAGCACTGGCCAGACCTATGTAGATATCAAGGATCGGGTCAATCAGTTGGTTACGATTGATTTGCCTGCGCTGGATTCCTATATTAAGCAGACCGGCGTCGTCAAACAGGCTGCCGCTTATTTGGCGAAGCTTAATTACCAGATCTACTCAAAATCCGACGATTATCAAAAACAGTTTCAATATTATGGCGCCTATGCTGAAGCGATCGCTCAATATAATATTCTGCAAACAGCCGTTGTCATGGTGCCAACCTATGATGAGAACGGCGAGTTTTATATGTCGATGACCAAGACGGGCATTGACGATATCGCACTTCTGGCGCAGAACTGGAATACGCAGGCGGCTAACACCCGTCTGGCGATCAACCGCATCAAGGAAATTGCGAATAATGTGGATGTATCCCAAACCCCCTCTGCAAGCGCGCTAGCTACTACCGAGAAGATGGTTGACAGCCTAGAAACCAAAATTTCGGAACTTACCGACCTCATCATTCGGGTGGACGCAGAATATTTAGATTATAAATACAAAGCGCCCATTACATACCGTTTGCTAGGGGTATCCACATCGGATAAGCTGAATATCAAAATAAACTTCGTGATTTGCGCCGTTTTCTATCTGCTGCTGTGGCTGATCGTGGGCAGGCGGGAATTTAACAGAAGCAAAACGGAGGTTTTGTAGTATGCAGCAATTCCAACTTTTCCGCTATTTGAAGCGCTGGCGTTACCTGATCGCGTTGGTTATTTTGGTGGGCAGCGCTTTGTTTTATTTTTACGCCGCCTCCAACCAGACATATACGGCAAGCATTACGATTCGTTATACCAATGCAGGCGCGGTGGATGGCCTTCGCCCTGACGGTACGGAAATCGATCCTACGGAAATCTACTCCAGCAATATTATTAACCGCATTCGGGAAAAGCTGGGATGGGACTCCAGCACGGAAAGCATTCGCAGCAGCTGCGCCACCGCCCCTGTCATTTCGGAGGATGAGCTGACGCGCAAGGAGGCCATCCTTCAGGATGGGGATGAATATATCTATCATCCCACGGATTATAAGGTTTTTTATGTGGCTGATTCCTCCTCCGACGCCGATACCGCCAAGATGGTGCTGAGCTATCTTATCGATGAATATGTGACCAGCTATGTGGAGAAATATGTTAGCGTCGCATCTTTGCCCAATAACATGGATGTGGTGGCTCAGTCCGATTACGACTATATCCAGAAAATTGACTTGTTTATGAATACGGTTACGAATATTATGGTCAATTTGGATGGAAAGCAAGACCTATATCCGGATTTTCGCTCGGCGAAAACAGGCTACTGCTTTTCCGACTTATATGCGATTTATGAATATGTCTATGAGAATTGTATTCCCTATCTATATGCCATGACGCTTGATAACGCCCTGAGCCAAAATGCGGACGTTCTAGCAAAAACCTATCGAGAACGGCTGGCGGACTATGATCTGCAAACAACAAATATTGAAGAGCAATTAACCTATATCGACCATATTATTCAAAGCTTTGGCGATAAGCTAACGGCAAAAATTCAAGAGTCCAACAGCGTCGCTACCGATAACAACAGCACCATCGCCACAAACGTCCTGCCTAACGTATACGGCTACAATGACGACGTGCGCAGCAGCAATGAAACAACCTACGACAAGCTGCTTTACGAGCGGATTGACTATGAGCTGTCGCTGATTGATACCAAGCTGAATATGGAGCGCACCCAAGACCTGCTGAAAATTTTCGACGACGCAGCCTCCACCACCAACGATTATCTGGCAGCCTCCATTCAGGGTACCGGCGCGCTGCTGGAAACCCTTTACCCGATCCTCAACGACACCTGCGAGGAATTCAACGGCTATTTGGCTATGCAAAATATTCAGGTTCTATCCAACATCAAGGTTTCCGAGGGAATCAATATTCAGCTGTATTTACTGCTGGCGATTTTTGTGTTCTTCGTGTTCGGCTGTATCGGAACGGTGATCTTGGGTCGCGGTGAGGATATCCTCCATTATATGATTTATAACGACCATAAAACCGGTTTACCCAACCGGGTGGGCTGCGATCAGGAAATTGCCAAATACGCGGATCATATCCTCAACGACCGCTTCTGCTGTGCCGTGGTGCGCATTAACAATTTGGATATGCTCAGTCAGGAGCAGGGCTTTGCGGTGGGCGACGCGGTTTTGCAGCAGATTTCTAGTCTGCTGAAGCAGATTGGAAACGATATGGGCTTTATCGGCTACAATGGCGCCGGAAGCTTCCTCTGCCTATTCCCCGATTGCACGGAAAGCCGCATTGAAGCGTTAAACGATCAATTGCAGGAGTCGGTTCATAAACTGAACCTATCCAATGAAAGCTATCAGATCGAGGTGGCCTCCGCTTACGCTCAGACAGACCGCGACCAAATTTTTAACATCCGTCAGCTCATGCGAGCGGTTTATGAGCGGGTTAGAAATGAGAGGAGGATCATCAAATGAAAAAAGTCAGAGTCCTCCTTTTAGTCCTCTGCATCTTTTTCCTCTGTGCTTCTATAGCTTTTTTCGCCTTTCAGGTTTTGACGGATCAAAGCCAGATGGATAAGACCTTTTATCAGGTCGTCACCGATAAGCTGGACGTGCGGGTGCGGGCGGTCTTTTTAAGCGATCTGCATTTGTCGGTCTTTGGTACGGATAATTGCGATCTGATTGCTAGCGTTGCAAATTTGAAGCCGGATATCATTTTGATCGGCGGGGACATGAACATTGTCCATGAGGATTACGCACCCGTGCTATCCCTTTGCCGGGAGCTTGTAAAAATCGCTCCTGTTTATTATGGGCTTGGCAATCATGAGCTGACCCAGATCGTGCAGGATGGACGGCAAATCTACGACGACTTGGCTGCTACCGGCGTGGTGATGCTCAACGACACTTATCAAAAGGTGACGGTGGGCGGCTGTGAGCTCTATATCGGCGGTCTCAGCGAATCGGGCGGCGGGATCGAAACCTACAGCAAGGATATTTTAGGCAAACTTTCCGAATTGGATGGCTTTAAGCTGCTACTATCCCATTATCCTTCTAATTTTGGCGTGGTTCAGGGCTACGATATCGATTTGATGCTCAGCGGCCATCTCCACGGCGGACAGGTACGCCTTCCCTACCTCGGAGGGTTGTACTCCTACGAGGACGGCTTTCTGCCGGACTATACGGAAGGCATGTTTACCGAGCAGGATACCACGATGATCGTCAGCCGCGGGCTGGGCAATTCTCATCAGCTGCCCCGCGTGAACAACCCGCCCGAGCTGGTGATTGTGGATTTCGGAGCGTCCGACGCATTAACCACCGCCCAAAAAACGCAGGAAACCAGCCTGGCTTCCGCCGGGAAGCTGGTGCCCTTCACTGCCGACGCAAGCGCCAGCGGCGGCAAGCTTCAGCAAATCGTAGAGGATAACGACCTTGCCATGGAAGATTACTCCTCTCAACTGTTGAAGGGTTCCGCGGAACAGCCCGCGACGGATACGCAGGCTAAAAGCTCGACCCAGAAGGTCGTTTTTGCGCTGCAAGGGGTGGAAACCTATGCGCTGCTGAGCAATCTTTTGAGTGGTAAGGAAGCTGTAACGCTCAGTGTGGACGGCGTAGAGACAACGGAACAAGCTTATCGCTTGCCGGATGCGACCGGGCTGTGCTCCTTTAGCGTAGCCACAAGCGCCGGGGAAACCTTGTCTTACGATTTTACCTGCATTCGCGCGGGGCAAGCCGCCAACACCCAGTCCGACGCAAAGGTAATGATCATTGGCGACAGCTTTACGGAAAGAGCAGTGCTTCCCTGCACTATTAAGCGTATTGTTACGCAGGACTTCGGAATGTCTCAGGTGTCTTTTGTGGGCAGACGAACCGCTAAGGCAGACGGCATGGAATGCGCACACGAGGGCTATGGCGGCTATGGCTTTGAAGATTTGCTAAAAATGAACAACGCTGAGGGACGGGGAGAAAATTTCCCCAATCCTTACTGTATAGACGGAAAGGTGAGCGTCGCCGCGTATCTTGCCCAAAACGGCTTGCCCACCCCGGACGTTTTTGTGGTCTATCAAGGGCTGAACGATTTGACCCATTACGGAACCGGGAAGGACGACGTCGCAACGGTGGTTTGCAGCCGCGCTCAAGCCTTTATCGATCTTTTGCGGAGTGAATTTCCCAACGCATCTATTTTGCTGTGCGGCCCGGTTTATGTCTCGGATGGCAATGGTCAAGTGAATGCGGCGACGTTTAACGGCCGGATTGACGAAATCAATGAAGCTTATGAGAGCCTATGCGCGCAGGCTGAATATGCTCAAAGCTGTACCTATGTGAACTCTGCCTTTACCTTCGACCGCAACAATGCGTTTGATACCGTCGTTACGGTGGATGAAAACGGGCAGAGCGTCACTACCCAGACCGATTGGATTCATCCGGCGGAGGCTGGCTTTCGCATGATTGCCAACCCCATTGCCGCCGCCTTGATTCATCGTTTAAGCCCAGCCGAGCAGTAACGGAAGGAAGGCCGCAGTCATGAAAGTTACAGTAATCATCCCGGTGTATAACGCCATGCCATATTTGGAGCAATGCTTAAATAGTATTGTTGGTCAGACGCTGAGGGATATCGAGATTTTATGTGTTGACGACGGCTCCACGGACGGCTCGGCAGAGCTTTTGGAGCAATATGCTCGCGGTGACAACCGGGTACGGCTCTTGAAGCAGGAGCACCAATTCGCCGGGGCGGCGCGAAACCTTGGGCTTGCGCAGGCTCAGGGTGAATATGTGCAGTTTTTGGACGCTGATGATTTTTACGAGCGGAATATGCTGGAGCTGATGTATGCCCGTTTGGTGGAAACCGGGGCGGACCTATGCGCTTGTCTGGGCCAGCTGTACGATCAGCGGGTGGAACGCTTTACCGGCGAGTATTTCTTAAAGAAGGAATGCATTCCTCATGACCGTTCGACCTTTCGGGCCATAGAGCTGGGAGCTGATGCGTTTCGTTTTAGCATGCTTGGCCCAACCAATAAGCTGATCCGGCGCTCTTTGCTTGTAGATCATGGGTTAAGCTTTAGCGGCACGCGCAATACCAACGATTTCTATTGTATGTCTATGGCTATAGCGCTGGCAGACTCTATTTGTATTTACGATGAGCGACCGCTGTTGTGCTATCGCATCAATGCGGGAGGCAATACGCGCTCCAAGCTTCCCCTCGCCCCGCTGGACTTCGCCAACGAAACGTTAAAGCTAAAGCGCAGTCTGGATAAGGCTGGGTTGTTTCAGGATTTTAGCGTCGCCTATTTTGAGGTCGCCATTTCTGTGCTTTGCGACGTGGTCTATAAGCTACGCGAATATCCGGAGGCGCTATCCAAGCTACAGGCATGGTATGCGGTGCACGGCGCGGAAGCCTATCCCTTGAAGGTAACAGAATTGGAGAGCGGTACCCTTTGCAATTTCCTGATGCTTTTTGATGGCATAACCCGTGACACAAAGTCACAAGAGCTATCTGAGCGGCTTATTCACAACGCGGAATGCAATTTGGGGCATGCGACGGGCTTGTCTCCTAAGCGGGGAGCCTTTCTGCTTCGCAAGCTGATTTCATTGGAAGGGATAGGGAAAGGAACAGCCCATTGCTTCCGCATTGTTTTTCAAGCGATTTCTAAAAGAAGGAGAGCCGGGACAAGGGGGCTGAAAAGATGAAGCAGCCCTTGGTAAGCGTGGTAATCCCTACCTATGGACGCAGTGCCGAGCTGCTGTCCCGGGCGGTCAACAGCGCCCTGCAACAGGACTATGAGCCCCTTGAAGTGCTGGTAGTGGATGACAATCCCCTGCAAAACCAGTACAGCGAGGGAATTCGCCAGTACTATCAAGGTATGGAGCGCGTTCATTACTACAAGACCTTTGGCAACGGAGGTGCGTGCGCGGCGCGCAATTGGGGAATTGCGAACGCACAGGGTGAAATCATTGGTTTTTTGGATGACGACGACTATTGGCTGCCGGGAAAGGTCAGCTGTTCGGTTCCGCTTTTCTCGGACGAAATAGCGTTGGTCGGCACAAAAGGATGGAGAGAAAGGGAGGGGGAGGAGCGCCGCACGGTTTATAGTAACGCAAACTGGATGGCTCACCCGACCTTTGAAAGCATGCTCCGGGTGGACAGCATCGGCTCTACGATTAACGGCATGGCAACGAGACGGGCCTTGGTTGAGGTGGGGGGATTCAAGATCGGCCTTCCGGCTCGGCAGGATTACGAGCTGTGGCTGCGCCTGCTAAAGCGTTATCAAGCCGTTCAGGTTGAGCATTTTGGTTTTGTGCATACCCTTCACAGCGGCGAGCAAATCACTGGGAATCCCCGAAAGGCTTATCAGGGCTTTCTGGCTGTTTATCAAGAGTTTCAAAGGGAATACCGACGAGACCGTAAGGCTCGCTTCCGCTTGATGTGGAATTTCAAGGAATGCGCTCTCCGCATGAACCGTCGTGGCCTTGCATTGTGGTATTACCTTCGCATGCTTTTGATCAGCCCGTCGGATACGCTTGCCTTAGCACGCGCCAGAACGGGGAAGGAGGGAACGGAATGAAACGAATTGCCACAGTCTGTACCCAGTACGGCTACGCGGGAGGAACAGCCCGCGTTACCACGGAGCTTATGGAGCGTTTTGCTCGGGACGGCTACGAGGTGGATGTGTACTGCGCCAAAGCGGATGATGACATTCTAGCCCATACAAAGGTGCATGCCGTTCAGCTTCTTTCGCTGACCAAGATTGGGCTTTTGCAGCATTGGCATTTAATCGTAAAAAGCCATCGAGCGCTGAAGGGAAAAGCATATGATTTGGTTTACGCCGCCGGTGCATTATGTCTTAACGCGAATTTGATCACCGTCCATATGCTTATTGCCGAGCGTCGGCATTCGTTGGATGCCTTGGAAAAGCGCGGACTGTATCATCAGGGTTATTCACCGTTGAAAAGGTGGCTGCGCAAGATATACAGCCCGCTGATTTACGAGCTGCCGGAAAAATGGATTTACCGCAACCCCCATACGAAATATGTTTGCGTGTCAGAACGGGAGGAAAGCTCCTTTGAGCAGGCATTTCCGATGGGCCATGGAACTGTGATTCCCAACGGAGTGGATACTGAGCTGATGAAGCCTGATCCCAAAGCTCGCGAGGCTGTTCGGGAGCGGTATGGGGTTAGCTCACAGGAACCGCTGTTCTGTTTTGTGGGCTCCGAATGGGGTCACAAGGGCTTGGATGTAGCCATCCGAATCGTCGCACGGCATCCCGAAGCCAAGCTGGTGATTGTCGGCAAGGAACAGGATAGAACGCCCTATCTAGAGCAGGCAAGGGCGCTTGGGTGCGAGAACAGATTGATCTTCGCAGGCTTTTCCGCCCATGTGGAGCAGTTTTATGCCGCTGCTGATTTTATGATTTTTCCTACCTGTTATGAGACCTTCGGCTTGGTTGTTTTGGAGGCTATGGCCGCGGAGCTGGTCGTATTTTCTACGCGGGTATATGGAATTGAGGATTATATTCAAAACGGGGTCAACGGCTTTGTTGTCGATGTGGGCCAGTGGGATGAGATGGAGAAGCAGGTGAGCTACGCACTAACTCATTTTGAAGAGATGAAGAGCCTACGAGCAGCCGCGCGTGAAACGGCAGTCGAAATGGACTGGGAGCAGGTTTATCAACAATATAAGAAAGTTTTCGACTGCCAAACCTAAAAATGTGTGTTTTGGCCTAAAAACATCGTTTTCGACCTTGCGCACAACGTAATTTTTCGTTATACTTTATAGGATAAATACAATAGATGAAGCGTTGCTTCACGCGTTGCTGTAGATGGAGGAGTGTTAGTATGAGCATGCCGGAACCAAATCAAGTTATCAATGATTTGCAGCCTCCTCGAAATCTCATGATACGCGAGTTGAACCTGCCGGGAAGGGAAAATTTCTGGGTGGTAAAGCGTACCTGCGATATTCTGGGGTCGCTTATTGCACTGGTGCTCATGCTTCCGATTTCTCTGCCGATTATGCTGCTGATTTTTATCGACGATCCCCATGGCTGCCCAATTTTTAGGCAGCACCGATGCGGCCGGGGTGGAAAGATCTTTACAATGTATAAATTCCGTACCATGAGAGCCGATGCTGTTAAGCTGTTGGACGATTTGCTGGATCAAAACGAGATGGAGGGGCCGGCCTTCAAGATCAAAAACGATCCGAGAATTACGCGGTTTGGAAAGCTGCTTCGGAAAACCAGCTTGGACGAGCTTCCTCAGTTTTGGAACATTCTCAAGGGAGATATGAGCTTGGTGGGTCCCCGTCCTCCGCTGCCGCGGGAGGTAAAGATGTATGATGAATATCAATTTCAACGTCTGTACATCACACCGGGCTTGACCTGTTTTTGGCAGATCGCACCCCACAGAAACGATATCTCCTTTGACGACTGGCTGGAAATGGACATCGATTACATCATCCGTCGCAGCTTCTGGCTAGACGTGAGCATTCTGTTTAAAACAGTTTTGGCGGTTTTTCGGCTCGATAGTGAATAACGGAGAGAAGGCGTTACAGCATGCAGTCTACATCGCTGATTCTGAAAAACGATGGCAAGAACTTCGAAAAAATGTATTACAGCGCTATTTGCTTAGGCGTTTTGAGCGATGCAGAGCGCCTGTACGCCGAATACCGCAAGCATCCCACCGCTACCTTCTGGCGCGATGCGTTTGTAAAAAACGAGGTGTCGGAGACGCTGCTGATGTCTGCGATTATTAATATGCTAAATATTCCTTTCGGCTCCTATATGTTCAAACGCAGAGATAACGAGATTATGGAGATCACCCCTTGGATCTATGGGAATGAGAAAAACGAGGAAATTGTGCTTAAGGCGCTGGATAAAGACACGGTGGAAATTCAAGATTTAAAATCATTGTCTCGCATGTTTCGCGTAACCGCCGCTTTTCTTGAATGGTTGAACGATTATGAGAAGAAGGAACTGAAGAAAAAGAATGGCTAAGCAGTCGCCAAAGATGGATTTACCTGAAAAAACAGCTTCTAATGGAGCCCATACCTTTCATATCGCTATGCTGGGACACAAGCGAATCCCCACGCGTGAAGGCGGTGTGGAAATTGTGGTGCGCGAATTGGCGGTACGCATGGCGGCTATGGGCAACAGAGTGGAAGTCCTGAATCGATGGGATCTTTTCACCAAGGGCGGCAGAGTTGGACAAAGATACTATCAAGGGGTGCGAATTCGGCAAATTCCCACTTTGCGCAATTCAAAGGTCAACGCGTTTATTTACTCTGTGTTGGCCAGTATTCGCGTGCTTTTTGGGGATTACGACGTGATACATTACCATGCCATCGGTAGCTGCGCTATGCTGTGGCTGCCTCATTGGTTTGGGAAAAAAACGGTGGTCACCGTTCATGGGTTGGATTGGAAAAGGGCTAAATGGAACGGCTTTGCCACCCGCTATTTAAAACTTGGCGAAGCGGTGGCTGCAAAGTACGCCGATGAAATCATTGTGCTGTGCAAGGACAATCAGCAGTATTTTTTAGAAACCTACGGTCGAACGACTACCTTGCTGCCAAATGGCGTTGATAAATGTACGCTTGCCGAGGCTGATTTGATCACCGCCGAGTACGGACTAAGCAAGGGCGACTATCTGCTGTATCTAGCGAGAATCGTGCCTGAGAAGGGGCTTCATTACCTTATTGAGGCGTTTCAAACCCTCCATACAGATAAAAAATTGATTATTGCCGGCAATATGGACGCAAACGACCCATATTGCCAGAAGGTGCGGGCGATGGCGGCTAACGATCGACGGATTCAATTCGTTGGTCTGGTACGGGGACGGCTGTGGCAAGAGCTTTTTAGCAATTGCTGCCTTTATATCTTGCCCAGCGATATTGAGGGCATGCCTATGAGCCTGCTGGAGGCGCTCAGCTTTGGCTGCCGATGCTTGGTCAGCGACATCAGCGAAAACATCGAGGCGGGGCAGGGCTGCGTCAGCCTGTTTAAACACGGCGACGTTGCGGATCTGGCCAAGAAAATGGATTCCTTGATCAGCCGCCCGGAGGAGGGAAGGATCACCAAAGCGAATGCAGTTTGGGAGGATTGGGACGTCGTGAGCCGAAAGACGCTGGAGATTTATCAGCGGGTGGTCGCCGTACCTAAGAACGCCGCAGACCATGAAGCGATCGATGGGCGCTCTCAAAGGAGGAGTAAGGATATGGACGATAAAGATACCGAGAAGCCGATTCAGCCTGCGACCGTGCTGGCATTTTTGCTTCCGGTAATTGGCGCGGCTTACATGCTTGCTCGCCCGTCCTTTACATCCCTTCATTGGTGCGCTCTTTTTGGGGGAACCGTTGTAACGTTCCTCACTTACCTATTTGGTAGAAAGATAGGCTTAATCGCCGCCGTTGCTTCTATTGTGGCAGGTGCGGCTGTAACGGTTGGTTTTTGGCCCGAACTAGCGAGGGGTATGGTTTTCTGGGGGATATGGCTGCTTTGCGACGCAGTGATCATCGGCGGGGTGAAGGAAAACCGCAAGCGTCTGCTGGCAAGGCTTGCCCTGTGCTACGAGGAAATGGCGCGTACCGAGATGACGGATAAAATCACTCAAACCCGTAACCTACACGCATTTCTGAATGACACGCCCATTTATATGAAAATTGCAAAGCGCTACCAATTAACCTTGGTATTGGTCACCGTGGGTATTCGTAATGTGGACCAGGTGCGCAAGAGCATGCACGAAGACGATTATAACGCCTTGCTGGAAATTACCTCTTCCACCTTGCGTGATTCCATTCGACTAAACGACATGACCTATTTTGTCGATAAGGACAAAGGCATGTGGTGTATTAACATGTTTACCAACGCCGAATCCATTAATGTGGTTTTTGATCGGCTGAGAACAAGGCTGATCACCGTTGAATTTCCATTTTGGACGGACAACTGCGTTTTTCCGGAATATGTTCGCGGCTATACTTGCTGCCCGCCGGATGGGGAAGCTACGCCTAAGGATTTGTTAAAAACCGCCTCCGCCGACTTGGAACGTTTTTAAGCGGATACGGAAGGGGCGTTTATTGTATTATGTATAATTGTGCTCGAGCACATATCGATGAGGAAGCAAGGCTAGCGGCGCTGTAAAGTAGAGCTAGCCTTGAGGCTCATTTGATAAATAAAAAAACGAACTGGACAACTCGGTGAATCGAAAGGAAACAAGAGGTGAAGGAAAAATGATTTACTACGTGAATGTAGCCGCAGCTCAGAACGGAAATGGAAGCCATGAATCCCCCTTTCAGCACATAGACGACGCTGCGCGAGTCGCCGTCGCCGGAGATGAAGTAATCGTCATGCCCGGCGTGTATCGAGAGTATGTGAATCCTAGAAATGCCGGTACGGAAGAAAAACGTATTGTGTACCGCTCCGAAGTGCCGCTGGGAGCGGTGATTACGGGAGCCGAGCCTCTTGATAATTGGGTTCATGAGCAAGGAAACGTCTGGAGCACCCGGGTAAGCAATAGCATATTCGGTGATTATAACCCTTATACCACTTATGTCTGCGGCGATTGGTACTTTGCGCCTACGGTGCGCCATACCGGCGCTGTTTTCCTTGGGGAGCGCATGCTGTACGAAACCGTAACCTTAGAGGAATGTATTGCGGGACAGGCAGATCCTTGCGCATGGTCTCAGGAGGAGTCAACCTTCAAATGGTTCACTCAGCAGGACAAGGACGAAACCGTACTGTATGTGAACCTGCAAGGCAAGGATCCCAACCGGGAGACTATGGAATTCAGCGTTAGGCGCAATTGCTTTATGCCGGACCAAAACGGCGTTGGGTATATTACCCTGAGCGGTTTTACTGTCCAAAAGGCGGCTACCACATGGGCTCCGCCTGCGGCTTATCAGGATGGTATGGTAGGCCCACACTGGAGCCGGGGATGGATTATCGAGGACTGCGAAATCAGCAATAGCAAATGCTGCGGCATCTCCTTGGGAAAATATTGCGATCCCGAAAATGATATGTATTTCTACACCAAGCATGTAAAAAGCCCTACGCAGATGGAGCGGGACGCGGTTTGCCGCGGACAGTATCATGGCTGGCTGAAGGAAAATGTGGGAGGACATCTTATACGTCGCTGCCACATTCACCATTGCGAGCAAACAGGCATTGTGGGCCGTATGGGCGGCGTGTTCTCCACCATTGAGGACTGCCATATTCACCACATATGCAATTCGCAGCAGCTGGGCGGCGCAGAAACGGCGGGAATCAAGCTCCACGCCGCGATTGACGTTACCATCCGCAGAAATCACATCCATCATTGCATCATGGGCGTATGGTGCGACTGGGAGGCTCAGGGCGCAAGAATTACACAAAATCTCCTGCACGATAACCACCGCCCGGAGGGCGTTCTGCCCGCCGAAGGCGCGATGTTCAGCAACGACGTTTTTATCGAAGTAGGCCACGGCCCCACGTTGATTGACAACAACCTGATGCTGTCGAAGGTTTCTGTGGCGATTCCCAGCGAGGGAATTGCCTGCGTGCACAATCTCATGCTGGGCTCCTTTGCCTTAATCAATTCCGGCGTGGATAGTATTGTGAACGGCCAGCGGGAGCCGAGATATACGCCCTATCATATCCGTCACCGTACAGAGGTGGCTGGCTTCATGACCATCCTTCATGGCGATGACCGCATCTACAACAATATCTTTGTTCAGCATTATCCGATAATGGACAAAGAAAAAACGCCCCAAGATACTGACTATGAGGTTGTCGGTACCGCGCCCTTCGATATTTTCCCCACCTATGACGAATGGATTTCCCACTTTATGATGGATCAGGAGCCAAACATGAACGCGCTGGCGACGTACCATTTCGGTCATCTGCCGGTATGGGTGGAGGGCAACGCATACTTTAACGGCGCCACCGTATGGAAGCATGAAGCTCATCATTGGGTCTGCACAAAAGAGCAGGCTAAGGTGGAGCTGGTTCAAAAGGATGGCGCGTATCGCCTCCAAACCAATGTGTATGATTTGCTGCAGGGCTTTCAGGATGAGCTTATCAACAGCGACACACTAGGCAAAGCCTTTGAGCCGGAACAGCGGTTTGAAAACCCGGATGGAACGGACATCGTTTTCGATCGGGATTACTTTGGGGCGAGCAGGGGCAAGCAGACGATTCCCGGACCGTTCGCCGACGGGGAAGCGGCGCGCAGAAAAATGGATTAGGCGCGATAGGAAAACCTTTGATGGTTAACCATTCGTCAAAGGTTGACAAGCTTTTGTCATGTCCTTATAATAAATATGTTGGAAACCTCCGTCTGTTTGTCGTACGCAAAACAGACAGACGGCTTTCACACCATAAATACTTAGGAGGGAATACTCAATGGCAACAAAGATGACCGTTGACGGCAATACTGCCGTAGGCCACGTTGCTTACGCGTTTAGCGACGTGGCTGCCATTTACCCCATCACCCCTTCCTCCCCTATGGCGGAGGTTGTGGATGAGTGGTCTGCCAAGGGAACCAAGAACCTCTTCGGACAGACCGTCCATGTTAGCGAGATGCAATCCGAGGCCGGCGCGGCGGGCGCTGTACACGGCAGCTTGGCCGCCGGCGCGTTAACCTCTACCTTCACCGCCAGCCAAGGCCTGCTGCTAATGATCCCCAACATGTACAAGATCAGCGGCGAGCTGCTGCCCTGCGTTTTCCATGTCAGCGCTCGTGCTTTAGCCGCTCATGCTCTGAACATTTTTGGTGATCACAGCGACGTGATGAGCTGCCGCCAGACCGGTTTCGCTATGCTGTCCTCCAACAGCGTGCAGGAAGCCATGGATATGGCGCTGGTTGCTCACCTGTCCACATTGGAAAGCAGCGTTCCCTTCGTGCACTTCTTCGACGGCTTCCGTACCAGCCACGAAGTGCAGAAGATCGACGCGATTGAATACAAGGATATCGAGCCCTTGGTACCTTGGGACAAGGTGAAGGCGTTCCGGGAGCGTGCCCTGAACCCCGATCATCCCCACCAGATGGGTACCGCTCAGAACCCTGACATCTACTTCCAGAACCGCGAAGCCGCCAACAAGTATTATGCTGCGACTCCCGCGATTGTTGAAGAAGTGATGAAGAAGGTTTCTAAGCTGGTAGGCCGCGAATACAAGCTGTTCCAGTACGTTGGCGCTCCCGACGCTGAAAAGGTGATCATCGCCATGGGCAGCGGCTGCGAGGCCATCGAAGAAACCATCAACTACCTCAACAAGAAGGGCGAAAAGCTGGGCCTGATCAAGGTTCGCCTGTACCGTCCCTTCAGCGTCGAGCATCTGATGGCCGCCATTCCCGCTTCCTGCAAGGAAATCGCTGTGCTGGACCGCACCAAGGAGCCCGGCTCTTTGGGCGAGCCTCTCTACACCGATATTTGCAGCGCGCTGATGGAGCAGGGCCGCACCGACATCAAGGTAGTAGGCGGCCGTTACGGCTTGGGCTCCAAGGAGTTCAACCCCACCATGGTAAAGGCTGTATACGATAATCTGGGCGGCGCAATGAAGAACCACTTCACCGTGGGCATCAACGACGACGTGACCGGCACCAGCCTACCCATGGGCGAGCAGCTCATCACCGCTCCCGAAGGAACGGTTTGCTGCAAGTTCTACGGCCTCGGCTCCGACGGTACCGTTGGCGCCAACAAGAACTCCATCAAGATCATCGGCGACCATACCGACATGTATGCTCAGGGTTATTTCGCCTACGACTCCAAGAAGTCCGGCGGTATCACCATCAGCCATCTGCGGTTTGGCAAAACGCCCATCCAGTCTACCTACCTGATTGACGCCGCTGACTTTGTGGCCTGCCACAACCCCAGCTACGTAACCAAGTATGATATGGTTTCCAGCCTCAAGGAGGGCGGCGTTTTCCTGCTGAACTCCCCTTGGACCGCCGAGGAAATGGATGCTCAGCTGCCCGCTTCCATGAAGAAGCTGTTGGCCAAGAAGCATGCCAAGTTCTACAACATCAACGCTATCGAGCTGGCGCTGAAGGTTGGCATGGGCAACCGTATCAACACCATCATGCAGGCCGCCTTCTTCAAGCTGGCTGAGGTGATCCCCTACGACAAGGCCGACGAATACATGAAGGCCTATGCCAAGAAGACCTACGGCAAGAAGGGCGACGCTATCGTGCAGAAGAACTGGGATGCGATTGATATCGCTATCTCCGGCCTGCAGAAGATCGAAGTGCCCGAGAGCTGGGCAACCGCCACCACCGGCGCAGAAGCGGTTGTTGTAAAGGCTACCGAATACTTCGACAAGTTCGTTACCCCCATTTTGGCACAGGAAGGCGACGCCCTGCCCGTCAGCGCGTTCGATCCCTCCGGCATGGTACCCACCGGCACCACCCAGTACGAGAAGCGCGGCATTGCCGTTACCGTACCTGAATGGCTGATGGATAAGTGCATCCAGTGCGGCAACTGCTCGCTGGTTTGCCCCCATGCTTGCATTCGCCCCATCTATGCTTCCGAGGAAGTCATGAAGAACGCTCCCGCGTCCTATGCCACCAAGCCCGCCACCGGCAAGGAGTTCACCGGCATGGCTTATCGTATGCAGGTCAGCCCCTTGGACTGCACCGGCTGCGGTAACTGCGTGCAGGTTTGCCCCGCCAAGGAAAAGGCGCTGGAAATGAAGCCCTTGGCTTCCCAGATGGTGGAAGAGAAGAACTGGGAGTTTGCCATGACCGTGCCCGAGATCAAGAATCTCGAAAACGTCGCCAGCGTGAAGAACAGCCAGGCCTTGAAGCCCCTGTTCGAGTTCAGCGGCGCTTGCGCGGGCTGCGGCGAGACCCCTTACGTCAAGCTGGTTACCCAGCTGTTCGGCGACCGGATGATGATCGCTAACGCTACGGGCTGCTCCTCCATTTACGGCGGCTCCGCTCCCACCTGCCCCTACACTGTCAACGACGAAGGCCATGGTCCCGCTTGGGCTAACAGCCTGTTCGAGGACAACGCCGAGTTCGGCTTCGGCATGAATTTGGCTATCACGCAGCGTCGCGCCAAGCTGGCCGACAACGTCCGCAAGCTGATCGCTGTCGAGTACTGCTGGGACGAAATCAAGACCGCTGGCCAGAAGTGGCTGGACGTGATGGACGACGGCAAGGCCTCCAAGGCTGCCGGCGACAAGCTCCTTGAGCTGTGCAAGATCGGCGAAAACCCTGACCTGACCGGCACCGAGTACGAGAAGGATTGGGTTGCTGCCGGCAAGGTTTGCCATTGCGAAGCCTGCGAGCTGGCCCGCGCCGTAATCGCGGACGCTGATCTGCTGACCAAGAAGTCCTTCTGGATCTTCGGCGGCGACGGCTGGGCGTACGACATCGGATACGGCGGAGTTGACCACGTATTGGCTCAGAACCAGGACGTCAACATTCTGGTGGTCGATACCGAGGTATACTCCAACACCGGCGGACAGTCCTCCAAGTCCACGCCTACCGGCTCCATCGCTAAGTTCGCTGCCTCCGGCAAGCGCACTAAGAAGAAGGATCTGGGCATGATGGCCATGAGCTATGGCTATGTGTACGTGGCTACCGTTGCCATGGGCGCAAACCCCGCGCAGCTCTTGAAGGCTATGACCGAGGCGGAAGCCTATCACGGCCCCTCTCTGGTAATCGCCTACGCGCCTTGCATTAACCATGGTATCAACATGGGTCTAGCCCAGGCTGAAATCAAAAAGGCTGTGGACTGCGGCTACTGGACGCTCTACCGCTTCAATCCCGATCTGGCCGAGCAGGGCAAGAATCCCCTGACCTTGGACAGCAAGGAGCCCAACGCGGGCGAGTATCAGAACTTCTTGAAGGGCGAGGTTCGTTATGCCTCTCTTGCCAAGATGTTCCCCGACGTAGCGCAGGGCTTGTTCGAGAAGAACGAGCAGGATGCTATGGCGAAGTACGCCACCTACAAGAACCTGGCTGAGTAAGCAATCTATAAAAAAAGAGCGCCTCCATTGATTTGGAGGCGCTCTTTTTTTATAAGTTGTTTTTCAGGTTGACTATTTATCGCTTGACAATCCTAGCAGGCACCCCGACCGCTGTGCATTTTTCGGGAATATCCCGAACGACGGCGGCGCCCGCTCCAATGATGGACCATGAACCGATTGATAAAACGTCGATCACGCATGCGCCAGCCCCAAAATCCGTCCGCTGGATCCGCCGCAACCAATCCGATAATGTGGTATGCGCCGCTCTGCTCCAGAATGTCGCAAACGGAGCGAGCGTGTCCACCGGCTCCAAGAACAACGAGGTTCTTCTGCTGGATCATAGGTGCGTCTCCATTTTTGTTGGTAGCTCATGCAAAGCTTGACTTCGAATAGTATTTAAGCGGCGGGCTGCGTGCCCTTGCTTCGCTGCTGATCCCACATTAGGTATGCCAGGCCCAATTGAACGACTACTTTGTTTCAATACTATCTGAAGTTTTAAAGTTGATCCGTTCTTCCTCGATGACGATAGGTTTGTTCATCACGCGCTGATTGATGGATAAGATATACTCACCAATAAAGCCAAGCGCAGCCAGCTGTAAGCCGCCCATTAAAAAAATACCAAGTATCATTGGGGCCGTGCCTGCGTTGAAATTATACCAGTTGCACAGTTTCAAGATCAGATAGATCAGCGCCACCAAAAAGCTGAGTCCGGCAATCATGAAACCGCCAAAGGTCACGATACGCAATCCTGCTTTCGTGTAGTTTGTGAAGCTGAGCATCGCGGCATCATAGAGCGAATAGAAATTGTTCTTTGTTTTACCCGCACGACGCTTCGGCTGGGTATAAGTCATCTCCAGATGAATCGGCGCATATTCCGCGACCATTCCTCGAAAGAAGGGCATATGCTCATTCACATTGCGCATCACATCTATAAAGCTTCGGTCATACAAGCCAAATCCCGTGAACTGTGGCATCTGCTGGATATCGCTCATCCGACGGAGCAGCTTATAGTAGCATCCTCGCACCCAGTAGATGAGGCGATTTTCTTCACTGTGATTCTTAATCATGCAGATGACTTGATTGCCTTCTTCCCATCTGTGAACCATGTCGGGAATGACTTCAATCGGATCCTGAAAGTCCGCACAGAGCAGTACAGTGCAATCGCCCGTTGTCTGGCATAGACCATAATATGGGCTGTTGAACTGACCGAAATTCTTCATGTTGAAGATGACCTTTACATGCTGGTCATTTAGACATAGTTGGCGGAGTAAGGTGCGTGTTCCGTCGGTAGACTTGTTATCGATAAACATGATTTCATAATCATAATTTGGTAGATCTGCCTTAAACCTGTTCACCAAGGCATCGTGAAGCGGTATCACATTTGCTTCTTCATTGTAGGTTGGGATTAGGATAGAGACAAGTTTTTTACTCATTAAGCACCCCTCTTACTTTCATTGGCTTGTATGTCAATCAGCTTTTGAATTCCTTGTGCAAAAGACGTTCTAGCATTCCATCCAATGGCTTTTTGGATTTTTGCAATGCTTGGCGTTAGCGCTATACTCCCTTCTTTGCCATAGGGAATGGCGCCATACAGTATATCGCCTTTGTAATTCATTGCATGACGGATATCCTCCACATAGGCTTTTAGTGGACGAGCATTGCCGGAAGCAAGATTATATATACCGCTTTCAGTTTCTGTATTTAGAAAGCGCAGCAGCGCTTCTGCCGCGTCTTCCACATACAAGTAGTCCCATAATTGGGAGCACGCCGTTAGCTGGATCTCAGATTTTTGCTTCATATCCCGCAAGCACGACATTACCAATGTTGTTGGATAATCGTACTGACCGTAAACGCTAAAAATACGCGTCCAAATCAATTGCATACCGTTTGACATCTCCATCAACGTTCGGTAAGCATGGAGCTTTTCTTTACCATAAGGCGTTAGTGGATCACAAACAGCCGCTTCATCTACTTTATCAACGCATTGTCCATACTCGGCTTGCGAGCCTGAGCCCACAAATAATCGGCAGTGCATCTTATGGGCTGCCAGTATCGCTGATACGGCTCCCCAATAATTATCTGCTTGCAAGGCGCTATCATCTCGATAGGGGGCTCTAGCTCCTTCCCATGCCAAATGGAAAAACGCATCCGCGTGATTTACATGGTTTGCAACCGTTTCCATTTGATTCAAGGAGATTTCTAACACGGTTAGGGCAGGATGCTTAGGCAATCGATACAAATTTGCTGAATTTGGACGAATTACTGCGTATACCTCATGCCCTTGGTGTAGCATTTTTCGAACCAAATGTACGCCGATAAAGCTTGTCGCGCCGGTAACGAGAATCCTCATAGGTTTCTTCAAATCCTTTCGAGCGTATCCCTGACTGGTTCATTGCTAAGTAATTCAAGCATTTTGGTTTCCAAACCTACGTCATCATAGCCGAATTGGCGGTAGAGGTATGACGCATGAGCCATGGGGACAAAATGGTCAGGGAAACCGAGATTTACAAATTTTACTGACAGACCCTCTTCTGCGAGCACCGCTGAAACGGCATAGCCCAATCCGCCAACGATGTTATGATCCTGAGCTACGACGATATGCCCGGTTCTAGCAGCTTCCACAACTGCATGACGGTCGATGGGCTTTAATGTATGCATGTCCACAACGCGAATCTGTTTTCCAGTTTTTTCTCGAATCCGTACAGCGGCTATCAGTGCATATTTGACGGTGATTCCCGAGCAAATGAAGGCACCATCAGTTCCATTTAATGGGACAGCGGCCTTGCCAATCTCATAGGGGGTGTCTTCAGTATATACAGCGCATACCGGCTCTATCGTGCTACGGATGAAAATTGGGCCGTGGTACGCAAGTGCGGCATGTAGCATCTTTCGTACTTGTCCGGCATCGCAAGGCTCTAACACCGTCATGCCTGGAATACTTGTCATAATGGCGCAATCCTCAACAGACCAATGCGTTGCACCAGAAATACCTCCGGAGCATCCAGCGTATGTTCCGATCAATCGTGCGTCTACTTGCCCATAGGCTATGTCCGTTCTGCATTGTTCACAGGCGCGCATTGTAAGAAATGGACTCATTGAAAAGGCAAAGGGCATAAAGCCTTCATGGGCAAGTCCAGCAGAAAAGCTGACCAAATTTTGCTCAGCGATTCCTACGTTAAAAGAGCGAGACGGAAACTTCTCTACAAAGCTTCCGTTTCGGCAAGTTCCCATCAAATCGGCGTTGACGACAACTACACGCGGGTCCTTTTGGCCAAGTTCGATCATTTCGTTACCGATTTCATTGCGTAAGAAAACATTTGCCGTTAAATCAGCCATTCGTCACACCTCCATTTTCAAAGCTTGTATTGCCTCGGTATACTGTTCAGCCGTCACTTTCCCCGCATGCCAGTGGAGTTGATTTTCCATAAAAGGAATGCCCTTTCCCTTGATAGTATGACAGATGAACACGGTCGGTTGATTTGAATCTGCAGGTGGAAGCTGGTCGAACGCTTCTTTGATAGCGGTTATGTCATGACCATCTAGCTCGCATACACGCCAGCCGCATACCTTATATTTTTCTGCCAGATTACCCAATCCGGTAATTTGGTCAAGCGTACCGTCTGATTCAAGGCCATTCCAATCCACGATGGCTACAAGGTTGCCAAGTTTGTAATGATACGCATTCATCACAGCTTCCCAGATTGATCCCTCGGATTGTTCGCCGTCGCCCATTACTACATAAACTCTACTGGTATGGTTGCCTTTTAAGCGCAACGCCGCCGCCATGCCACAGGCGACTGGAAAGCCATGTCCTAAGCTGCCTGTAGACACTTCAACATATGGATTGACGATATTGCATGAGTGCATGGAAAAGCGACCGTTATCTGTTGCATATTCATTGATAACAGCCTCTGGGCTAAAGCATCCAATAGCAGCTTGATTAAAACTTGTTACAGCGGAGGCGTGTCCCTTTGATAGGACGAAGCGATCTCGTCCTTCGTCCTTTGGGTTCTTAGGATCGTACTTCATTTGGTACTGCCAGAGTACTGTCATGAAATCTGTGCTGGAAAGGTCACCACCAATGTGAATAACCTGAATGGAGCAGAGCTTTAAAAGCTGTCTGCGAATTTTCGTTGCGGCCCTTTCAAGTTTCGTAATCTGATCTATCATTATTTCTCAGTCCTTCAATTTCTAAACGCTTCAATGATGACTTTCGCCATATAAGAAATCATCTCATCCGTCATTCCCGGATAAACCCCTACCCAGAAGGAATTATTCATGATGTAATCCGTATTTCTGAGTTCTCCCACCGTGCGGTATGCATCCGTTCCGCGAAGTTGATCAAAGCAGGGGTGTTTGATTAAATTACCACTGAATAGCAACCGAGTCTGTACATTGTGGTCTTCCACATATCGTGTAATGACGTTGCGATCCAGCCCGCTCTCCGGTTTAACAGTAATCAAGAAGCCAAACCAACTGGGTTCGCTGTTCAGAGCGGGCTCAGGTAAGATCAGCTTGTCTGCGATGGGCAGTAAAGCATCTTTTAAATGCGCCCAGTTATGACGACGGTGTTCTATGAAAGAAGGAAATTTTTTCAACTGCTCGCATCCGATGGCCGCTTGAAGATCCGTCACCTTTAAATTAAAGCCCAGATGGCTGTACACATACTTGTGGTCATAACCTTGCGGAAGTTCACCATACTGACCATCAAAACGATGATTGCAAAAATTATCGTGACCCGATGGGCAAATACAGTCGCGTCCCCAGTCGCGATAGGAGAGAATCAGTCGGCTAAGCGTTGCGTCGTTGGTGTAGACGCAGCCGCCCTCACCCATTGTCATATGATGCGGCGGATAGAAGGAGCTTGTGCCGATGTCCCCCCATGTACCAGTGAAACGCGTCTCTCCATCGATGGTATATTGTGTACCCAGAGCGTCGCAGTTATCCTCCACCAGCCATAGACGATGCTTTTGGCAGAACGCGCGAATCGTCTTTAAGTCAAAGGCGTTGCCCAGCGTATGCGCAATCATCACAGCTTTCGTCTTGGGAGAAAGCGCCTCATCCAACTGCGTCACATCGATGTTGTACTGCGGAATCGTCACATCCAAGAACACTGGCACCGCGCCAAACTGAATGATCGGTGCGACCGTTGTCGGAAAGCCGCAGGCGACAGTGATAACCTCATCCCCACGCTTGATCTGACGATCACCTAGCTCCGGCGCAGTCAGTGCCATGAAAGCGATTAGATTTGCTGAAGAGCCGGAGTTCACCAGATGAGCATGCTTAACCCCTAGCCAGCGCGCAAATTCCTTCTCGAACTGGTCGGAGAAGCGGCCAGTCGTCAGCCAAAAATCCAGCGTTGCATCGGTCAGCGCGCACATTTCTTTTTCATCGAAAACGCGGGCGGCGTAGGTGATCCGATCACCGGGCTCAAATTCTTTTTTGTTTTCTTTAAAATTGTGGTAATAGGCCGTGACCATCTGCTTGATCTGCTCACGAGCCTCCGCTTCATTACGCCACTGTTGCATAATATATTCCTCCGTCATCTGTTTTTGGGGCGTTATGGACATTAACCGAGAAATTTGTTAATTTCAATATCCATTTCTTCTGGGATGTTTCCACCGGTTAGATAAACTTTACTAAAGCGGCATACCATATCCATGCACTCTTCAATATGCCAACGCGGCATCCATCCGAATACCGTCTTCGCTTTGCTGCAATCCAATTTAAGAAAACTTGCTTCATGCGGTGCGTTTGCTTCTTCTTGATTTTCCCAAGAGGCGCCTTCACCCCAATGACGGCAGAACATGTCCACCAGTGTACCGGTCGAAACGCAGTCGCAGTCATCGGGACCCACGTTGTAATAGTCTTGATAGGATGGTTGTTCATACTGGTACTTGGCGATGGTTAGATAGACCATCAACGGTTCCAGTACATGCTGATAAGGACGTGTTGAATATGGATTTCGTACACCGATGGCACGGCCTGACTGCACTGCACGGACACAGTCCGGGATGATGCGGTCAGTGGCAAAGTCACCGCCGCCAATCACATTCCCCGCGCGGGCTGTCGATACGGCCACACGGTCGTTCGTGAAGAAGGAGTTTTTATAGCAGTGAGTCACCAGCTCGGAGCAGGATTTACTGTTGCTGTAAGGGTCAAAGCCATCCAGTGGTTCATCTTCGCGATAACCCCAGCACCACTCGTTATTGTGATACACCTTATCGGTAGTCACGTTAAGGACACTTTTGACGGAAACTGTCTTGCGCACACACTCCAGCATATTAACCGTACCCATCACGTTCGTTTCATAGGTATATACGGGGGACTTATAGCCGTCACGTACAATCGGCTGTGCGGCCAAATGCAGCACAATCTCCGGCTGCGTCTGCGTAAAGACCTCCATCATGTGCGGCAGATCCCGTACATCACCGATGATACTGGTTATCTTGGTTTCGAGCTCTGCTAGCGCAAACAGGTTTGGCTTTGTAGGTGCTTCGAGGCTGTAGCCGGTCACTATAGCGCCTGCTCCAATGAGCATACGGCACAGCCAGCTGCCCTTAAAGCCAGTATGACCGGTTACTAGAACACGCTTACCACGGTAAAATTCCATTACTTGATTCATAGGCTTACCATACCTTCCATGGAGCGTTACCGGATTCCCACAATTTTTCGAGCATATCCTTTTCGCGCTTTGTGTCCATGCACTGCCAGAATCCCTTGTGTGAATAGCTCATCAACTGATTTTTGGCTGCAAGCTTTTGCAACGGATCACGTTCGAAAACCGTTTGATCGTTCTCGAGCAGATTAAACACTTCCGGCTGTAGCACCATAAAACCTGCGTTGATTGGAGCGCCATCATTAACATTCTTTTCACGGAACAAGTGCACAGCGTTATCACCGCCAATGTCTAGCACACCCTTCTGCTGCTCGAGCATGACGGATGTCAGGGTAGCTAGTTTTCCGTGTGATTGATGGAATGCCACCAGTTTGCTAATATTTACATCACATACGCCGTCGCCATAGGTCAGCATAAAAGGTTCGTTGCCAATGAAAGGTTGAATTCGCTTGATACGACCTCCTGTCATTGTGTGCAGCCCCGTATCTACGATCGTTACCTTCCAAGGCTCTGCGTGTTTTTGATGCACAATCATTTCATTGCCATGGGTGAAGTCAAAGGTGATGTCGCTGGTGTGGAGGAAATAGTCGGCAAACCATTCCTTGATAACGTGCTGCATATAACCCGCACAAATGACAAATTCGTTATACCCATAGGCGGTATAACATTTCATAATATGCCATAGAATGGGCATTTCACCAATCTCAATCATTGGCTTTGGCTTGAACTGGGACTCCTCTGAGATACGAGTGCCGAAACCACCAGCTAAAAGGACAACTTTCATGGATTCATTTACGCCCCTTTCACTATGCGTTTGAATGTATAAACTGCCATCGATCTGCTCTTGGTTCGCTGTGTTAACATCAGATTATCAGTATAAGCTCGTCTGCTGTTAACAAGTCTTCCGCCGATCCCAGATCAGGTACGCTACGCCCAGCAGATAAGCGAGGACTGTAATACCGAGACAAATATAAACATCCAATGGGCAATATTCGTAGGTTACCGTGTGCTGGCCATCTTCCAGCCAGAAGCCCTGTAACGCTAGATCAACACGGTGGTTTTCTACCCGCTGCCCATCAACGTAGACGCGCCATGAAGGGTCATAGCATTGTGAAAACACAACGAAATTCCTGCCATTGCTGACTGCCGTCGCCTGCAAGGTATGGTTGGTAAGCCATGTAACATCGGAGAAGGTGGTTGTCACATTGGAAAGGTTGGTCGTTTCTACATCCTCCGCATAGGCAACGCTGGTAAAGCGGTAGTTGTTCGGGCAGATTTCAATATCGTCAAGGTTTTCCATTTGCTGAAGCTCATCTACGGTAAAGAGAATTTCCTTAGCCCGTGTGTTGCGATAATACAGGTTTCCAGCCTCGTCATTCATTGGCTGGTAGACAGTAGTATTCGCCGCAATTCGTGAAACGGTCAGGTTGCGAATGGCTAAAGGGGCAGTTTTGTTGATAGTAACGATACGTAGCATGGCGTCCGTGGGCAGCTCCGCATCGCCGGAAAAAATGAAACCACTATAGTGATGAGCGCCCGTCGCTGGCAAAAAGGTAGCCGTTTGTTCGCTATTGTCATAATCTGTACCATAAAAGTCAAGATAAAACACCTCTGGAACGGCTTCGGTTTCCACATCAAAGGAAATCCAATAGGTTGTTCCCCGCTCAAGCTGCATGGGATAGGGGATGCATTGGTACTCCGCTGTACACACAGGTAGAAGCAGCTCATCCACTGTAAGGAGGGGGGCTTCTTCCGTCGAGCTATTTAGTATGGGTATGTTCTGCGCGAGCATGCCCGTTTGATCCTCAATATATTTTACCCCCAACGCAGAAAGAATCTCGTTGTTTTGTAGGAGTGCCCGTAAGGTGCCATAACCTGTTTGTAGACCAGATAAATTCCAGTAGGGCACGTTAGGAGCAGCGCCTAGCCACAACAGCTTGCACAGATAAGGATTGTTATAGGTAAGGTAGGTATTTAGCGATGGAACGCCGGTATGCATCTGTATGTTTGCGGCGAAGGTTTCGGACGGAGCTCCAACATCAACGGTGGTATATGTCGTGATTGTTTTTCCATTGTCATTTGCCTGAATAATTTGTTGCAAAGAAGAGGACGCTGAAGGAACCGTTCCTGCCGTTGGCACAAAAAAGTATGGCGCGGTTTCGGCAATACAGCTGATAATCAGCGCCACAGCCAAACAAATGGCGGGAACTCGCCCATTGTCAGAAAAACGCTGTGTTACTGCGTTACAGAAGAAAAGGATGATTTGCAGTAAAACCACGGGACCTAGTCCGTGCAGCGCTACGGAGAAAGCGTCCATATTGATCTGACCTGTGCGCTCCATGAGAGTGCGGATTGGTGTGGTATAAGCTAGCACTAGACCTAATCCCAGCACAACGGTATAGCTAGCTAAAAATTTTCGATAAGCCGCCAGCTCTGCTTTTTCCTTGCAGATACGAGATAGCGTGACCCCTAGAATGGTGTACTGAAGAAAAACGAAAAGGAAAAGACATCTGCTGGGGCAGCGCACACTGTTTAAGAGGGGGATTTTGTACAGAATCTTAGACAGGTAGGGAATGTTCCCGTTGGCTGCATAGAGGAAAGCAAAGAAGGAAATCAGTGCGGGCAGCCATATACGGCGATCCTTCCTATACCGCAGCAGACCAAAGACAATCGTCGCCGCCGCCACTGTGCCAAGAAAAATCTCAATATCCAGTTCCGAAGAATGGTATGCACCGAACGCTTGATAGACGTCCGTAAAAAGATTGGGAAAGAAGGCAATTAACAGCTTGACAGGATGAATGGAATAGGAAACGAAAGCCGCATAAGGATAATTCGGCGTGGTGCAGAGAGCCGAATAGCGTTGCATAAGCAGATAGCCCGGTAGAACCTGCACGGCACCGGCGGCGACTGTTATGCCAAGGAAAAGAAAAACATTTAGAACAATATCCTTTGCTTTCATCCTTCGGCAAACACAGCCGACCAGCACGTATACGAAAAGCCCCAGCATCAGGTACATAGCATACTGCACGGAAGGGGTCGTAACCAGCAGCATCGTTCCGCAGCCCAGTCCCGCCAGAACGACAGCGGAGCGTTTTTGAGTGTTTAAAAAGCGCTGGAAGGCAAAAAAGATTAGCGGATAAAGGGAAATGCATTCAATGATAGTAATATGAGATTTCCGAAGACCGCCAAAATGACAACAGAACAACAGAACAAAGCCCATTGCGACGGATAGCTTGCGGTTGACGCCCAGCTCCTCCAGATAACGGGCAAAGAAGCATGCTCCAAAGGAAACGAAAAACACATAGTTCAGCCAAATGAACCAAGTCAGGGGAAGCTGGGCAAAAAGAAGTGGAATCAGAAAGAAAGCACCCAGCATATGCGAGGAGACCGGTATGCCGCCGGCGCTTTCGCTGCTCCAAAGGGGAAGCTGACCGGAAGTATACTGCTGGGAGAACCATTCGGGAAAATATATACTGCCCGGGCCATCGCCCATAGTCAATGCTTGCCCGGAAAGGGGATAATGCAGATTACACAGCCCCATGAGGAGAAACATGAGGAAAAAGCACCACAGCCAGCCGTGCTTTCCTCCGATTGTTTTTGTGTACAATGTCTTTAGCATGATTCTGCAGATCCTTTCTTTGCTATCAGCAGTTGATAATACTTTTCTGCCGCGTCCCTCCATGTATACTGGAAAAACTTTTCGGAAAAAGCTTTCTGTGCCGCCAGAACCTTTTGCGGCGCTGTTAATGCAGTACAAAGCTTTGCGGCCATGTCCGTCGCGTCCTCAGGCTTAAAGAGCAGCAGCCCGCAGTTTTCCGCCGTGAAGCCGCATCCCTCCAGACGCTCCTCTACAACGTCTATATCGGTCAGCACGGTGGGTATATTTTGTTTTAGCGCCTCGATGGCTTGTGAAGGGAACCCGCCCTCCATAAGTGTTGGAACAGGCACGCAAGAGGCGTAATGATAAACGGTGTACAGCTGTTGATCTGTCAAATCATGAACAAAAACAAGGTTCTTATAGGAGCGCAGTTTTTCCCACTGCTTCTTTACGCTAGGAACATCCTCCAACTTGCCGGTCAGAACGATTTGCAAATTGGGATATTCATTGTAGAGCAGCTCAACTGCCTGCATCAGCGTTTCTATATTTTTCTGAGGACGCAGCTGGGTTGGATAAAACAAGTATGGATTTGATATATGATACTGCTCCAAAATTTCTCTTGAGAAATGAGTATCAGGGTCGCAGATTGCCATGTCAGCAGCCCATATGGGTACGACGTCCTCCGCCTTTAGACCCGGAATGCAGGGAATGATTTGTTGATCTTTCACAGAGCGGCTCATCGAATACGCTTTCGCGCCGCGCCGTACCATTCGACCGACACGGCTTTCGATGTCGCGGCTCAGGAATTTGTTATTGCTGTCTTGCAGCGTATATTCTTCATAATGGAGTTTAACGTTCATATCCAACGCGGGAATGACCAGTGGGCGTTTGGTTTGAATGACATTGGATAAGTAAAGGGTAATCGGTACAAAGACGCATGCCTGCGAATACTGGGCTGCGATGGTTCCCAGATTGTCCGCCGCGATGGAAATTGGATAGGGGAGAACTCGATCCATGACAGGCACGCATAGTACCTGCCTCCAACTCTCCTCAGTAACAATCTTGATGCGTTTAGCCCAACGTTCATCTTGAAGCAGGTTTTCAAGACTATACCGCACTTCTGCTTCATTACAGGAATAGCACCAAATTTCGAAACAGGCCGGCGTATATTCAAGCATTGCGCTGACCATGCGCTGCATAAGCTTCATGGCGCATTCCTGATGCAAACGAGGCATTTCGTAGGGAAAGCCAATCCAAATGCCGATGGTATTTGGATTGGCAGGAAATACGTTTTGGGCATCAAGAATGCTGCCTACGGTGTAGGCAATGTCATCCAGCGCGTCGGGGATATCCAGCGTATTATAGCCAAGTACTTGCATTTCTTGACGCAGATCCCAAAGAATAGCGTCGTTGTAAGCCGCTCTCACGGATTGACTTGGCAGTGCTTCCAGATATTCGTTGAGCAGCGAACAATAGGTTTCGAGGGTACAGTTCTTTTTGATAAATTGCTTAGCCTTTTCACCAATCCTGCGAAAGGACTCCTTGTCCGCAATCATGGCGTGAAGCATATCAGCCAGAGCCGCTTCGCCCATCTGCATATCGATTTTGCAGATGGCATCCGAAGGAATTTCGTCATAAATGCCGCTACTGTAGGCAATAACTGGCTTGCCAAAGCCCATCTGTTCAAAAAGCGATAGCGAGCATACCTCAGAATTGGGATAACGTAAATTTACGCAGGCATCTGCTTCCTGTAAAAAGCTGTACATCACATCGTAAGGTTGATAGCCCAATATAAACATGCTGTCATTCAACACTGTATTCGCCATCTTGCGGAGATTTTCTCCATAGGGATCGCCACAGTCGCCTATGACAACGTATTGCACACGACTTCGCAAATCAGGATGTTTGACTAAAACATCCGCTAGTTCCTTGGTATGCTTAGTCGGATGCACCAGCCCAATGGAAACAATCAGCAGTCTATCGGGGTCGCGGATAAAACTCTTTGGAAGCACTGCCATTTTTTTCTCTTCAGGCTGAAAGGGGAGATAGGAAGCGCTAACTGGCTTCAGCGTGTATTGTTTTAGCAGCTTGGCAAAGGCGAAGGAGTGGGTAAAAATTCCTGTCGCCCTCCTGCATATGCTGTACATTAGGGGCAGGGCGACAGTTTGGTTCACCTTCTCCATTAGATTCAGTGAAGAGAACTGCTCTAATGCCGTCACACCCATATCACCATATTCTTGATACAGCATCTGGGAGAAAGCGTTATGCGCCCCATCAGCATCGTGTGGATGCTGAATTGCACAGTATTGCTTATAAAAATCGTACATGGTTCTGTCGTGGAGAATGACAATACCGGGATATTGGAGCAATGCTTCATAGATGGCCCAATGATATCCGGCATAGTTACCCATGTTGTAAATAACATGGGTATACCCGGAAAGTGTACGTATATCCAAATGAGAGGGATTAAAGTGGATCACCTTTAGGCTTGTCTCAAGGGTACCTTCAGTTTCATAACACCAGATATCGACCGAATGATGCTTTGCAAGCTCCTCGCAGACGGCGACGCCAACCTTGCCGATCGCGCTTTTTTTATCCAAGGGGGTAAACCATGCGATTTTCATGCCAGCAGCCTCCTTATGGTATTGTCCCAAGTGATATCACGCCGGATGATTTCATCCCGCGCGGCTTGACCCATCTTTGCTGCGGCTTGTTTGTCCATGTACAGCTGATCCATGGCCTTGGCGATGCTTTGGGGCGTAGGTTCACAAATGAAGCCCGTCTTTTGATCCTCGATCAATTCGATGGTTCCGCCGGAATCGATGCAGGTTATGACGGGCTTTGCACTATAAAATGCCTCCATGGACACAAGTCCGCAGGAATCCTCCTTGTAGGCCAAATACATGGAACCCAAGCAATTGGACATCCATTGATACATTTCTTCGTCGCTGATCCAACGGTTTTCGTACTGAACGTGCTCTTCCAAGTGATGCTTTTTTATAAAACTGCGAATTTGCAAATCATAAGCCGACACCTCGCATACGCCAGCAACAACCAGCTTGACGTCCGATTTGACATAGTGCATGGCTTCTACCGCTAAATGTTGTCGCTTTATTGAACTGATACGGCTGGGAAAAAAGAGATACGAGCCTGTTTTACCGGGTCCAAATTTTTCCATGTTTCCCAAATGCGGTAACACAGTGGAGTCAATATTGTTAAACTTCTTCAATCGATTGGTGACTTCGTGAGCAATGGTAAACAACTGTCTGGAATCGACTAAAGCAGTATCGGCATGCATAACAATATTTCTCATAATTTCATTCTGTGGGTTTGCTTCAATACCAAATTCTGTATTCCAAAGCTCATAGGCTTGACGAAACTGATGAAACATCCAAACCACACGATTTCGATGGATGACGCAGTAGGCTGGAAATTTGAAACAGATCACACGGTCATAATGGTCAAATCGTAGCATCTTGGACGCTTCGATCAAACGCGCCATTAAAAGTCCGAAGTCATTGGGAGAGGGTAAACGATAAAGCTCCACGGTATGCCCGCGCAATTGAAGCTGATGCATTAGGTCGTCCACCAGAATTTCAGCCCCGCCGCGGATAAATGGTGATATCATATTCACAAGAGCGATGCGCATCTTATTTCACCAATCCTTCCAAAAGCTTCGGCAAATCGGCGTTCAACGAATCTGCCGAAGCTTTTCGCTTTGTTGAATACAGCGGGAGGCGCTGCAAGCTCTTGGCAATACTCTGCTCCTCCGCAGAAACGCCAAAAATGTTTTCGGATTGACCATCAAGGCTGCACAGCGCCCCGCCGTCTTTGGGAACAACACAGTGAATGCCCATGGCTAGGGCGTATGACACGTATGCCGGAACATATTCAGAAAAACGGCGGAGAGATAGGGCGCCGCTACAGTCCTGTAGATCCGTCAGCGTGACCGCGCGCTCGTACACACTCACACGCTTTTGCAGCTGCAAGCGGGCAATCCGCTCATAGAGGGCATTCTGGTACTGAGGATCTGACGCCGGAATCATGATAGCAATTGGGTGCTTGTCCTTCATCAGTGCCGCAGCCTGCAAAAGCAGATCGATGCGATCTAGCGGCTCCAGATAGCTTTCAACAAGGATGCTTCCCTTTTCCACCTGAGATGGCTCTCCCTTTGCAAGAGTTGGCGTGAAGGAAAAGCGTTCTGCCTGACAGGCAAGCGATTGCAAATTTTCTTGAAGGGTAGAACTAGCCACAAAAACCTTGCGCGCTTCTCCAAGACAGACTTTCTCGGCCTGATGCAGATTTTTGACCATTTTTTGATCCTGGTCTACACGGAAAAACTGATCCTTGAAGCCGTAGTCGGTTCCATATTGTGTGTGAAACGCGGGGAAAAAATCAAAAAGAAACGCATACTTACGAGGGTGCTGTAGCGCGAAGGCTGGATAGCCGACGGTGATGAGAATATCGCATTCGTTGTAGACAGTGAGCAGACGGTAAGCGAGAATTTGCTCGTGAGCACCATAGAAATCTGGCTCCCAAGGCAGATAGAAAAGATCCGTCGTATGCTGCTGAGAACGATAATGCTGCTCAACGGCTTCACATAGAGCTTTTTCCTGACGGTTGGAATAGGGAGCAAGCGCCCCGGCAATCAAAATCTTCATGATTAGCTCCTTTTCTTTAGAAGCAGATTAACGGAATCAACATGCTGAATCTGCTCATAGGATGCGACGGGAGTTAGGCTGCCGTCTGCCTCGTTAATAACTTGCATGTCCAAAAAGCCATATGCAAGAAGCTTGTTATAGTATACTTCCGGCTCCACAGACGCTCGACGAAGATTTCCAGGGGCAAATTCTACGAAACCAATAATGCTGGTATTTGCCTGCAGTAGTTGCTCCATTCCTTCCAGCGCGATCATTTCAGCGCCTTCCACGTCCAGCTTAAAGCAGTCCACCTTTATATTTCCGACAAGATGATCAATCAGGTCGGTGCTTACCTCAATACGATGGAAACCAGTTTCCTGCTCATACAGAGAATTGTGTCCGCAAGTGTATTCAACCTCCTGAAAATTAGCCACGCCATATTTGTTTGAGGCTGCAACGTTAAACAAATGCACTTTGTGTGAAAACTCAAAGCCGTTCATCTCTGTGTTCAGACGAAGAATGCTGTAGGTTAAAGGCGTAGGCTCAAATGCATAAACCTCTGCCTGCTGCTTCAACGCGTGCAGGGTATAGACTCCGACATTCGCGCCGATGTCTAGCACAACCATACCTTCATGCACCGTTTCACGGAACAGCTTTTCTGTTCCGTATTCAAAATGTCCGCCTGTGGATAGGTACATAGCCAGCCTCCAGTCAGATTTAGGAACGGCTAGTAGAATATCCCAGTCATATTGAATGCAAATGGCATCACTGCCGCTGACGGCTGTGTGGCATCGCCGCTGATCGCCTGCCAGCTGCTGCATACCGAGGCTCAAAGCATCCAGCTTTTCGTGCGCACCGGTCAAAATGGTTAATGCAGTATTCTGATCGGCATTGGCATTGATATTTGTCTGCTGCAATGCACCTGTCAAACCATCAAGCTGCTCTTGCATGTGGTTCAGCTTGTCCAGACGCTCCCCAACATGGATATCTGCCTGCTGCAAGGTATTCGATAAACCGTTCAGTTGATTCTGCACGCTGGTCAGCTTGTCCAGACGCTCCCCAACGCGGATATCTGCTTGCTGCAAGGTATTCGATAAACCGTTCAGTTGATTCTGCACGCTAGTCAGCTTGTCCAGACGTTCCCCATTGCCTGCCTTATCCTGCTTGACAAGCTCCTGTAGCTGATGCAGCACGGAAGAGAGATTGTCATGCTGCTGCTGTAAAGCATCCAGTGCTATCGCGGATTGACGATAATGCTCGGTAAGCTGCTCTCTGACGTCGGATACCTGCTGCACGTGCTCCGTGAGGAAGCCCGTATTGGCTAAAAGCTCGTCCGCCTGTCCTATTAGCTTATCGGCGAGAAGCGTTAATTCGTCGCATTTCTCGCTGTTAATGTTGGTAACGTTTGCTACCGTGCTGAGGAGAATGCTAGTTGCGTCGCATTTTTGACTGTTGATGGTAGCAATTTGCAGCAACTGAAGCAGCAGCTCGTGATCCTCTCGCACAAGCCCGGGTTCCTTTTTCTTATTGATCAGGAAACGAACGAGACGGTTATTCTTTAACCGAAATTTCACGCGGGTTTTGAAGGAGGCTCGGGAGGCTCTGCGCGCCCGCAAAGCCTTGTAGCGTAGCCAACATCCGTAAATAAGACGATTCTTTTTTAGGCGCAGCTTCACCTTGGACTTCAAGGTGTTATCCGGAAGCTCACAGATGCTTCCATGGAAAACAGGTTTCTGCGGATCGATAGGCTCAAGCTGGTTTAGGCCTTGGAGCAACGCGGCTTCTACCGCTTGCCTTGTAAACGGCTCCGAAGTGTTCAACATAGACGATCTCCTTTTTCCCTTATGTTGGTGAAGGCAGATTGCGATAATACAGGAGCACATCACGCAGCGTGGCTTCCATATCGCACTGAGGGCAATAGCCTGTATGCTCATAAAGCTTGGTCGGGTCGCAAAGCACCTTGGTGAAGGCCGGCATTTCGTTGTTCATTTGTCGGTAGGCGATGCGGGGAGAAGCGGTGCTGTAGGAGAGCAAGGTTTCCAGAATCCAGCGAATGTGATAGACCTTGCCGGAGCCTACATTGTATATCTCGCCGCTATGTCCCTTCTCATACAGCAGGCGATAGGCGCGTACCGTGTCCCTAACGTCTGAGAAATCACGCCACGCATCCAAATTACCCACCCTAAGCTCGTCTGTTAGGCCGCGCTCCACGTCTACAATGCCTGACGCAAAATCTGAAACGACAAAGCCCCTTTGCTGCCTAGGCCCGATATGGTTAAAGGAGCGGGTCATCATAATATCCAGCTCATACCGTTTAGCCAATAGCTGAAGCAATGATTCTTGCGCCTGCTTTGACACGGAATAGGGATCATCGGATTTGCAGGGAGACAGCTCGCTTATCGGCTGATTGTGGCATGCAGGGAAATCATACTGATTGGCGGAGCCGATAACGATGAAACGAGCCTTTGGGCAGAAGGACTTCATGGCGAGGGCTAAATTAACAGAGACATCTACATTCAGATGAATGGCCTTGAGCACGTGCTCCCAAGACAAGTGAGGCGAGGCAAAACCCGAGAGGTTAAAAATCCCGTCTGGCTGAACCTCCTCCATGATGCGATTCATGTTTTCTGGGACGAGCATATCCGCAGCAAAGGTATTGCTGTCTGTGCTCTTCAAGTCGACGCCATAGACCTCGTAGCCATGATCAAGCAGTTCTTTTTTTAGGTAAGACCCGGCAAAGCCATTGCTACCTACAACCAGCAGCTTCTTCATACTCTCTCCTCTACACTTCATATATAAGCACTTTGGTTAGAAAATTTCCCACTGATGATCTACCTGAATGCAGCCGATCGCCGCTCTACTGGAGGATACATCGAAATCCATATAACGGCGGTAGTAATCTAATGGAACGCCGTTTATATCGTTCACAGCGCATTGAAAATAATAATGCCCCGCCAGCAGCGGCATATGATCCATATGGAAACGGACGAAGCCAGCATCCTGCGTCAGTTTGACCTCCATACCATCCAGCTGGGTGTTGACGCCGTATAGACACACATTTTCCGGCGTATAAAAGCCCATGCCAAAATTATAGGCATATCGGGATTTGTGAACAGCATAGGAGATGTCGATGTCTGTGGGTTCGCCCTCAACGAGCGTATGGATGATTTGACCGTCGGCTTGGCGGAAAGTAACCCTCGTAATAACGACGTCGCCAAGGCCGAAACGGTTCGCATTGTAATCAATTTCCGTTATGCTGCTTTCCATTTCAGAAGCCGAGGCATTCTGCGTGGAAGGGCTTTGTTCCTCCTCGGATGTAGCCGCTTTAGCCTTCGCGGCGGGTGTGCGCTCGGCTTCTTCATGCGCGCGCAGGGAGGCGATGTATTTCTCGTTCATATACTGTCGGTAGCTTTCCACAACGCTCTTCGCGTTGCCGTATGCGGCGGCCTTGCCGTCTGAAAGCCAAAGCGCCTTGTCACAGAAGGTTTGAATGGTTCCCAGATCGTGACTGACAATCGCAATCGTGGTTCCCGTTGCCTTAATATCCCGCAAACGTGAAAAGCATTTTGTTTGGAAGTTAGCGTCGCCAACCGCCAGAATTTCGTCAATCAGCAGTACGTCGGCGTCCACATTGATGGCAATGGAAAATGCCAAACGCATGTACATACCGGAGGAATAGGTTCGGATTGGGTTATCGAGATATTCGCCCAGCTCGGAGAATTCAACGATATCCTCCATACGCTCGTTGATTTCTTTCCTTGTAAGCCCAAAAATGGAGGCGTTAGTATAGATGTTCTCCCGGCCTGAGAGATCTGGATGGAAGCCGGCGCCCAGCTCAATCAGGCTGGAAATTCGTCCCTTAATCTGAATGGAACCAGCGTCCGGGTACATGATGCGCGTCAGCATTTTAAGCATGGTGCTTTTGCCGCAGCCATTTTCGCCAATAATGCCGATGGCTTCGCCGCGCTGAACGTCCATGCTCACCCCCCGGAGGACGTATCGATTCTGATAGCGGTTTCTGCCCCACTGAACCAGCTTATCTTTAAGGGAATAGCCCTTGTCATAGTAAACCCGGAATTTTTTTTCCACATTGCATACTTGGATGACCGGAGCGTTGCTGCTTTGCGCTGCCAGCTCTGGTTTATTTCCTTCGTTCATCTTACTCATAACTCCTCCGCAAAACGCTTCTCAAGCTTTCCAAAAACCAGTATGCCCAGCAGCAAAAAACCAATGGCCATTCCTACCGACAGCAGGAGAGTGTTCATTTCGGGCATTTGCTGGTAGTAGAGAATATCACGGTAGGCTCTGATGATAGAAGTCATTGGATTGAGCATGAAGATACCGCGTAGGTTCTCGGGAACCATATCTACAGAATACATAACGGGCGTCATAAACTGCCAAGCCATGACAACAATGCCGGTAATATATTCCAAGTCGCGGAAATAAACCGTTAGGGCAGAAACAATCAGTGTGATACCCAAAGCTAGACAATATTCCAGTAGCATGATGGGGATCAACATCGGCAAGAGCGTCCATACAAGGCCAAGCCCGGAAAGAAGCACGACCAGCAGCACAACAACAAAGGAAAGCAGCATGCTTACAAATTGACTTGTCACAAAAGAAATAGGGAGGACCTCTCTCGGAAAGTAGATTTTCGTAACCATACTGCTTTGGTTCACGATACACGTTGCGCCCACTGAGACGGAGGAGGAAAAGAATATCCAAGGGATCAGTGCGACAAACAAAAAGAGGTAGTACTTTTCAATCCCGGAGCGCATAATGACGGAAAAGACCAGCGTGTAGACGAGCAATTGAAGGAACGGATTGACAAAGGTCCACAAAAAACCGAGAAAGGAGGCTTTGTAGCGGCCGCGAAGCTCGCGGCGGACAAGGCTGAAAATCATTTCTCTGTAGCGGTAAATAGCCTGCATTGTTTTCATTCTTTCATTAACCCTTCGCAGATTTTTAACGCGGTAGTTGTAACCTATCAACGTATGCCAATACCGCTTGTTCGAATCGACGCTCTGACCCTTGAGCAGCTTAATACGGCGATCGTTGTCTGTATCGACCATGCCGCCTTCGCCGCAAGTGATGATTAGGTATAATTAGGTAACGAAGTAAATAGAGGAGGAGCACGCACAGGTTAACCAGATCGTCCGCATACAGGTATTCCCGTATGGGCTGAGGAGCCATGTGAGGATAGATACGGGAGGATCCCATGATCTAGCTTGGGGCAGCCCCGTCACTTCCGCTTTTGGTGTATTGTCAGTGACAAGCTCACTCCGCGTGCTCCCTCTGGATCTTCTCCTGCTTAGCAAGTTTCATGTCGTAATCGGCCATGATGGAGCACAGTTCCTCATAGCTGGTCTTCAGGGGATCCCATCCCAGTACGGTCCGGGCTTTGGTTGGATCACCCCATAGGTTGTCCACATCAGTGGGGCGGAACCAAGCAGCATTCACCTCGACCAACACGCGATTGGTCGCCTTGTCGATGCCCTTCTCCTCCAGCCCATGGCCTTCCCAACGCAGTTCGATGCCGTTATGGGCAAAGACCAGCGTGGTGAACTCCCGGACAGTATGCTGGACGCCGGTGGCAATGACAAAATCTTCGGGTACCTCATGCTGCATGATCAACCACATGCACTCCACGTAGTCCTTCGCATAACCCCAGTCACGCTTGCTGTCAAGATTGCCTAGATACAGCTTGTCCTGCAGTCCACAGGCAATGCGGCCGGCGGCGCGGGTGATTTTGCGGGTCACGAAATTTTCGCCGCGACGCTCGGACTCATGATTGAATAGAATACCGTTCACGGCAAACATTCCATACGCTTCGCGGTACTCCTTCACCATCCAGAAGCCATACTGCTTTGCAATGGCATATGGGCTGTAAGGATGGAAGGGAGTGGTCTCCTTCTGCGGGACCTCCTCTACCTTGCCATACAGCTCAGAGGTGGAAGCCTGATAGAACTTGCAAGTTTTGGTCAGACCTAAGATACGGATAGCCTCCAGCACGCGCAGCACACCAATAGCATCTACATCGCCGGAATATTCGGGCACATCGAAGGAGACCTGCACATGACTCTGCGCCGCTAGATTGTATACCTCATCCGGCCGCACCAGAGTCATGATCCGCAGGATGCTGGAGGAGTCGCTCAGATCACCATCATGCAGCGTGATTTTATCCATCAAGTGATTGATCCGGTCCGTATTCGGGAGCGAGGCGCGGCGGGTGATGCCATGAACCTCATAGCCCTTCTCCAATAGCAGCTCCGCTAGGTAAGATCCGTCCTGTCCAGTAATGCCAGTAATCAGTGCGCGTTTCATGTGCTTTTCCTCCTTGATTTTACAGCAGTTCTGTACGATTGCAGTTTTTCAGCGTTTCCACGATGGTTTTGATCTCTCCTGCATGTTCCTTGGCACAAAGCAGCAATGCATCCTTCGTATCCACCACGATTACATCCTCCATGCCCAGCATTGCGATCAGCTTCGAATTGCCTTCCACAATGCAGCGCTTCGTGTTGATCGTGATGACATCACCGTGAATGATATTCTGTTGATCGTTGAGCGGATTGATCCGTTCAAGGGCTAGCCAGGATCCGACGTCGTCCCAGCTGAAGGCGGCTGGCAGAATGTAGATGTTCTTCGCCTTTTCCATCACACCATAGTCGATGGAAATCGACTGCATCTGCTTGAATTCCCGTTCCAGAACCTCTTCCTGCGCTGCGGTGCTCAAAGCTTCTTCGATCTTTGTCAGGTGCAGATAGTTCTCCGGTAGAAATTGCTCCATCAGATTCAGAATATCGGAAGTCTTCCAGACAAACATACCACTGTTCCACAGATAATCGCCGCTAGCCAGGTATTCCTTGGCTAGCTCAATATTCGGCTTCTCCACAAAGCGCTTGACCCGGTACGCGCCGCCTTCATCCTCCGTCTCATCGGCTTCATACTGGATGTAGCCGTATCCGGTATCGGGGCTAGTGGGTGAAATGCCCAAGGTCACCAACGACTCCTTCTGCTGTACGATCTCGATGGCATCCTTCAGTACGCTCAGGAAGATGTGCTTTTGGCGGATCATGTGATCGCTGGGCAGCACGACCATTACTGCATCGCCGTATTTCTTGCGCATAGTAATGGCGCCCAAGCCAATACAGGGGGCCGTGTTGCGTGAGATCGGCTCGCACAGGATATTCTCAGGCGGCAGCTCGGGCAGCTGTTCATGGACCAGCTCACGGTATTCTTCATTCGTCGCGATGTAAATATCCTCAATTCGAATGAGCGGCAGGATGCGATCCACAGTCAGCTGAATCATCGATTTTTTATCGTTCGTTAGTGACAAAAACTGTTTGGGTAGTTGCTTACGGCTCTTGGGCCAGAAGCGTTCGCCCCGGCCTCCCGCCATGATCAAGGCTGATGTTTTCATTCTAGTTTCCTCCTTGTGATGCCCCTAAATGCAAGATTAGCTTGAGCTTTTTAATATAGTGCGCAAAGCGCTTGGGCCTCACTGTCCGCATCAAGCGACGATAGGTGCTGTTATGGATGCGCCACAGGGGCTTGAATCGCAGCGGCTCTCTCATGTTGGACCGTGCCTTTCTGACACCAACGAGATATAAAACCCGTTAGAATCATTGAATGTAGTAGAATCGTTTAGAGGAGCTGGTATACGATAGAGTATGCGGAGGCAGGCGGCGCGCGCAGAGTGTAAGCCCGCTCATGAATAAGCTGCTGGATATCCAGTCAAGGCTTGTTTGCTTTATCCTTTGGACCTACTTGGGTTTCGAATTGACCCTCTCATCACAGACCGATTGCAGCAATGAAAGAAACCTCTGCTCGATGGCTCTGGAGTCAAACCGTCCAAGCTGTGCGTCCTGCTTGTCAATGACTGCTTGGCGGAACGCAGCATCCTCTCGTAGCTTTTTTATTGCGTCGCAGATCTCCCCGTAGTCTTTGTCCTTAAATAGGACTCCGTTGTCGCCGAAGGTATCTTTAAAAGCGCAACAATCATAGGCAACGACTGGCACCGATGCACGCATCGCCTCCAGAAAAGGCACACAAAAGCCCTCATGCTCGCTCATGCAAACGAAAACATCGGCACAGCGATAGTAGGCCTCTTTCTGCTGGTCTGTCACTGCGCCGGTGATGTGCACGTTTTTTAGCTTAAGGTCCGCGACAAAGCCCATCAGCTTCGCGTAGTATTTCTCGCAGCTGGTCTGAGAGCCGACTAGGTAAAGCTGCGCTTGCGGGTCCACCCGCGCTTGATAATACGCAAACAGCTTGATGACATCCTCCTGCTTCTTATTTGGAGCAAGCCGTCCTACAAACAAGATCCTTGTGCCCGGCTGCGCCTGTAATTCTCGCAGTAGCTCTGGAGCCGCTTGGGTGTGTTTTTGATCATCCAATGACAGAATGGGCAGTAATTGCACGCGGTCTGCCTGGTAACCCAGCTCCAGTAGTTCCTTGCAGTTGTAGCTTGAATCGCCCCATGCCCAGTCTGCATATTTTGCTAATATACGCAGCTGCTTTCTTCCCCTGATCAGGTTCCACGAAATGATCGGATCATAGGGTAGAAAAAAAGAGACGGGCGTGATATTGTGATACAGCAGGACTTTGCGGCATGCCAGCCCAGCAAAGATTCTAGACAATGAATCTCCCGCTGCTTTGTGGAAGATCACGATATCGTCTGGCTCAATTGCGGCGGCAGAGATCGGCTCGGCCAAATGCTTCAATGCCGGATGGACATCTAGAGCCATGATCGTCGTATCGTAGCCATGCGCCTTCATGGACGCATCCATTGACTGCACTTCGTTACCGATCGCGTCGCCATAGCTCAGATTCGACACTATTTGAACGACCTTCACGCCGTCACTCTCCTTTCACAACTACGTTTTTTTGCCGGTAAGCATCCAGTTTTTCTTTGCAGAAAGCCGTCATTTCTTTTGTGAACCGCTCCTGTGAAAACCTCTGCATGTTCTGTTGGATTTCCGCACGGGTGCAATTGACTCCCTCATCCTCAAAGCGACAGATACAATCCATTAGCGACTGCACACTCTGCTCAGCGAACAAAAGGCCCGTCCGACCATCTGCCACTGTCTCGCAGGCGCCACCGCTCCCATAAGCCAGGACAGGGCATCCCGCGCTTTGGGCTTCGACAGGCGTCATACCGAAGTCTTCTTCTCCCGGGAACAGGAACGCCTTCGCGTGTCGATATAGATTCATGATCTCCTGATCGCTGAGCGAACCTCTGAATTCCACCGTTTCGCCAGCGTTGGCCCGGAGTTTCTTTTCCTCATCTCCATAGCCTACGACGATTAGCCTGCGCTTTAGCTTAGTGCAAGCACGAACCCCCAGATCAAAGCGTTTATAAAACGTGAAGCGACCCACCATCAGGTAATAGTCCTCGCCGCGATCCAGCGCAGGTAAGCCGCAAAGCCGCACACCAGGATAAATAACTTTTGCTTCTCTCCGATAGTATTTTTGGATGCGGTTGGCAATGTAGTTGCTGTTGCCTATGAACTCGTCTACCCGATCAGCCGCTAATCGATCCCAGATCCGCATCCTATGGATCATTGGTCCCATCATCATCCGCTTGAACCAGCCGGCGTTGTTCATATATGTATAGAAAAAATCCCAAATATATCGTGTAGGCGTGTGGCAGTAACAGATATGCAGCGCATCCGGGCGCGTGATAACACCTTTTGAGCAACTCGAGCAGGAGGAGACAACCAGATCATATTCTGATAGATCCAACTGTTCAAACGCTCGCGGCATCCATGTCAGCAAGTACTTATAGAGCTTGTGAATAAATGGGATTTTTTGCAAATAGGTTGTGCGTATGTCATAAGTTTCAAATTTCTTCGGCATAGATTGTTTCCGATAGATGAGCGTATAGATGGGAGCTTGTGGAAAAATCTGATGAAGCTGTTCGACCACACGATCAGCACCTGCATAGGCGACGAGCCAGTCATGAACGATCGCAACTTTTAATTCTTTCAAATCTATTTCATCCCCCAAAATATTCTTACCTACTGTAGAGCTGCAAATCAAAGCTTATTGCGAGAAAACGTATCAACACTGATTGTTGACGCCACAATGAAACGCTTCAGCAAATGAGAGTATCCAGCATTTCAAAAGGGCAGGCATCTGCCGTAAGCCTAAAGCTACGTTATCCCCGCATAAATCAAAAGTGCATCCCTTTCGGGATGCAGATGATGAAGTATCAGAGTCTTATTTCTCCCCGTCTGCCACGCAAGCGTTTAAAGGACATGGAGGTTATCTGTCTGCGGAACATCATGAATTTGAACTAGATCGCTGGCTGCATATCCCCCATCTGTCAGCTTTGTAACGATGCACAGATACTTGCCCCCAATTTTCCTATTTGTGTCCAAGGATGCGCGTTTCCAGTATTTCATCCTTGCCTCGCTCCGTAGCTTCCCATTGTTCCGGCTCGTCAGCGTAGCGCAGAGGCCATGGGTGCATTGCTCGATACTCACAAAACCCACTATGCAAAATTGGTTCTTCTTGTTACCTATGTTGTCGCGCCCTTCGGAACATCGGTTGTTTTCTGTTTCGATGGATCAATCATTTCATAGGGTAGCCAAATGTGCTGAAGAATGCTACGGCTATCGAGCTCAACCTCGCAGGTTTGCCTTCTTTTGTCTACTTTTCGTATGTTTCCCAAGAGTGAACGAAACACGTCGTCGGCAATTTGGATTCGTTCCCCGACCTGGACAATCTTCAGCTTTTCAAGCTTTCCGTCTATTTGCCATAACCACTTTGCAAACTCCAAATCATGTCCCTTCAAGTAATCCGACTCTCCTGCTTCGTAGCCGAGAATACGGATGACTTCTGTAAGAGAGAGCAACTTGTCTCTGGGCATCGCCTCGTCGGTTTCATACACAAACACATAGCCGGGCAGCATCGGTACTAATTCTTCCTTCCATGCCCGGGTACTCTTGTCGCGGGTTTTTCGGGTTTTCTGAGGGAAAAGAGCACGGCCGTATCCGTTTTCATGAATGTATTTCACAATGCTTTGTTCTTTTCCCACTTTACAAAACAAGCACAGCACCCGGTCATACTCCGCCATCTTTTTTCCCCCGTCCAAATGGCAACGCTTCGCCATCCTCACCTAATTAGGTGTGGCTAATACTACTTATGCAAGACGGTTTGCGTCACTGCGACTCTTCAGCATCTGACGCTAGCCGACTGTTTGCCGCTTAGATCACCAACTGGTGTAATCTCATGCGGGCGGATCGCGGATGTCGCAAAAATCCTTATTCCGCGACAGTACGCTAATGGTATTCGGCGTTATGATTACTTCGCCGATATCCGCGCATTTATTATACTAGTATACAGGGAGAAATGCAAGTTACCAGATTTTTCCACATCAGCAAGACCAGTAAAATTAAGAACGGAATATTTTTGGGGGATGAGATGGGTATCCTGTGCATAGTTATGTTTCTTTTCTGTTCAACCTTACACATAAAGCAATTTGTTATATTCTTAACGCTATGGCGAATGGCCGCAGGATTTGCACCAAGCAACTTGTCCACATAAAAAACCAGAACCGTAGGTCATTCTGACGATTCTGGTCAACTTACATTAGCCGCGCTCCTATGTATCGCGGGTGGAAAAGCATGCCATAGAGCTGCTGCGAGACTTTGTGAACCGACAAAGCGAGTAACGGCTGCCAGTGAACCAAACCAGCCTTTTTATCATAACAGCCTTCTACACAATAGTGCATCGAATGTTAGCCTCCCTGTTGCGCCAGCAGCCTTGTAGAAGGCTTGACCCATAGGGTCGTTTCCAATCTTTGCCTGCCGCAACAAAAAAGCTTAGCCGGTAAGCTCTGAAGCCGCGATCAGCCGCTGGGCAAGGGTGGTGTAGCGCTTGGCAACGTGGTCGTTTTCCACCATTTGCCGTACGACCTCCTCCCGGCCGACCAGCACCACTAGCCGTCTAGCCCGGGTCAGCGCGGTGTATAGCAGGTTTCGGGCCATCAGCATGGGCGGGCCGCCCACCACCGGCATGACCACTACGGGAAACTCGCTGCCTTGGCTTTTGTGAACCGTAAGGCAATAGGCCAAATCCAGCGCGTCCAGCTGCTGCTTTTGGTATACCACAAAACGGTCGTCGTCAAAGCATACGGTCATTACATGCTCGGCGGGATCGACGCGTTGGATGTATCCCACGTCTCCGTTAAACACGCCGGTTCCCGTTTCCTCCCCAAAGGAGGTGTGCCGGGTAAACTCAATTTGATAATCATTTTTGGTCTGGATTACCTTGTCGCCGACGCGAAACTCCGTCTCGCCATGCACCAGCGAGTCCAGTCCGTCCCGCTCCGGATTCAGAGTGTTCTGCAAAAGCTGGTTGAGCATCAGCGAACCGCAGTCCCCCTTTTTGGCGGGGCTGAGCACCTGAATGCAGCGGGTAGCCTCGGCTCGCCACTGATCCTTGGGAAAACCTAAATATTTGGGCAGACGCTTTTGCAATAGCTGGCAGATGGCCTGCGCCGCCTCGGATTGCAGCGTTTTTCGTTCAAAGAAGAAATCTGTGTCTCTCGTTTTAAAGATGGGCATCTCTCCATGGTTGATCTTGTGGGCGTTCAGGACGATCATGCTGCTTTCGTCCTGACGAAAAATATCGGTCAGACGGATGCTAGGTACCACGTCGCTTTGGAGCACATCCTTGAGTACGTTGCCCGCCCCTACGCTGGGCAGCTGATCTGCATCTCCCACCAGAATGACCCGGGTGCCGGGCAGCACAGCCCGCATGAGCCCACGCATCAGCGTTACATCGACCATACTCATTTCGTCTACAATAAGGCAGTCGCATTCCAGCGGGTAATCCTCGCTGCGGGCAAAAACGCCGGAATCGCCGCCATATTCCAGCAAACGATGGATGGTCTTGGCTTCCTCACCGGTAGCTTCGCTCATGCGCTTGGCCGCGCGACCGGTAGGGGCGCAGAGCAAAATGTCGTTGTCCTCCTTCAGCAAGGACAGGATACAACGGATGATAGTGGTCTTGCCTGTTCCCGGCCCGCCGGTAATCACCAACACGCCTTCCTCTACGGCGCTGCTGATGGCCTTTTTTTGGGTGGCGCTGAAACGCACCTGCTCCTGCTTTTCGTAAGCCGCGATGCTTTTGGCTAGCCCGCTGACCCGCTTGTAGGGCCGGGCGTTCATCAGACGGGTGAGGCGCAGGGCAATTTCGCTCTCCGCCATATAAAAAGCCGGTAGACAAAGAGCATTGTCGCAATCCGGCAATGAGAAGCCGATGATCATTTTTTGGAGTAGCGCTTGAGAAATTTGCTGCTCCACCACCTCTGCCTCGGCATGTAAAGTGGCGGCGGCACGGGATACCAAAAGCTCCCGGGGAAGATAGGTATGCCCCGCGCCGTTGGCCGCTTCATTTAGTAGATAAAAGAGCGCGGCCCGAATGCGGAACTCGCTTTGAGGGTCCATGCCCATGCTCAGGGCGATGCGGTCGGCTGTTAAAAAGCCTACGCCCTCGATGTCCATCACCATGCGGTAGGGGTTCTCCCGCACCAGCTCGATGGTATTCTCCCCATAGTACTTTGCCACCTTCATGGCAAGGTTGGGGCTCATGCCATAGTTTTGTAAAAAGACCATCACCCGGCGCATCCCCATTTGCAGGGTGTAGCTTTCGATGATCATTTCAGCCCGTTTTTTTCCAATGCCGGAAATATCGCAGAGCTTTTCTGGGTGCTCGTCCAGAATGTCCAGCGCCTTTTCGCCAAAGGCCTTTACGATGAGCTTCGCAGTGGCGGGGCCGATGCCCCGAATTAAGCCGGAGCCCAGATATTTCTCGATGGCGCTCTTGCCCGTGGGGGGCGTGATGGCGCATTTCTGCGCGCTGAACTGCTTGCCATAGGAGGGGTGCTCCGTCCAGCCGCCCTCGAAGGTGACGTTTTCACCGGGGCTTAATTCCGGCATAATGCCTACGACGGTCTGCACCGTGCGCCCCACCGTGACGCGTATGACGGTATAGCCGTTTTCCTCATTGCGAAAGGTGGTATCCTGCACAACGGCGGTCAGCGTTTCCAACCCTAAGACTCCCTCGTTTCCTAACAGCCTGCGCTTTCCATGCGGTTCAGCTTCATTTCCTGCACATGCCGTCCATCTGTTTTCAGCACGTCGATTTTCCAGCATTTCCAGCGAAGCGTGTCGCCGGGGTGGGGAATCCGCTCCGCACGTTCCATAAACCAGCCGCCCAGCGTAGCCGCGTCCGATTCGTCAAATTCCATGTTCAGGCGCTTTTCCAACAGCTCTAAGGGGACAGCGCCATCCACGATATAGTGGTCGGCGTTTACCTGATGGATCAGCTCCTGCTTTTGGTCGTGCTCGTCCCAGATTTCACCCACCAGCTCCTCCAGAATATCCTCGGTGGTGATGATGCCGATGGTGCCGCCGTATTCGTCCGCCACTACCGCCATCTGGCTCTGGGTCTCCTGCAGCAGCTTTAGGGTGCCGCTGATCTTGGCGGTTTCCGGCACAAAAACGGCTTTTTGCATGATCTCGTGAAAATCGGTATGTCCCTGATGCAAATAATGAAAATAATCCCGCTGATGCAGCACCCCAATGATGTGATCCAAGCTTTCCTCATACACCGGCAGTCGGGACTGATTACTGGCGGTAAGAATGTCCAGCAGCTCCTCCGGCGTACTGTCCGATGGGACGCCGTCTATTTTTACCCGCGGGGTAAGGATGTCGGTGACGCAGCGGTCGTTAAACTCAATGGCGCTTTTGAGCAAATCGCTTTCCTCAGCGTTCATGCCGCCGCCCTGCTCGGCTTCATCCACCAAGGTAAGCAGCTCGTCTTGAGTGATGGCGTTGTTGTTTTTGATGCTGAAAACGCGGGTTAGCAGCTTCTTCCATTTGGAAAAAACCCAGTTGACGGGCTTTAAAAAGGTCATCAAGCCGCGTAGGACGGGAGCGGCGGCAATGGCGAAGCGCTCCGGCATCTCCTTCGCGATGCTCTTGGGGCTGATCTCGCCAAAGATCAGCACCACCACCGTAATAACCGCCGTGGAAACACTGACTCCCGCATCGCCAATCCAGCGCACAAAGACGATGGTGCCGATGGAAGCCAGCGCAATATTGACAATGTTGTTGCCGATTAAAATGGTAGACAGCAGATCGTCATAGCGCTCGGACAAGCGCAGAGCCAGAAGCGCGCCCCTGTGCCCGTCCTCAGCCATGGTTTTAAGCCTTGGACGGCTCAAGGAGGAAAAGGCGGTTTCCGTGGCGGAAAAAAAGGCAGATAGAAGAACAAACAGTGCCATTAACAGGATTTGCCCTATGTCATGATCCATGGCTTGGGGGATACCCTCCTTCGTAGGTCGACGGGATTAGTCCTCAACGACTAGGTTGCCATCTTGAATGCCTGTCACTTTAGCCAGCGCGACAACCTTGTAGCCATCCTTAGCCAGCTTTTCATGGCCCGGCTGGAAGCTTTTTTCTACGCATACGCCAATGCCCAGCACTTGAGCGTCGGCCTGCTTTACAATGTTGCAAAGCCCCTCGGCGGCTTCGCCGTTAGCCAGAAAATCATCGATGATTAAAACCTTGGAGTTGGCGGGCAGATATTCCTTTGCCACCCGAATATGGTTTTCCACGCCGTGGGTAAAGCTAAAAACGGAGCTTTCATATACATCGCCGGTTACGTTGCGGGTGCGGCTCTTTTTAGCGAAAACTACGGGGACATTTCCAAAGGCGATGGCTGTGGTCAACGCAGCCGCGATGCCGCTGGCTTCCACCGTAAGCACCAAATCGGGCTGCTCGCCAGCAAACGCGTCGGCAAAGGCACGGCCCATTTTTACAAACAAATCCGTGTCCAGACGGTGATTGAGGAACATGTCCACCTTCACAATTTCCGTACCGACGCCCTTGCCCCGGGCGCGAATGGCCTCTACCAGTTCCTTCATAAGCGACCTAACCTCCTGATGATGGATAATGAAGCTATTGTACTGTGTATTGCCGGGAAAAGCAATAGATAGGCGAAACCGGGTTCCTTTTACACGCCCCCGCTATGCGCCCGGTAAAGGGCCAGCAGCTCCGATAAATCGCCGATTCGCTCTCGGATGACCTTGCCATCGTCCGTATCCGCAACCATTTGCCGCTTTGTAAAGGCTAAAAATTCCGCGTCGTTGGAGATAATATCCGCGTTGCCCTTCACGGCTTCATCCGGGTGGATGAAGGGCTGATGCGCCACCACCCGCATGCCGTGAGAGTTGGCAATCAAGGTGTATCCCGCAATGCCCGTCACGTGCTGATAAGCCTTGCATAGGCCGCCGTCAATGACCAACAGCTTGCCTTCTCCCCGGATCGGAGATTCGCCCATAACCACCGGGGTATGTCCGTTGATGATTCGCCCTTCCGAAGCGCTCAGGCCAAAGCCGTGCAGCAGCGCTTCACAGGCGCTGCGCTGCCGGTTCCAGCGATAATACGGATCCTGGGGCTCCTTGGGCGTTTCATCGGTCAAATGGCGCAGGAACGTGTGAACGTGCCGTCCGCACAGGGGAGAGGACGCGCCGCACCATAAATACCACATAAAATCCACCGCATCCGGCGTGCGGCTGTTAAAGGCCTCCCGTGCCAGTCGGTCGCATTCGTCCATTAGCGCCATGCCGCAAAAGGCGCCGCTATGGAGGGAAACCTCGCGAAGCATACCGTCCTCCGTTAAGGGGATACAGCCGTGGAAAAGCAGATTGCCGTTGATCCGTCGATACATCCCGCCCCTTTCGTACAAAAACCGAATCTGCTTTTGCAGCCGTTGGCTTGCCTTAAACGAAGCGATCAAATCAAGCATCAGCCTATTTTCATCAGCCGTTACAGCGTAGGGAGCCTCGGCGTCCACGGTGGGAAACGTCCACGCCTTCAGGGGAATGGTCTTGCCGTCCCATTCCACGGTTTTCTTCGCCCAGTTCACACGCTCCATCAGCAGATGGTCGTTCATTTCATATTCCGGGTGTCGGCTAACGATTTGCCCCTCCAGCTTGAACATCAGCGTGGTCATCAGGCGCAACGCCGCCTCCTCCGGCGCTATCTGGGGGTACAGCGCCGCCGCTTTCATCCACAGCAGCCGCAGGCTGACGCCGTACCCTCGCTCCAGCAGCCGTGCGTGACCGTAGGAAAGGGAATTGCATACGACCGCCGCGACGCAGGCCGGGTTCCCCGCCGCCGCGCCCATCCAAAGCGCGTCGTGATTACCCCAAGTGAAATCCACATTGGGATATTCCATCAGCGCGTCCAAAATCGCGTCCGGCCTGCCGCCCCGATCAAACACATCTCCCAGCACGTGAAGCCGATCCACCGCCAGCCTTTTGATCAGCTGGCAGAGCGCCAGTATAAAATGCCTTGCAGAGCCGATGTCGATCAGCGTATCAATGATGCTTTGATGATAGGCCAACTGATTGGCGTCCTCGTCGGGCTGGGCGTGCAGCAGCTCGTCCAAAATATAGGCGTAGGACGAAGGCATTGCCTTGCGCACCTTGGAACGGGTGTATTTGGATGATAGCTGCCGCGCCACGCGGATGAGGCGGTCAAGGGTGGGGCGATACCATTCGTGGGTTGCCAGACCGTGGCTACGCAGGTATTCCAGCTTCTCCCGGGGATAGTAGAGCAGCGTGCAAAATTCGTTGGTTTCCTGAGGGGACAGCTCGTCGCCCAGCACCAGCCTTACCTTTTCCCGGATGACGCCGGAGCAGTTGTTCATGATGTGCAGGAACGCCTCATACTCGCCGTGCAGGTCGCTGATGAAATGCTCGGTGCCCTTGGGTAGGTTGAGGATGGCGTTGAGGTTGATGATTTCCGTGTACAGGGACTGCTTTGTGGGGAAGCGCTCTCCCAGCAGAGCAAGATATTTTTGACGATCGGGCGACATGGCGTTTCCTCCCGTATTTCTAATGGTTTTCTCATTTGATTTGCAGCGGTTCCTCAAGCATCCGCTTACCGGGTGTGGTAAGATCATTCTTGTCAAAAGGAAAGGATGAAAGCCCATGCGGGCGTTCATTGTGTCAAAAAAGCGCTACGCGCTTTTTCGCCAGTACGGGTACTGTTTGCAGCAGAGCTGCAAACTACCCGCCCGACCGGCAAAGCCGGTCGATACGAATGCAGTCAGGGTAGCCTTCGGGCTCCCCCGACACCCCCTTAAGGAGCTTTCAACAATCTGAAAGCCATGCGGGCTTTGAATTTGAAGGAGGAACACAACCATGGAAAACCAAAACAAGCAAACCAATCTTTTTTCGTTTCTTTATCGTACCCGGGTGAAGGTAAACAAGGACGATACCTCTATTGTGAACCTGTCCGTAGCCTTTGTTGCGTTTGTGGTGGTATTTGCGCCTTGGATTGCCATCATTGGCCTGATCGCCGCACTGGCGTTGGGCTATCGGTTCTCCATGGAGCGTAACGCCCAGAGCTTTACCGATAATTTTCAGGAGGTCGTAAAGGATGCGGCCTTCAATGTAAAATCCACCGTGGATTCCGTTGTGGGCAGTCGCCCGGACACGCAGGAGTAAGCTCATCTGTCCATAGAAGCACACCATCCATAAGGGGTCGGTGATGAGAATGCCGCCAGAAGCGGTATTGCCATCATCGACCCCTTGTTTTTTAGGAATAGCTTATTTCCAAGCCCAGCGGCTTTTGGCCCAATAGCTCTTCGCTTCTGGCATCGGGCTGAGAACCGCCTACGCTAAGGAAAAAACGCTTGCCGGTTACGGCGCGGTTTCCCCTTTCGTCTACGGTTTCAAAGGCTTTCTTCTCAATGGGCAACGATACCGTTTTTTTCTCGCCTGCCTTGAGCGGTACACGCAGGAAGGCGCATAGCGACCCGTTGGGTACGGCGGCGGGGAAATCGCAGTCCTTGAGATAGACCTCCACCGTTTCTTCACCATCCATGGAGCCCGTGTTCTTTACCGTCACAGTGACCCGACCCGCCTCATACCTCGCGTCGGAATAGGCGTAGCGGGTGTAGCTCAACCCGTACCCAAAGGGGTAAAGGGGCTTGCCTATAAAATAACGGTAGGTGTGACCGGGCATGGCGTAATCCTCGAAGGGCGGCAGGTCGTCGGCGCTGTAATAGAAGGTGACGGGGAGCTTACCGCTAAAATTCGTCTTGCCAAACAACAGGTTAGCAAGAGCGGTTCCTCCTGCCTGGCCGGGATACCAAGCTTGTAAAATGGCGTTGCCTTCCTCCAAATGGATGGCGCTGCCCGCCGCGTTCACGATAATGACGGGCTTGCCGATAGCCAGTACGGCGTTAAGCAAACGACGTTGTACGGCAGGCAGCTCCAAATTGGGCTTATCGCCGGATTTATATTCGTTGCCCTCGTCGCCCTGCTCGCCCTCGATGCGCACGTCCAGCCCTAAGCACAGAACGGTTACGTCCGCCAGCGAGGCGTAAGCTACGGCTTCCGCCAGCCGGTCGTCAGGCAGCGCCAGTCCGCTGAGACGATCCTTAATAATGTGGCAGCCCTCGGAGTAGTAAACACGCGCCTTGCCCGCACACGCATCTTGGATACCGCGCAGCAGCGTTACATTCCGGGAGGAAACGCCGTTGTAGTTGCCCTCCAAGCAGGGCACGCTGTCCGCGTTGGGGCCGATGACGGCGATGGAGGAAAGGCTGTCCAGCCGCAGCGGAAGAATACCGTCGTTTTTTAGCAGCACCATGGATTTTTCCGCAGCCTCCAGCGCCAAGGCGTTGCTTTCCTCGGTATCGTTTTGCTCCATGGTGATAGAGTCGTACTCGCAATCTTTCGCGAACACGCCCAGCAGGTAGCGGGAGGTATAAACGGTGACGGCGGCTTCGGTGATCTCCTCTTCGGTGACTAGCCCCTCCTGATATGCCTGCAAAATATGAAGATAGGTGTTGCCGCAATTGAGGTTGCAGCCATTTTTAAGAGCGAGAGCCGCACTTTCGGGAGCCGTATCGGTGACGAAATGCCCGGTATGGAAATCCCGGATGGCCCAGCAGTCGCTGACGACGTGGCCCTCAAAGCCCCATTGGTCCCGGAGGATATCCTTGAGCAAGGTTTTGCTGCCGCAGGAGGGCTCGCCATTGACGCGATTGTACGCGCCCATCACCGATTCCACATGGGCGTCCTTTACCAGCTCCTCAAAGGCATAAAGGTAGGTTTCCCACAAATCCTTGGGGCTGGCGACGGCGTCGAACTCGTGGCGCAGCTCCTCCGGGCCGGAGTGAACGGCATAATGCTTGGCGCAGGCGGCGGTTTTCAGATAGCTTCCCTTGCCTTGCAAGCCGCGCACATAGGCACAGCCCAGCTTAGCAGTCAGGAAGGGATCCTCGCCATAGGTCTCCTGCCCTCTGCCCCAGCGCGGGTCGCGAAAGATATT
>JAQUWD010000028.1 GCA_028693055.1 Eubacteriales bacterium | reverse complement strand
TGGCTCCTTAACTCCTATTGATTGTGCAAACATCTCCGCAAAATTCTGAAATTCTGCCATATTCTCTCTCCTTCACACATTCCTATATCCCACATTTTACCATTCTCACGGTAAGAAGAAAAGAGCCGAATCTCAAAGCTTATGTCTGACGTGCAGAGGTACAAGGGACTTTCTGGAATCGAATAAAGCACCGACGATTTTGGTGCGCGATATTTACGTAACCGTTTATAACAGTTTTTCTGCATCTGATCAAGCCCGTGAAGCATATGACAATCAGAATGTTGAAAAACAAGGGCGTGGATGTTTTCTTTGAGAATGAAGGACTGCATTCTATCGACGGGAACGACGAGCTTTTGATCTCCCTGATGGAAGCAATCGCGCAAGCTGAAAGCGAAAGCAGAGGTCAAAACATCAAATGGGGAATTAAACAGCAAGCGCAAAACCCAGATGCTCCGATTTATTCGCGTCCATGCTATGGTTATCGCACCGTTTCCTTACTGTGGAACTTACTTTGGGAATTCACTGATGTTTTTTTGCGGGTTTTACGCCTCTATTTTGTCAAAACGAAAAAGAAATGGGGCAAAAGCTAGCAGTAAAACAAAAGTGCCTGAATGACACTTAAACTGCATGAAAGGAATGACAAATAAATTGTATTTACGTTTCTAGTCTGATATAATAATGCTACAAATGTATAATTTATACATTTGTAGATATAAGATAACGAAAGGCTATGGCATGGATAAAGAGAAAATAAGCCGAATCATTCGTATCCTTGGCGGTGTTGTTGTTCTTTTTGCCATGCTTTTTGGATGGCTTTTATGGTTCTTTTTATCAAACTCCAAGCAGGAACAGCCGATCCAAACGGTTTCCGTCACGCCCACGCCTGAAGCCTCGCTAACCATGAGTGAGGATTTGGCTCCCGATCGATCAAAGCTGTATAGGAGCTACGATGCTCAACTCACGGATATGGAGGGTAACTCCGTTACACTTTCTACTTTATTTGGACAGCCAACAGTCTTGTTTTTTTGGTCCAGCTGGTGTGGAGATTGTAAATCCTATTTTAATTTGGGCCTCAAAGAGGCGAAGGAGGCAGCTGAGAGTGAAGGAGCTCGATTCCTGCTGGTTTGCCGAGAAGGAAACCGCGGCGAAACCGCCGAAAGCGCAAAAGCCAGTCTGACGGAGCATGGTATGGAGGGGGAGGCCTTCATGGATCCACAGGCTGCACTTTTTGTCCAGCTAGGACTGCGCAGCGTACCCTCCTTCGCATTCTTTACCTCCGACGGGCGCTTGCTGGTAACGACCGATGTTCTGCTTTCAGCGGAGGAAATGCGGGGGTATGTGCAATATGCCGATGGCCAGATGCTGTCTCAAACAGCTTTATTTATACAGAATTACCTTATGGAGGAGGACGGAGGCGTTGCCGCGTCTTATACGCCGGATGGTGTAGGTCAACCGATAAAAAGCGATATTCGATTGGCTGAATCTCAGGGACTGATGATGGAATATGCTTTGGACGTCTCAGATCAAGCCCTATTCCAACGTGCCTATGCCTATGTAAACTCAGCCATGACCCAAAACGGTCTTTGTGCATGGCGTAGTCAAAACGGGCAGAACGAATCCATGAACGCATCTTTGGACGATCTCCGCATTCTGCAGGCATTGCTATTGGCAGAAAAACGATGGGGCGGTTATAAACAAGATATCGCCATTCGTGAAGAAGCACTGTGGCAGGGGGTGGTTCGAGAGGGGTATATGCTGGACTACGTTGGGCTTGCGGGAGAAAATTTGGCGCAGACCAGCACCCTTTGTTATCTGGATGTAACGGCGCTTGACGCCCTTGCACAGTATCATGCGCGATGGCAGCCCGTAGCTGACCGGGCGAGGGAGCTTTTGGAGCTGGGTACAATTTCTCAGGCATTTCCACTGTACTATCCCCGCTATGACGTTGCACAGCAATGCTATAGCGGATCGCAGCTGCAAATGAATGAGGCCATGGTATGCATCCTTCACTGCGCCCGGGCGGGGATCGCACAGGACAAAACCCTTGACTATCTGGAACAACTGCTGGAAAGCGGCCCTGTGTACGCAGCCTATGGATTGGACGGTAAGCCCTTGGAGGGGTATCGGTTTGAATCCACCGCTACCTATGCGCTACTGGTTCAAATCGGTTTGGAAACCCAACGGGAAAAAATATTTCGCCCGGCGTTAGAGCGTATGGAACGCTCACGCTGCTTCATAGGCTTTATGAAAGGAGGATACGGACTAACCCGGGAGACGACGCATTATATTTTCGACGATTTACAGGCACTAAAGGCGTGGTCAATGATCGAGCTGAACAAGTCCGATAACAATAAATGAGTAAACTCATTCAAATTTTTGCAAAGATTTCAGCTATTTTTAAAAGTGTCCGGGACCGTATCCGTCGCTTTGACCGTGAAATGCGCAAGCGGTATAAACCTCGCCGCCTAACGCTGCTAACCCTAGCAGTTATCACCGTACTGATGTCGATTATGCTGTTTATTCCGCCGTATCTTGGCCTTTCCAACGACGGAAGCTTTGATTATGTTTTGGCGGACGTAGGATTAACAAAGCTAACAGAGCAGGAGGAGAACGCGTACTTTTCCTATTACGATCGTGTTTATCGCATACAGGATAATCTTTATGCCCCTAACACAACTCCACTACTGCTTAAAACCTGCGTATTTCTTGCGAAGCTTGTTGACCTTTTGTTCACTGGCGACGATCTGTTTGATATGCGCTTCCTAGCGCTTGTATATCTGCTGGCTTACATAGGAGCGCTTTATCCGTTGATTAGTTGGTTTTTGAAACGAGTACGTTCATATTCTGAAGGTATTTTTATGGCGTTCCTGTGCGTGCTGGTTTTTGGGGATGTGAGTGTGGCGACGCGTTTTGCTTCGCTGTATACGCAGCCCTTGGAATGGATTCTGATACTAATTATCCTAGATATTCTTTTGGAAATAGCGGAGGAACAGAATACCGGCTTAAGCGCTTATGGGCTGGTGATCCCTGTCATACTGCTGATGTTTCTAAATGCCTATTTTGCGTTAGCGGGTATCGTGTTCTCGCTGGTGTACTGGAAGCTGGTGATGCTAAAAAGTGGGGTGGCAGACAAAGCCTTGAAAATCGTGCTGGCAATTCTGCTTTGTGTATGTAGCGTCACCTGCTTAGGCAATCTCGACGCTTCCAGAAGTCCAAATCAGCATTATAATCAAATGACCAGAGGGGTATTGTTCCAAACGGATAACCCGGAGGTAACCTTGGAGGAATTCGGTATCAGTCCGCGTTATAGTATTCTAACCGAATCCTATGCGGATCAACAGTATCCGGTAGTGCTTCCGGCAAGCGGCATTGTGGACGAGGAGTTCCTGAATCAATATCATACGGGCGACATTTTGGTTTATTATTTAAGAAATCCGGCAGCCATGTTGAATTTGCTGAATATCGGCGTGCATAGCGCATTTATCACAAGGTCTGATTATAGCGGCAACTACGAGCGGGACGCTGGAATGCCGGTTCGGTCTAAGTCTCTGTTCATGTCCATATGGTCCGGCTTTAAGGAACGTACAGCGCCTAAAACCATCGGCTTTGTGGCGCTTGTGGCGGCTGGGCTGTTTCTGCTTAGCAAGCGCAAAACGAAGAGAAGCGCGCCGTCCAAAACCGGAGACCCCCGGCTGCTGCGGACTTTAGTGAGCGTTCTTTTCTTGTTCGCTGCCGTTGAGCTGACAACAGTTGTCATTTATACAGGAGATAGTGAGCTGACCCGCGAAAGCTATATGATGGGGATATGCATTGATATCCTGATGGTGTTGTTTGTCAGTGAAGTACTGCATAAACTGGATCTAATTGGAAAGGAGGAGTAATACATGAAAAATACTGCGAAATTCGGAACGCTGACGCAAGGCTTAGGCGTCCTGCTGCTATTGCTGGTTTGCTTTGCTAGTGTGCTGATCATCGCGTTTGCTCCCGAAACCGTAACAACCGCCTATATCATCATGATATTGGCTATGGATGTGGGCATTCTGCTAGGCTTTTTATACAGGCCAAGCTTGGCTACGATTGTATGCGGAGTGATTAGTTGTGTTTGGGTGAGCTACAAGCTGTATATGTATTATGCGCAAGGCGTAGTGCTTATTATCACGGACTACTTTATGATTCCTTTGCCCATGCTGGGCGCGTTGAGCGCGGCTCTGTTTCAAAATAGCCTGCGCCAAATCAACAGTGAAAACTCGATTCTCCGTCAGCAGGTAGAGGATCTTGTTTTGGTTGATGAGGCGACTGGACTTTATAACCTGCGCGCTTTGTATCGCGATCTACCGATGATGATTCGCTACGGAGAACGGAATCATTTGGCAATTTGTCTGATGATCCTGCAACCCCGTTACGAGCAAGAGCTGCGCGGGATGCTGTCCTACCGGCAGTATACGGAGCTTCGCCAAAGGATGGCTACGTTAGTACAGGATAACGTACGCATAGAGGATCGGGTATATAGCCTGAATGACAGCGGAATGTTGGGAATTGTGTTAACTACGGACGAAAAGGATAGCAGCTATGTACGCGCCCGGTTGCTGAATGCGTTTGCAACCACAAAGGTATTCGAGGGGATTTTGGAACAGAACGTTCATTTAAACCTGCGGATTGCCTGTAAGGAGTATAACAAGGAATACGGTAACGACATGATGCACTATAAACAAGTTGTTGAAAGTGAGCTGGCTTACGATGTCTAAGCGAGCAAGCGCTGCTTTTGCGCTGATCATGCTATTGGTTTTATCGCTTGTGCCTCAGCTGGCACAGGCGGATCAGCAAAAGCTTTTGGTGCTATATCAGTTTTCGGAGCAGTCGGATACGGAAACAGCTTTCTTTTGTTGGAGAAGCAGATGCTCTATATGAACCTGTCCGCTGATTACCGAAGCGCTCGAGAGGATGGTGGTTCCTTTACGGGCTACAGTGGGATCATTGTTTGCGTAGAGGATAGCGGCGCGGTTTCCGATGCGCTGAAGGAAGCGATGATCAGTAGTAGAGTTCCACTTTTCGTTATCGGTCAAGGGACTCTTCCGTGTGTAACGGAAGAGTACACTTACGAAAAAGGAACCATCGTCGTGCGCTGCGACACGGGGGATGAGGGCAGCAGCGGGGATATTTTGGTGCGTGGCGACGGCTTAACTCTTCTCACAGGAGATACGGAAGCCCTCGGTGGTTTGGTTTTTGTAGGTGAAAAGGAATATCCTTTGTGCCAGAGGTTAGGGAATATTACCCATTTTGCTTACTTGGACGCCAGCAAACCCATTATGCGTACAGCCCTTGCCTCCGCACTGCAAAAGTGGATGTGGCCCTATGAGAATGCTCCAACCAGCTACGGCCAGTACATTGTACTGGATAGCGTTTATCCATTTGACGACCCGGCGCGCTTGATGGAGATTACCGATGCACTTGATAACGTTGGCATTCCCTATGCTCTTTCGGTAATGCCGATATACGCTAACGCCAGCTATCCTACCATGAAGCGATTTTGTGAGTACCTGCGGTATGTGCAAAGCAAGGGGGTGGGAATTCTCCTGCATACTCCTCTTGTTAGGCTGAGCGAGGTGGAAGTGGACGAGCTGCGCATGCAGATCGACATCGCCTACGAGGCATACAGCGGATACGGCGTTTATCCTTTGGCCATTCAGGCGTCGGAAAACTATTTGTTCAGCGAAAAGGGCTTGCAGGCCTTGGCGGGCTTCCGAACCGTTTTTCTCTTCGAATCCGATGACGCTTTGGGCGAAGCGACGCTGACTGGAAACATTGCCTATCGAGACGGCCATCAGATTGTTGCGGCTGCCTATTCGGACAGCACAGCCTTTACCTCTGCCTATCCTCAAGCCCTTTATGTGGACTCTCATCTGGATGTGGAAACGATTCTGACGATGGTCAAGCGTCTCAATACCACGAAACGCACATTCAAGAGCCTATCTCAGATGAACACCTCTATCTATATTGGCAGCGACCATATCGTCCGGCAAACCGACGGCTTATATGCAAACGGCAATCAAGTAGATTTGACCTATCGCCCCTTTACCTATGAGGAGAACTATTCTTATGACCGGGGGATCGTTCGGTATCTGACGGATCAAATTGAAACCAGCAATCAATTGATTTTAGTCTTTGTAGTTATCGCCTGCGCTGCGTTTGTGATCATGATTGTTTTGTCCCGCAGACTAACACGGCGTCATTTGATTTTAGGGGCAAAGAAGAAACATGGAAAATCGCATAATGAAAAGACCAATGATCAGGGGGTGAGCGTTCCATGAGCATAGCGGATTATTTAACTCTTTTTGCAATGATCTCCATTTGGGCGCTGCTGGTTATAAACATCATGTTATCAGTAGGCGGTTTTATCTATCTTTACCGAATGGGAAAGACGGATGGGCATCAGCATTTGGAGGAGTACCCATTCGTGTCTGTTATGGTTCCCGCTCATAACGAAAGCGTCGTTATTCAACGCACTGTGAAAGCGTTGCTGCAGTTCGATTATCCTGAGGATCGCTATGAGGTGATCATCATCAACGATAACTCCACGGATGATACCCATGAGAAATTAGTTGAAATGCAGCGGGAGTATCCAAAGCGAATGCTAACCGTGTTAAGCACGGATCCTTCGGTAGGCGGTAAGGGAAAATCCAACGCACTGAACATCGGTTATTCCATTGCCAAGGGAAGCGTAATCGCAATTTATGACGCGGATAACACCCCAGAGCCGCAGGCGTTGCGCATTTTGGTGGAAAATCTGATGGTAGACTCTTCTTTGGGAGCAGTGATTGGAAAATTCCGCACGAGAAATCGTAACGCCTCTTTGCTGACGCGCTTCGTTAATATCGAAACCTTGGCGCATCAATGTATGAATCAGGCGGGGCGTTGGTTTTTTTTCAAACTTTGTACCATTCCCGGAACAAATTTTGTGATTCATCGTCATATTATTGATGAAATCGGTGGTTGGGATCCCAACGCGTTGTCGGAGGATACGGAAATCAGCTTTCGAATTTATCGAATGGGCTATAAAATAAGGATGGTACCTCAGGCTGTCACGTGGGAGCAGGAACCCTATCGGTTAAACATCTGGTTCAGACAGCGCACACGCTGGGCGATGGGAAATCTATATGTGTTGGCTAATAATTTCCAATATGTATTTGATAAAAAAGCCGGGCTCATGCGCTTGGACTTGATCTATTACCTTCTGGTTTATGTGCTGATGCTAACGGCGCTGGTCTTCTCCGATTTGATCTTTGCACTGGGCATTTTGGGATATTCCCGCGTTTCGCTGGGCGGCTTGTCTACGCTGGTTTGGGCTTTAGCTTGTCTACTGTTTGAATGCAATGTGATGCTGACTCTTTCCTTGGAAAAGAACGAGTTCAGCGCCCAATCAGCTCTGCTGGTGCTCCTTATGCTGTTTACCTACGCCAAGCTATGGGTATTGGTGGTGTTGAAGGCAATTTATATGAGCCTGAAACGAAAGGTAACCAACAGCGATTTTAAATGGTATAAAACAGAACGCTCTGCGGACTAAGGAGGATGGTTTTAATGAGGTGCATGAACAAAACGAAGCGGCGCGCTTCCTCCCTGATTGTTGCGCTGCTGGTCTGCCTGCCGAACCTTTTGACAGGTTTTGGGCTGGCTGAAACAGTAAGCGTGGGGCTGGAGCCTGTGGTGACTGTGTCGTCAACGCCTACGGTTACAATGGCAGCGACCTCGCCGACGCCCGCCGCGACAGTGGAGGCTACTGAAAGTCCGGAAGATACCTCCATGCCATTGGGGGTGGCGGATCAAAGGGTGCTGGAGGCTATTGAGCAGCAAAGCGTACAGAATCAAGCGGCGTTTGAAAATGCTCAGACCAGCGGGGAGCAGTATGCCGATTTCTATTTTTCTGGCGCGCAGACAATGCAGGGGATTTTTACGACCCTTAGCCTCTACTGCCAGATGCCTGAGTATGCCATTCCTACCAGCGCGACTCTCCGCGTGTCCTACACGGCGTCGGACGTTATCCTGCAGGACTATTCGACGCTGACGTTTTATATGAATGGCACGCCCTTTTCCTCCTGTCATGTGCTGCCCAAGGGGGACAACGAACCCGTGGTGCTGTACGTTAACGTTCCAATTGATCTGATGCAGAACGGTTATAATCTGTTGGAAATCAGCTCCTACATTCGTCTCACGGACGATGAGGGCTGCACTGACGATTACAATGGCGCCAATTGGGTTCGGATTGCGGATACAACCTGCTTGCGGGTATGCTATGAGGTGGCTGAGGACGCAAACGCGATTCGTTACTATCCGTATCCCTTTGTTAGCCTGATGGACAAGACAGGTTCTCATGCGGCAGTAACCTTTTCGGACGCTGCCGATAACGATGAGGTGGAGGCAGCGTTGGAGGTAATGGCCAATCTGGAAGCCAGCTTGACCACCCAAAATGATGTCGCCTTCTGCCGACTTAGCGAAGCGCGGCAGGATAATGTGATCTACTTCGGATTGGTAGCCAACAGTCCTGATTGGATCCTCTCCTTGTTAGAAGAGGAAACGCCGCAGACCGGCGCATTGATTCGTCGGGCGGAGTATAATGGCCGTCAATATCTCATTGTGGTTTCAAACGAGAAAGAGGCTCTTAAGGAAGCCGCTTGGTTTATTTGCGATCAGACCCGCGTGAAACAGGCGACCGGAGCCAACGCCTATGTCAGCGTTGGGGAAGCGCAGCCCTTCGTAGACGCGTATGCGTCCAGTGAAATGGCCTTGGAGGGGCAATACAGCTTGAAGGACATGCTGGGCCATGGTATGAGCTTTTCCGGCCCCTTCCATCAAGAAATCACCCTCACCTTACCTGTTGCAGAGGATTATACGTTGGCTGCGGATAGCCGGTTTACATTGAATATTCGTTATAGCGAAAATCTTGATTTTAACCGTTCCCTGATGACTGTTTATTGGGGGGACGATATTCCTATGATCAGTCGGAAGCTGTCGGCTAACGGCTCTAAGGGGGAGACGATTTCCTTTGCAGCCAGTGCAGACGCCATCGGCACTGGAGCAAGGTATATGAAAATCGCTTTCGACCTAGAAATCCAAGATTTGGATTGCACTCCCCGGCAAATGAATATGCCTTGGGCTTATATTGCGGAGGATTCAACCTTCTATCTGCCCCAGGGTGAGAGCACCAGCATCGGATTGGACGATTTGCCGATTCCTTTCCAATTTAAGAGTCGTATGAACGATGTGATGATCGTCTTATCAGACAGTCCCACATCCAACGAGCTGCTACTATGCGGCCGCGTGATCAGTATGCTTGGCAACGGAAGCAATCCTTACGGTTCTATGACGGTGCGTCGCGCCTCGGAATTTAGCAGTACGGATGCGGATTATCATCTGGTTGTCATTGGTAGCGCAGACAATAACGTGATGATTCAAAAAATGAATGCATTGCTTTATTTCCGCTACAATGATACGATGGACGCGCTCCAATCCAACGATAAGATCATCTTGTCCGCCGATTATGCCAAGGAAGTGGGCGTGATACAAATTCTGCCCTCGCCGTATATGTCGACCCGTACCGCTCTTGTGATCAGTGCGCCGTCAGATCAAAGCCTGAATATTCTCACTCAGCGAATCAGCAATAAGCAGCTCCGTTGGGCGCTGGATAAAGAAGCGGTGCTGCTAGATAACTATGGCGACTTAACCACCTATCAATTTACCAGCACGGCTAAGCTGTCAGGCTCCAGCTCTAAGCCAACCTTTACAGAGGTCGTAGTCAATAATCGTGAACCGATGATTTTCCTACTGGTAGGAATGGGCTGCATGCTGCTGGTATTGCTAGGAGTCATTTTGGTTCTGCTGCGTGTACGCGCGCATAAAAAGGACGAGGAGTAAATCCTTTGTACCAAAGAAGCTCTTGGGAGGAATAGAACACAGTGCTTTTTAATTCGGTCGAATTCTTACTGTTTTTTCCTACGGTTGTATTAGCCTATTTTATTCTTCCCAAGGCTTTTCGTACGTACTGGTTGCTGATTGTCAGTTATATCTTTTATATGGGCTGGAACCCACAATATGCATTATTGCTCTTGTTTTCAACAGGCATAACCTTCCTTTCCGGGCTGCTGATTGGGCACGCCCGGAAGAAATGCCGCGCGAAGGAGGAGCAAGGAAAGAAAGCCTTTCCTTGGCCACGATTTTATGTAGTGGTCAGTTTGCTGATCAACCTATCATTATTGTTTTTCTTTAAATATTTTGATTTTGTTGTAGAGAATATCAACACGTTTTTGGTAAACACAGGCAGAGCGCCGTATACGCCAGCGTTTGACGTACTTTTGCCTGTAGGCATCTCATTTTATATTTTTCAGGCCTTATCCTATACGATCGACGTTTACCGCGGCGATGTGCGCGTCGAAAAGAACTTTTTTAAGTATGCCACCTTCGTATCTTTCTTTCCCCAGCTGGTAGCAGGCCCTATCGAGCGCTCCACCAATCTGTTGAGCCAGTTTGATACTCCCCATGTGTTTCAATTGAATCAAGCGGTTAAGGGCTTACAGCTGATGGCATGGGGTTTCTTTCAGAAAATTGTGATCGCGGACCGAGCAGCGATTGTTGTTAACCAAATCTTTAACTACTCTGCCTACTATAAAGGCTTTGAAATTTTAGTGGGCATGCTTTTGTTCGCGGTGCAGATTTACTGCGACTTTGCAGGATATTCAAATATTGCCATCGGCTCCGCCCAAGTTTTGGGATTCGATTTGATGGAGAATTTTCATCGTCCCTATTTTGCCAAGTCTGTAGCAGATTTCTGGCGGAGATGGCATATTTCGTTGTCCACTTGGTTTCGGGATTATCTGTATATCCCATTGGGCGGCAATCGCAAGGGAACGGCACGGAAATATTTTAATTTGATGATCGTTTTTTTAGCAAGCGGTTTGTGGCACGGCGCAGCGTGGAACTATGTGATCTGGGGCGGCTTAAACGGCCTGTATCAGGTGCTGGGCGGCGTGCTAAAGCCTTATAAACAGCGACTGACAGACAAGCTGCACGTAAGGGTAAATACCTTTAGCCATCGGCTGCTGTGCGGAATCATTACCTTTATCTTGATCGATATTGCGTGGGTATTCTTCCGGGCTTCTTCCTTTTCCCATGCTATATCCATGTTCCAAAACTTGTTTGCTGAATTCAACCCATGGGTACTGATGGATGGCAGTCTGCTGAATATGGGCTTCACGGCTACGGAGTGGACGGTGCTGCTACTGGCGATCTGCGTTTTACTCATGGTCAGCGCTTTACAGGAAAGCGGGCTTAGGCTTCGCAACGCGCTGGCAAAGCAAGAGCTGTGGTTTCAATGGGCATTGTGCATCATCGGGGTGCTGCTGGTTTTGATTTTTGGCATTTATGGGCCAAACTTTGATTCCGCGGCGTTTATCTACTTCCAATTCTAAGGGAAAGGAAGAAGGCATTGCAATGAAGAAGTTGTTGGGTGTAGTTGGTTTTCTGTGCGTATTTCTGCTTCTCTATTCGTATGCGAATTCCGCATTACATATAAAAACCGAGGACGGCATAGAGCCTATGCGCAATTACTATGCTCTGCCGGAAAATACGGTGGACGTATTGATGGTGGGCTCCTCTCATATGGGCAGAAATATTTCACCAAAGCTGTTATGGCAAAACGAAGGCATTGCCGGCTATAATCTTTGGAGCGGTATGCAGCCCATTTGGAATAGCTACTATTTTGTAAAGGAAGGCCTTAAGACCCAAAAGCCGAAGGTGGTCGTTATCGATATTTTTCTTTGCGGAGTAACAGCCGAATATTCGGATTCTGCCGCTGCGCTGAAAAATGTTCAAGCCGTAAATGCGAGCTTGGATCAGGTGAACGCCGCGCGGGCGTCTTTTCGCACTTGGCAAGAGGCTGCGGAGGCGCTGTGGGGGATGCCGACGTATCATAACCGATATAATGAACTGACGGAAAATGATTTTTACTATTACACCGATGGCATTTCTACTGACGTTCAGGACATCTTATCTGTGCCGTCCAACAATTTTCAGGCATCCTTACTGGATTACGCCTCCATAACCGACGAGCTCCCGTTGACAGAAAAGTCAGAAACATATTTACGTAAAACCATCAATTTATGTAAGAGCCAAGGGATTCCCTTGCTGCTTATTGTCGCGCCCTATCAAGCTACAGCGGAGGAATGCATGCGCTTGAACACGGCGGAGCGCATTGCAAGGGAAGAGGGCGTGGACTTCGTCAATTATCTAAAGGAGTATCAAGCTGCCGGCATTGATCCGCTAAGCGATTTTTATGATATAGGACATTTAAATAATAACGGGATCCCTAAGCTTACCGCTCATTTGGGAGCCTACCTGAAAGCCCATTACGAGCTGCCCGATCGACGGAGGGATGCAGCGCATATCTGGTACAACCAGAACGTCACTGTAGCCACGCAAAACACGCCTAGCTACGCGCTGGAACGGCAGTTTCAGGGCGATGGGATCACACGATCTGTAGATACCGGTATCAGGCCCCTTGAAAACCGCTACGGTAGCTGGACGCTCCTAGCGCGGCTGGACATGAAAACCTATGGCGATAATGAGGTTTATTTCTCCTGCTTTAGCGAGCAGGCGGATGCGGGTAATTATGGCCTGCTGGCTCGGAAGTCCGGCGATCATGTGATTGATTTGAAGCTGGGTGCAAATATATCCACCACCTTTATTGCCGAAAACGACACGGTTGATCTGGCAATCGTCAAAAATTCCCAAACCTATGACCTGTATGTCGATGGAATATGCATCTTCCTTGGGCGGGAGCTGCCTTGCAACCCATATGAGGGCAACCTGTTGATTGGCTGTCAGGAGCTTAGCCCCGATGGCGAAAAATTCCGTTACAGCCGAACGCGTACGCTCAATTTTGAGTTTTACGAGGATCAGATTTTCAGCGCGGAACAGATTGCGGCATGGTCGCCTGATGAATTGCCGGAAACGCCGCTTCCTTTAGGGTTTTTTGGGGATGAACAACAGGAAATCTACACGCTAAGGGAGCAATTTGTGGGGGGCGGTTGGGAGTATCTGCAAGAATCGTTTATCGATACGGGAGTGCAGCTGTACGACGAATCCGCCAATCGGTTTACGATCATCGCTCGTATTTTACCTAATACGCTTGGCAGCGATAATGTTTATTTTTCTTGCTTTAGCGAGGAGCCGGATCATTATCGTGGGCTGTTGGTTCGTCAGACCCAGGAGAATCGGATTGATCTGCTGCTGGGGTCAAACTATAGCGTGCAGGTACCCTGCGTGCCCGGTCAGTCCATGCTGCTGGTTATCGAGAAGGATGTATCCGTTTATACCGTCTATGCAGATGGCGTAAAGGTTATCGATGGGATTGACACTCTTTGCGACCCTTATGAGGGGAATCTTTTGATCGGCTGTCAGGAGGACGCTGACGGTGAGAAATTCCGATTTAGTCAAACCTGCGTTATGGGACTACAGGTGCTTAGCGGCGTTGTGGAAGATGAGCAAGCGGCGCAGCTAACCTTGGAGGATGCGCCAATGCCTGAAAAGCGTGTGGGTAGCACCGTTCAATATGAAATGTCAGACCCCTACCTAGGGGATACAGTGGGCCGTTATCTGGATACAGGCGTTAAACTCTACGACGTATCAGATAAGGCTTGGACGCTGATCGTCGAGCTGAACGCTGATAGCATCAACAGATCGGACGCGTATTTTTCCTGCTTTAGCGAGAGGGTCGGTCAGTATCGGGGTCTGCTGCTACGCTCTAATACAGATAATTCATTTACGCTTTTCTTGGGTGTAGAAACAGTTACGATTCCCGCAGATCAAGAACGGCAAAAAATGCGATTTGTGATCGTAAAGGATGGAGCACATTATCGTGTGTATCTAAACGGTAAAGCCATCGCTACATTGGAAAGCGAATGCGCGCCGTATGACGGCACGCTATTGATTGGTTGCCAAGAAACGGCAGAGGGTGAAAAATTCCGTTTTTCGCCTGTGAAAATTGATGCCTTCAGCGTCCAAGATGGCGCTTTGGAGCCGGAAAAGGCTCAAAAGGAATCGGAGATTCGCGAGCAAAATCAGCGCTTTTAAGGGGGAAATGAGGTGCGTATTTCAAAGCGGGCACGGGAAGCGGGACTCGTCGCTGCCATTCTGGTTATTCTGTCGCTGTGCTATACTCTTTTTGCACAACCGGGTATAGGGGCAGTGATTGACGATTCCTACGGCACGGTCATGAGCGAGCTCAAACTGGCCTATCCGGAGGGTGAAACGGGAATTGGACACAAAGTGGAGCAATACCGCTTTCTTCCTTTTGATTACGCTTCCTTGCTAACGCCGGGAAAGGGGGTAACCGTCTATGCGGCGGCGTTATGCCGTTTGGTGACGGAACCCTTTGGCTTACTTTTTTCAACCCGGGTTCTTGCTTTCGTTTATATGCTGATGATTGCCTTAGGCGCTTATTTAATGGTTAGCGGACTGTACGGACATAGCCGCCTAGCAGCGGGTATGGCTTGCGTTGCAATCTGCGTGCTGATGATGGAAAACAACATCACAGGCTACTTAAATTCACTTTACAGCATTGGCGGGATCATTGCAGGCTTTATGTTGTTTGTCGGGTGCGTCGTTCATACACTTTGCCTGCCAAGAGGCACAGCAGGATGGCAGGCAGCAGGCGTGATTTTGTCTGCTTCCATCCTGCTGTGCACCCAAGCGCAGTTGATTATTCTCGTTCCCTGCTTAGGAATCAGCGCTGGGCTATGCGTTTGGTGGCACTGGCCCAAGGGCAGACGTTGGGCCAATCATTTGGCGTTGTGCGGCTTAGCGTTGCTTTTTGCCGCGGTGGGAGTATCAGAAAACCTGCAATCCGACGCTAGCGTACAATCAGACTCAGCCAACTATCTTGCGATCTTTCAGGGGTATTTGAATGCAGCCGAAAATCCAGAGGAAACGCTGACGTACTTTGGATTAGACGATAGCTATCTGGCGGATAAAGGACGATCTTACTATGATCCGGAGGAGGCCTTTGTTCATAATCCTAGGAACGAAGCGGAGCAAGATGCTCTTCTGCAAAAAATTGGGTTGGGGAAGAGAATTGCTTACTGTGTGTCCTATCCTGATTTGATTTCTAGAGCTTTGGAGCAATTCACCACTCATTTGTATGATCCTATGAACGAAAGAATCCAGACTCAGGATGGAAACAATCGTTTTATTCGCCCTTCTCCCATTGTCCTGATTGGGTTGATTTTTTCGCAGGAGGGTTTTGGTAGACAAAGCGGACGAATGTTGGCGGCGGTAGCGATCTTTTTATTGCTGGCGTTCATTGATAAAAAGGGCATGCGCTTGCTGGCAATCAGCCTGTGTACGCTGAATATGGGTTTTCTATTCTATCTGCCGGCTTGTATTGTTTTGACCGGCGGAGTGGATATCGACTATGTGAAAGTCGTTTTTTTCCTTTTGGGCTGGATATCGTTTTTTCTGGCAACGGGAGGAGCCTTGCGCGGAGTTCAAGTTATTTCCATGCGCCTTGAGGAGACGGGGCACTCCGCTTCTTTGGAGCCATCTGTCATTCCTGCTTCGGAGACTGCCAATAAGCTAGCCGGTTGGGCAGAGCGTTTTGCTTTTAGCCGTAAACAGCTTCTGTGGGTTAGCGGCGTGGCTTGCCTGTGCATCGGTTGCATGCTGTTGCTTCCGCAAAAGCATATTGGCAGCGTCAATAACGGCGACTTTGGACGTATGATGAATCGACTTGATATTTTCTGGACGCAGGAATATCTGGATCGAAGCGAAGAGCAGCTTGCCTATCGTGTGATTGAGAAATATGATTATTTGGATACCTTTCATCCGGAGCGGCTTACCTCGCTGGAGCCGACCTACAGCCTTGTCTTTCCTGCGGCTGTCATGCGGCTAGTGAGCGGGGTCACGGGGATGCCGTTTGATACCCGCATTATCGCAGCGGTCCTGATGGTGCTGGTAACGTTGAGTATTCTGCTGATACTGCATGATCTGTATCCTCTCATGGGCAGGGCAACGGCGCTGGCGGCTGTGGGATTGATTTCCATGCTGCTGGGTGAGTGTTATGTGGCTTGGTATAACTCGCTCTTTGGGGAAGGCTCCATCATTGCGGGACTGATCATGACCGTAGCTACCGCGCTTCATTTGTGCCTGATGGAGCGCGGATCAAAGCGCAGCATTCTTTGGTTTGTTGCACTGGGTTTCAGCTTGCGGTTTCTTGTGTGCTCCAAGGCGCAGATGGCACTGGCGCTGCCAGTGGGAATCGTATTATTTATCGCGCTGGGGATCTATCACTATCCCAAGGGACTGATTCGCTGCGTCTCGTTTCTTCTGGTTACGACCTTGACAGCGGGCATGGCCATTTGGGATGGTTATAACGTTTACAAGGATAACGCAGGGGTTTCGGAGAATGTTACCCTATGGCAAAGCGTTTTTTATGGCGCATTGATGGTAGCGGATGATCCCATTACAGCGATGGAAGAGTTGGGAATCGATACAGCGATGGCGCCGGACATCGGCAAAGACGCTTATCATCCCGATTCGGATTATGTTTACTCGCCCAGCTCTCAAAAGGCCCAAGAGGTATTTTACAGCAAGGTAAGCACGGTGGGTATGGTCCTTTATTATTTGCGCCATCCCAAGGATTTGTTGACCATGCTGGACCGGGCTGCGCAGGAATCCGTGAATTTACATACCGGCTTTATGACCTATACCGACGAGCTATATGGCGATGTGAACCACAACGAGCCTTATCGATTTAATCTTTGGAAGGACGTTCGCTCGCTATTCGCCTGCCGCTCCTTTTGGCAATATGTGCTGCTTTATGGGGCAGTCGTCGCTTATTGCGTGTATCGGCTTACACGCAAAAAAGTCGCTCTTCAGGAGAAGCTGCTGATCATTCTATATCTGGCGATCCTTTGTATCGGCATATTCCAGTTCCCGCTGACTGTTATCGGAAACGGCATGGCGGATAACAACAAGCAGGAGGCTGGCTTTATGCTTTGCCACGATTTACTTGTGCTGACTGCCGCAATGGTAGGCGTTTGGCGGCTGCAACGCTATACTCATGGTGAAGAGAAACGAATAAAGCAACAAGGGAGTGGAATAGCGGCATGAGAAAGAAGAATGTTCTGGAATATATCATATTGGCGATCTTTATCATGTGTATGTCGCTGGCCTTGTGCGCGTCTCTGGAATATGTAACGCGCGCCACGGAGCGAGAATATCTGAACCAAGCAAAGTGGCTGTTTATGGTGCTTGGCGCGTCTCTATCCCTATTTCTGTTGATGCGCATTACGCACAAGACTTCGAAAAAGCTAACGGATACAAAAAAGTGGTGGGCCTATGGGGTTGGCCTTGGCGTGTTCTGGATTGCCGGATTGGCGCTTCGGATCAGCGTGATTGAAGGCATCCCCATTCAGCCGTCCTCTGACTTTGAAACCTATTACAACATTACCCTATACCTCTTACAGGATAAGCTGCTGACCCCTATTGGAGATTCCTATCGGGAGTATATTGCGCTTTATCCCCATACCATCGGTTTTCCCATGATGATTCTTGCGCCAGCGTTCGAAATCTTTGGTGCGTCAGTGAAAACTGCCTTGTATACCAATCTGCTGTTTAGCATGGGCTCTGTCCTGCTGACGGCGCGTATCGCCCGGCGTTGCGCCGGTAAAACCGCCGGTTTACTGGCGGGAGCCGCTATGGCGCTTTGGCCGTCTCATATTTTTTACTCCGATATGATCGCGACGGAGCCTACCTTCACCTTCTTTATTCTTGCCGCCACAAATTTTGTCGTCTCTGTTGTAGAGACGGGTGAGAAAAGCTTGTTCCGCCGTGATCCCGTCGGATTGATTGTGCGTTATGTGCTGCTGGGGATTCTCTTGGCGGTAGCGGGAGCCATTCGGCCGATGGCGATTATCCTGCTGGCAGCCTTCGTGGTCGTCCGTATCCTGATGGGGCAAAGCACAGGGGATGACGTTCGCAACAGCGCTCTACAAAAATATTTATCCAAAAACGTTGTCTGTATTTTATTAGTGTTTGTTCCGTATTTCTTGGTGAGCCAGTCCATCAGCAGCACCATCGGGGGAATCATCATGGAAACCCCGGCCAGCGGACTAGGCGCGTCCGGCTACAACCTAATGGTTGGTGTGAACAGCAGCTCGGAGGGCTTATGGAATCAGGAGGATGCGGATTTCTTTAAGGAAGCATATCTAAAGACAGGCACCGCCAGCGGCGCTCATGCGGAATGCATGCAGGAAGCGCTGCGCCGTATTCAGCAACAGCCTGAGGATGTGCTGAACCTCTTGGTCTACAAATTCCGGGATCTATGGGGTACCGACGATTTCGGGATTGATTGGAATCTGCTTTGGACGGGGCAGCAAGGGCTGCTGACGCAGAAGCTGGTGGATCAATTGGAAGCAGTGCGGCCGTTTGGCAGAGCCGCTTATATGTGTATTCTATTTTTCTCTCTGCTGAGCGGGTTGGATGCTTGGCGAAAGGCTCGTGCGCCAGCCCCCTTGCAGATGCTGTGCATCCTGTTTTTCTTAGGAACGGCCCTTTCCCACATGCTGCTGGAAACCCAAGTGAGATACCACTATAATATGATTCCCTACTTGATACTGCTCTCAGCCTTTACGGTTGCCGGTTGGCAGCAGCGAATGGCGGATGAACAGGTGATCGTCGTACAGGAACGCAAGGCGCTCTCTGCCGAAAAACCTACAAGCGCCGCTGGGTCCGCACAAGCAACCACAGTCCAAGCGCCCTCGTCAGCCCCACAAATGCATAATCATTTCGACATTATGCAGGCGTTGCGGGAGGGACATGTACAAATGTCCGTGTCTCAAGCCTACGTACAGGAGGAAATGAAGGAGCGCGGGATGCAGCCAAATCAGCCGATCAAGCCTGTTAAAGCCGCGTCGGCAGAAAACCAACAAACGAACGCAACGACGCAAGGATAACGAGTACTCCCGGCGAAAGCCTTTGGTCAAGGTTGCCCAGAGCGCGTAGGGAGAGGAAGGATGCATTGATGCAGAGAATGCAATTGCTGGCTGCGTTAAAAAAACTGCAGCTGGAACGCCATGCCTATCAGCATGCGATGAACAGTATCGAATTTGACAGCGAGACCATCGCGCCCCGCGGCTCTGCCGAGGGACGAAGCGTAGCGTTAGGGATTTTGAATCAGAAAAGCTATGAGCTGTTCGTAAACGACGAGGTTAGGGCGGTTCTGAACGAGCTGTGGAGCTGCAAAGAGGAATTGGAGCTGCCAGAACGCCGACAAACGGAGCTGCTTCGAGAAGAACTTGAAAAAATGACGCGGATACCCAAGGAGGAATACGTTGCCTATTCTCAATTGGTAAACGAGGCTACCGAAAAGTGGCGTAATGCCAAGGAAGCCAACGATTTTCCAGCTTTTCGGCCCTATCTGGAACGAATCGTTGATTTTCAGCGGCGCTTTGCCGGGTATTATGCGCCTAAAAAGAAGCCCTATGACGCGCTACTGAATGAATATGAGAAAAATTTGAGCGTGGATACGTTGGACGGCTTGTTTTCGATGCTGCGCGAAAAGCTAGTGCCGCTGCTGGAGCGCGTCAAGGGGCAGCCGCCTGAGCCCGCCTTTGTGAGCGCCCGCTGCTCAGTGGATCGTCAACGCAAGCTGTCCGCTTACTTGATGGGGTTGATGGGCCTTGATCCGGCACATTCGGCTATAGCCGAAACGGAGCACCCCTTTACGTTAGCGTTTAACAAGTGCGACGTCCGTATCACCACCCATTACCATGAAAACGCCTTTCTTTCCTCCATGTATAGCGTGATTCATGAGAGCGGGCACGCATTATATGAGCTGGGAATGTCGGACGAAATTCAGGGTACCGCTTTATGCGAGGCAAGCACCGGTATGCACGAGGGACAGAGCCGCTTGTATGAAAATATGGTGGGACACGATCCGGGCTTTCTGCGCTTTTTGTCCCCTAAGCTGAGCGAGCTGTTTCCGGAAGCGATGAAAGGCGTCAGCGGTGAAGAGCTTGTCTGCGCCGCAAACCGGATTGTACCCTCGCTGCTTCGTACCGAAGCGGACGAGGTGACGTATCCCCTGCACATTATGGTGCGATACGAGCTGGAAAAGCGTATGATTGACGGAACACTGATGGTGAAGGACTTGCCGGAGGCGTGGAACGAGCTTTACCGCCAGTATTTAGGCGTAACGCCATCCACGGATGCGCAGGGTGTTTTGCAGGATACTCACTGGGCGTGCGGCATGATCGGCTATTTTCCAACCTACGTGCTGGGCAGCGCCTACGCCGCCCAACTGATGCAGGCCATACGGAGGGTACTGCCGGTGGAAGAGCTGCTTTCCAAGGGAAGCCTTGCGCCCATTACTGATTGGCTTCGGGAGCATATCCATCAGTATGGCTGTCTGTATGAGCCGGATCAGCTGCTGCAGCGGGCCACGGGAGAAGGCTTTGTTCCCGAGTACTATGTGCGTCACCTTTGCCAAAGGGTGGAGGAACGCTCTAATTGTTATCAATAGCTTAGGAGGAATTATCAATGGCAAGCGCTATTTTACTGCGCGGTAAGGAGCAGCGGGTTTACGGGGGACATCCGTGGGTGTTCCGTAGCGATATTGGCAAGGTGGAGGGCGAGTATAAGGATGGCGATGTGGTACGGGTTTTGAACGACCGCGGTAAGTTTTTGGCCATGGCGGTTTACAATCCCCGTTCACAGATTAGCCTGCGTATTCTGAGCCGCCGGGAGGAGCCTATTGACAGCGGCTTTATTCGGGAACGGGTCAAGCGGGCGATTGCATATCGTCGCTGTTTCGCCGACTTCAATAGCTGCCGGTTGATTTTTGCGGAAAGCGACGGCTTGCCTGCCGTTATCGCAGATAAATTTGGAGACGTCATTGTGCTGCAGAGCCTTTGCCTAGGCATGGAGCAGTTTAAGACGGATATTGTGGAAGCGCTGGTGGACGAGCTTCACCCCTTGGGCATTTACGAACGAAACGATGTGCCGGTACGGGAGCTAGAAGGCATGGTTCAACAGACTGGACTTTTGTACGGACAGGTGCCCGATCGGGTGGAAATGGTGGAAAACGGCGTACACTTTTGGGTGGACGTAAAGGAAGGACAAAAAACTGGCTTCTTTTTGGACCAGAAGGAAAACCGTGCGGCCATTGCGCCCTTTGTGAAGGAGCAACGGGTGCTGGACTGCTTTACTCACACCGGCAGCTTTGCCCTTCACGCAGCTCATTACGGAGCCAAAGAGGTGATCGGCGTGGACATCAGCGATTACGCCTGTGAGTTCGCCACGGAAAACGCGAAGCTAAACCATGTGGAGGATCGCGTTCGATTTGAGTGCGCCAACGCCTTTGATTACTTGCGCTCCGCCCAAGATCGCCACGAGCAGTTTGACGTGGTCATTCTGGATCCACCCGCCTTTACCAAAACCCGCTCCGCCGTGGTGGGCGCGCTTCGCGGCTATAAGGAGATCAATCTTCGTGGAATGAAGCTGGTAAGGGACGGAGGGTACCTCGTGACCTGCTCGTGCAGTCAGCATGTGCTGCCGCCTATGTTTCGGGAGATGCTACAGGACGCGCAAAAAGACGCGCGGGTTCAGCTAAGACAGGTGGAATGGCGCACCCAAGGCAGAGATCATCCGATTTTGCTTAGCTCGCCCGAGACGGAGTATCTGAAATGCGGTATTTTTCAGGTTTTTAAGCTGTAGAAGGGTGTTGGAGGTACGAAAGAATACCTTCTCGACGGTGTGTGTGCTCTTTATAAGAGCAAAGCATCTCAAACGCTCAAAACGACAGGAAGCGCAATCCTTACGGATTACTTTACCGTTGTGCTGTAGATACCCTGGGATAGCGTGAGGGTATCTTCTCCTTCACGGAGCATGCGCGCGGCAACCAGCAAGCGCTTGTTCTCGTCGTCGCCGCTGCAGGTGGCGAGGGTCAGCAGCCGATCGCCCGGCTTTACATCCACCTGACTCTGGAAATGGGAATAGGAGCGAAGCGGATTGATGAAGCGGGTAAACTCATCCTTCGACCAGAACTCGCTGTATTGCCAAAACGGTAGATAGTAATGGTTGCTGAAGCGAATATCCACTTCGCTAACGGCAAAGATAACGTATTGCGCTTCCTCGTATAAGGTGTTGAAGGTGATGTAGGGATGCTCTTTATAGAAGGTTTCATCCTTCACCTTGTATTTTTTCAGGGAGCCGAACATGGCTCCTTCCTTCATATTGTGCCCGTGGATAATGATGTTGTGGGGAACCTCCCGCAGATTGCAGCTCTCGTCCAAAAACAAAGCGCCGGTTATGTTCTCTTTGCCGGTTACGTCGTGGGTTAAATAATACTCATTATCCCGCTGAAGCACCGGCTCGTCTAGCACGCCGTCGATGGTCAGCCAGCCGACAATTTCTTTGTTCTGCTGGCGCAGCTTTTGAAAGGTGCTGGAAATCCGCAGCTCCGCATTGCTCGGGTAGGAGGAGGGCCAATAATCCGAAAAAGAGTCGGGCTCCAGCACTTCGGTGGCAACAGAATTGTAGAGGGTTGGCTGGATCGTAGGTTGTGCGGTGGCAGCAGGAGCCGCGGTGTCTTCTGCAATGAGTGCGACGGCTTCCGTTACCTCCGGGCTTGGTTCCGTGTCGGTATAGATGGCTCTTAGCTCGTTGCTTGCTTGGCACGATTGACGCTGGAATAGTACTGGAATAACTGAAACGCACTGAAAAGAAAGATCACGCCGCAGCCGATTAAGATGAGAACGCGCGGTCGTGGCAGCTTTGCCCAAATATTGCTGGGCTTGCCGGATTCTGAGCTCGCTTTTTTGCGCGCTTTTTTTTCTATTTTCGTCAACCGGGTCCGCGGATAATAGCCAACCTGTTGTTTTGGAACTTTTCTCATAACGAACACCTTTATTCAAAAAAATCATCTTTATCATATCATAAAATAAGTAAATAATCAAAAAAAGAATCAAGCCGCCGCACACCCATTTCGCCGCCTTGCATAGGATGCTTCATAGCGCTTTCCCTTTTTAAGAAAGGAGACTGATTTATGGCTGAATACACCGGCGTTCCTTATGATCATGTTGTCTGGCAGACCGTCGAGGGACAGCCCTTTGGTATCGGCGCGGGCTATAACGGCTTGCTCTTTGGTGATTTAACGACGATGGTTGACATGGAGGGGCCGATTGCGGTAGCAGGAAATGTCGACAGCTATCGCGGCATGTCCGTCAGCTTTGGGCGAATGGGGGAACGAACCATCCCCTATAGCGCAACTGCCGTGCGCTTTATGGCAGGGGGAAATGTAAACGTCAATGGCGCGCTGACCGTTGTTGGCAACGTGCTAACGGCAGGCTCAAGCTTTGACGTGGGTACGGGTAGCACCTATCTGATTGGCAAAAGCGGCGAAGCCAATCAACGGGAAACGTTGGCTACCCTCTATGCAGCGGACGGGAGCCCCTATTGGGAGCCGGCTGCCGATAATGGCTATTACATCATTTCCAGTTATGACGTGCCTAGGCGCATTCCTGCCAGCCGCGTCAACGCGAACATACCCGCCTTTTTTGCGGCGGCAAAGGAAAGCCTCTCCTGTTGGCTGAACGCATTCATGGCAATGTCGGCAAACGGGGCTACGGAGCCTTCAGAATATGGTTATCGATTTCGCGGCACAAACGCCGATCAAAACGTTTTTGACCTGACGTGGCCGGATAATGAATCTATCACAGGCAATTTAACCTTTGATGTGCCGGACGGCAGCGTTAGCATCGTGCGTATTTACGGCGGTTCCACGTTGAACCTATCCACTCCGCTTTGGGGTAGGGAAGAGCTGGCGCGTCGTACCTTATATGTGCTGATGGACGCAAAAACAGTCAATATGACGTTCCCGACGGCGATCTATGGAAGCATACTTGCGCCGGATGCTGCATGGCTGGCTAAAACCACCGGCGGCAATATCAACGGTACCGCTGCGCTAGGTTCCTTGTGGGTGCAGCAGGGCAGTGGATTTGAATTGCACTGGTATCCCTTTGCGGGTGGCGTAAGCGGTGGTGAAGCATGCGTCTCTGGCGGAACATCGGAAACGCCGTCTGAATGCCCGATCTGCCCCGCATGTCCCGAGGCTGCGCCGTGCCCGACCTGTCCCGCATGCCCCGACACTGTGCCATGTCCGACCTGTCCCGCATGCCCCGACACTGTGCCATGTCCGACTTGTCCCGCATGCCCCGAAGCCGCGCCGTGTCCGACTTGTCCCGCATGCCCCACTTGCCCCGAAGCCGCACCATGCCCGGCCTGTCCGATCTGCTCCGTAACCAGCGGAGTCATTTCCGGCTGCGTGATGCCAAACGGGCAATGCAGCTGGAGAGTGAAGCTATGTGATTTAGACACCAAGCAGGTGCTGTCCGTTTGGCAGGGCTGTGGAATGGGTTGCTTTTCCTTTGAGACTAATCAAAACGGCGCTTATAGGCTGCATGTGGATACCTGTTGCCATTATGTGCTGCGCCTGAATAACGTAGGGGTGCGTTCTGTTGATTTACTGGGGTAATCCTAAGCTTACATGGAAACAACTCCATAAATGGATACGCTTGACAAAAGTATCCAGAAAAGCTACCCTGTTTGCGAGTTATATGTATTCACTGTTAGGAGGTATCCCCTTATGCAAAAGAAAAACGATATTTCTTCTCTGCAGCGGCTCGTGCGCGTTGCCAAAGGTCAGGAGCCTGCCGATTTGGTGCTTAAAAACGCTACATATTTAAACGTCTTTACGGAGCAATGGGTCGCTGGGGACGTCGCGATTGCTGAAGGCCGCATAGCGGGTATTGGTAGCTACAGCGGATTGATAGAGCGCGACGCTTCTGGACAAAAAACGGTGCCAGGCTTTATCGACGGTCATATTCATCTGGAAAGCTCATTGCTTGCCCCCGCCATGTTTGCCGAATGTGTGGTTCCCCATGGAACCACCTCGGTCGTGTGCGATCCGCATGAAATTGCTAATGTGATGGGCCTTGATGGCATCCGTTATATTTTGGAAGCAACAGAGGGCTTGCCGCTGGATGCGTTTATCATGCTGCCATCCTGCGTACCGGCAACGGACGAGGATGAAAGCTTTCAGACGCTCACGGCTGATGATTTGGAGCCGCTGTATGCCCATGAGCGCGTGCTGGGGCTTGCGGAAATGATGAATTACCCGGGCGTACTGGGCGGCAGCGAAGCTGTGCTGGCTAAGCTGTTAGCCGCTCGTCAACAGGGAGCGCCAATCGACGGGCATGCTCCTTTTCTAACGGGGAAGGAGCTGCAAGCTTACGTTGCCTCAGGCGTAGAAAGCGATCATGAATGTACCGTCTATGAAGAAGGCTTGGAAAAGCTGGCTGCCGGGCAATGGATTATGATTCGGCAAGGTACGGCGGCGCAGAACCTGAATGCGCTTCTGCCGCTTCTGGAGCGGCCCTATGCGGCACGCTGTTTGTTTGTTACCGATGACAAGCATCCGGCCGAGTTGAGGAAAGACGGCCATATTGACGGCCTAGTGCGCATGGCTGTTAAGGGAGGAGCAGATCCCATACTGGCGTTGAAGGCTGCTGGCTGGAATGCGGCACAGGCTTTTGGAATGCGCGACCGAGGAGCGATTGCACCGGGTTATGCAGCCGATTTGGTTTTGCTGGACGACGACTTCACCGTACAGAGCACGATGAAAGAGGGCAAGTTTGTATACGACGGGCAGACTGTTCCCGTCCCTCCGCCTATGGTTGATGAAGCGCTGCGGCAGAAAGCCCTGCATTCCTTTCATCTTCAAGCAGTGCGCAGCGAACAATTTTTCCGCACCGAGCCTGCCGGAGTGATCCGCATGGTCAACGGGCAAATTCTGACCGAGCAAGGCGGGTTGGCAGCCCAAACGGACGTTTCGCTCGATCAATTGAAGGTTGCGGTATTGGAGCGACATCACGATACCGGACATGTGGGCATTGGTTATTTGCAAGGCTATGGGTTGAAGCGGGGAGCCATTGCCACCAGCGTTGCCCACGACAGTCACAATCTTATTGTGGTTGGCGCGACAGATGAGGATATGGCTTGCGCGGCGGAACGTGTGCGGCAATTAAACGGCGGAATCGTCATCGCACTTGAAGGCAAGGTGGTGGGGGAGCTTCCCTTGCCTATCGCTGGACTGATGACAGAGCAGAGCGCAGATCATGTGGATCAAGCCCTGCAGAACCTAAAGACCATTGCGTCGGAGCTGGGAGTGAACGAGGGAGTCGATCCCTTCATGACCTTAAGCTTCATGAGCTTGCCGGTAATTCCGTCCGTACGGGTACTGACGCACGGCGTTTTTGATGTAAACCGTTGGAGCTACCTATCCAAATAATATATTCAACAAAATACAAAACGGGAGTGAATGCTTATGCGTAAGCTGCTGTCCTTCTTCATGAGCTGCTGTTTGCTTTTCGGCACGATGGTCACGGCGCGATCAGAGCAAAAATTGACGGCGGTTTTTCGTGGCGTGTCCGTACCAGACGTCATGAGCTTCGAGGTTCCCTTTGATACGAGCTGGTTTTTGGCAGACAGTGAACAATACCGGCATCCGTTAGCGCAAGCTTCGTTGGGAATGGCGGTTTCCGCCTTTCGGGATAATCAGTTAGGGCTGGAGCACTGCGGGGATCATATTCAGTCTTTCTTGGAGCAAGGCGGCTTCCAGAATATCCAGCTGCAGGAATACGACCAGCCTACCGCTAAAGATACGATTGGCACCGCTATCGCCACCCTACCCATGAAAAGCGGAGGAAGCGTGTTGGCGGTGGCGGTCAGCGGTTCTGGCTATGGGCTGGAATGGTTGAGCAATTTTGACATCGGCGGCGCTAACGTTCATCAGGGCTTCAATGATTCTGCCAAACGGGTGTACGAACGCATACAGGCGTATCTAAGCGAGTATCACCCCGCCCAGCCCATTCGTGTTTGGTTGAGCGGCTACAGCCGTGCAGCGGCGGTGGCAAACCGTACCGCCGTGCTGTTGATTGAGCAAAATGTATTTCCGGAATCTCAAACCTTTGCCTATACCTTTGCTACGCCCAATAATGTCACCAAAGCAGAAATGAATCGAAGCTACAATGGTATTTATAACATAGTAGGTCAATGCGACCCCGTTCCCACTGTTCCGCTGGAAGAGTGGGAGTATACCAAGGCCGGCGTTACCCTACGAATTCCAGCCCAGGAGACGGACAGCGATTACCTTGATTTGTTAAAGGACGCTAAAGCCTATTATGCCCATTTGACAGGCGGAGCGGCCTATGAGAACAATCCCGGGGTCAATTGGCTGGTTCGTCAGCTTTGCTTGGTTTTTCTTAATAGCTGCCACAATGTGAATACCTACTCCGACGGGTTTCAGCAGGTATTATCAGAATCCTTCGCCGCCGGGGGCAGCTTAAGCCAAATGCTGATTGCGGGGATCGGTAAGATCATAAGCATGCCGCTGGTGCTCAGCGGTATTAAGAATCAAGCCAATGTGCTGTGGACGCTAGCGTCAGAGGTGATCTACCAACAGGTGCAGGTCATGTTTGGGGTTTCCGATAGCAATAGCTGGAACGCTCCCGCTACGCTTCTCAGCCAAGTTGCGCTGGAGCATTACCCACAGGTTTATATTGCGTGGGTCATGTCTCATGATCGCCCCCAAGAATTATATACCACCAGTCGCTCTTTTCGTTTGGTAGCGTTGAACGGTCTGGGAAAGGTGGAGTGGAAAGCGGCAGACGGAGCCTTCGGCTCGCTTGCCCTGGGACAGGCCGATAAGTCTCAGGCGATTTGCGCCGTCATGCTGGGAGGGGTAACGTTACTGACGGTGCCCGCAGATCAAAAGTATACCTTGGACTTTTGGCCGGATAGTGAGAGCGCCTCCCTTCAAATAGAGGAGTATCAGGCTGGGATGCTTAGCCATCGAAAGCTAACCTATGATTCGCTCACTTTTTCGGACAAAGGCAGCGTTCATTTTATACTGCCAAAGGGTCTGGAAGAGCTGCCAACGGTGGAGTATAACGGCGTGCCTTATACAATCCGCAATGCGGAAGGCGCTATTGATCCAACCTTGGACGCAATGGGAAGCTTGGCGCTTTCCGACGGCTTAGCCGCCAACTTTCTCAGCCTGCTGCTAGGCGTGCCGGCAGTTGTGCTGCTTGGCTCTGTTCTTCTGTTACTTCGCCATCACCACAATAAAAAGAAGGAGCAGGCGAAGGGCTAAGAGGAAGGCTGCAACCGAAAAATGGAAGGAATAATGCGAATGGGGGAATGCCGCTATGAACAATGAGATGATCCCGTCGGCTTGCGTGGAACGGTTTGCTCACCTCGCCGTTACCCGTGTGCTGGCGGAGGGGCCGGAATGCCGAACGTTATTGCTAGAGGGGCAAGGTGGAGAGAAATTTGTTTTAAAGTCCGCTTGGGGTAGACGAAAGAACATGCTACTGAGCGAATGGTCGGCTCTACAAAAGCTGGACAGGGACGCTCCCGGTTGCGCGCCCATTCCGATTTTGCATGGTGAGGATGGAGACGAGGCTTGGCTTCTGCGTGCTCATGTGTCGGGACAAACCCTATCCGAATGGGTGGAGGCTCATGGGCAAATCCCCGTTCGGCAGTCCATAGCCGTGGCAAATCGTTTGATTGCGTTGGTGGGACAGATTCATCGCGCCAATATGATATGCAGGGATATCAAGCCTGAAAACCTGGTGCAAACGGCTACGGGGGATTGGATGTTTATTGACGCTGGTACCGTCCGTACGCCTGATCATGAAAAAACGCGGGATACGGCGTTGTATATCACCAGCGGCTTCTCTGCCCCTGAGCAATTTGGCTTTAGCCAAACGGATCGGCGCGCGGATGTTTATGCGCTGGGCGTTACCCTTTGCTGGCTTTTTACGGGAGGCTTGGACGCCGCTGCGCTGCGCCGCCCCGGGATTCCTTTTCGCGTACGGCATACCATCACGCGCTGTATGGCCTTCTCTCCTAAAGGGCGTTTTGAAAGCATGGAGGCTGTGGCTCGTTCCTTTAACGCGAGGGGTGTGCGTATTGCCGTTGCCGCTGCTGCTTCGGCGCTGGTGCTGGCTGCCATTGGCTTTGCTGCAGTTCGGCTTTGGGCTGGCGACACTATGATGGCTAGCGATCAAGGCGACCTTTTGGCCGCCGCCGACGCTTGCGCCAAGGGAAAACAGGTTTCCGTAAACGTGAGCGGGGATATTGTACTGGATACCGTGCTGCATGTGCGAGACGGCACGCTTGTTTTATCCGGAGACGGCGTTATCAGCACGCTGCAAAAGGATTGGCCGCTTATACGGGTGCACGCGGGCGGAAGGTTGATTTTAGAGGATCATGTGACGCTGTTGGGAACCCAGAATGGTAACTGCGCGGTAGTCGACGGGGGAGAAATGATCCTAAAGGGCGGCGTGGTCAAGCGCTTGCCGGAAAGCAGGGAGCAGGAGGTTAGTCCGCCCTTATTGATCAACGAGGGGGGAGTACTGCGAATCGAAGGCGGGCAGATTTATATTCGGCGCGGCACAGGGGTGGCGATTGGGGTAACGGCGCAGCAGGATACCTCTGTGTTCATGACGTCCGGACGCGTAGACGCGATGGCTAATTCTTGCATCGGCGTTTTGATGCAGGGCGACAGTAAATTTACGATTACCGGCGGCACGGTAAGCGTCGTGGCCAGACTGGGTACAGGCTATGCAGTGCAGGACATGGATTTGGCTACCATAAGCGATCAAGGCGGAGAAATGCTGGTGAATGGCGCGGTAAGCGTTCCGCTGGAAATATCCTATACCGCTGTGTCTACCTATGACGAGCTTGTCAGAGCAATTTCAGCCAATATCACCGGTGGACGTTTGGCAATTGACGGCGAAATTCATGTGATGGACAGCCTTTATATCAATGATGGACGTCAGATTTCCCTTGTGGGGAAGGATCAGAACGCAAAGCTGATCGGCGATGGCAACAGCATGTTTTGGGTAGACGAGAGCGCCAGCTTGGAATTACGGAATTTAACGCTGGAAGAACACTGCGGCATCGATAATCGTGGCTTGTTGACCTATCAGAATTTGAATGTGCGGATGAAGGGCAATCAGACTTTTATTATTAATAGAGGCGAGTGCCAAGCGCTCTATGTGAATGATGCGGATTTGGAATCGGGATATTTGCTTGAAAACATGGAGGGGGCGCAAGCAACTGTTACCAGCAACGTCACAACGGGCAGCGGCATGGCTGCCTATAAAAACAACGGAGATTTGCGCTTGATCAACGGCTCCGTGAATTTTAAATTTCCGCAGGCGTTGCTGATTGAGAACAGCGCAAACGCTACGTCAGAGGTGGATGGTACGACGGTTTATCGCAACGGCGTGCTGGAAGAATGATAAGACTGCTCATCTATCGTATCGTTTGTCTCGGCCGCTAATTCCAAGAACCTCCATACATGGAACGCCCCGCTTTCTCACAAGATACCACAGGACAAAGCGAGTGAACGGCGAGTCCATGAATGGAGGTTCAAGCATTTGGTGAGCGCAGTATTGTTTGTGATTCAACTGCTGGTTACGGCGGTTGTGGGGATCTATTTCTATACCCAGCTTCGCGCACAACGGAAAACCCAGCCCAGCCAACGCAGAGAGAGTGGACGCGAATACGAACGCCTGCAAAAAATGCGGGCGCTAAAGCTCAGCGAGCCTTTGGCAGAGCGGGTGCGTCCGGCTAAATTCTCGGATATTATTGGTCAAGAGGACGGGATTAAATCGCTCAAGGCGATTCTATGCGGAAAAAACCCTCAGCACGTGATCATTTATGGGCCTCCGGGCATCGGAAAAACCTGCGCTGCCCGTCTGGTGCTGGAGGCGGCGAAAAAGAGCGCCGGAACGCCGTTTTTGGCAAATGCTCCCTTTATTGAAATGGACGCCACCTGTGTCCGCTTCGATGAGAGGGCTATCGCAGATCCGTTAATCGGAAGCGTCCACGATCCCATTTATCAAGGCGCTGGCCCGCTGGGTGTACAGGGCGTTCCCCAGCCCAAGCCGGGTGCGGTATCCAAAGCGCATGGCGGCGTGCTCTTTTTGGATGAAATTGGCGAGCTCCATCCCATTCAGATGAATAAACTGTTGAAGGTTTTGGAGGATCGTAAGGTAATGCTGGAATCCGCCTATTACAGCGCGGATGATAACGGCATCCCCCGCTATATTCATGATATTTTTAAGAACGGTCTGCCCGCAGATTTCCGTCTTGTAGGAGCGACCACCCGCAGTCCCCAAGAAATATCGCCTGCGTTGCGTTCCCGTTGTATGGAGATCTATTTTCGAGCCTTGGAGCCGGAGGAGGTGGCGGAGATTGCATATCACTCTGCTGAACGAGCCGGCTTCCGTATGGAACGGGAGGACGCGGAGCTGGTGGGTCGCTTTGCATCCTGCGGCCGTGATGCGGTCAATATCGTGCAGATGTGCGCGGGCTTGGCGCAAATGGAGGAACGTAACGATATTCGTACCGAGGACGTGGAATGGGTGATCTACTCCGGTCATTATGCGGCGCGGCCGGAGCAGCGGGCGGATACCGCCAACCGTGTAGGCGTGGTTCACGGGTTAGCCATTGTAGGCAGTCATCAAGGCGCTACCATGGAGATTGAAGCGGTGGCCCAGAAGGGCTGCGGCAGGCTGACCATTACGGGCATTGTGGAGGAAGAGGAAATTGGAGCCGAAAGCCGCCGAATTAAGCGCAAGTCTACGGCTCGAAGCTCCCTTGAAAATGTAATGACGTTATTGAACGCTATGGGCTACCATACGGAGAATTATGATCTGCACATCAATTTTCCCGGCGGCACGCCGGTAGACGGGCCATCGGCGGGGGTCGCCATGGCGGTGGTAGCTGCCAGCGCGCTGACGGGTAGGCCGGTAGACGGTCATGTGGCGGTGACAGGCGAGGTCTCGGTGCGCGGTTTGGTAAAACCGGTAGGCGGCGTGCCGGGCAAGGTAGAGGCAGCGGAGCGAGCTGGACTGACCACTGTGCTTATCCCGGCAGACAATCAATTGGAACGGTTTGAGCACACCACCATAGAGGTAAAGCCTATAGCCACGCTGGAGCAGGCGCTGCAAAGAATGCTGCTGCCCGTGGCTGCGGCGCTGTATGTTTCCGAGACGGAATCCAATGTAAAGGCGCCCGTGCCCGTATTGGCTGCGAAAGAACAGACGGCCTCTGGAAACGGTTGAAAACCATCATACTTAGGGTAACAATCCATTTATATCCCTTGCATTTGAGCTTGTTAGTCGTTATAATCAATGGACGGCGTTTGAAAATCGCCGACAATGAAGCATGCCGGACGCGAAGGCTCCGGCGTATGGAGGAACGATATGCAAGATACGACGCGCAGGGCGACCACCGTTTTATTGCCTGTGTTGCCGCTAAGGGGTATGATGGTTTTTCCTCATATGGTGCTACACTTTGATGTAGGCCGACAAAAAAGCGTAACGGCTTTGGAAAAGGCAATGATGGGCGATCAGCGTATTTTTCTGGTCGCCCAGTTGGACGCAGAGGTGGACGATCCTCAAAAGGATGACTTATGCACCGTAGGCACGATCGCTATTGTTAAGCAGGCGCTGAACCTACCCGGAGACAGTATCCGGGTGTTGGTCGAGGGTGTGGAGCGGGCTTCTCTGTCCAGCCTGACCGAGCAGGAGGGCTGCCCCTTGGCCAGAGTGCGCCCGCTGAAAGAGCGGGCTTCTATGGACACGCCCGAAATGAAAGCGCTTGTGCGCACAACCCACGAGTTCTTTGAGGAATATTGCCAGACCAGCGTTCGGGTTTCGCAGGAAACGCTTCAATCGGTAATGGCAGTGGACAAGCCCGATCATTTGGCGGATATCATTGCCGCCAATGTGCTCACCAAGCTGGAGGATCGGCAGGCTATTCTTGAAAAGATCAAGACGAAGGAGCGCCTAGAAGCGCTCTGTGGTATTTTGCTCCGAGAAACCGAATTGGCCAACGTTGAAAAGCAGGTTCAGGCTCGGATTAAAAAGCAGATTGAAAAGAATCAGAAGGATTACTACCTTCGGGAGCAGATTAAAGCCATTCAAACCGAGCTGGGCGATAAGGACGGCACCGAGGTAGAGGATCTGCGGGAACGGCTGGAAGCCACGCCCATGAACGACGAGGCAAAGGAAAAGGCGAGCCGGGAGCTGGAACGGCTTTCTCGGATGGCTCCAGGCACGCCAGAAATCGGCATCAGCCGCACTTACGTGGAATGGATTCTGGACTTGCCATGGGGAAAGACCACACAGGATAATTTAGACCTGAAGCGCGCCCGTCGTGTGTTGGATCAAGACCATTACGGGCTGGAAAAGGTTAAGGAGCGGATCATCGAGTATCTGGCTGTGCTGCGAATGAAGCAGGACATGAAGGGCCCGATTCTATGCTTTGTAGGCCCTCCGGGCGTGGGTAAAACGTCCATTGTACGCGCTGTAGCTCAGGCAGTGGAACGAAAATTTGTGCAGATGTCCTTAGGCGGCGTACGGGACGAAGCGGAAATACGCGGCCATCGCCGCACCTATATCGGCGCTATTCCCGGTCGAATTATCTCGGGCATGAAGCAGGCCGGTACCATGAACCCGGTGTTTCTGTTTGACGAGATCGACAAAATGAGCAATGATTTTCGTGGCGATCCAGCTTCCGCGCTTTTGGAGGTTTTGGACGCAGAGCAGAACAACGCCTTCCGGGATCACTATATGGAGCTGCCCTTTGATCTGAGCCGCGTGATGTTCATCACCACGGCAAACTCCATGGATACCATTCCTCCGGCGCTGCTGGATCGTTTGGAAATCATCGAGGTTCCCAGCTATACCGAAGAGGAAAAGTTGAAGATCGCTAAAAAACATCTTTTGCCCAAGGAAGTCGTCAATCACGGACTGAAGCCGGGCAGCCTTCATATGAATGATCGGGTACTGAAAACGGTTATTGAGGGCTTCACGCGAGAGGCAGGGGTTCGCGAGCTGGAAAGAGTACTGGCGAAGGTCGTACGCAAATCCGCCGTGGAAATGCTGGAAAAGCACATAAACAGCGTAACAGTTTCTTCCACAAAGCTGCATAGCTATTTGGGAGCGGTTCGCTACACGCGGGAGCTGCCTGAAAACCAAAGCAGCGTCGGCGTTGTCAACGGCTTGGCCTATACGTCGGTGGGCGGCGAAATGCTGGCGGTGGAATGCCTTGTTATGGAAGGCACCGGCCAGTTGCAGCTAACCGGTAAGCTGGGAGACGTGATGCAGGAAAGCGCGAAGGCGGCGTTGTCATGGATTCGCGCCCATGGTTCTAGGTGGGGCGTTGACAGCGAGTTTTTCAAGAAGCACGATCTGCATATTCACGTGCCGGAGGGCGCGGTTCCCAAGGACGGCCCATCCGCTGGCGTAACGTTGCTGACGGCTATGGTCAGTGCAATCGCCTCCATCCCGGTTTATCAGGACGTGGCAATGACGGGAGAAATCACTCTTCGCGGGAAGGTGCTGCCGATCGGCGGTCTAAAGGAAAAGCTGATGGCGGCATATCGGGCTGGGATGAGGATTGTTTTGATTCCCAAGGAGAACGAAAAGGATTTGGAGGAGGTTTCTCCTTCTATTCTAGAAGCTATCACCATGATACCCGTTACCGAGGCGGATGAGGTGCTTAAGGTCGCTTTAACAGCCGATCAGCCGTCCATGGGAATGCCGCTGGTTGCGTCAACAACGGCGATGCAGACAAGCGTTTTAAGGGAGACAGTATGGAAATCAAAAGCGCGTCCTTTGTGACCAGTCAGAGCCAGTATAGCGAAAAATCGCCCATCACCTTGCCTCAATTGGCGGTGGTGGGCAAAAGCAATGTAGGGAAAAGTTCCTTGATCAATTCGCTTTGCAACCGAAAGAAGCTATGTAAGACCAGCTCTACGCCGGGAAAAACACGGCTCATCAACATTTTTTTGATCAACGACAGCTTTCATCTGGTGGATTTGCCGGGCTACGGCTTTGCCAAGGTGGAGCAGTCAGAAAAGCTACGTTGGGGAAAAATGATGGACGAGTATTTTCAGCAGAGCACCCATTTACGGCATGTGCTGCATTTGGTCGATATTCGTCATGACCCCACCCAGGACGACATTACCATGAACCAGTACTTTCGGCAAATGGAAATTCCCTTTACCATCATTGCCACCAAGGCGGATAAGATTAGCCGGGGCGCGCAGATGAAGCAAATAGCACCTATTTGCCGCGCCATGATGGTGCAGCCTTGGGAAATCATCGCTTGCTCCAGCGAGACGGGAGCGGGACGAGATCAGCTATTGGCAAAAATCGGCGAAGTACTGGCATAAACGCACCCTTTCCACTTGATCGGCATAGCATGCAGTAGCATCCCGATCACAGAATGGAAAGGAGAGTTTACATGCAACAGCGCTACTCATGGATGCGTCCGGCGCTTCAAACCAGCGAGGCGGTACTCCTGCCTGCGCTGCTTAAACGTCAGTATGGGGAGCCTCGTTATTCGGATCGCTATACGCGCGTCAAGGCGGCGGAGGATCCCTTTCGGCCGGTTCCGCAGGAGGGCGAACCCGTGCTTGCGTTAAGTACGTACGTGCGGCCAAGGGGCAGTATGGCGGGACGAAGCGTGCTGCGCGCGGCTGGCGTGAGCGGAAGCCCATTTTCATTTCGGGGCAAACCTCGCTACTATGCACAAAGCCAATCGGCTATGCAAAGCCGTTGGCGTTCGCGCTAATCCAAAAGAATCCGCCGTTCCACGGAAGGCTGGTATTTCCATGGAACGGTGGATTTCTTTGCTTTTATCGGACAAACAGCTGGGTTACATAGACAAACCCTTGGCTGTCATAAGCAACGCCAATGCCCACCTTGGTCCATTGGGCGCCAAGAATATTGGTGCGGTGGCCTGTACTGCTCATAAAAGCCGCTTGCGCTTTATCTACCGTTGCGTGATGAGCGATGTTCTCCCCGACGGAGGTAAAGCTGTAGCCGTGACTGCGCAGCATATCCGCAGCGCTGCCGTAGGTCGGAGAGGTATGAGAGAAGTAATGGTTAGCGTTCATGTCGCTGCTCTTTAGCCGAACCAGCGTGCAAAGGGCTGGATCCAGCGTCAGCGCAGAGCGTCCGTTAGCTGCGCGGTCAGCATTCAACAAAAGAAATGCATTTTCCTCTTGCGCTGTTACGGAACCTGTAGTATAATCACCGTCTGTAGAAGGTGGAGACGTTGTCTCTATTGGTTTTTGCGTTTCTTCCGGCGCCTTTGTTGCCGTAGGTGTGGCAGTAGGCTTTTGCGTCGCGGTGGGGCAAGGAGTCACAACAGGTGAAACGGTGGGGGCAATGGAAGGCGTTGCCGTTGCAGCGGGCGCTTTCGTGGCTTCCGGTTCCTGTGTGTGGGTTGGCGCTTCCGTCGTTAATGGCGTAGCAGTCGCTTCGGGAGGTACGGTAACGTCGGGGCACTGGGTTACAACAGGTGCTTGTGTGGGACATTGCACCGACGGAACGGTTGGCGTTGGTTTAGCGATGCTTTCTTGTGTATTGTCTGAACTGACGGTTGGTTTGGTGCAGTTCGTTTCCTGACGGTAGGGCCAGCCTGAAAATCCAAACTGAGATGTGGGTGCACCGCTTGCGTGGGACGCGGTGGTTAATGCAACACTCACACTGAGGATCAGCAGGAACGTCTTCTGTTTCGGGTTCATGGGGCACCTCCAGTTTGTATATTTACGTCGATGACGTAATGTAATCGTAATATACTTGTAATAAATGAGCAACCTTTTTGGAACAAATATTCCATGGAAAATTTTTCAGCTCGGTGAAAAGGCGATAAGCCTATTTTGGTAGAGGGGGATCAGACGATGAAACTGATTAAATGCCCAAGATGCGAATTGAACTATATTCAGGAATCGGAGAAATATTGCAAGGTATGTCTTAGAGACATGAAGGGGGAACAGCCCAGCGAGGATATGGAGCTGTGCTCCGTTTGTAACGCCGCACCGGCGCTGCCTGGCAGGGATGTTTGCTTGAGCTGCTTAAAGGAAATGAGCTCAAACAATACGGACGATAATCAAGAGGATACCGCCGTGGTGGACGAATCCACGATTGGGCTTAATTCCGTCAGCTCTATGGACGAAATCATTCCCGAAATGGACGAGGAGATCCCCGCCACCGAGTATGGCGATATCGAGAACGAGTTGTCCTTGGAAAGCGTGATCGAGGATGAGGACAATGAGGATGACGAAGAGGAAGAAGACAAGGATAACTGAGCTTCTCATTCTTCTTAAGAGGTAGAAAATGGCTATCTATGCAATTGGCGATCTCCATCTGCCGGGACATGAGGAAAAACCCATGAATGTCTTTGGCGAGCAGTGGGATCGCCATTTTGAATTGATCAGTAGTGAATGGCGGCAGCGAATCACTTCCTCGGATGTGGTGCTGATTCCCGGAGACATCAGCTGGGCGATGCAGCTCAAGGACGCCCGGGACGACTTGGACGCCATCGCGGCGCTTCCGGGGCAAAAGCTCATGATTCGAGGAAATCATGATTACTGGTGGAGCTCTATCGGCAAGGTACGAGAAATCCTCAAGCCGGGCTTGGGAGCCCTTCAAAATGACGCTGTGGTCATAGATGGCAATGTATTCTGCGGTACCAGAGGCTGGATGATTCCCGCAGCCCAGCAGACCCCTAACGAGCAGGATGAAAAAATCTTTCGCCGTGAGCTTCTCCGGCTGGACATGTCTCTAAAGCAAGGCATGGCTTTATATCAAAATCAAGCCTTGGTTGTGATGACCCATTATCCGCCCCTGCTAGCGGATGGTATGACGACTGCTTTTACGGAGATTTTGGAAAAGTATCCTGTGACCAATGTGGTATACGGGCATCTTCATGGGGCGGGAATCAAGATTGGGTTTAACGGTTCTTATCATGGAATTGATTATCAGCTGGTTTCCTGTGATGCGCTCGGCTTTTGTCCAATGCTGATACGTAAGTAGCCCTTAACAAAATTAAATTTTAGACACTTTTGTGTAATGATTATGAAATAAAACATATCAAAACGTATGTTCTCATGCTCTCAATCCGTTGAAATAAACTGGATCGAGAGATTTTTTTTTGATGATTTTTAATGCTAAGAACTTTTGTTCTTAAAGTAGCTGGCTTCGCTTGTCGAAAAAAGCTGAAAAGCGTTATTGTCAAAGGCTTTCAGTAATTGACAGCTTTTAAAAAGTGGTGCAAAATAGTCATGAATTCCCTAAAAGTGGTGGCAAGTGGTTATAAAAGACAAGTGAGAGGACGGAGAAACGATGGGCGATAATCGTGATGAAGTACGGCAGCGCCCAGAGTCCGGCCTTGTGTTTAAGAAATTTACTTTTTTTGGTAGCTACGACCATAGCCTTGACGCAAAAGGACGCATTATCATCCCCAATGCCTATCGAAACGCGCTGGGTGACGTTTTTACCGTCAGCATTACCAGAGATGATAAGGGAATCGCTCTTTACCCAGACGATGTATTTGATCAGCTGCTGGAGGAGATATACCGACTGAACCAACGTAAACAGGTTGTTCAGCAGTATTTGGATCACCTCTCTAAAATGACCTATCGCGGCATGGAGATGGATGGTCAGGGCAGGATGCTATTGCCGGTGAAGCTACGTCAGCAGGTGCTGGGAGACACGAAGGACGTGGAAATAAGCGGCGCGCTGGATCATATCCGCGTGATAGACAGCGCTGTTGCCAAAGCAGAGGATGAATACTTCCGCGAGCATCGTACCGAAATTCTGGATGAAATCGGTAATATGGGCGATGAAAAGTAAGGTTATCGCGCCATGTAAGGCGCATAGAAAGGAGCCGTGCCTATGGAACAGTATATGCAAACCTATGATAGCTTTTTATCCCAAAACGGAAATAAATATGTACCGACAAGCCGATTTCAGGTGATGAGCAACGTGTACCTGCCTGCAAGCGATGTGGATATGCGCACAGGTCGGCTTCAGGCGGATCGCCATCGCCGCTGCCGTACCCAGAGCATGCTGCTAGAGCAGGAGCGGTTGGACCGAGAAGAAGAGAAAATGATGGAGTCCATCCTCAGAGAAAGCAAAAAAGGCGGCGTGCGTATATCCAAACGGATGATGGTACTGGTGCTTGCTTTCGTTCTGTTTTTCTGTGGTCTTTGTCTGCTGCTTCAGCAAAGCATGATCGCGGATAGGCAAAAGGCGATCAATATCATGGAACGCTCTATCAACAATTACCGCAGCCAAAACGCCTCGCTGGAGGAGCAAATTGCCGATGCGTCCGATAGTACCACCATTTGCTATGCAGCCTCCCAAAACTTAAATATGATTCCAGCCGAGGCGGCGGATGCCATTCATTTGGTAGCGGTAAACACCCGTCCTATGGAAAACCGCCAGACGGTAACGGCTAATGCGCAATCGGCAGAAACTGGTGAAGCGCCGGTTACAGTCATTCAGGAGACGGCTACGGCTGAAAGCACCAACGTCCCGGTAACGGCTAATGGCGCGCATTAACGATTGTTAATCGGCAGGCAATGACAAGTTTTCGCCCATTTGACTTCATTATGTCGAATCAGTCATGAGTGTAGGCTCCGTCGCATACATCCCATTATCACGTAAAATGGGGGAAATCGTATGCCGACGGAGCTACATATCAGAAAACGGGTTTTTCTGCTACTGGTGATCCTAATCTTTCTTTTTACGGTGCTGGTAGCCAGAATCGCGTATCTGACAACCTCACAGGCGGCTTCCCTCACCCAGCGGGGCATACGACAATGGACGAGAGAAGGCACTGTTTATGCAAGGCGCGGCAATATTTTGGATCGAAACGGCCAAACCCTTGTATTAAGCGCCACGGCCTATATTGTCAGCGCGGATCCCCGAAAGATTGAGGACATGGATACGTTCACCAGCACCATTTGTCCCATTCTGGGATTAGCGGAGGAACGGGTTGCCCAGAAGCTACAGGATAAGAGCAAATCCTCCGTCATTCTTAAGCGTCAGGTCAGCAGAGAAAAAGCGGACGTGCTGCGAGGCTTACAGGACGCTGCGGACGAAGGCAGTCGCTCGGCTGCGAACGCATTGCTCTTTGACGAGGATGTACGCCGGGTTTATCAGCGGGGCGTTTTTCTGGTGCAGACCCTTGGGCTTACCAATGTGGACAGCGTAGGGCAGTCCGGCTTGGAACAGCAGTATGAAACGCTGCTTCGGGGTACGCCGGGGAAAAGCCTGCGCAGTGTGGACGCGAATGCTAAGCCGATTTATGATAGCCAGAACCTGTATATTGAGCCTCAAAACGGGAACAGCATTAAGCTGACCATTGACGCGACCATTCAGGAGGTTTGCGAAAAGGCGATGCGGGAGTGCTACGAGGTCAATAAGGCCCAGGCTGTGCACGCGATCGCCATGGATGTGTATACCGGCGGAATTTTGGCTATGTGCTCAAAGCCGGATTATGACCCAAACGATCCCCCTCGGGAGCAGTCGGATGCTTTACAGGCGATGATGCGGATTAAGCTGATTTCCGACGCTTACGAGCCCGGCTCCACCTTCAAAATCCTTACCGCAGCAGCCGCCTTGGATAGCGGCGTTACCAACCCGGACGACTCCTTTTACTGCTCGGCTAAGATCAAGGTGGACGGCGATACCATCCGCTGCTGGGGGAATCCCCATGGTGCGGAAACCATGACGCAAGCGCTGCAAAATAGCTGCAACCCTGTTTTCGTTGAGCTGGCGCTGCGCATGGGCACGGAAAGGCTCTACTCCTATTTAAAGGCCTTTGGCCTTGGATCGAAAACCAATATTGACTTGCAGGGGGAGGGAAGTGGTATACTAATACCTGCCGGTTCTGTCAAGAATGTGGATTTGGCCAGAATCGGTTTCGGGCAGAGCATCGCGGTAACGCCCATTCAGCTTTTGACGGCTGCCTGCGCCGTGGTAAACGGAGGCAGGCTTATGCAGCCCTATCTGTTGAAGGAGGCTGTTACTCCGGATGGCGCCGTGCTGTACCGCAACACGCCCAAGGTAGTATCCACGCCCATTTCCGAACAGACCTCCCTTACGATGCGAGAGCTGCTGGAAAAAGTGGTGAGCATCGGCGGGGCAAAGAACGCGAGAATCGCCGGTTATCGAATCGGGGGGAAGACGGGAACCGCACAGGTATACAAGGACGGCCGTATCGTGCGGGACGTCCATATCGGCTCCTTTCTGGGCTTTGCCCCGGCGAACGACCCCAAGATTGCCCTACTGGTCATTGTTGACGAGGCGGATACCCCGGTTGATTATGGCGGAACCACAGCTGCACCCTTTGCTAGACAAATCCTTGCGGATGTGTTACCTTATTTAGGCTGTCAACCGGAGCAGGAGGACGATAGCCAGCCCGTAATCATTCCCGATGTGACCGGCTTGCCATTGTGGCAGGCGCGGCAGCAGATGGCGCAGCTGGGCTTGCGCGTGCTGGACGACGGCGCTTCGGATACGGTAACCGCTCAAATGCCCAGCGTCGGTGCAACGCTCCATAGCGGGGGACAGGTGATGCTGTACACCTACACGGAGGAGCTGCAGGGGCCGGAATCTTTGGTATGCGTACCGGATGTTTTGGGGCAATCTATAGCGTCGGCAGCGTCGCTATTGCGTCGCCGAGGTTTGGACATGGAGATCGAGGGAAGCGGGTTCGCCGTTTCTCAAGACCCGGCGGCTGAATCCTTCGCCGCGCTGGATACTGTTGTGAAAGTAACCTTCGCTTTACCGAATCCATAAGGATGGGGGAGTACCAATGCAACTCAAGGATCTATTGGCAGACGTGCCGGGGATAGTAAACACCTGTGGCGATCTGACTACAGATGTGGAAGCGCTGATTGCGGACAGCCGCGAAAGCACGAAAAACGGTTTATTCTTTTGCATCAGCGGAGCACGCTTTGACGCCCATGACTATGCTCGGCAGGCTGTAGAAAACGGTTGTACGGCCCTTGTTGTGGAACGTATGCTGGAGCTGCCTGTTGCGCAGGTGTGCGTAGAAAACGCGCGCTCGGCAATGGCTTATTTGGCGGCGGCTTTTTACGGGCATCCCGATAGAGAAATCCGTATGTTTGGGTTAAGCGGAACCAAGGGAAAAACCACCACCAGCTTTTTACTAAAATCCATTCTGGAAAAAGCCGGTATGAAAACCGGGCTGATCGGAACCACGGGCAACATGATCGGCGAGAAGCATCTTCATAGCAATCTGACTACGCCGGATCCGATTGATCTTCACCGCTGCCTGCGGCAGATGAGGGACGAGGGCGTTACGGCTGTCAGCATGGAGGTTAGCGCCCACGCCATCGCGATGCATCGCTTGGATGGTATTACCTTCGAGGCGGCCTGCTATACGAACCTTTCGCAGGATCACTTGGACTATTTCGGCACCATGGAAAACTATTTCAATACTAAGAAAAGCTTCTTTATGCACGGAGCGGTGCTCAACGCCGCCCTGAACGCGGACGATGAAACCTCGGAAAGAATCATCGACGAGATTCCCATCCCTTATCTGACCTACGGCATCAGCGCCGAGGCAGATGTTTTTGCACGGGACATTGAAATCTCGGAGGAAGGCGTTTCCTTCTCCATCATGCTAAGAGGCGTGGAGGAAATGTCCATCAATATGCGTCTGACGGGGATGTTCAACGTTTACAATGCATTGGCTGCAGCCTCCATCGCTATGATTATGGGGGTTGACAAAAATGCCATTAAGAGCGGGCTGGAGGCGGTGAAGAGCGTTCCCGGCCGGGTTGAAATGCTGGAAACGAAAACGCCCTACAAGGTGATTCTGGATTATTCTCATTCGCCGGATGCGCTGGAAAACATCCTTACAACTGTCCGCACCTTTACCAAAAATCGCTTGATCGTGCTTTTTGGCTGCGGAGGGGATCGAGACCATGGCAAACGGCCCATGATGGGAGAAATCGGCGGCAGACTGGCGGATTTTTCAATCCTTACCAGCGACAATCCCCGCACCGAGGATCCCAATGTTATTCTGTCCTCCATTGAGGAAGGCATGAAAAAGACGAAGGGTCAATACGTAGTGATTGAGAATCGTCGCGAAGCCATTCGATACGCCTTAGCAATGGGGCAGGAGGGCGATGTGATCATTCTAGCGGGTAAGGGCCACGAGACCTATCAGGATATCATGGGCGTTAAACGTCCCTTTGACGAGAAGGTCGTGGTTCGGGAGCTGCTTGCACAAATGGAGCAAGGGGAATAACACCAAGGAGTGAACAAACGTGCTAAGGCTAATTCTGGCTCTGATATTATCGATGATTGCCATGCTGTTGATTGGGCCTCGGGTAGTGCCTGTGCTGCGCAAGCTCAAATTCGGGCAAACGGAATACGAGCTTGGCCCTCAAAGCCATAAGACCAAGCAGGGTACGCCAACCATGGGCGGGTTGATGTTCGCGGCGGTATCCTGTATCGTTGCGTTACTAGTGCATGGTACGTGGTTGGGTAGCGGCGATTTTATACTAGCGCTGATTGCTGTGTCGTTGCTGAGCATGCTGATCGGCTTTGTGGACGATTATATCAAGGTTGTGAAGAAACGCAATCTTGGGCTCGTTTGGTGGCAGAAGATTATCGGGCAGGTATTGGTGGCGGTGGGCTTTTCGCTGTATTGCTATTTACACCCCATGGTGGGCAGCCGCATTATCGTTCCTTTTTTCAACGTTGAATGGGACCTTGGCGTATTTTATGTTCCTCTCATGAGCTGCGTGATGATTTTTATGATCAACAGCGCAAATTTGCAGGATGGCTTGGACGGGCTTTTAAGTAGCGTTACGGTCATCGGAAGCGTTACATGGGGACTGATCGCCGTTTTTGTGACCATGGCCGGCGCGTCGGTGATCAGCGCAGATATGGCTGCCAATGACCAAAACCTCGCGATTTTTGCGATGGCGCTGGCAGGCAGCTGTATGGGCTTTCTGCGTTTTAATCATTATCCCGCTTTGGTGTTTATGGGGGACACGGGAAGCATGTTCATCGGCGGAGCTATGGTAGGGATGGCGATGCTGCTGCGTATGCCGCTGTTTATGCTGCTGATTTGCTTTACCATGTTTGCCTCCTCTATGAGCGTAATCATTCAGCGGATTTATTTTAAGGTTACCCATGGCAAACGAATTTTTAAGATGTCGCCCATACACCACCATTTTGAACTGAGCGGCATGAGCGAGCAGCAGATCGTTGCCATGTATGCGATCGTGGAGGGCGCTTTGTGCTTGATCGCTCTTCTGTCTTTGCCCTTGGTGGGCTAAAAGTGCCGACGGCAACCTTTGGAGGTGGAGAAACTTGAAACTGGAATCAAAGCGTGTGCTTGTGGTGGGAATGGCGCGAAGCGGCATCGCAGCCGCAGAGCTATTGATGCATCATGGCGCTATTCCGATTTTATCCGACATGAAAAAAGACGAGGCCTTTGGAAACCAGCTGGACTGTCTGCGCAACACCAGCTGTGAATTCCGTCTGGGAGAGGATTCGGTAAAGCTCTTGGACGAGGCGGATATCTTGGTGATCAGCCCCGGCGTTCCCATTGACGCGCCGGTGGTCAAAACGGCTAAAGAATTGGGCATGCCGGTTGTAGGTGAGCTGGAGCTGGCCTATACGCTGTTGCAGGGCGAAGTGCTGGCGATCTCGGGAACTAATGGTAAAACCACCACCACGACCCTTTTAGGGCGTATTTTTGAAAACGCGGGGCGTATTACTCATGTGGCGGGAAACATAGGCTACCCGCTTTCAGCGGTATCGATGGTTAGCAAAAGAGAGGATGTATCGGTTATTGAGGTTTCCAGCTTCCAGCTGGAAAGCGTCAAGACCTTTCACCCCCATGTGGCTGCGCTGTTGAATATAACAGAGGATCATCTCAATCGCCACGGAACCATGGCACAGTATATAAAGCTGAAGCAGCGTATTTTTGAAAACCAAACCAATCAGGATGTTGCCGTGCTCAATCGGGATGACCCCATTTTGTTTGCCATGGCAGACAAGCTCAAAAGTCAGGTGGCTTTTTTCAGTCGGACGCAGCCGATTGAAAATGGCGCCTCCGTGTCCAACGGGAAAATTGTTTGGCGTTGGAAGGGCGAAGAACGGCAGATTTGCGACGCCGACCAGATTCTCATTCCCGGCCCGCATAATTTGGAAAACGCTTTGGCCGCAACGGCTATGGCATGCGCGCTGGATGTGCCTGCGCCGATCATTCGTCATACGCTGCGCTCCTTTACAGGGGTAGAGCACCGTATTGAAAAGGTGAGAACCTTTGAGGGCGTAACCTATATCAACGACAGTAAGGGAACCAATGTGGACAGCACGATCAAGGCGGTGCAAAGCATGCGCGCGCCAACGGTGCTCATTCTCGGCGGTTACGATAAGCATACGGACTTTATGCCGTTATGTCAGGAAATCGTCGCATCGGATATGATCAGCCATGTGATCGTCATGGGACAAACAGCGAAGCAGATACGGGAGCAGCTGCAGGAAGCGGGCTATACCGATTATGTGCGAGCTTATAGCATGGAGGAGGCCATTGATACTTCTCGAAAGCTGGCGATCTCCGGCGGCAATGTACTCCTATCCCCGGCATGTGCCAGCTTCGATATGTTCAGCGATTATGAGCAGCGGGGCGCGGTGTTCAAGGAAATGGTTAATAAGCTAAGCTAACAGCATTTGCCCTTCCCATCGATGGAAGAGATGCATACGAAAGACAGGCATCTTGAGAAAACGAGGGAGGGGCTTTTTTGTGGTAGAGCATCAACCGGTTTTGCGAGGGAGCCGCCAACGGACGCGTCGTGCGCCAACGGATAAAACGTTGCTGCTGATCGTTGTGCTTCTCCTAATGGGCGGGCTGCTGGCCCTTTTTAGCGCGACGTATTACAAGGCGCTGGATCATGGCGACGCGTTGCTGGAGGTAAAAAAGCAGCTGATTGGGATCGGGCTGGGTACATTGCTCATGCTGGTGACCAGCCGAATTCCCTATTCCTTTTGGCAAACCCCAAGAATCACCATATTGGCGTTGGCGGGCAGCTTTGTTCTTCTTGTTTTAGTGCTGATCCCGGGCATTGGCGTTTACTTAAACGGTTCTAGGCGCTGGCTGAGCATTGCGGGGATGAGCTTTCAGCCTTCGGAGGTGGCCAAGCTGGCCTCGGTATTCTATTTAGCCTCCACATTAAGCTTTCGTTTCAAGCAGGTTGAGCGGCTATGGACGGGAATTGTGCCCTTGCTGATCGTACCCGCTATGATGTTTATGCTCATTTTACAGCAGCCCAATCTATCCACGGCTGGAAGCATTATGATTGTAGCGGTTGTGATGATGCTGCTGGCAGGCGCAAAATGGAAGCATTTGAGCTTGATGGGGATAGCGGGTGCAATTGTCGGCATGATTTATGCGTGGATTGAGCCGTACCGCCGAGAACGCCTGCTAAGCTTTCGGAATCCCTTCGCGCAAATGAGCGACGAGGGATACCAGCTGGCGCAGTCGTTGATCGCTATCGGCTCCGGCGGCTTGTTTGGCCGTGGACTGGGCCAAGGCCGGCAGAAGTTCTCCTATTTGCCTTATCCCGAAAGCGATTTTATCTTCGCCATTGTTGGAGAGGATTTTGGCCTGTTTGGCTGCACAGTGGTCATTTTGCTTTTTGGAGCCTTTACCTTTGCGGGTATGCGAATAGCCGTTACCTGTCCGGACCGTTTTGGTTGCTTGCTGGCGGGGGGAATTACCGCCATGATTTCCGTTCAGGCCTTCATTAATATCGGCGTGGTCATCGGTATTTTACCCCCAACCGGTCTGC
>JAQUWD010000027.1 GCA_028693055.1 Eubacteriales bacterium | reverse complement strand
TATCGCTGCCTTGAAACGTTTGGGCTTTGATGTCGTGCTTCCCTCTTAGCCTTTGCTTCGCTTAAGCATATACTTGGTAGTGTGTTTGCTGTACTTATCTTTGGGGTTTGTTTTCAGGGCAGTCTGAGCAGCGATTCTTACCGCGGCCTTTTCTCATTGTGTGGGGGTCTCGTTTTATTATAGCAGTCCAGAGGGTGCTTCCTTTGCATAATTGCACCGTCATTTCGTATATTTTGCTGTCACCCTGCCGCGCGTATAACGCCAGCTGGTTCCCTGGCACGCCGGTATACAGCTGAAACCGTCTTGGGGTCATCCTCTCCCCTCCGTTCTCCGCGTAAAAAACAGCGCGGGCTGCATGCTTTTAGCATAGCAAACCGCGCCTTCTATTTCTCACCGTCAATGGATGCGCTATTTTGCTTTTCTTTCAAGCTCTCCAATGGAATTTTCATACATGTCAAAAATCATGCTCAGTGCAGTCGCCATGTCCTGTCTGCTGCGCAGTTGTTCCTTGCGGATGGCAAGCTGCCCGTCTTCCAGTTTGTCTAATCTGCCAATCATTCCAGTCTGACCATCTTCCAGTTTGTCTAATCTGCCAATCATTCCAGCCTGACCATCTTCTAGTTTATCTAATCTGCCTACCATTTCCGACTGACCTTTTTCTAGGTTGTCAACCTTGCCTTCCAGCTTGTCAAATCTGTTTTCTAGATTGACAACCTTGCCTTCCAGCTTGTCAAATTTGTTTTCTAGATTGTCAACCTTGCCTTCCAGCTTGTCAAATTTGTTTTCAAGATTGTCAACCTTGCCTTCCAGCTTGTCGAATCTGTTTCCCAGCGTCGCCTGTCCCTTTTCCAGCGTCGCCTGGCCTTTTTCCAAGCCGCCCAACTTCGTCAGTATCGTATCAAGAACGGATTCCAGCTTCTGCTCGTCCATGGAAGCATCCCCCTTTGGTAGCAGTATACATTTGCCACTTCAACTTGTCAACAGACTTACAGTCCCTCTCCTTGCCCATACTTCACCCCCTCCGCGAACTTCTCCGCGTCATAGTAATTCTCCCCAGCTTTGTTCGTCAGCCCAAGCCCAATTAGCATCCGCTGCGCCGCCGTTACATTCTGCTGGTATCTCTTTGCCCGCCATTCCTTCATCAGCTTTTTGTATTTACTGCTAAGGCCGCTTCCAATGTCGCTTACCTCTCTACCACCCTTTTGCGCTTTGCCACAGTCTCCCGCGCCGTCTTCGCGTCCCAGCCTCTACCGCCGCATAAAGCTGCCCGTTGTGGTGCTCCTTTACCCAACTGGCGGCTTTGTACTTGACTTCCCGCTCCTCCATGCCCAGCGCATCCCGCAGTACCGCCGTTATCAGCTTGGCCTTTGCATTGTCCCCACCGTCGACGGCTTGCAGGTAATCCGCTTTTAACTTACTGGTTCCGTCATCTCTTATGCTCTTGTTCAGCTCCGCCGCCGTGCTGTCCACCACCGACTCCGCGTAGGTTGTCTTTATCGAATACATCAAGATAGATGTTTGCAAGCAACGGATCGCTTTACGGCGAGTCTCCTTCTGTTGCGGTCACAATACCATTTTCTATCACAACCAGACATTGGCCTCCTTCCAGTCTGTACTATGGACTTACGATTGTTCAGCCTAGCTATCGCCCATGCCAGGCGCACCTAAAAAACCCGCTAACAAGTAACACTTGAAAGCGGATTTTTTGTGCTGATTATAAATAACAAGACTTATGTAACAGCCCTAGTTTGCGCAGCCACTTTTTATCAGCGGCTTAGGTTGGTTTCGATCATCTCATTGCCTTCGTATTCCATGCCTGACAGCGCGGCCTCGATATCACCTTCCTCAAGCAGCTGACGTAGATGCTGACGAACAATGGTGTATAACAGTTGAGAAGCGTCCAGCGTATAAGCGCCGTCCTCCTGTCCGTAGGGCAGAATCTGAGTGCTGATGGCAATAGCTTTCTCTACCGAACCAACATTTGCGTCGAATGTGAGGCCAGTGTTGGCATTTTTGTCTGCGGAAAGCGCGCCGGTGGCGAGCGCCCAGCTTCCACTCATTTCACTGGAGGTGAGGAAGCTTACAAAATCCCAAGCAGCGGCAGCCTTGGCGTCATCAAGCTTGGCCGACACAATGTAGCCCCAGCCGCCGGTAGCGACGCAGTAGGGATCAGACCCTTCGATGAAGGCAGGCATATTGAATACTTGATAGTTCATTTCAGGGGCGTCGGTCAGTAGACTGGCAGCATTCCACGGCGCACCGATGGACATAACAGCGTTGCCCTGTGTGAACAAATCCCAGCGGGTAGAGCCTGCGTCGGAGATAGCTTCGTCGCCTTGGCAATAAGCGGCTTTTCCCTCATCGGTGTTGAAGTGCACGCAGCTGTTAGCCTCGTCACGGTAGTCGCCGCCAAGCTGCCAAATGAGGGAAACAAAGGTCGCTTCCCAAGTGCCGTATACAAAGGACAGACCAGAACGCTTTACACCTAATTCATCTTTTTCAGTAAGCTTCGCGGCAAAAGCAGCAAGCTCATCCCAGCTGGCTGGGCCGTTGTTCTCTACCCAGCCTTCCTGCAGCGTTTCGCCTAGAGAGGAGAGCAAATCCATATTCACAAACAAGGTAGGACTTTCCACATTGATCTCAGCGGGAATGCCGTAATACTGGCCGTTGTACATTTTGTTGGTCAGTGCACCAGGGTAGATGTTCTCTTCCATCGAAGCTGCAAGCTCAGCAGGAACTGCGCTTATCTTACCGGCTTTCGCCCAGTTGGTGATGCCCTGCCACGTGAACGCCACATCCGGCTCTTGGTCGGCTGCATAGGCTTGGCTCAGCTTATCGGAGTAGTTGGGAAAATATTCCGCAGATATACTCACGGTATTGCTTTGTTCATTGTAGGCATCAATTGCAGCTACAAACCACGCTTCGTACTGCGAGGAATCCTGTGTCCAGAAGGTAAGCTCCACCTTGCTGCTCTCAGCAGACGCAGTGACGCTCATCATGCGCAGGGTGATAAGCGCAGGCGAGACGGTCTATTTTATATGCAACGCCAATGAATCGCCGCAGTGCGTCCACATCGATGCACGAACGGGAAGAACGCTGGCAAGGCTAGATCCCTTTGACGCTTTACTCACTCCAACCCCTTTTTTCGAGGATGGCTGGGTCTGCCTGTCTCCTAATGAGTCGCTGCTGCTGCTGGAGACAGAGGAGACACTGTCTAAACAGCAGCGACCAAAAGAACTGGCTGTGAGTATGCCTTTGGAATGCGTAGACATTAAACCGCTACAGTTCAACGCACTTCCGCTGGATATGGGTGAGCTACAGGTTGCAGGCACCGCGTTTAGAGACTTGTACGCGCCCTATGCGTGCGAGGAGGCGTATCGCGCTAACGGTTTCGAGAGCAATCCTTGGTATATGGCTATCCAGTACCGTGATGAATGGATTAGACGCAATCAGTTTAGCAAGGGCACGGGCCTGCGTTACACCTGTCGGTTTCACCTCGATTATCTGCCGAAGAAGCTTATGATGGCTTATGAGTCACGCGACGTATTCCGCTTGTCAATCAACGGACGCCACACGGACAATCCTATGCCGGAGAAATGGCTGGGCGAGCTGAATGTGGCGGAAATATCTAGGCTGTGTACGCTAGGAGAAAACCGTGCGACGCTATCATGCGAGCGCTTTGACATCATAGCCGAGCTGAACCCGCTGTATCTGCTGGGAGAGTTCTCAGTGGCTTCACCGGAGCGGCTGAATGTGCAGAGGCCGCGCATGCTGGCACATGGAGACCTCACCGCGCTGGGTCTGCCATTCTACTGCGGACGGGTTCGATACCGTTATCGCTTTATGCTGGATGAAGCCATGGAAGGCGGACTACTGGGTGTGCCCGCTTATACGGGTACGGCGTTGAGCGCGTATATCAACGGTGTGCTGATTGGTCAATCATTCTCGCATAACGGAGAGGAGCTTCCGTTTGAAGCGCCTATGTACCCGGGCTGGAACGAGGTTGTCTTGGAGCTTAGCTGCTCGCTTAGAAATCTGTTTGGCCCGCACCATACCGAAGCGCCGCTACGCAATAGCGCGTGGCCCAACGCATGGCGACAAGTCGCTCCTCGAGGCTCAGTCCCGGTCTCGCGATACGATTGCGTAGCATATGGTCTGTCCGCACCGCCTGTGCTCAGGCTCTGTCACCTACACAAGCAATAGAAAAGGGGGAATTTCATGAAAGGTCTGCTTAGAAAATATAGAGGTCAAGCGGTCATCGGTTTGGCAATGGTAATGCCATGTATTGTTGTTCTTGCGATATTTCATATTTAAGTATTACCCAGCCATACTGTCTTTCTATTATTCATTCACGCGCTGGAATGGGTTTGACGCGCCTATTCTGATAGGATTTCGTAATTATGTAAAGCTGTTTAGCGATCGTGTGTTTTTTCGTTCGCTACAGAACGTATCCATCTGGACAGTTGTGTATGTGCTGCAATGCATCATCCCTCCATTGCTAGCAGCGGAACTGATCTTCCATATAAAAAGCAAGCGTCACCAATATTTGTATCGCGTGCTGTTGTCCATACCGATGGTTGTGCCGGAGATTGTGAACCAGCTCATCTGGCAGCTGATTTACGATGGCGATGGAGGAATTCTCAACCGTTTGCTGGAGCTTGTCGGAATGGGTCAATACGCTGCAAACTGGCTTGGCAATTCCAGCACAGCGCTATGGTCACTCATTTTAATGTACTTTCCATGGATACACGCCTTCAACATGCTGTTGTTTTTTTCAGGCTTACAGGGGCTCTCGACGGATGTACTGGAATCCGCCACGTTGGACGGCCTGTCTGCGGTGGGCAAGGTGGTTCGTATCCATATTCCATATTTGCTCAGTCAGTTTAAGATTGCGATTATACTGGCGATTATCGCCTGCTTGCAGTCCATAACCGCGCCCTTGGTTATGACGAGCGGCGGCCCCGGCTATGCGACCTACACTCCTGCGCTGTACATGTATCTATCTGCCTTTTCCAGCTCGAACTTTGGCTATTCATGTGCGATTTCCGTGGTGATGTTTCTGCTTGTGCTGTCGTTGACGATTTTAAGCAATCGCATGAAATCGCAAACGGACTTTAACGCGTGAGGTGAACGAAGATGACGGCAAATAAGCTTATTCATAAGCTCAAACTCGGACAGCTATTTGTGCGGCTGAGCCTCGCCTTGTTGACGATTCTGATGCTGTACCCAATGATATTTATGTTGATTACATCACTGAAAAGCAACCCGGAGTACTACAGCAACTTTTGGGGTCTGCCGCACGAGCTGCACTGAGAGTATTATATGGATGCGTGGAGCTATATCGGCGGCAGCTTTGTCAATTCGATCATGATCTGCCTCATCAGCGTGCCCAGTATGCTGATTCTTGGCTCTGTAGCCGCCTATGCGTTTGCTCGGCTTCGTTTTCCGTGCAAGAATCTGCTGTACTACCTGATATTGATTATGATGATGATTCCCAGCATGCTTACGCTGATATCAAGCTATGTGCTTACTGCGCGTCTCGGACTGTTAGACACGTACCCTGCTGTGTCATTGATGAACATCGCAAACGGTCTTCCCTTTGTGGTGCTGGTGATGCGTAATTTCTTTGCAGGATTGCCGGAGGATATCTTTGAGGCGGTACGTCTAGACGGCGCCAGAGAGGGGCGCATCTATTTCAATATTGCGCTTCCGCTTTCCAAACCCATTGTAGTGACGGTGTTTGTAATGCGCCTGCTTAATGACTGGAACGATTACATGTGGCCTGCTCTGACGCTTAAATCACCCCAGATGTGGCCAGTTTCCGTATGCATTAAGGCATACAAGGCCTCCTTCGATTTACTGCCGCAGTATGGACCGCTGTACGCCGGTTTTGCAATTGCCGTTTTACCATTGCTGGTGTTTTTCTTTTTATCCATGCGCTATTTTATGGAGGGAATGACCTCGGGGGCAATAAAAGGCTGAGCCTATCAGTATGATGCAGACTCATGATATATATCGCCTGTATTGTCAGTAATTACATTACTTTGAGAGAATTGAAGAAAAAAATCTTCACAAGGATTCAATTTTGATTGAACCGCCAAAGCGCTTTTCCGCTCTGGCGGTTCTTTTGCTCCGTCTGCGCCATGTCCAAGAAATTCTTGGTAGTGTATTTCACTTTTTAGCCATCTTCTATGCTCCTATCTTGTGTAGCCAAACATTCCGCTTGCCGTCTTATTTCAGTGGCTGCTTGCCTTTTTCTTGCTTACTATTTCGTTTGCGGCAATTGGAGCGGCCTGTGTGTTGCTGATCTTCCCTTGGTTCACCAGATTGGCAAGCTCCTTAGCCGCGCCCTGCTGGGTGGCGCTTTTCAGCGTCATATTACCGCCAGATCCACTTTTTCCTCCCCCGCCGCCGCTGCATCCGTTCATTGCACAGCATCCATACGCCGCGCACTTCAAAGCGCTGTTCGATGCTCAGTACTCGGTCTACACTTTGGGGGAATCCACGTTTTCGGCACATTTTGGTCTCCGGCAAACAGCCCACTGGGCTGTCGTTTCCCTCCGTTGCCATTCATGCCGCTTCGCGTCATTTCGGTGGTTCGGTTCGTTTCGCACACCCTTCTTGGTTTTTATCTCTGTACCCGAGCCAGCGCTGCTACTCGTTCTTCCTCCGTCATGCCCCATGGCGCCTTACCGTCCAGTGCTTCCAAGCATTCCTCATAACCTTCTTGGGTTACATGCATGTGCTCAGCTGTCTTATCCAATAAATAGCGGTTAAAATTCCTCATGGTGGGAGCCACCGCCGAGAAAAACTCAGAGCTTGGGTACTTATATCCGCAGCAGGTTAGAATTACGTTGATCTCCTGTTTCTTGCGCGCCATATGCTATCACGCTCCTCTGTTAAGTCTATGCCCGGCTGGTTGTCCGTGTTGCTATCCTCCGGCGGCGCTAGTTGGCATCCCGCCTCATAAGCCATATCGCGGTATGTATGCCCATCATCGGGTCGTCCGGGTCATACTGTCTAAGAATGTGCTGCTGACATTCTGCGCCTCTGCGTTCATACCTCACGTCCGTCTTTGACCGTCCGTCTACCTTTTTAAAACGTATCTGCGCTGAAATGGGCAAATGATAATCGTTTTTAGCATCAAAAGTATCTTTTAAGACAATTGTTTGTCATTTTCTTTACAACAGGAAATACCATTAACAGAACAAGCGCTCCTGCTTATAATGAAATAGAGGCGTTGACATAGAAGTATTGAACAGGTGGCGCAGGGCAAGGTCGTTGTCAAAACAATAGACGAATTAGACGCAATGGCCGATGAGTGATATTTCTTTTTCGGAAAGAGCTTTCAGCGAATACCTATATTGGCAGACGCAGGACAAAAAGCCTTGAAACGAATCAATTTTCTTTTGAAGGAGGCGCTCCATGCCCACCATAGCCATCTACCCCCGCAAATCCCGCTTTACCGGCAAGGGCGAATCTGTGCAAACACAGATCGACCTTTGCCGGGATTATTGCGATACGCATTTTGATAGTCCCTCCTACCTCATCTACGACGAGGACGAGGGCTATTCCGGCGGTAATGTGAAGCGTCCTGCCTTTCAGCGCATGATGGCGGACGCGCGGAAGCGGAAGTTCAGCGTCCTTTGCTGCTATCGTCTGGATCGGATCAGCCGTAACGTCTCCGATTTTTCCCGCACCTTGGACGAGCTTCACAGCCTTGGTATTTCTTTCGTTTCTCTCCGCGAACAGTTTGACACCTCCACGCCCATGGGTCGCGCCATGATCTACATTTCCTCCGTCTTTGCGCAGCTGGAGCGGGACACCCTCACCGAGCGCATTGTGGACAATCTTCAAATGCTCGCCAAGGAAGGCCGCTGGCTGGGCGGCACCACGCCCACCGGCTATCATAGCGAGCGCGTCTCCTTCGAGCGCGGCGGCAAATCCCGTCAATACAACGTCCTTGTGGAGTACCCGCCGGAGCTGGATATTGTCCGCACCCTCTTTCGCCAGTATCTTGAGAAGCAGTCCTTCGCTGGGGTAGAGACTTATTGTCTACAGCACTGCATTACCTCCCGCACTGGCAAGAACTACAGCCGCGCCACCATCAAGGCAATTTTGCTTAACCCCGTCTATTGTACAGCCGATAGGGACGCGTGGATTTATTTCAGCGCGGGCGACTACAACCTATGCGTCAACGAGGCGGATTTTGACGGCTCCCACGGTATACAGCCCTTTGGACGCACCGATTCGGACAGACCCTCCGCTGTTCTGCGTCCAACGGAGGATTGGATTATTGCCGTCGGCCATCATACGGGCGCTATTTCCGGCGCGGACTGGGTGCAGGCTCAGCGGCTTATGCAGTCGGTGAAAGACTCCGCCTACCACGCGCCGCGCACCAAGACGGCCCTCCTATCCGGCTTGCTGATCTGCGCCGATTGCAGCAGTTATATGCGCCCAAAAATGCATTCCCGCATCCGGGAGGACGGCAGTCGCGGCATTACCTATACCTGCATGCTTAAATCATCCAGTCGCAGCCAGCGCTGCCGTATGCGTAACGCTGACGCACAGGTGGTGGATCAGCTGGTACTATCCCATCTAGCCGATCTTGCTGGAAACAACGGCGAATTCACCCACCGAGCCGCAAATGATCAGCTGGAAATTACCCACCGCAAGGACGATCTAGCCGCCCAGCTGGATGCGCGACGAAGCGCTCTTGATTCTCTCCGCGCCCAGCAACGCGACTGGTTGCTTCGTCTCTCCGATCTATCCCTATCCCCTGCCGTGGTACACGGTATCTCTGACGAGGTTGAACGCTTGGGCGATCAGATTGCCGACGCGGAGAAGGATATCACCCGCATTCAAGGCGAGCTATCCTCCAGCCAGCGGCAAACCGACGCGCTGGACATGATGGGTCAGCTTATGGCCGAGTTCAAGCACCCCATTGTCTCCCTCGACTTTGACGAGCAGCGGCGTTTACTCAAAACCGTCATAGAGCGCGTCCTTTGGGACGGCGAAAATGCTACCGTCGAGCTATTTGGAGAAAAATGTATGCAAGAATAGCTATAGCGTTGCCGTTGCGTAGGGGGAGGATTATCCACCGTGATCACGCCCTTACCGATGTACTCTACGCAGCGGCTGTCCACAAAGAGAATGTCGATCGGCATATCGATCTTGCAGCGCACGCGGGCAAAGCAGGGGCGGTCGCACAGACGCTCCACAGTCAGGTTTCGTATGGTTCCTTCCGTAGTCGTTGAACGGCAGCTTTCGAAGGTGATCGGCGGTACGGGCGCAGAGGTGGGAGGAACGGTTTCAGCTGCATCGTTACCGCATCCGCCGCTGGTTCCGCAGCCGCAATTGCAGTTACAGCCGCAGTTATTGCCTGCCACCATGGCATAGCTGGTAATGGTGACGCATTTGTCGTCCAGCTGCTCCTGCTGTAAGCAGCTGTCGTATACGCGCTTTACCTGCACGCATACCTTCTCCTGCAAACCATCCAGCGCGCTGCCGGAAATCACACCGGGGCAAGAACAGGGGTTCGCGTTCTTATAAGAGTAGAATGACATTGGCACGCCTCCTTCATAATGGTCGGTCGTAAGGCGGCGGTACGGTTCTCTCTCGCTTGCCATCCTCATCAACCTTCACTGTCACGGTATGCGGGTTTTGGCAAGGCGTGCGGATAAAATACTTGCTAGCGACGTAATAGAATGATACAATAAGCAAGTTAAAATAAGGAGGCGAAATGCCATGAAATGCTCAAATTGCGGAGCAAATATATATGACGACGTCAATCGCTGCCAATACTGCGGCGCGTACCAGCCTATCAAAGCCCAAAATCAGCCGAACACGCAAAGCCAGCCGCAAACGGTAATCTATAACGTCATTCAAAATTCCGACCAAAGAAGCGAGAACGTCTCATACCGCTCTCAAGCTCCCGAGTTATCCTCCAAGAGCAAGTGGGTGGCTTTCCTTCTGTGCTTTTTTGCGGGCGTATTGGGCTTTCATAAATTTTACGTTGGCAAAACAGGTGCGGGCATCCTCTATCTGTTAACGGGCGGCGTTCTTGGAATTGGTTGGCTGCTGGACTGCATCCTAATCCTAACCGGCGCTTTTACAGATAAATGGGGTCGAAAGCTGCAAGGCTAAAGCTTATCCATCGGTTGCGGTGGAACGTCAAGGGGGCGTAGGCAATATGAACGAGCATTCTCTCAAGGCGCTTACACCGATCAGCCTGTTACTGCGCTTCCTCACCTTTGTGGGCCTAGGTTTTTGGGTACTGATCAGTCCGGAGAGCTTGCTGCGTTTTTTGAACATAACATGCGTCATAGCACTCCTGATTAACGGAGTACCTTCCTTATTTGTATCTGTTTTTCAAAAGAAGGAACCCCATCCCCATTCTTTTCTTTCGGCTGTTGTTTCTCTACTAGCAGCCGTTTTGTTGTCGCTTTTTCCAAAGCTTTTGCCGGGCAGTGTCACCATTGCGGTAGGTGTATGGTCGCTGCTGGTGGGGATCATTCAAATAGGATATCTGCTACAGCTCTTTGTGACAAAAGAACACGGAAAGTTGCGTTATATCCTGTTGACAGCTTTTTCGTTGTGCAGTGCCGCGCTTCTTTTGTTTACCCCATCAGGCACAAGCTACCTGAAGGCGTATGCGGGAATATATTTGATCCTGTACGGCTTGTGGCAGCTTGTTGATATGATTGGTATTTTGATCAACCGAAACGTTGAGGACAGCCGTGTGCTGAGCCACCTTCGGATTCGGCTTCCGGTTTTGTTAACAGCGCTGCTTCCTTCCTTGTGGCTGCGCGGGCTGGAAAAAAAGCAGGAAATGCTTACCCACGATACGGTAATCCATAAACGGGGAGGCCGAAAGCCGACGGGTACCGAAGAACTGAAGGTCATTTTTCATCTGGGGAAGAACGTGGCTTTCGGCTTCGGACATGTTGATGTAAGCCTTCGCGGGCAGACGATATCCTATGGCTGTTATGACGAAAATAGCAACCGGCTGTTTGGCTTGCTTTCCGATGGGGTTTTTATGCTTGTCCCCACCGAGCCATACTTGGATTATTGCCGTCAAGCCGAAGGGAAGCTGTTGGTCGGCTTTTCACTGTCGATTTCGCATACGGAAGGCGACAATGTAAAAGCCGCCATGGAGCGTATTCTTAAAAAATGCGCTCCATGGCAGCCTGTTGGGCGGCGGGAATATGACTTGGGGGCAGCCTTTTATAAGGTACAATCAGGCGGCTTCTCGGTTTACAATGCGTTACGCACCAATTGCTGCGCTATGGCGGAGTTGATTGCTTCCGAAAGCGGCTTATGCTTGTTACCGCCCAACGGCTTCGTTACGCCGGGCTCCTATTTTCATTTCTTGGAGGATGAGCTTCGCGACCCTGAAAGCAAGGTCGTGAAGCAGACTATCTACGCCAAGAGTCATTAACTGACGATTTTTTTCTATTTTCCCGAACCGCTATCATTGCTGGCAACGGTGCCGCGCTCCGCGTCTAGGTTAACCACGGCTCCGCTTTTCAGTATTTTGGTAGCGTTTTGTGCGCCAATGATTACAGGTAAATTGAGACTCATACCGGCAATCGCGCCGTGACCGTTAACGTCTTGATCCTCTAAAATCAATCCGCTAGCCTTGCGAATCACAGGCAGCAAGGTGTTGGTCGTTTGGGAAATGACCAAAATGTCGCCGTCCTGAAAGGTGCGCAGCGCCTCTTCGCCATTGTGGCAGACGCACAGGCTTCCGCAGCAGGATTGCATCGTAACGCCATGGCCTGTTACCAGAATATGTCCTACCACATGTACCTTCATTAGGTTCGTGGTGCCGCTGACCCCTAAAGGTACGCCCGCCGTCATAACAACCAGCTCGCCGTCATGGAGAAGTCCTGCGTCCTCACCGGCTTGAACCGCGCGCTCAAAGAGCTCGTCGGTATTGCTGGCTTCTTCAATGACCAGAGGGGTAACACCCCAGCTTAGGCAAAGCTGACGGCAAACAACCTCCTCCGTGGTACAGCAGATAATGGGACAGCTTGGCCGATACTTTGAGATCATTCGCGCGGTACGTCCGGTTTTGGTTACGGTGATGATCGCCGACGCGCCAAGATCTTGTGCGGAGGTACAGGTAGAATGAGAGATGGCGTTGGTCACATCCGGCGTCAGCTCCATGTCTCGTTCCTTAAAACGTTTTCCGTAATTAATGTCCGCTTCGGCCGTCTTAGCGATCCGAACCATTGTGCGCACGGCCTCTACGGGATACAGTCCCGCCGCTGTCTCGCCGGAAAGCATAATGGCGCTGGTGCCGTCATAAATTGCGTTGGCAACATCCGTCGCCTCCGCCCGGGTAGGACGGGGGTTTTTCATCATGCTGTCCAGCATTTGCGTAGCGGTTATGACCTGCTTACCGCTGGAATAGGCTTTGTGAATCAGCATCTTCTGGATAACGGGCACTCTCTCCAAGGGTATTTCAACGCCCAAATCCCCTCTGGCTACCATAATGCCGTCACTGACGCGCAAGATTTCATCGATATTGTTAACGCCCTGCATGTTCTCAATTTTGGCGATGATGCTGATATTGGTGCGTCCCTCAGCACTGAAAATTTTACGAATATCCAGGATATCCTGCGCAGAACGGGTAAAGGAGGCTGCAACAAAATCGACGCCCTGTTGAACGCCAAAAACAATGTCATCCCGGTCTTTTTCGCTAATATAGGGCATGCTCAGTTCAACATCCGGGACATTCACGCTTTTTCGGTCGGAAACGACGCCGTCATTATTTACCACACAGACAATTTCCGTGGAGGTTACTGTGCGTACCGTCATGCCTACCAGACCGTCGTCAATTAAAATATTTGTACCCTCGTGCACATCCTTGGGCAGCTCCTGATAGCTGATGGATACATGCTCGTCTGTTCCTTCAACGCTTTGAGTGCACAGCGTGAAGGTTTGTCCTTTTTTCAGGCTGACCTTCCCCTCTTTAAAGGTTAGGAGGCGAATTTCTGGCCCTTTCGTATCCAGCATTACGCCGATCGGCAGGTTCAGTTCCTCGCTCATGGAGCGGATTCGCTTGATATTGACCAGGTGAGTATCGTGAGTACCATGAGAAAAATTCAGACGCGCCACATTCATGCCGGATAAGATCAGCTCTCGCAGAATATCGTCCTTCTCGGTGGCAGGACCCAGCGTACACACAATTTTTGTTTTTAGACGCATCATTTTTCTTTCCTTTCTAACTCCAAAAGAAATTCCTTGATGGACAACCCGCCGCCATATCCGACCATCTTCCCGTTTTTTCCGATAACGCGGTGACAGGGAATGATCACACAGATCGGATTATAATGGTTAGCCATACCCACAGCGCGGCAGGCCTTCGGATTACCGATACGAGCAGCCTCTTCGCCGTAGCTCAGGGTTTCACCGTACGGAATGGTCCTCAGCGCATCCCAGCAGCGCTTTTGAAAGGCCGTGCCCTTCGGGGCGAGGGGCAGATCAAACTCGCGGCGCTGCCCGGCAAAATACTCCGTAAGCTGTTCTATGGCCCATTTTAGCTGGGGTGTGTCCGTCAGGGTGACGTCCGGCGGCAGTTTGTCGCAAAAGTCAGCCTGTGTTAATGCGCCATCCTCTTCCTTCAGCAGCAAAAAACCAACAGGGGTTTCCATGACGGCAGAAGCGTTCATTTAGCGTTTCCCTTCCTCGCCTACGGCAATCTTTACCTGAAAGCGTTCTTCATGATACAGTTTTTTATTCAGCGTATGGCATAAGGAGCATGGCAGAGCCGCCATCAGGCAGCAGAGTACAGCCATCAGAGCGTAATCTCGCCCCATTGAAGGAACACCCCAGCTGAAACGGCCGTCTAGCGAAAATTCCAGCAGCGCCACTCCAGCCACGCAAACGATTATAATCAACCATGTCCAAAGAATACGGTGATCCTTCTTGGCTTTTAAATGCAGATATCGACGGGAAAAAACGCCGCAAGCAATCAAAATCAACACCGCAGCGCCTACCTGCCCCAGTCTGAGAAAGGTAATCAGCATATGACCGTCGTCACGGAGGCTTTCCAACACAATTTGTACGCCTCCAAAGAGGGAAAAGAATACCATCGAGAGATCTCCGGGACGCAGTGCTTTTCGCCCGCGGAAGCGAAGGAAAAGCGTCAGCATTACGATCAACAGGATTGCGCATGCAAGGGCTTGATAGCGGTAGACCGCCATTCGGTATTCTACGTTTACCCCCATCTGCTCTCGCAAAAACAGCCAAGGGGCATGGGTAGTCAGCACATTTTCTTGTACCACTTTTCCGATACCCAGCTCGGTATAGCCTTCGCCCAGGTAGACAGCCGTCAAAAGCAATCCGACGGACGTGGCAAACGCGTCTAAAACGTGAGCAAAGCGCGCCTTCATCAGCAGCGCGGTTAAAAATGCAGCTAATACCAAGCCGCATAGTAGCCCCCATAAGGAAAGCCCACCGTCAAAAAAATTCAGCATAAGCCATGGATTGCCATAGGTTTCCGTAAAACTGGATAGGTTGAACAGGCAGTAAGCCGTTCTCGAACCCAGAAGCCCCAACGGTATCCCTAACAGGCCAAAAACGCGTACGGTTCCGGCAGGGAGGCGGCGGGTATAGCCCAGCACGCCCATCAACCCCAACGTCAGCAGCGTGCCTGCCGCCACAAAAAGACCGAAGGGATATACGTTCATTCCTAAAAAAGAGTAGGCTCCATCCATCTTTCTTATTCCTCACCGGTGGCGCTGGCAAAATAGATAATATCCTGCACGCCGCGTTCTGCTTGAGGCTTGGTGTTGTATACCGAACCGTTAAAGGCTAATGTGGCGCTATTGCCACCGTCCAGATTATACGCCTGCTGGCAGCCGATATCTGCCATGATTTGGGCAAACTGCGCCATCGTTACCCCAACGGATTCGTCGGTACGTCCGTTGACAACAACCATCGCATAGGTAAGGGGGCCTATTTGACCGATGCCTGCCCGCGGGTTCGGCTGACCGGGGTCAAACTGATACTCGGAGGGGATTTCCTGAACCGCGCCGTCGATGACCAGCGCGGGGCCGAAGAAAAAGCCATTGATGATTTGATGCTGAGAGGTAAAGGCCTCCAAGCCACGCTTTTGCTCGTCGTGACCACGCGTCAGAATGTGAAAATCACCCAGCTCGTCAATCAACAGCAAATCCATATTCTTGCTGGTTTGCTCCCGATAGCTCTCCCCCATACGGACGATGTAGCCGGCCTTGGTTTTGGAAAAATAGTCGCCGTTCATACCGACAATTCCGTTATAATTCGATAGGATGCGAGTGGTTTGGTTGGTGTTGTCCGAGCTCAACTTTTTCCCGGCAATCGCGGTTCTCAGCTGCGTCGGATTGGCAATTTTAACAAAGGCGATAAAAACGTCGCTGTCATCGATGCGCCGCTGCTCCATCTCGACGATAATGCTGTCATCCCGATAGCCGCTTTCGGTAAAACCGCTTGCAATGGGCGTTTTTCCGGGAGCGGTGCGGTCAATGGGCAGAGAATCAATCGTGTCGGAGGGGAGAATATCGCTGAACACAGCGCTAGCCAACACCGCCACAGGCTTAATGGCTTGCGAGATATCTTCTTCTTCCTCGGAGGTGTTTTGATAACGCACGAGAGCCTCCTCGGTAATTGCCCCGGAAGGGAGTAAAACCGCCAAAGACAGCGTCAACAGGAGCACAGCCACAGTTAATATGGAAAAGGTAGTCTTTCGCATGATATAGTCGTTCCTTTCTATGATGTCAAAGGCGACCAGCGCAAAGCCGTTCGCGCCTATAAAGGCAGCTTATTATACTATACGCCGCGGCCATTTGGCAAGCTGCGGGTTTGGTTGAAAGGGACGGATTAACATGATCTTAGCAAGGCTTCTGGCCCTTGACGCGCTGTCCGTTCCATTGACAACCCCTGCAGCCCGTGCTAAACTGACACATCCATTGAGGGGGAGGCGCAGAATGTATCAGAACCCAAATATAAACGAAGCGCTGCAATATTTTTCCGTTACAAATCATCCCCATTCCTTTGAGCTTCTTTCTGGCATAGGCGGCGTGATGCTCAGCGCACCCCATGCCGTGCTTCAAACCAGAAACGGCCGTCCAAAGCAGGCGGAGCGCTATACGGGGATGCTGGCAAGGCTCCTTAACCAGCAGGAAGGAACCCCTTGCATCTATAAAACGCTGCATCTAGCAGACGACGCCAATCACGATGAGCAAAGCGATTACCGCGACAGGCTTTGTGATTATATCCGAGAAAACTGCATTCGCTGCTTGCTGGATTTGCATCAGCTGTCTCCAACAAGACCCATGGACCTTTGCTTGGGCACAGGGAAGGGACAGAATCTTCATGGGCAAAACGAAGTCGTAAAAATCCTGCAAGCTGCCTTTTTGGCTCATGCTTTTTCACGTCAAACCGTGGACGACCCTTTCAGCGCTAGCGGTATCCATACTGTTTCCTCCACGGTGGCGCGGGAATGCGGTATTCCCGCCGTTCAGATTGAGCTTAACAGTCGTTTACTGATGGAGGATCAGCCCGAGGAACGGTTTTCGGATATCATGGATGCACTCGGCAACGCGATTCAAGCGTTGAATCAAATACTGTGAGGAAGTGGACTGGATGCCACAGGGTTTGCTGGTGGTCAATGCATTTTTGAAGACCAATAAGTTTGACGAGATTTATTTGACATTGCTGGAAGCTGCTAAAAGTATTGGGATTGGTTTAGAGGTTAAAACCAATGCGGAGGTGGTTTGCGAGCTATGCGCAGCCTCCTTTCCGAGTTCTTCCTACGATTTTGTCCTTTTCTGGGATAAGGACGTGCAGCTAGCCATGGCTTTAGAGGGGGTTGGGATGCGTTTGTTTAACAGCGCGGACAGCATCCTTGCATGTGACGATAAGGCTCTTACTTGGCTACGGCTAAAGGATAAGGGCGTCCCGATGCCCATGACCGTGATAGCGCCCAAAACCTTTCCCAATATTGGCTATCCCTCCTTGGATTTTGTGGATGAAGTAGCCCGGACGCTAGGTTTTCCCATCGTGCTCAAGGAATGCTTTGGCTCCTTTGGTCAGCAGGTTTATCTGCTGGAAGAGCTAGGGGCTCTGCGGGCGAAGGTTCAAGCCTTGGCGGGAACGCCTATGCTTTTTCAGCGTGCGGTGAAAGAAAGCCTTGGTCACGATGCGCGGATCAATGTGGTGGGTGGAAAAGTGGTTGCCAGCATGCTACGCAGAAGCACGGACGGGGATTTTCGCAGTAATCTTTCCCGAGGCGGAGCCATGGAAGCTTATACCCCCACCCCGCAGGAAGAGGCGATTGCGTTAAAAGCCACTAAAGAGCTAGGGCTGGACTTTGCTGGGGTGGACGTGCTTTTCGGCAAGGATGGGCCGATTCTATGCGAGGTGAACAGCAACGCTCATTTCAAAACCACATTACAATGTACAGGCGTTAACATGGCGGCGGAGATTATGGGCTATATCGCGGAAAGCATCAGGTGAAGCTCGTGAAAAAAATCTGGCTTTTATATGAGCGGCAGGATCTACAGGTAAATCTGGATTACGCCGCTATGATGAACGATCAGGGAAAAGCCCGTGGATTAGCAATCGAACCGGTTACGCTAGACCAGTTGACGCTAACCATGAACGGTCAAGGTGAGCCGCACGTCCTCAGAAACGGCGAGCCAGTGCGGCCCGATGCAGTGCTTTCCCGGATGAGGCAAGTCCTGTACAGCCGCCATTTCGAGGCTATGGACGTGCCGGTGTTCAATGGCTCCCGGGTTTGCGAGCTATGTAACGACAAGCGCCGGACCCACCAGTTCCTTTCCGGGCTTCCAATGCCCTTCAGCAGCTTTGTAACGGCAGAAACGGAACCGCCCGCCGCCTATCCCGTCATCGTCAAACCGGCATGCAGTCACGGGGGCGACCGCGTACAAGCTGTGAGTAATCCGGAACAATGGCGGCTGGCGGTTCGCTCCATTTTACCTGAACCGACTTTACAGCAGCGGGTTGTAGGCATGCCCGGCTTTGATCTACGGGTGTATGTGTTGTTTGAACAAATTGTCGGGGGCGTGCTGCGCACCGCCAAAACCGGGGTGGTCAGCAATTTTAAACGGGGCGGAGACGTTCGACTTCATCCGCTTACCCAAAAGGAACGCGAGCTTGCACAGCGGGTGATTCGCCGTTTTCATGATGCAGACGCGCCGCTTTGCATGGCGGGGATTGATTTGCTGTATGAAGCCCCGGATTGTCCAGTCGTCGGAGAGGTGGAGGACGTTGTGGGCAGCAGAATGCTTTACCAAACCAGCGATATTGACATCGTGTCCCTTTATCTAGACGGCGTGAAAATGAGACTGTGAATTTGACTCTCACCGTGCTATAATGGGTTTGCCTTGATTATGTTAACGGAGGAAAAAGCAATGATCCCTTTTAATATTCCCCCCTATGTGCCCCAATCATCCGAATATATTGCTCAGGTGATTGCCGGGCGTAAAATTTGCGGCGATGGTGAATTTACCAAAAGATGCAATCGAGAGCTGGAAAAAATAACGGGCGCGCCCAAGGCTCTCCTGACCACCTCCGGCACCTCCGCTTTAGAGCTGGCTGCGCTATTATTGGACATTCAGCCCGGCGACGAGGTGATCCTGCCCTCCTTTACCTTTGTGAGCACCGCCAACGCTTTTGTTCTCCGAGGCGCGAAGGCGATCTTCGCGGACGTATGCCCAGACACCATGAATTTGGATCCTGACTGTGTGAAAAAAGCGATTACCGCCAAAACCAAAGCCATTGCTCCCGTCCATTACGCGGGCGTTTGCTGCGAAATGGACGCGCTTCGTTCCTTGGCAAAGGAATACCACTTGGGGATGGTGGAGGACGCGGCGCAGGCTATTACCTCTACCTATCATGGAGAAGCGGCGGGCGCTATGAGCGACGTTGGATGCTTTAGCTTTCATGAAACAAAGAATTTCAGCATGGGTGAAGGCGGCGCAGTCATTCTTAACGACGATGCCATGGTGGAGCGTGCGGAAATCCTTCGGGAAAAAGGCACGGATCGCAGCCGTTTCTACCGTGGACAGGTGGACAAGTATACTTGGGTAGATATTGGCTCCAGCTTTCTTCCCAGCGAGCTAAACGCCGCTTATCTTCTGGCGCAGCTGGAGCAGCGCGACGAGATTACAGCCAAGCGGATGGCGCGCTGGATGGAATATGACGACGGCCTTGCGGATTTGGAATGCAAGGGGCGGCTTGAACGCATGAAAATCCCAGAGGGATGCACCCATAACGCCCATATGTATTATATCAAGCTCCGCGACCAGGAAGAGAGAAGCCGATTGATCGCCTATTTGAAGGAGCGTGATATTTGCGCTGTCTTCCACTATATTCCGCTTCATAGCGCAAAGGCTGGGCTTCGCTTTGGCTCCTTTGTGGGAGAGGATCGCTTCACCACCCGGGACAGCGAGCGGCTGCTCCGTCTGCCGTTGTATTATGAAATGACGACGGCTGATAGCGCCAAGGTCATCGAAGCCATCCATGGTTTTTTTGCGTAATCATTCGATTGATAGATAAAAGGATGGGAATACTTTATGAAGAAGAATTTTGAATGGAACCTAACCACTGCCAGTTTGTCCGCTATTGTTTTCTATGCTGTTTGCGGTCTTTTGCTTATTTTGTTGCCAGAGCAAGCGCTAGCGATCGCCAACTATGGCATCGCAGCATTATTGGCGGTTGCGGGTATCATCTGCGTTATCAACTATATGCGGGACAGCGTTCTGGCTGGCATGCTGGGGATTCGGTTAGCGCTTGGTTTGGTGCTGATTTGCTTTTCTGTTTTGATGTTCTGCTACCCGACCTTCCTTGCTACGATTCTGCCGGCTATTTGGGGATTGTCCATGCTAGCGGGCGGCTTTGGAAAGGTACAGATGGCTGTTGACCTCAAACGCATAGGCGACAAGCGCTGGTGGGTTATGCTGATTGGCGCAGCAGTATCCTTTGTGCTGGGCGTCATGTGCCTCGCGAATCCGATTTATATTGCGCAGACCATCTTCCTGTTCATCGGCATCTGCCTTGTGGCGGAGGCTGCGCTGGACTTGGCTGCATACCTAATGATCCGCGTGCGTATTCGCCAATATCGCAAGGCGATGAGTGAAGCGGAAAAGACCATCGAAATTTAAGGAGTAACGCTATGTATTTGCCAAAAGAGAATCGTTATGACGTTATGAAATATCGCCGGGTAGGCCGCAGTGGTCTAAAGCTGCCGATGGTGTCCTTGGGGCTGTGGCATAACTTTGGAGATATCACTCCCTTTTCTGTGCAGCAAAGCCTTCTGCGTACAGCCTTTGACTGCGGTATCACCCATTTTGATCTGGCCAATAATTACGGCCCGCCTTACGGAGAGGCCGAACGTAATTTTGGCGAGCATATGCGCCGGGATTGGAAGCCCTATCGCGACGAGTTGATTCTATCCACCAAAGCGGGATATGATATGTGGCCGGGGCCTTATGGCAACTTTGGCAGCCGAAAGTATCTGATGGCTAGCATCAATCAAAGTTTGCAGCGGATGAATGTTGATTATGTAGATATTTTTTATCATCATCGTCCTGATCCTGAAACCCCCATCGAGGAAACCATGGGCGCGCTTTATGACATCGTGAAAAGCGGCAAAGCGTTATATATCGGCATTTCTAACTATAATGCAGAGCAGACCGCCGAGGCGGTAAAGGTTCTGGACGGCATGGGGTTGCATCTTTTGATTCATCAGCCGCGGTACAGTATGCTGATGAGGGACGCGGAGAACGGACTTTTTCAAACGCTTGAAGAAAACGGCGTCGGCTGTATCGCCTTTTCACCGTTGCGCAACGGAATCTTAACGGACAAGTACCTCCATGGCATTCCGGCAGACAGCCGGGCGGCCCACGACCCCCGTTATTTAAAGCCCGACGCGCTTACCGACGAGCTGTTGGATACCATTCGGCAGCTCAACGATATCGCCCTAAGCCGCGGACAAAGCCTTGCAGAAATGGCGTTGAGCTGGGTTCTACGGGAAAACGCGGTAACCTCTGTACTCATCGGCGCTAGCAAGCCGGAACAAATTATCGAAAATTGCAAGATTGTTTCCGCTCCCGCCTTTACCCAGGAGGAAATGAGACAAATTGACTTGCTGACAAAGAAATAAGGCATACGCCAGAGGAGCGTGTTAATGTGAAGGAATGGAACGATGAACTGGAAAAAATCATGACCGAACGGTTTGGCAAGGATTCCATTCTAGCGTTGGCAACTATAGAAAACAATATGCCTTATGTACGAAACATAGACGCTTATTATGACAATCGAGCGTTTTATATCATTACCTACGCGCTTTCCAGTAAAATGAAGCAAATCGATAGAAATCCAACCGTAGCGCTCGCCGGGGAATGGTTTACAGCCCATGGAAAAGCTGCAAGCTTAGGCTATTTTAGAAAAGAAGAAAATCGGATAATCGCTGAAAAATTAAGAAAAGCCTTTAGTCAATGGATTGATAACGGACATAACAATTTTGAAGATGAAAACACGATTATTTTACGGGTGGAGCTAACCGACGGAGTGTTATTGTCCCATGGCACGCAATATGAATTTTAACCCTTTGAGTTTTATGTCTAATTAGGGCAAGAAAAAGTATTTACCTGCACAGGAGTGACACCGGAGGTGCGGAAAGGTATAGCCTTCCTGCGCCTCAGCGTGTCAAAAAAGCGCTACGCGCTTTTTCGCCAGTTACGGGTAATGTTTGCGGCTTTGCCGCAAACTGCCCGCCCGACCGGCAAAGCCGGTCGATACGAATATAGTCAGGGTAGCCTGCTGGCTCCCCCGACACCCTCTTAAGGGAGTTTTTCGACAGTCTGAGGTGCGGAAAGGTATAGCCTTCCCGCACCTTTTGCATTTTTTCATCATACTGTGTTATAATACTTCATTATAAAAGATACAGCAAGGAGGAAAGCATGGATGATGCGTTATCAAAAAGGGTACAACAATGTGATGCGCTCCAACCGCTACCGTCCCATACTGATTATTCTACTGGTTCTTTTGGTGGCTTTCTTGATTATGCGCTTTACAGGCGTGGGCAGCTTGGATACCGGCAATTTTGAAAGCCAACGCAATGCTAGAATACGTAGCGAAATGCAGCATGCCATGAGCAGCACCAACAGTCTTAGCCGCTTGGGGGCTACCACTACCTCCAGCGTATTATCACGCGTTAGGCAATATGTGCATGGGATCGAGGTTGTTAACGACCTAAATGTGGGGATGTACGGCGAGGTGGGACGGCTGTACACCACAGATATTTTTGATAACATTTACTCCATTATCGATACGTACGAGGCTTGCCTTGCCAGCGGCCAAAAGGTAAACGATCCCTTAAACAACCTTACGGTGGCGATTAACGACCTCAATAGTAAAACCAATATTTTGCTAAACAACGTCTCTGCTACCGACGCCCCCTAAGCTCCCCACTTGAACAGCACAACGCCGCCCAGCATCAAAACAAGCCCAATCCATTGCTTTGCATCAAAGGCGGCCTTTTCCTGCCCCATCCATCCGAAATAGTCAATTGCGGCAGCCACCAGCAGCTGGGCGATCAGAATAGTCGAAATCGCCACGGTTGCGTCCAATCCCTTGATAGAGAGCATAACGGTTACAGTAATGGCAAGGCCCAGCGCACCTCCAAGCAGATATCCCTTGGGTACGCCTGCAATGGCCTTGATGCTGCCGCTACCAAAAACCCACATAACGATGATCGACAGGATAAAGGCCGTGCCTTGCACGTAGGCATTGGCTTCCCAAAGCCCAATCTTGTCCTGCAAACGGGTGTTCATAACGCCCTGCACGCTCATTGCCGCTCCGGCGATGACGGCGAATAAAAAACCGAGCACATTGATCGCCTCCTTCGGGCAGTATATCCGAGGGAGGTGTTTTTTACACGCAGCACAGCGTTGACAAAGCGCTTCCTCATCGATAAACTCTAAAGCAGCAGAGAGTTTATAAGGGAGGTACAGAAAGATGACCGAAGATTTGATATCCATCGGCCGAATGGCGGAAATCAACCATGTTTCCGTTCCAACGCTACGGCTTTACGATCAGCTCAACCTGCTGAAGCCCATTCAGGTTAACGAGCAAACAGGCTATCGCTATTATAGTATCCGCCAAAACGCGCGGCTGGATATGATCCAATATATGAAAGAGCTGGGCATGAGCCTAGACGAAATCAGTAGTATTCTAAGCAAGGAGGATATTCGGCTAATCGAGGAAATCCTAATCCGTAAACGAGAGCAGCTTTTTGAGGAGATCCGAAGATTGAAGCAGCGTCGAGAAGCGATTTCCCGCGCTATCGCTGGAATTGAACGGTATCGCAAATCGCCTACCAGCGGCACGTTGTCGCTTGAGTATATCGATCGAAGAAGGATTTTTTCCATCCCCTCTGAAATCAATTTTTACGATTACAATATTGATACCTATGAGCAGACGCTCAATCGCCTTAGAGAAACCCTTTTGAGCAATCATTTTCCTCAGGCTTATGATTATAACGTGGGTACCTCTATCTCGGCTGAAAACTTTAAAGCGCAGCAATTTGTAGCCGATCAGATTTTCTTGTTTGTTGACCCTAATTTTCCGTCTCGCTCGGAGGTACGGATATTGGATGGCGGCATGTATGCCTGCATTTATTTGGAGCATTATGACGATGAGGTGGAATGCGCAGGCAAGCTGCTTCATTTTTGCCAGCAGAATGAATATGTCATTTCCGGGGATTATATTTGTGAGGTGCTTACGGAGTTCAATGTTTTTGATTCCTCAGAGCGCTCCATGTTCTTGCGGCTTCAAGTACCCGTATCTTTTCAAAAATAAGCTTGACTCTACAGCAGCATGAGGGTTTATAGTGATTGTAGAAAAAATAACAAGGAGGTTTTCCTGATGGAAAAGGTTAAGGTAGTACAGTATGGCTGCGGTAAAATGGCGAAGTATATCATTCGGTATCTGTATGAAAAGGGCGCGCAAATCGTCGGCGCTATCGACGTGAACCCCAAAATCATCGGCATGGATATCGGCGACTTTGCAGAGCTGGGTTTTAAAACCGGCGTGCTGATCAGCAATGACGCAGATGCAGTGCTGGACAATACCGACCCCGATATCGCGCTTGTCACGCTGTTCAGTCTGGTCAGCGACTGCTTCGAGCATTATGAAAAGTGCCTGAGCCGCGGGATCAGCGTGATTTCCACCTGCGAGGAGGCTACCTACTGCTGGACGACCGATCCTGTTCGCGCCAACCGTCTGGACGTTATGGCTAAAGAAAACGACTGCACCTTCGTGGGCAGCGGCATGGAGGATGTTTTCTGGGTCAACATGGTGGGTATAGTAGCTGGCGGCTGCCATCAGATTAAGAAAATCGAGGGCTCCGTCAGCTATAACGTCGAGGATTATGGGCTTGCGTTAGCAAAGGCTCATGGCGTTGGGCTTACCCCGGACGAGTTTGAAAAGCAAATCGCTCATCCCGAAACGCTAGAGCCTTCCTATGTATGGAATTCTAATGAAGCGTTGGCATCCAAAATGGGCTGGACCATTAAGTCCCAAACCCAGAAGTGCGTGCCGTATTTCCATGATGGCGACCTGAAATCCTCCACCATGAACGCAGTGATTCCCAAGGGCAATTGCATCGGCATGGCTGCTGTGGTCACCACGGAGACCTTTCAAGGACCTATTATCGAAACCCAGTGCATCGGCAAGGTTTATGGGCCTGACGACGGCGATATGTGCGACTGGAAAATCACCGGTGAGCCGGATACGGAGTTCCATGTAGTGAAGCCCGCTACGGTAGAGCACACCTGCGCAACCATCGTTAACCGCATCCCCAGCGTGCTTCGCGCCCCCGCAGGTCTGGTTACGATGGATCAGCTGGAAGAAATTGAGTATATGACCTACCCCATGGAATACTACTGCTGATGAAAGCCTTCTGCGTATAAGGGATCTCCGCCTCCGTCATACTAAGGACGGAGGCGATTTTTTTGCAATGGGCTTCCCTTCTGCTTTGGGCGTCTCTAGCAGTCTTTGGGGGACGCATCCCGGAAAGGCGATTGATAACCAGATTACTGCTTTCCCTTGGCTTACTTCTTTCCATGATGAGCCAGCTATGGCTGCTACATTTGGACGGCTTGCTGACGATTCAGACGGGATTGCCGCTGCATCTTTGCGGTTTCATGGGCCTATTGAGCATTTGGATGCTCTGGCTTCCGGGAGCATGGAGTTATCATTTTTCACTGCTGCTGGGCTCTCCCTGCGCTTTTCTGGCTTTATGCTTCCCCGCTGTGATTCGCTGCTCCTATCCCTTATGGATGAGCCTTTCCTTTCATCGGCTGCATGTGCTGATTCTCTGCACCGCCCTGTTTTTTATGGCGCAGCAAAAGCCGCTTCCCAAGGATGGAAGATACTCCTTCCTGTTGGGAAACGGCTATTTGCTGTTCGTGGCTATTTTTAACCGGGCTTTTTCAACCAATTATCTTTTTTTATCCTTCGCCCCTGTCGGTACACCGCTTGCACTGCTCTTTGAAAGGGGAAGCGTTTTCTATCTCTGCTCGTTGGAGCTGCTTGCTATGGTAACCATATCCGCCGTGCAATGGATGCTTGGGGAAAAAAGGCTTCTTCCCTCCCTTATTGCAGGAAATAGGTCAGCATGTAGCCGCTGTAGCCATTATATTTTACCTTGCACCATTCCGCGCCGGGAGTGAGGATGGTGACGCTTCGCCCGGTGGGAACACGGGTCTTGACCGTACCGTAGGTCAGGTCGGGGGTGGAGCGCAGATTAACATAGGTACCGTTGGGGTGATAAACCACGCGGGTGGGTGTGGTAGGTAGATTGTACAGCTTAAGGTATTGCGTCATTACATAGCCGCTGATTCCGCTTTGCTGCACCGTAACCGCTGACCATTCCGCGCCCTGCTCATCCACCCAAAGCTTCGCGCCGTTATACAGCTTTTCCAGCACCGCTGCGCTGGTAGTGGGCTGTACGCGTAGGTTCAGCGCTTGGGTGCTGCGCGGGTTGGAGACAACGCCGTAGCTTCCACCGCTAGCCCCACCGCCGTTCTGCGCCGCGATATCTTTGGCAGCGTTCAGGCCTAGCGTGAGAAAGCTGCTATTCATAAACCCAGTATAGCCGTCGATGGCTACCCGCCACCAGTTGGTTCCCTGCGCCAGTACCATCACATAACGGTCGCCGGAAAACTGCCGCACCACGCCGTAGTTGTTGCCCGGGCCTTGCCGCATATTCATGGAAGTATTGTTGGGCGTTTTAATGGTGGCTACCGTTCCGCTGCCAACCGTATCGCTGACCGTAACATATTCGCTGCGCACATAGCCGGTCTGGCCGTTCATCTGCACGCAATACCAGCCGTTGCTTTCACTTAATACCAACAGCGGCACACCGTAATAGAAAATACCCAGCACCTGAGAGGTATAATTGGGCTGCAGCCGAAAGTTCAGGAAAGCGCCTCCGTTTTGGTTTGTAACCATGGCAATACGCCGGGTCTGATAGCTGTCGCCCGTTGTGTCGATATAGTTCTTGCTCATATAACCCGTTTTGCCATCGGGGGTATATACCTGATAAAAATCATTCTGGCTACCCACGATTTGCAACCAAGTGCCTCGGTTGTAAGTGCCAAGCCATTGGCTGTCGGAGCTTCCCTGAGACCGTAGGTTCAGCGTATCCGTATTATAAATAACGCCGTAGCTTTCTGCCAAAGCCGTCCCTGTTAACATCAAGCACAGGCACAGCGCCAGCGCGGCGGCGATTCTCTTCTGTCTTCCCATTCTTCCATCCTCCTTGGTGATCCCTTTGCTCATTTAACGCGCCATGGGTGGGTAATCATCCCGAATCAGGAAGATTTTTTGTGATATTTAGGTAGCTCAAGAGCACGCTCAATCGCCGCCTGCGCCGCCGTCATCAAATCAGGAGCCTTGTTGGAAAGTCCAAAAGCTACGTGAAGGAAGAACTCTACAGTTCCGTTATTGCCGGTCACCGGGCTATGAGTGACGTTCAGAACGGTGGTTTGCTCCTGCTGATTCAGCGTGTCGATGAGGTGGAGCAGCAACGGCAGATACTCGCCGTCCTCAATTTGCCCCGTGCGGCGTGCCTGCGCGTCCGCAATTTCAAACAAGGGCTTCACCAAGCACATCAGCTCTCCGCTTCCGTGCATGACGCGACGAAATTGGGGAACCGCCTTTTCCAGCGAAAGATAACTTAAATCAACGCTGCCTAATGTGGGCAGAGGATCAAGCGCCAGCAGCTTTTCGTCGCCAATGTTGGTTTTTTCCAGATTAATGATCCGCGGATTCTGACTGAGCTTGCCCATCAGCTGCCCAAAGCCTACCTCTACAGCATATACCAGCCGAGCGCCGTGCTGAGCAAGGCAGTCTGTGAAGCCGCCGGTACACGCGCCCGCATCGATGCAGACGCGCTCCTCGGCGGATATGCCAAAGTCCCGCAGGGCTCCCTCCAGCTTATAGCCGCCCTTCCCTACATAGCGCTCGTTTAGACCTCGCACATTCATTGGTAGGGCGAGATCCACAAGCTGCCCGCCGCTTTTTACCTGTACCGCGCCGCAATAGACCGCACCGCTTAGCAGATAGGGCAGCGCCGCCTCCTTATGGTCAAAGAAACCTTCCCGAAGAAGGCGCTCCATAGCGGTTGTCTTTTTTACCATACGTTTTCAGCCGCTGGCAGCTGCAACCATTCCAGCACCTTTTCGATTTGGCGATCCCAGAAATCCCACGTGTGGGCGGCTCCCTCTTCGGTGTGGTATTCCATGGACAACGCCTTTCCAAAGTTAGCGATAAAGCTGTTGTTGGCGGCATACAGGAAATCCGCTGTACCGCATGCCACATAGATGCGAGGCGCTTTGTCTGGCGTCTTTGACAATTGAAGCGCAAGTCTGCTCAGGTTATCCTTGCCAGCCTTGAGCGCTTTTTCGCCGCCGAATATCGCGTCGCATTCCCGCAGAAATGCTGGATCCTGACGTGTAGACGGGTCGTAGGTTTTTTCCATTTCCAATGCGCCGGACAGGCTTGCCACCGCCCCGTAACGCCGCGGGCAGCGAAGGCCTAGCTTCATGGCTCCGTAGCCGCCCATGGAAAGCCCAGCCGCGAAGCGATCCTCCCGCTTTTTGCTCAACGGAAAATAGGTTTCCATTAGCTTGGGCAATTCCTCGCTGATGAAAGAAAAGTATTTTGCACCGCAGGCCATATCCGTATAGAATGAGCGGTTGACCGCCGGCATGACCACAGCCACTCGATATTTTCTGGCGTACTGTTCAATGCGGGTCTGCCGAAGCCACATGGTGTAGTCGTCGCTTAGGCCATGAAGCAAATAGAGCGTTGGCAACAGCGAGCCGTTGTTTTGCGACATCACCTGCTGATCAGGCAAAAGCACATAGGCCGCGGTTTGAATGCCTAGCGCCGTACTGTAAAAATGAAAATCATTCCAGTACATGAAGAGTCCCTCCCTATTGAAATACTGTTTCCTTATCATAGCACAGTCGAAGCAATTTGTGAACTTGAAAAAGGAACGCGTGCGCGTTGTGTAATAAAAGCTAGACACTATATTTTTTCAAAAACCTATTGACATTGCACATGGGTTATGGTTTAATTCATGCTGTTTTGAAGTTTACTATTTCTAAACTTTAAAGTTGATTAGCATAGCTAAACAAGAAGTGAGGTGTAAGGCTTTGGAAATCGGCGAAAAGCTCAAGGAAATGCGAATCCAGTTGAATTTGACTCAGGAAGAGCTGGCAGATCGTTGCGAGCTGAGCAAGGGCTTTATCTCCCAATTGGAAAGAGACCTCGCCTCTCCTTCAATCGCAACTCTTAAGGATTTGTTGGAATGTCTCGGATCCAGCTTAAAGGAATTTTTCGCTGACGAGCATACGGAACGGGTGGTCTACGCCCCCCAAGATATGTTTGAAAAAGAAGAGGAATCCCGAAAGATTACATGGCTGGTCCCCGACGCTCAAAAGAACAGCATGGAGCCGATTCTGTTGGAGCTTGCACCCGGAGCGAAAAGTAACGAAATGCCTCCCAGCGAAGGCGAGGAATTTGGCTATGTGCTAAAGGGGCAAATCACGCTGGTTGCCGGAAAGCGAACCTACCATGTTAAAAAAGGCTTTAGCTTCTGCCTTCATCCCGCCACCACGCATTATTTGGAAAACACAGGGGCAAAACCCGCCAGCGTCCTATGGGTATCTACGCCGCCCAGTTTTTGATCAATAGGCTTACAAAATACGTAACAAGAGGAGCCGCGCCATGATGGAACAAGAGCATTTGATCGACCTTAAGAACATATCCAAGGATTTTGACGGCACAACCGTTCTGAGCAACATCAATTTATATGTGCGTAAAAAGGAATTCGTCACCTTGCTTGGGCCCAGCGGCTGCGGCAAAACCACCACCCTGCGCATTATCGGCGGCTTTGAATACCCTACCAGTGGAACCGTCTTTTTTGAAGGCAAGGATATTACTGCCGTTCCTCCTTATAAGCGTCGTGTTAACACTGTTTTTCAAAAATATGCCCTATTCCCCCACCTCAACGTGCAGGACAACATCGCCTTTGGCTTAAAAATCAAGAAAATGAGCAGAGCAGAAATCGGCAAAAAGGTGGACCGCATGCTGGAGCTGGTCAACCTAAAGGGCTATGGAAAGCGCAGTGTCGATCAGCTTTCCGGCGGGCAGCAGCAGCGCATCGCCATCGCCCGCGCCCTCGTAAACGAGCCGGAGGTTCTCCTGCTGGACGAGCCTCTTGGCGCATTGGATTTAAAGCTTCGCAAGGAAATGCAGCTAGAGCTTAAAAGCATGCAGCAGCGCCTTGGCATTACCTTTATTTATGTGACCCACGATCAGGAAGAAGCGCTTACCATGAGCGACACCGTGGTGGTGATGCGAGACGGTCACATTTTACAAATCGGCGATCCGAAGCGCATCTACGACGAACCTGCCAACGCCTTTGTGGCTGACTTTATCGGCGAAAGCAACATTCTGCGCGGCACCATGATTAAGGATGAGATGGTTCATTTCTGCAATTTCGACTTTCCCTGCGTTGACTCCGGCTTTGGCGAAAATCAGCCTGTGGATGTGGTCATTCGCCCGGAGGATATCATGATTGTCGGCGAGGACATCGGCCAGCTTACCGGCACGGTGCAAAGCGTTCTTTTTAAGGGCGTGCACTATGAAATGATGATTGAAACCGGCGAATACGCCTTTAAGGTGCATTCCACCGTCATGCAGCCGCAGGGCAGCAAAGTTGGGCTTACCATTGTTCCCTACAACATCCATATCATGAAGCCCGCCAATGATCCCATCAGCGAGGAGGCGCCATTGGAATGAAGCAAAGCCTTCAATTGCCCTCTTGGGCGCTGTGGGCGCTGGTAGCTGCTCTGGCAGCCTTTATCCTCTTATGCGTGTGGAGTGTGCGCCGTCACGGCGGTATCAAGCGTTCCTTCTTTTCCATGCCCTATACGCTGTGGATGGTGCTATTTACCATTCTGCCCTGCGTATTGATCGCCTATTACGCCTTTACCTCCGGCGACGGACAGTTTACCCTTGATAATTTTATCAATTTCTGGGACAGCAACTACACCGTAAACAAAATGTACGAGGAGCTAGGCCCGGACTATGCGTCCTTAATCACCCGCGGCACGGTGAACATCGACATTCTGGTTTACTCCCTTTGGATGGCTTTATGGTGCACCTTAATTTGCTTGCTGCTGGGCTATCCGGCGGCGCTCTTCATGGCTGACCGAGAAATGAAAATCGGCTCCACCATCGTTGTGCTATTCATCATTCCCATGTGGATGAATTTCCTGCTTCGAACCATCGCATGGATGTCGCTTTTAGAGGATCAGGGGTTGATTAACATGCTTCTGAAAGCCTTGGGTATTGGCCCGGCGAAGCTGATGTACAATGACAGCGCCGTGCTGCTGGGCATGGTGTACAACTTCCTACCCTTCATGGTATTCCCCATCTATACCTCCTTGAACAAGCTAGACCCAAAGCTGACGGAAGCCGCACAGGATTTGGGCGCCAATGGGATGAAAACCTTTTGGAAGGTAACCATGCCGCTGAGCATGCCGGGGATCATTTCCGGCATTACGATGGTATTTATGCCGTCGGTAACCACCTTCTTCATTCCGCGTATCTTAGGCGGCGGACATACCATGATGTTTGGCGATTTGATTGAAAGCATGTTCCTGACCGCCAATGACTGGGGAATCGGCAGCGCGCTTTCCTTGGTCATGATGGCGCTTATCCTGATCAGCCTAGGCGTTTTACGCAAGGCTGACCCTGAGGGCGAAGGAGGCGGTATCGCATGAGGCGCTTTGTAAAAAAGTTTTACCTAGCAATTATACTCCTTTTCCTTTATCTACCTATTGCCGTGTTGATTATTCAATCCTTTAATGCCGGTAAGAGCCGTGCCAAATGGGAGGGCTTCAGCTTCCGTTGGTACGAAGCCTTGTTTAAGGATGAGGCCATTATGAAGGCGCTTTATATCACGCTGGCGATTGCTGTGCTGGCGGCTGTTGCGGCAACGATTTTAGGCACGCTGGCAGCCATCGGGATTCACGCCATGAAAAAGCGTCCCCAGTCGGTCATGATGACCATTACCAATCTGCCCATGACCATGCCGGACATCGTAACGGGTATCTCTTTGATGCTTCTGTTTACCTTTTCACGAATAGAGCGAGGTTTTATGACGATGCTCTTCGCTCACATCACCTTCAACACACCCTATGTGATCCTGTCGGTCATGCCAAAACTAAAGCAGATGAACAAGCATACCTACGAGGCTGCGCTGGACTTGGGCGCTACTCCCACATACGCCCTGTTTCACGTGATTCTGCCGGAAATCCGCGAGGGCGTAGTGACGGGTATGCTGCTAGCCTTTACCCTATCGTTGGACGATTTCGTCATCAGCTATTTTACCACCAGCCCCATGGTGCAAAACCTATCGACGCTGATCTATTCCAAGGCCAGAATCGGCATCGAGCCCTCGCTGAACGCCCTTAGCGCGCTTATGTTCCTATCGTTGCTGATTCTGCTTCTGATTATTAACCGAAGAAGCGGAAAGGTCAAAAAAGCCTAAAAAACCACATCCGCAATCAAAGGGTTTGTGCGCGCAAGCGCTTACCATACCAACAAAAACAATTGGAGGAAAAGAAATTGAAAAAGGTTTTCTGCTTTCTTCTGGTTTTCCTGCTGGCGTTGTCCCTCTTCACCGTCGCTTCCGCCGAGGGCATGGTAACCGTATACAACTGGGAAGAATACATCAGCCCAGACGCTATTAAGCTGTTTGAAGAGGAAACAGGCATTACGGTCAACATGACCTACTTCACCACCAACGAAGATATGATGGTGCAGGTACGCAACTCTCCCTCCTCCTTTGACGTTGTGATTCCCTCCGACTACTGCACCGAACGGCTGCTAAAAGAAGGCTTGCTGGAGGAAATCAACTTCGACAATGTACCTAATTATACCAACATTGATAAGGCGCTAGAAAAGCAATACTACGATCCTGACGCCAAATACACCGTTCCCTATATGTGGGGCACCGTAGGCATCTGCTATAACAAGACGATGGTGGACGAGCCGATTACCAGCTGGAGCGTGCTGTTTGACACCAAATACAAGGACAACGTTTTTATGCTGGACAGCATCCGCGATTCCATGGGCATTGCGCTCAAATACCTCGGCTACAGCATGAACACCGTGGACCCGCTGGAAATCAACGCAGCCAAGGAGCTTTTGCTCAAGCAGAAAAAAGACGGCATCGTTAAAGCCTATCAGGTGGACGAAACCAAGGACAAGATGGTTGCCGGAGAAGCCGCGCTAGCGCTGATGTGGAACGGCGACGCTATGTATGCCATCGCCTTAAACGAAGATTTGGATTTTGTGATTCCTGACGAAGGCAGCAATATCTGGGTTGATACCATGATCATTCCTAAAGGCGCGAAAAACAAGGAGAACGCCGAGAAGTTTATCAACTTCATGTGCCGCCCGGACATTGCTCAAATGAACTTCGACGAGATTTGGTACTCCACCCCCAATCTTGCAACGGTTGAGCTAATCGGCGAGGAATATACCAGCAACCACGTCATCAACCCCAGTCAAGAGGTACGGGATCGCTGCGAATATTTCCATGATATCGACGACAAGCTGCTGCTGGTTTATAACACCATGTGGACTCAAATTAAGAGCAGCAAATAGTATACGAAAAGGGAGCATGTGCATCTCGCACATGCTCCCTTTTGGTATGCTATTTTATTGCGGTTGCTTGCCGATATAGGCTAGAATGCCGCCGTCCACATAGAGGATATGTCCGTTGACAAAATCCGAAGCCTCAGAGGCCAAGAACACAGCGGGGCCAATTAAGTCCTCCGCATTGCCCCAACGATGTGCGGGGGTTTTAGCCAGAATGAAGCTGTCAAAGGGATGAGGGCTACCATCGGGCTGTTTCTCCCGCAAGGGCGCAGTCTGAGGCGTAGCGATATAGCCGGGGCCGATGCCGTTGCACTGGATATTCTTATCGCCATACTCGGAGCAGATATTGCGGGTCAGCATTTTGAGTCCGCCCTTGGCGGCGGCGTAGGCGCTTACCGTCTCGCGGCCCAGCTCGCTCATCATGGAGCAGATATTGATAATCTTGCCCTGGCCCTTCTTAATCATGGAAGGGATGCATGCCTTCGAAACAATAAAGGGTGCGTTCAGGTCGACGTCGATAACCTGACGGAACTCGGCGGCGGTCATATCGCACATAGGAATGCGCTTGATAATCCCCGCATTGTTCACCAAGATATCGATCACGCCGACTTCCTTTTCGATGGTGGCAATCAAAGCATTGACCGCTTCCTCGTTGGTAACATCGCAGACATAGCCGTGAGCCTTAATGCCTTTCTCAGCATAAGCCTTAATGCCCTTATCCACCAGCTCCTGCTTGATATCGTTGAATACGATGGTAGCGCCGGCTTCCGCCATACCGGTAGCAATGGCGAAACCAATACCGTAGCTTGCGCCGGTGATCAAGGCAATCTTGCCTTCCAGCGAGAACATATGATTCATGGACAGAACCACCTTTCTTTCTAAAGGAATTTTTTTACCGCTGTACCCGTCCGCTGCCGCTGCCCTTCATCAGGCTTTCCACCTCGGAAGCGCTGACGCGGTTAAAGTCTCCGGGAATCGTATGCTTCAGGCAGCTTGCGGCAACGGCGAATTCCAGAGCCGTTTTTTCGTCGTCATAGGTATTGAGGCCGTAAATCAAGCCGCCGCCGAAGCTGTCGCCGCCGCCGACACGGTCCACAATATCGGTGATGCGATATTTCCGGGAGAGGAAGAAATCCTTACCGTTGTACAGGCAGGCGCTCCAATCGTTATGATTGGCGCTCTTGGATTCCCGCAAGGTGATGGCAACGCGCTTGATGTTGGGATAGGTGTCCATCGCCAGCTTGGCAATCGCTTTATACTGCTCGATGTTCAGCTCTCCATCCTCCACGGAGCCAGCGCTTTCCGCTTTCAGCAGCAGCGCCTTCTGGAAATCCTCTTCGTTGGCAATAACGGTATCCACGTACTTGACCAGCTCGGTCATTACTTGATCCGCCGTCTTGCCATACTTCCACAAATTCTTGCGGTAATTGAGGTCGCAGCTTACATGCAGGCCCAGCTTCTTGGCGGCCTTGACAGCCTCCAAGGACAGATCTGCCGCGCCTTGGCTGATTGCGGGGGTAATGCCGGTGATGTGGAACCAATTAGCGCCTTCAAAAGCCTTTTCCCAATTGATATCGCCGGACTTGGCGTCGCAGATGGCGGAACCGGCGCGGTCGTAAATGACCTTGCTGGGGCGCTGCACGGAGCCGGTTTCCAGATAGTAAATGCCCATCCGGCCATCCTTACGGACGATATCCTTGGTTTCTACGCCGAAGGCGCGAAGCTCCCGCAGGCAAGCCTCGCCGATGTCATTCTTGGGCAGCACGGTAACGAAGGAGGTTTCCATGCCATAGTTGGCCAAGGAAACGCACACGTTGGCTTCGCCGCCGCCGAAGGTGGCCTCCAGCGAAGGGGATTGGAAAAAGCGCTCGTAAGCGGGGCTTTTCAGACGTAGCATAATTTCGCCAAAGGTAACGACTTTCTTACTCATGATGATTCTCTCCTGTTGTTATGAATAATGGGCTTCTGTAGTGCTTGGATTACTTTTGCAGCAGATGGAAGGCAAAACCGGCAACGTCTTCCTTGAGGTAGATAGCGCGGAGCTTACCATCCTTCATGATGGCTGTATTGTCGTCAAACATAAAGCCGCGACGCTCCAAATGCCAGCGGGCGCGCTTGATGTTGTTGCAAGCGATGGCGATATGGCCATTTTTGCCGCGGAAGGGAATCTTCATCACTTCGAAGCCATCGCCCACAAAGGTCGCGTTCTTGTGATCGTCCAGCGGCCAGCCCAGCAGCTTGGCAATTTGTTCTGCGTCCTTTTTGCAGGTATCGGGATCGCCGCTGTTTACGCCCACATGGCGCAGCTCAAGGCCCAGCATGGTGTTTACCGCACTGCGGGTCAGGTTCTCAATGCGCTTCCAATCCTTCGCCGCCACCGCGTCGCCGGGAACCATCCAACTGCCGCCACAGGCAACGATCTTGGAGAAGGCCAGATATTCGTTCAGGTTTTTCTCATTAACGCCGCCAGTGGGCAGGAAGGTCACGTTACCGTAGGGCGCGGACATCGCCTTGATCAGGGGCAGACCGCCCAACGCTTCCGCCGGGAAGAACTTGACGGTTTTCAAGCCCTCCTCCAAGGCGACTTCAATATCGCTGGGGTTAGCGCAGCCGGGCACGATCGGCACGCCCTTTTCCTTGCAGTAGCGCACGATCTCGCGGTTCAGGCCGGGAGAAACAATGTAGGTGGCTCCGGCAGCCACAGCGCGATCCACTTGATCCTTGGTGAGCACGGTTCCCGCGCCTAAAATAACGTCCGGCAGCTCAGCGTGCACGCGCTTGATGGCTTCCTCGGCAGCGTCGCTGCGGAAGGTGATTTCAGCCACCGGCAGACCGCCGTCGCTCAGAGCCTTGCAAAGAGGCACCGCGTCCGCCGCGTCCTCTACCTTGATTACGGGTACAATGCCAGCCAAAGATAGTTTCTCGATCATTTCCATCGTACTTCATCCTTTCCTATCCCAATAAATGTGAAGCGTTAAAGCGTTACCCCGGTTTTAAAGATCGCCATGTCATGGTATCCGTTGCGTTCGCTTGCTACCAGCTGGCCTCCGGCTACTGCCAAAACCTGCTCCATCAGCAGCTGGGACATTTCCGGCAGTGTTTTGCCGTCCAGCAGCTCACCGGCGTTAAAATCAATCCAATTTCCCTTTTTTTGCGCCAAGGGCGAATTGGACGAAATCTTAACGGTGGGCACTGGGGAAGCGAAGGGCGTACCTCTGCCGGTTGAGAACAGTACGATTTGCGCGCCAGCCGCCGCCAAGGCGGTCGCCGCCACCAAATCGTTGCCCGGTGCGGACAAGAGGCTGAGTCCCTTTTCCTTCACCTTTTCGCCATAGGCCAGCACATCCCTCACAGGGGCAAAGCCGCTCTTTTGGGTGCAGCCAAGCGCTTTATCCTCCAAGGTGCTGATGCCACCGGCTTTGTTGCCGGGCGAAGGGTTTTCGTACACCACCTGATGGTGCTCCTCAAAGTACGCCTTAAAATCGTTGATCAGCGCCACCGTTTTCCGGAACATTTCCTCATTTTCGCAGCGCTCCATGAGGATGGTTTCCGCGCCGAACATCTCCGGTACCTCGGTTAAAATGGTACTTCCGCCCTGCGCGATCAATTGGTCGGAAAAGCCGCCGATGACCGGGTTGGCGGTAATGCCGCTAAAGCCGTCAGAGCCGCCGCATTTAAGACCAATCACCAGCTCAGCGGAAAGGCATTCCTCCCGCTGATCCTTTTGCATTTCAGCCGCCAGCTCACCCAGCAGCTTAACGCCTTCCTCCAGCTCGTCGTCTACCTGTTGGCAAACGAGAAAGCGAACGCGATCAGCGTTATCATTCGTCATGCGTTTACGGATTTCCTCCACGCCGCTATTTTCGCATCCCAGACCCAATACCAAAACGCCTCCGGCATTGGGATGGCACGCTAAATCCGCTAAGATGGTACGGGTATGCTCCTGATCCTCTCCCATTTGGGAGCAGCCATAGGGATGCGGGAAAGCGTGAACGCCCTCCACAGCGCCTTTTACCAACGTTTGCGCCCGACGCTCCAGCTCCTTAGCCACGTTTGAAACACAGCCGACGGTAGGTAAAATCCAAAGCTCGTTTCGTACCCCGACTTTGCCGTTTTTCCGGCGATATCCCCTAAAGGTAGCAGGCTTACACTCCGTGATCAGCTTGCCCTTCGGCGTGTATTCATAAGCAAGCTCGCCATTTAGCAGCGTATGCAGGTTATGAACGTGCACATGGCTTCCCGCTGGGATGTCGCATTTCGCCTCCCCAATGGGATAACCATATTTAATAATCTTCTCCCCTGCCTTTAGATCGTGAAGCGTTAGCTTATGCCCGGCGGGAACGTCTGTGGCAAGCCGTACCGTCATCCCGTCCACCTCAATGACCGCGCCGTTTTCCAGAGGCTCCAAAGCTACGGCTACGTTATCCTTTGGGGTGATTCTCAATGCTCGCTTCATGGCTCAGCCTCCGAATTTTTCGGTCATAACGGCTTTCATGCCCTTTTGGAGAATGGCATGGTAGCTTTCCGTCACGCTTTCTTCTAGGCCGGAAATCCGCGTCAAATCCTCCCCAAAGAAAGCTACGTTGGACAGGAAATCCCTTACAATGGTATCCTTTCCATCTTCTTGGACGAAGAATTCCAGCACCGCCGCATCATCCTGAAGGGTATAGGGCTGTCCGTTGCGCTGGCAAATCAGCTTGCCATCCTCCAACCGTCCGCCGTGATACAGTGCCATTAAGGAGGCCAGCGAGAAGGTCAGGTGTTCGGGCAGTTGATTTGTTTTCTCTACATATTGCACCAAGCTGGGCATGCAGCGAGCCCGCCACTTGCTCACGCTGTTAAGGCAAATCGAGAGTAGCGCATGCTTAATGAACGGGTTTTCAAATCGACCGGTGACCGCCTCGGCGAAGGCCATCAAGTCATCCTTGGGCAAGGTTAGCGTGGGGATTACTTCATCGTAAAGCGTCTTTTGCATGAAGGTTTTAATCTGAGAATCATGCATCGCATCCAGCACATAATCATAGCCGCACTGGAAGGCGGCGGGTACAAAGGAGGTATGCGCGCCGTTCAGGATGCGTACCTTGCGCTGTTTATAGGGCTTCTGATTGTCGGTGAAAACCACCGGCAGACCGCAGGACGCGAAGGGCAGCTCGCCAGAAATATCCTTGGGGGATTCAATGACCCACAGGGCAAAGGGCTCGCCGGTCACCAGAAGGCGATCCTCGCAGCCGAGCTTGTCCCAAATGCCTTGCCGCTCCGCGTCGTCTCTGGGGTAGCCGGTAACGATTCGGTCCACCAAGGTGGAGGTGAAAACGCAGGCGTTGTCCAGCCACTTCTCGAAGCGCTCGCCCAGCTTCCAAAGCTTTGCCAGCGCCATCACGCACTTTTTCAGTTGAATGCCGTTGTCGTCAATCAGCTCGACGGGCAGAATAACAATTCCCTTATCCGCAGCGTAATCGAAGGCTTCGGCACGCTCGAAAAGGAATTTGGTTAGCTTTCCGGGATAGGTATTGGGGGGGCAAAGCTCAAATTTGTCGCTCTCGTCCAGCACGATACCGGCTTCGGTGGTATTGCTGACGATGTAGCGAAGCGTATCGACCTTGGCGTAATCGGCGTACTTTTCATACTCGCCATAAGCGTCCACCACGTCCTCAACCGACGTGATCAATCTGGATTTTTCTACCGGCTTGCCGTCCACAAGGCCGCGCAGCATGACATGGTATAGACAATTCTGCTCGTGAAAGGGCGCGAGCGAACCAAATGAAATAGGCTTTACCAAGACAATACCGGCGTCCAACCCCGTTTTTTCATTGGTGATATCGAACATGTAATCGACAAAAGCCCGTAAAAAATTGCCTTCGCCAAACTGCATCACTTTCATTGGACGATGAACCGTTTTCTGGATTTTCCCGGTCAGCCGCTCCATACAATGTCCCTCCATTTTCTTACACGTTTGTACATAAGCTCATGATTATCGATGTAAACAATTACATCATCATTTGTATTCTACTCTCATTTTCATCCAGCGTCAATTGATTTTTTTACATTTGAGCCAAAATAAACTTTTCACAAATTCCTTGCTCAAACTGAAAAAATCGTTTGCAATAGGCCTGTGAAGGTTGTATAATAAAAATGATTTACGTAACGAAAGTATTTACATGCTAGAGGTGATTACGACGAATATATATAATGTGTCCCAAAAGGCCGGCGTTTCCATTGCAACCGTGTCGAGGGTACTGAACAACAGTCCTCATGTCAGCGCCAAAACCAAAGCGCATGTTTTGGCGGTTATTGAAGAAAGCGGTTATGTACCAAACGCCTTCGCCCGGGGTCTAGGCTTGAACAGCATGAAAACCATCGGCCTGCTCTGTCCCAACGCAGCGGACTCCTATTTGGCGCAGGCGCTATCGTATTTAGAAATGACATTGCGCTCCCATCAATATGACTGTTTGCTGAGCTGCACGGGGCGTGAACTTGAAGCGCGCATACAGGGCGTTGAGCTGCTAACAAGCAAGCATGTGGACGGCATGATCCTGATGGGCTCCACCTTTTTAGAGAGTAAGGAAAAGGACAACGAGTACATCCGCAAGGCCGCTCAACAAATGCCGGTAGTCATTTTAAACGCCTCGTTCACCTGTGAAAACGTATACTGCGTGCTTTGCGATGAAAAGCGCGCTACCATGGAGGCTGCCCAGTATTTGCTGGACACAGGCTGCAAAAATATTCTATATCTATATCATAGCAAGAATCATAACGGTTTGAACAAATTAGCAGGGTATCGCGCCGCCTATGAAAGCCGTGGCCTTCCCGTCAACGAATCGCTTTTGCGCTTCTTCGCCCAGGACAGCGTCAGTATTCCCGCCGTGCGAGATTATCTCGTCGGGCTCCATAATAAGGGTCTGATGTTCGACGCTGTGCTTTCCTCAGAGGATATCCTTAGCGTCGGCGCGATGAAATATGCCCATGTCCTTGGCAAAACCATCCCGGGCGATCTAAGCATCATCGGTTACAACAGCTCCCCCTACAGCCTTTGCACCGAGCCCGAATTAACCAGTGTGGACAACAAGCTCAAGGCCGTCAGCCAGCAATGCGTCGCCACCTTGTTAGGCGTGCTGGAGGGCAAAGAAATGCCGCAGAAAACCGTTTTTACCGGGGAATTGATCAAGCGTGGAAGCACCCTGTAAAAGCGTTTTCAAACATAACCCTATTATTCAAACATATCCCCATCATGAAAGGAGCAACCCCTTATGAAAGCATTCATGGATAAGGACTTTCTTCTCAATACTCCTACCGCCGTCAAGCTGTACCACGATGTGGCTGCAAAATGCCCCATTATGGACTACCACTGCCACATCAGCCCCAAAGAGATTTATGAGGATCTGCGCTACGACAACATCACCCAGATCTGGCTGGGCGGCGACCACTACAAATGGCGCTTGATGCGCTCTGCCGGCGTACCAGAAAAATTCATCACCGGCGACGCTACCGATCATGATAAGTTCATCAAATGGGCCGAGGTGCTGAGCAAGGCCGTCGGCAACCCGCTGTATCATTGGAGTCATTTGGAGCTGCAACGCTTTTTTGACTATCACGGCACCCTCACCCCCAAAAACGCTGAGGAGGTGTGGCACCTTTGCAATGAAAAGCTGCGTCAAGCCGACCATAGTGTGCGCGGGCTGATCGCCATGAGCAACGTGGAGCTGATCTGCACTACCGATGATCCGATCGACACGCTGGAATGGCACCAGAAGCTGATGGCGGACGATACCATGAAAACCACCGTACTGCCCGCATGGCGCCCGGACAAAGCCATGAATATCGAGAAGCCGGAGTATCTCGACTATCTGGACAAGCTGTCCCAGTGCTCTCAGACGAAAATTACAAGCTTTGCTTCTTTAAAAGCTGCGCTAGCCGTGCGTATGAACTATTTCGCCGCCAACCATTGCAGCCTCAGCGACCATGCGCTCAATTATGTCATGTACGCCCCCGCCACCGACGAAGAGGTGGAAGCAATTTTTGCAAAGCGCTTGTCCGGCGGCAATGTCAGCGAAGCGGAGCAGGCTGTTTTCAAAACCGCGTTCATGCTGTTTGTCGGCGAAAAGTATCATCAGATGAACTGGGTCATGCAGCTGCACTACGGCTGCCGCCGCAATAATAACCAGCCCATGTTCGAGAAGCTTGGGCCTGATACCGGCTTTGATTGCATCAGCAACTACGCGCCAGCCGATCAAACCGCTGCTTTCTTAAACGCGCTGCAATCCCGCAGCGTTCTACCCCAAACCGTACTTTACAGCCTGAACCCCAACGATAACGAGGCCATTGATACCATCATCGGCTGCTTCCAAAGCGATGAAGCCGTTTCCAAGGTGCAGCACGGCTCCGCATGGTGGTTTAACGACCATTTTCAGGGTATGATCGATCAGATGACCAGCTTGGCCAATTGCGGCTATCTGGCAGGGTTTGTGGGCATGCTTACGGATAGCCGCAGCTTCCTGAGCTATCCCCGCCACGAATACTTCCGCAGGATTTTGTGCCGGATGCTTGGGGAATGGGTAGAGGAAGGCATGTTCCCCAATGACGAGGATGCGCTGAACGAAATCGTTCGCGGCATAAGCTATGCAAACGCAAAGCGCTACTTCCATTTCTTCTCCAAATCTTAACATAAAGAGGATTGTAATCTTCATACCGGCTTGCTATAATGAATTGGATCCAAAAATTCTAGGAGGCATTTACACATGAAAAAGGCAATTGCTCTTTTCCTGGCGGTACTCATGCTGATCGGCTGCACCTCTGCTATGGCAGAAGCGGTCAAGATGGACAAGCTGACCCTTGAATTTGTACCCTCGAAGGATGCGGATGTTATCATCACCGGCACCAAGAACCTGCCGGAGCTGCTACAGGCTGAAATGCTCAAGCAGGGCTATGACATCGGCGAAGTCGACATCACCGTCGGCACTTCCTATGAGGCCACCGGCGAGGCTATGGCTGCTGGCACCATCGATATCGGCTGGCTGCCCGGCGGCACCTATGCCCTATACAGCGACGAAGTTGACGTTATCCTCACCGCTACCCGCGCCGGCTTGAGCAACGACAGCACCGATCCCGCTACTTGGAACGGCGACGCCAACATGACCTTGCCTACTGAAAACCAAGTAACCTTCTATCGTTCCTTGATTTACGCAACGCCCTCCGCTTACGGCAAGGAGCTGGCCGCCAAGGTAAACGCTGGCGAGGCTCTGACCTGGGAAGACCTGGACAAGGCCAACTGGGCAGTGCTTAAGACCTCTTCCTCTGCCGGTTACATCTACCCCACCATGTGGCTGATGAACAACTATGACGGTAAGAAGCTCACCGACCTGACCAACGTGCTGACCCTCAGCGGCTACGGCGAGAGCTTTGCTCAGGCTGCTGCCGAGGCTGTTGACGTTATCGTTTGCTATGCGGACGGTCGTCGCGATTATGTTGACGCTTGGACGCTGCCTACCGACCAGCAGGACGCCACCGGCAAGGCTGGCATGGGCCGCAGCGATAGCATCTGGAACGAGTTAAACGTCATCGGCGTTACCGATGGTATTTACAACGATACCGTCGCCATCACCAAGGCCAACGACGCAGTTTACAATCCCGAATTCATCGCCGCGATGCAGACTGCTCTGATCAACATCATTGGCACCGAAGAGGGTCAGGCGATCTTCTCCGTGTACAGCCACACCGGCTATGCTGTTGCTACCGACGCGGACTACGACGGAGCCCGTCAGGCCCTGACTGCCGTACAGTAACCCAAACCCATACTCTCATGGGGCGATACGGCCAATTCCGTATCGCCCCAATTTTTTTGCTTGTAATGCTTATCTTTCAATGGTAAGATGAATAGGCTAAACCATTGATATTCTGTACATAAAGAGGCGGGCACATGATTGAGTTTAAACATGCTGGAAAAACCTATCCCAACGGCGTAAAGGGGTTAAAGGACGTAAACCTCACCATCGATCAAGGCGAATTTGTCGCGATCATCGGCCTTTCCGGCGCAGGAAAATCCACGTTGATCCGTACCATCAACCGGATGATCGACGTAACCGAGGGACAGGTTTTGGTGGATGGCGTCGATGTAATGACTTTGCACGGAAAGAGTCTGCGCAAATTCCGCCGCCATGTCGGGATGATTTTTCAATCCTTCAATCTGGTGACGCGCTCTACGGTTATTAAAAACGTATTGACCTCTATGGTGCCCGATATGAGCTTTTTCCGGGTGCTGCTGGGTCTGTTTACCAAAAAGCAAGAAATTGCCGCATTGGAAGCGCTGGATAAGGTAGGTATTCTGGATAAAGCCTATACCCGCTGCGATCAGCTTTCCGGCGGTCAGCAGCAGCGCGTTGCACTGGCGCGTACATTAAACCAAAACCCTACGATCATCTTAGCCGACGAGCCGGTTGCGGCGCTTGACCCCGTTACTGCCGATCAGGTGATGAACGATTTTAAGCGCATCAATCAAGAGATGAACATCAGCATCCTGATCAATATTCACCATGTGGATCTGGCCCTTAAGTTTGCCGACCGGGTCATCGGGATTCGTGCCGGTGAAATCGTATACGACGGCCCAACCGATACCGTCACCCAGCAGGTATTGGACCAGATTTATAACGGCGCGCCGATTCCCACGGCAGAGGAAGAAGCCAAAGCTGGGAAGGCGGCGGTTCAAGCATGAAATCAGAAGAAAGCGCGGCGACTAAGACACCGCTCTATGATAAAATCTTCAAACCCAAGACGATGACGATCGGCAATGACCATAGCGTTCAAAAGCCGCGCTCAAAAACATGGATCGTGGTTGTTTTGCTCGTTGCCGCGGTATGGATTTCCGCTATTGTGACCGAATTTGATTTCGGTATTATTATTAAGCGGGGACACCAGTTCACCGTCATTCTAGAAAAAATCTTTCAACCCGACCTATCCTATTTTGACAAGGTGATCGGGCCGTTGCTGGACACCATTAAGATGTCCGTCATGGGCTCCGTTATCGGCTCTACGCTGGCGTTGCCCTTCGCCGTAGCCGCCTCAACCAACATCAACAGAAGCGGCGCCGCTGTAGCCATCCTGCGCGTTGTACTAAATATCGTGCGCACGCTGCCCACGCTGGTGATTGCTTCTATCTGCGCTCTTATTTTCAAGCTAGGTACCTTTGCAGGCACGGTGGCTATCACCATCTTTACCTTCGGCATTGTTACCAAAATGCTTTACGAAAGCATTGAAACCATTGACATGGGCGCTTTCGAAGCCATGGAAGCCTTAGGCGCGTCTCGCTTTCAGGCGTTTTGGAGCGCCTGTATGCCTCAAATTCTACCCACCTATTTATCCCACTGTCTCTACTCCTTTGAAATCAATATCCGCGCCGCTTCCATTCTGGGCTATGTGGGCGCTGGCGGTCTTGGCATCCTCATCAACGAGCGGATCGGCTGGCGCGATTATGAAGGCTTGGGCATGGTGCTGATTTCGTTGTTTGTTGTGGTGTTGATTATTGAAAATACCAGTCAATATCTGCGCCGCAAATTAAGCTAAGGGAGGAGGATACGCGCATGGAAAAGACCATCAACCCCATTGAAGAGATGTATGAGCGCAAACCCCAGCGCTGGTGGATTTATACATTGATCGTACTGGTTGTCGTTGCTTTGCTGGGCTGGTCCGGCAATGCCATCGAATATAAAGGCCTTGCATCCAAGGGCAGCGACGTAGCCTACGGCATTGTTTACGGCATTACTCATCCCGATGTAAGCATGCTGGTAGACATGACCAAGGACGGCGTGCTTTACATGCTGTTTGAAACGGTTTGCATCGCTATTCTCGGCACCATCATCGGCGGTATTCTGGCTATCCCCATTAGCTTTTTAGCCAGTGAGAACATTATGCCAAAATGGGCTGCGTTCATCGCACGGGCGTTTATTCTGCTCATTCGCACCATTCCCAGTCTGGTATGGGCATTGGTTTGGATTCGGGTTACCGGCCCCGGCGCTTTTTGCGGCGTGGTTACCCAAAGCATTTGTTCCATCGGAATGATCAGCAAAATGTATATCAACGCCATCGAGGATCTGGATACGCGCATATTGGAAAGCTTGGATGCTGCTGGCTGCACCACCTTTCAAAAAATACGCTATGGTATTCTGCCTCAGCTATATGCAAACTTTGTTTCCACGTTGATTTATCGTTTCGATATCAACATCAAGGATGCAACCACCTTGGGCATTGTCGGCGCAGGCGGCGTAGGTGCGGCGCTAATCCAATGCATCAACTCTCGCCGTTGGAGCATGGTCGGCGCGTTTCTCTGCGGTATGATCGTGCTGATGCTGCTTATCGAGTTATTCTCCACCAAAGTGCGTAAAAAACTAGCCCGAGGATAATTATGAAACCGAAGCTGACAATTTACTTTACTTCAGATACCCATGGCTATCTATACCCGACAAACTTTATGAAGTCCCAGCCAATGCGCTTGGGACTTCTTTCCATGGCTTTCCCCAAGGATGGAAATACACTGATCATCGATGGCGGAGACACCATTCAAGGCTCTCCTCTCACCTACTACTGCCACAGCCTTCAAAAACCGCTGCCAGTAGCCCGGGCGCTAAACGAACGCGGATATGATTATATAACCTTGGGAAACCACGATTTTAATAATGGCTATCAGGTGCTCAGCGATTATCTAAACGCATTGGACGCGCAATGCCTATGCGCTAACGTAGAGGACAAAACCCACCAGCTTCCGATTTCCGGCTGGGACGTTCGCACCCTCGCCAACGGGCTGCGCGTCGGGATCATCGGCATCGTAACCAACTGGGTCAATCGATGGGAAAAGCCGGAGAACCTACAGCAGCTTACCGTTAGCGACCCTATGGAGGCGGTTACCCGCTGCATAAAGGAAGTACGGCAGCGCTGCGACTTGTTGGTGGGGCTTTATCACGGCGGCTTGGAAAAGGACGTTGCCATGGGAAAGCCACTTTCGGATACCGACGAGAATATCGGCTGCAAGCTTTGCGAAGACTTCCCCTTCGACCTACTGTTGACAGGCCATCAGCATATTGCAATGAACGGCGTCACCTATTGCGGGACGCATATTGTGCAGCCGCCCTGTAACAGCAGCGCCTATATAAAAGTTGTTTTAGACGATGAGGATCGCTTCCATTCAGAGCTTTGTGAAGTGAAGGATCATTGCGTTCTTCACCCCGCAGAGGAACGACTGTTCACAAAGCTTACCTCATGGCTGGATCACCCGATTGGGCATCTCAATCATGCCATATGGCCGGAAAGCAAGCTATTAATGGCTCTTCATGGTTCCCCCATCGCTGATTTTTTCAATCAAGTACAGCTAGCCTCCAGCGGCGCGGATATTTCCTGCACCGCCCTTGGTAATGAAATTCGCGGCTTTGACAGCGACGTGACCGTTCGCGACGTCGTAGCCAGCTACATTTATTCCAATACCCTTGTGGTTTTGGAGGTGACCGGTTTTATTCTTCGGCAAGCATTGGAGCAGTGCGCCACCTATTTTGAGGTTCAGCCAGACGGTTCCGTTGCCATTTCCGACCATTTTCTACGTCCCAAGGAAGCGCATTACAATTATGATTACTTTTATGGATTGGAGTATCAGTTTGATTTATCACATCCCAAGGGTAGCCGTCTTGTCTATCTAAAACGGAAGGGCAAGCCTATCCAAGACGAAGATAAAATGACGTTATGTATGAGCAACTACCGTGCAACAGGTGCGGGAGACTTTGATTTTTATCTTCGCTGTCCCCGCGTGCGCGAGATACAAACGGAGATCAGTGAATTGATCCTTACCTATTTCTCTCAGCATCCTACAGTTGAGGTTTCCAAGCCGGAGAAATTCTTTATGGTTGTAGGCTATAAAGCCTAGGAGGATTTGCTATTCCCAATAGGATAAATGATGATTGTTTTTATTTCCATCTATTGCTATAATAGCAGCACTTCAAGCAATTCACGTTTTGCTAGAAAGTGAGATAAAAGCATGAAGCTTCCTGAACATAGGGTAGCCAGAGATTTTAAGGATCGATTGACGCGTGTAGTGATTTGTTTTCTTGCTATCTATTTTGTCATGCTTTTTTTCTGCCGCTACGCTATGCCAGAGTTTAAAACAGGCACGACCTTAGAGCGATGCCTCGGCTCAAGCTACAGAACACTAGTATTTCTCATTCTAAGCATATGGCTTTTTATTGCTTTTCAATGGCTTGTTCAAAGGGCGGAGCTACAGCTTCCCGTGCGAACCCTATGTTGGTTTCTAGCAACAATCACCGTTCTTAGTAGACTATTTCTTTTTGCTACCGTTGCCTATGTGCCAAGCAGCGACTATAAAATGTACATGGATATGGCTGAGCTCTATGCCAGAACGGGATTTTATAACGCAACGGATTATATTATCGTAGTTGCCCCCAATATCGTTCTTTACATCATCATCCCACGTTTGACACTTGTAAGTCTCAAAGCCTTTTCCAGTAAGACTTTGAGGCGTTTCTGTTATTTGCTAATGTGCGTAATGTGTTGAATTAAAAAGGTTTTCTCGTCATTCGTTGAATTGCCTT
>JAQUWD010000026.1 GCA_028693055.1 Eubacteriales bacterium | reverse complement strand
GCTGTAAATTCATAGGGGGGTGAAGGGGGGTGAAGGGGGGTGAAGGGGGGTGAAGGGGGGGGAAGGGGTGATGCGACCGGATGGATTCGGCATGCATTCCTTCGACAAAATAAACGCAGTGCTCACATTTCTTCCTACTGCGTTTACTTTGTCAAGTGAGCTTTTTTGACTTATTTTTGATTTTTTGAATTTTCCTCTTGCCAAAGGAACTGTTCAAGTGTATAATAATCAACGTTGTCACTTGAAGTGATGCTGATGTAGCTCAGTAGGTAGAGCACATCCTTGGTAAGGATGAGGTCACGCGTTCGAATCGCGTCATCAGCTCCAGTAATCCTTCAGAAATGAAGGATTTTTTCTTTGTTTATAGGCTAATTTTGCAAGTTTCCGATGCGGAACTTGCATTTTCTTTGACCTCGCACTAACTTGGCAACTTTTCGAGCAATTTTTTCCCTTGAAAACAGCCCTAAAACCCAGTAAATACAGGCACTTTCAGCATTTGGGTTGAGCAATTTTCCGAGCAACTTTGAGGATCAACCCACGCCATATGCGCGCTCAACCGCGCTGGTTGCCTCGTGCATTCCGCTCCGGCCCTTCACGTAATACTTGAGCGTCATCGTCGCTGTCGTATGCCCAGCCGCCGCCTGCGCCTGCTTAATGTCCTTGGTCTGATCGTAAATATCGGTGAGCACCGTCGTCCGGAATCGGATTGGTGTAATCTTATCCTCGAATCCAGTATCCTTTCGAATACGCTCACACATTCTCCGAACCTGAGTGTAGCTGAAGGGCTTCTCGCCGCCGACCACAAACTCGTCCGGATCCCCTTCGCCGAGAATATCCAGCGCCAATTTAGACAGGCCAACGCTGCGAACGGACGCTTTTGTCTTTGGCACTTTCACTTCAGGCATGTTCCTCGTTGGATGCGTTACAGCTCTGCAAATATGGAGCTGCATATGTTCTCGATCAACGTCTTCCCATTTTAGTCCAAGGACTTCTTCGAGTCGTAGGGGATGCAGCGCCTGCAATGCTAGATACGCTCTGTCCGTATCACTTTTAACGGCCGAAATATGACTGATCAAATATTGCATCTGTTCAATCGAGTACTCCTCGGTTGGTTCACTCGCTCTTCCGGTAATTCGTAGTCGCTTGCTCTTCATAGGATTCTTTACTATGATGCCATCGTCTAGCGCCATATCAAATATCATGTTGAGCACCATGCGCGTCTTATCCTTGGATGCCTTCGCCACGTCCATCCCGTTGAATAGTGTCTGGATATGGTCGGTAGTAACATCTTCCACGTCCATATCCCCAAAGACTGGATAAATATAACTTGTAAGTTGCCGCTGATAGGTCTGCGCCGTTGCTCGTTCGATGTTGGGATTGGAGTATGTCACAAACCAGTTCTTTGCATAGACTCGAAAGTTGTGTCCGCATGTTTTGACCGTCTCTGGATGTATTTCACCTATCAACTTCATCAGATTATCTGCGTATTCTTGTTCAGTATCAGCCGATATCCAACGCTCAACACCGTTGATAATAACTTTGCGCTACAATTTCTTCGCCATTCCTTTTTCCTCCTGAAACGGCGAATAGTCACATTTTATCTCGTTTTCAAGGTTCGTAGGATCGGTAGACCTCATCCTTTTTTCCAGTATAAAGGCCTAAAATTATGCTGTCAATCAGTTTTCCCATAACCCCTCCATTTTGAAAAGAATAGGAGAGCGCCTCGCTTATGAAGCGCTCTCCGTGTTCTCACAATGTCGCAGATAAGCTTTTTTCGGTACCGCTCAGTTGAATCACAGGGCTTTTTCTGGACATCGGCTTAAACTCGTAAGCCTGTCCATAGCCTCCGTAATTCAAAGTTGCGGCATCGTTGACGAATAGTTTATCGACCAGTTTTGCTTGACGGTTCTGAATGTCTACTCGGAAGAAGGCTTGCTTCATCACCATTTGCCACCTGTGCTACCGACACAAGCTGTGTGCGAACCTGATAGGGATCATCCGAAATGCGCTCCAGTGCGACCATCTGCACGGTCTCGCCCTCCACGGCGGCCTTCACGGCACTACCGCCCACTTGATAAGCTTCGGTCACATCTGTGCGGCTGGTCAGGTGTCCGGCGCAGCGTTGTAGCGTGCTCAGTTCGATGCTACGCGCCTTTACCCGCAGGCGCTGAGCCACCTGATTTGCTAGGTAGCGGGCTGTGCCTGTCAAGTTAGTATGGCCGAACGCATCGCGACGGCGGTAATCATCGGATAACTCGCACACATATCGCCCGTCCGTCAGACGCACGCCTTCGCTGACAGCGATCACCACGGACGCTTTCTGTCTCAACAAATCCGATACTTTATCCAGAAACCTTTCTATGCTCATAGGAATCTCTGGCAGGCAGAGAAGATCCACTCCGTCGCAATCCTCCCCGCGGCATAGGCTGGCGGCGGCTGTCAGCCATCCTGCGTTACGCCCCATAACCTCCACCAGTGTCACCTGCGGTGTACCATAGGCCTGCGCATCTAAGATCAATTCCTTCATGACTACGGCGATGTACTTGGCGGCAGAGCCATAGCCGGGGGTATGATCGGTTAGTAGCAGATCGTTGTCAATGGTCTTGGGTACGCCGAGGAAGCGTACCGGGCTGTGTACATACTGGCCGTAGTCGCTCAACTTTGCAATGGTGTCCATGCTATCGTTTCCACCAATGTAGAGGAATGACTCGATCTCCCATTTCCGAAGTAAGTCGAAGATGCGCTGGTAGGGCGCTTCATCCTGCGTCGCATCTGGCAATCGATATCAGCAGGAGCCGAGAAACGCGCCAGGTGTGCGCTTGAGCAGCTCAAAGCGTACACAATCCTGAAGCTGTAGCTCTACACGTTGCTCCTCTAGAAGCCCTCGCACGCCGTAACGCATACCATACACATGTGCCGTACCTCGACGAATGGCGTTTTGGTATACGCCCGCAAGGCTTGCGTTAATCACCGAGGTGGGGCCGCCGCTTTGTCCGACTAGCACATTTCCGCTCATACTGGGATACCTCTCATCGTCATTTCAACTGTGCGGAGTGGAAAACGTCAAGATTAGCATATGACAACTGTACCATCATGAAGAGTTGATGCTAACCCAACGATACCCTTGCGAGTTTCGCCGCCTATATCACTCGTTACTGAAGCGTGATATGCAGCGGATCCCCAGCGGCCAGATAATCAAAGCCGCTTATATAACATTCTATTTTGTAACCTATGTACTTGATTTTTTGAGTTCAATATCGGTTGGTAAATCTATGAGCATATGAAGAAAGACCGCAAATTGAATCGATCATTCTGCAATTTCTCATCGCATTAACCTCGGTTATATCCGCGCTGTAGGGCTAAATCACCTTGCCTGGGTTCAGAATGCCGTTGGTGTCAAACGCCGCCTTCACGCCGCGCATCAGCTTCATCTGCGTTTCACCCACGCTCTCGGCGAGGAACGCCTTTTTCGCGTGCCCGACGCCGTGCTCGCCGCTGACCTCGCCACCCAAGGCGCGCGCCGCGTCGTACAGCGCGTTCATCACCTCGCGCACGCTGCTTTTCCACTCCGCGTCGGTCAGATCGTCCTGACAGGCGTAAATGTGCAGGTTGCCGTCGCCCGCGTGACCAAAGGAGCGGATGCGTACGTTCATATGCTTACCAATCTCCACGCTCTTTTTGACGAACGCCGCGATCTGATCGCGCGGCACCACCACGTCGCACTCGTCCATGCTGGGCGTGCTGCCCTTGATGGCTTCCAGGAACGCACCGCGGGCGTTCCAGATGCTTTCCTTGCGCTCGTCGGTGTCGGCGAGCAGCACATCCTTCGCGCCCAGCGAAAGGGCCAGGTCGGTTAGCGTGTCGATGGCGGGCTTGAGCGCGTCCGCGCTTGCGCCGTCCAAGCGCACCAGCAGGTACGCGTTCGCGCTGGTGTCGGGAAATTGTTTGCCGAGATAGGTTTCAGCGCTGGCGATGACCTCGCGCTCCATGAACTCCACGGCAGTCGGGTCGCAGCCGCAGCCAAGGACGGACGGAACCGCCTCGATGCACGTGTCGAGATCGTCAAAGGGAATCAAAAGAGAAAGGTTCGTCTTGGGTTCGGGAACGAGCTTGACCGTCAGCTTGGTCAGGAAGCCCAAGGTGCCCTCGCTGCCGATCATCAGGTTCAGCAGGCTGTAGCCGCTGCTGGTCTTGACGGTCTTGCCGCCAAGCTCCACGATGCTGCCGTCGGCCAGTACGACTTCCATGCCCAGGATATAATCGCGCGTCACGCCGTAGCGCACAGCGCGCATGCCGCCCGCGTTGGTCATGGCGTTGCCGCCCATCGTGGCGGTCTTTTCACCTGGGTCAGGGGGATAGAACAGCCCCGTGCCCTCCAGGCTCTTGGGGAACTCCATCAGCAGTACGCCCGGCTCAACGGTTGCGGTCATGTTCTTGGTGTCCACCTCGATGACCTTCTTCATCTTCTCGGTGGAGAGCACGATGCCGCCGTCGATGGCGACGCAGCCGCCGCAAAGTCCCGTGCCCGCGCCTCGCGGGGTCACGGCGATGTTGTGTTCGTTGCAATACCTAAGCACCTTGGAGATTTCTTCGGCGGTCAGCGCTTGCAGCACCGCTTCGGGCAGATAGTGGCCATACTCCGTCATTTCGTCGTGGTCGTAGTCGGTGGAAATGGCCTCGCCACTGAACACGCGGCCGGGTAGAATGTTTTCAAAGAAGGCAAGATCGTCCTTCGTCACCTTCGCAAACGGTTTCATTTACTTGCCCTCCTTTTCAGCCTTGAGCTGCGCAATCAGCTTGGGCACGATCTGATACAGATCGCCCACAATGCCGATGTGCGCCACGTTAAAGATTGGCGCTTCGGGGTCGCTGTTGATGGCGATGATGTGGTCGCTGGCGTTCATGCACGCCGCGAACTGGATCGCGCCGCTCACGCCGCAGGTGATGATGAGCTTCGGGCGCACGGTACGACCGGAAAGCCCGATCTGCCGCGCGTTGGTCGCCCAACCCTTCTCCACCAGCGGGCGGCTGGTCGCCCAGTCGCCGCCGAGCAGCGCCGCCAGCTCCTTGATCATCTCGAGGTCGGCTTCTTTTTGCAGGCCGCGACCGCCGACCACGAGGATTTCCGCGTCGGAGATGGTCTTGCCAGCAGGCACGGGCACGGTCTTGACGTGTGTTACCGGGGAAGCGGCAACACCCTTGGGAATGTGGCGGGTGAGGGTTTCACCTTCCGCGTTTTCGCCGCGAACGGGTGCGTCCATGACCTTATACCGCACGGTCGCAAATTGCGGGCGCGTATGCGTGGTGACGATCTGTGCCATGATGTTGCCGCCGAACGCGGGGCGGATCTGCACCAGATCGGTGCTTTCGCGCAATTCGAGCTTGGTGCAGTCGGCGGTCAAGCCCGTGTGGAAGCGCGTCGCAAGGCGCGGCGCAAGGCTGCGTCCCAGTGAGGTCGCGCCCACCAGCACTACGCTGGGCTTACAGTACTTGATATAGTCCTCCACGCAGCTGGCAAACGCGTCTGCACGGAAGTAGCTTAGCTCGGGGCTATCGTACACGGCGATCTCCGATACGCCGTAGTGGCGCAGCTCCTCCGCGTACTTCGTCACGCCGTCGCCCACCAGTACGGTTTTCACCTTGTAGCCGGGGACGCTCTTGCTGAGTTCCTTCGCCTTGCCGATCAGCTCCAGGGATACGGGATGCAGCCGCCCTCCGCTGACCTCAGCGAACACCAGGATGTCGTTCCATTGGGTCTTGTCAACGTTCTCCACCTTGGTTTCCAGCTTGACGATGGCCTTCTCCGGGCAATTCTTGACGCAAATGCCGCACACCTTGCAAGCCGCGTTCAGCTCGGGCTTGCCATTCTTCATGTCGATGCCGCCAAAGGGGCAATTGGTCGCGCAGAGGCCGCAGCCGGTGCACTTCCGTTCCAAAATCGCAATCTGTGCCATGGTTACGCCTCCTTCTTTAGATAAACTTCCACTTTTTCAGGGTGTCGTGCAGCTTTTCGGCGCTGTCCGCGCCCGTCCACGTTTCCTTTTCCACGTCGTTTTGCGGCGGGAAGATGCGCTCCACGGCGGTGGCGCTGCCGGTCAGGCCGTAGTGATTCGCGTCGGTATCGAGGAATGTGTCCAGCCCCTGGATGTGGATCGACTTGTCCGCGATCTCCTTGGCGGTTTTCAGGCTGGGCAGGCGGGGCATGAAGATGTCCTGTTCCACCGTGACAAGACACGGGAAGGGCATGTGCACCGTTTCGATTACGTCTTGTAACTGCTGCTCCACATCAATCCCGTCGCCGTTGCGCTCAATATGGCTGACCCACGCGGCGTGCGGAATGCCGAGATACTCGGCGATTGCGGGGCCGACCTGCGCGGTGTCGCCGTCGGTGGTTTGCTTGCCGCAAAGAATCAGGTCGAAATCGCCCACGCTGCGGATGGCTTGCGACAGCGTGTAGCTGGTGGCCAGCACGTCCGCGCCGCCCAAGCGACGGTCACTGAATACGTATCCGTCGTCCGCACCCATCATGTAGGCTTCCTTCACGACGGCCTGCGCCTGGGGCGGGCCCATCGTGCCGACCATCACCGTGCCGCCGTGCGCCGTGCGCAGACGCAGCGCGGTCTCCAGCGCGTACAGGTCGTAGGGATTCATCTTGCTGGCGACGCCGTTGCGCTTCAGCACGCCGGTTTGCTCATCCACCTGCACCTTGTTGGTGGAGGGCACTTGCTTGATACAGACAAAAATGTTCATATTGCTCACTCCTAAAAATGCACGCCGCAGAGCCCGCATCAGGCAGGTGGGGCTCCGGGCATTTCGTTTACCGCTGCACGCGTCCGGTGGCGTTGCCGCCCGCCAGCGCCATTACCTCGGCCTCCGAGGCGTGGTTGAAGTCCTGCTCGATGGTCTGCTTCAGGCAGCTGGCCGCCATGGCGAAGTTGATCGTCTTTTGCGGGTCAAAGTCCGACAGCAACGCGTACACCAGGCCGCCGCCGAAGCTATCGCCGCCGCCCACGCGATCGACGATGTGGATGCGGTAGGTGGGAGAGAAGTACGCCTACCCGTCGGCGTACAGCATGCCCGCCCAGTCGTTGGCGGAGATGCTGCCGCGCAGCGTGATGGCCACCTTCTCAAACCCGAACCGCTGCTGCAGTTGCTTGGCCACATCGATGTAGCCGTTCTGATCCAGCTTGCCGCTCTGCACGTCGGTGCCCGCCGCGCGGATGCCGAACACGTCCGACGCGTCCTCCTCGTTGGCGATGCACACGTTGACGTAGGGCATCAGCGTGTCCATTACCTCGCCGGCCTTCTCGCGCGTCCACAGCTTGCCACGGTAGTTGAGATCGCAGCTGGTTTTCACGTCCTTGGCCCGACAAGCCTTCAGCGCGTCCAGGCAGATCTCCGGCAGCTCGCCGCCCAGCGCCGGGGTGATGCCGGTAAAGTGGAACCAGTCCGCGCCGTCGAAAATGGCATTCCAATCGAAGTCCTCGCGCTTCGCCAGCGCGATGGAGGAGCCCGCCCTGTCGTAGATCACCTTGCTGCCGCGCTGGCTGGCGCCTTTTTCATTTTAGCCAACCACCTTTCGATATTCAGCTGCCAGCGCCGTGATCTTGTCCCACTCTCCTGCCGCGATCCAGTCCTTGTTGACCAGGTTGCTGCCCACGCCGATGCCCAAGCAACCAGCTGCAATAAACTCGGCTGCGTTTTTCTCATTCACGCCACCGACTGCCAGCATAGGAATCTGCGACAGCGGTGCTCGAATCCCCTTAACATAAGCCGCGCCAAGATTTCCAACAGGGAAAATCTTAACGGCGTTGGCACCGGCCTGATAAGCTAGTGTGATTTCTGACGGTGTGAAGGTGCCCGGCAGCGAAACCAGTCCGCGTCTGCGTGTCTCACGAATGATTTCGACATCCACATTAGGGGAAATGATATACTGCGCGCCTGCATCGGCGGCCATAGAAAGCTGTTCCAGTGTCATCACCGTGCCCGCACCTGGCAGAATGCGATTCTGAAAACGCTCGCGCAGCATCCGAATACACGCTGCAGTATCCTGCCACGTTTCCGGTTTAGCCTGATTGAAGGTTACCTCCATCAGGTGTATTTCGCCCCTGTATAGCGCCTCCGCGAGCGCCTGCATTGGTTCGAGTGCGAGTCCGCGCACGATTGCGATGATTTTGTATTCGTAGATCCAATCCATGGTCGTCATTGGCAAACTCCTCCTGTTCAGCGCGATCACAGTATATCGTTTTGTGGATACGCTTGACGATAGGAAAACCGCGAGGATCACCCGCCATATTTTTGTGTTGACATGCCGGTTTCCCTGTGATAGCATAAACTCCTTAATAACAGACGGAGACAAATGAATTATTTGAACGATTTGAAGAACCGAACCGAAACGTGGACGCAATGAATACGGAGGTAATCCACGGCGACGGCATGCTGTATCTTCGGCTATACGAATACATCCACTACTATAACGTGAAATGGATGCGTCGCGTTTGCTTTGAACCCCCTGCTGGTGCGATCCTGCTGTAGAATTATGCCCTGTGCGGGGTAAACAGGAAAAGGTCTCAACGCTCATCGATGTATTGAAACGGATTGCCATCACCGAGATTGTGGTGCACCAGCTCTTCAAACTCCTGCCAGGTTGTTACGCCCGCATCGCAAAAAATCTTCGTCAGGCGATATCGAAGGGCGCCTCCGCTGATGAACAACTCGTCTGCGATCATTTCGTATCTAAACCCATCCAGCAGCCTGCGAATGATGCGCAGGTCCGTTTTATCGTGCTGGGAGAGGCAGTTTTCGATGCCAACCAGCATGGCGATGGTGGGCGTAAAACGCTGTTTTGCTCTCTTAAAAGACTGCTTGTTACTACTCAGCCGAGATTCATCAGCAGAAGCAGGAACGGATAACGGCAAGGACATTTTGGTGACGCTTCTTCGCTGTGTCAGTCAGGAAACGTAACTTGCAATAATCGGTTAAACGAGCCGGACGAAATTTCTCACGAAGCACTTGAAACCGTTGTTGGAGAGTGGCAGACTGCAAATGACTATACCTGAGAAACCAAATAGCCAAAAGGCGCTATAAGTACTGTGCTCAACCGTTTCTGTGCTGCCCTCTTTCGAAACTCGCTGTGTGGTGCGCACGGGTGTCCCATCCACGTGCATATACGCTCCGTTTAGCAGGTCGCGCTTCATTGCATCCATGTCAATTTTTTCCGCTGCGCGATGACAGAAAGACAGTAGGCTAGCCTGCGATATGTTAATAAGCTCATTGGTCACACATTCAATGAATTCGGCCAGCCGTTCCAATGACAACATCCCGATTTGCAGCAAATAACCACTAACTGCTTTGAGATTCTTTCCATAATGAATGACAGGTACAGTGCCGATGGGCCTGCGCGTTTCCGTATAGACCGGAATGATTTTAAAATCCACTTCCCAATCTGACACATACTGAGTCGCACCGTTGGTTTCGTCTTTGATAATGTGCGCTGCTTTCCCTGCGGATACTTGCTGTTCCAAGTCCTTGGAATACTGATCCTATGCCCTTTATGGTGGGGCTGACCGCCGCTTTTTCGCTCACTTTTTTCACGGCTGTTTGGTATTTTTTTCAAGCCGTCGCTACTGGGCGGTTTGGATGAATTGCTGGAATCCTTGTCTATTTGTGATTTTAGGCGTGAAATTTCGATATCCTTGTGGGCGTTGGCTGCCTCTAGCTGTACAATTCGTTCCTTTAACGGTTTTGTCGCTTGATCTACCGCTTGCTGCACCACCCGTGTCATTCGTTCCTCAAAGCTACTTTCCAGCGTTGAAACACGTTTTTCTAACTCGCGGTTCTTTTGACGCAAAGCCCGGTTCTCTTTGACTAATTCTTCGTCTCGCCAGCTTTGTTCTTCGAACTGCCGAAACATATCCCGGTCGCTTCGCTCCATCTTCTTCTCGCGCTCTCTCTTTTGCTATCCTTATTATATTACATTTCCTTTGCATCGTCTCTCCTGTTTATGCCATCTCTCCCTACTGAGTAGTAACACTGCTTTTTTTGATAATTCTTCACCAATTCTTCTTCTCCAAAAAAAACTATTGACAATAGGCGCGATTATGAGTACAATAAACATCGTCGCCTGTGTGGGCACAGTAGGACGGGGTGTAGCGCAGTCTGGTAGCGCACGTGCTTTGGGAGCATGGGGCCGGGGGTTCGAATCCCTTCACCCCGACCAGAATGTATTGCCTGCATCGTAACATGGCTCCTTGGTCAAGCGGTTAAGACACCGCCCTTTCACGGCGGCTACAGGGGTTCGAATCCCCTAGGAGTCACCACTTTCCCCGAATGGATATGGGCCTTTAGCTCAGTTGGTTAGAGCGGCCGGCTCATAACCGGTTGGTCCGGGGTTCAAGTCCCTGAAGGCCCACCAGCATATGGCCAAGTAGTTCAGTTGGTTAGAATGCCAGCCTGTCACGCTGGAGGTCGAGGGTTCGAGCCCCTTCTTGGTCGCCATTTCCTTTGCGGTGGGCTTCTGCCGGTGTAGCTCAATTGGCAGAGCAGCTGATTTGTAATCAGCAGGTTGCGGGTTCAAGTCCCATCGCCGGCTCCATTTCCCCTCAAGGTTGGTACCTTGATTCATGGGTAGGTTCCCGAGTGGCCAAAGGGAGCAGACTGTAAATCTGCCGTCGCAGACTTCGGTGGTTCGAATCCACCCCTGCCCACCAAAAGTCCTTCTCTCCGCCGAGAAGGCATATGCGGGAATGGCGGAATTGGCAGACGCGCTAGATTCAGGTTCTAGTGTTCGTTTAGGACATGCAGGTTCAAGTCCTGTTTCCCGCACCATGCCGAGTGTCCTTATAGGATTTGAAAGTCCTATAAGGACACTCTATTTTTATGCTTTTTTTCAAGTTTCAAATAGCGGTGGCTTCCGTCGGCTCGTATGCAAGTGCTACGCCCTTGCGGGTCTGGATGAGGACTTTGGGATCAGCCAATGGTACATCCTGTGGAATCTCCAGCGTACCGACGCAGTTGTAATGAATGGTTAGTCGCTGCACCTGCAAGCCGTTCAGCTTTTCAGCATGGTAAACTTCAATCCTCTCAACCAGCTCGTTGAGCATTCGAGGCGTGAGTTTGCGAGCGCGGGTATACTTGCGAACACAGTCGATGAACATGTCGGTGGTCATGGCAGCGCTGGTCTGTTTATCCAGCTCGGCTTTAACCGCCTTGAGACGCTCAGCAAGCTCCTTTTGCTCGTCCTCGTAGCTGCGAGCCATCCGCGCGTAACGCTCATCCGTGATTTTACCAGCCACATTATCCTCATAGAGCCGTTCAAAGAGCTTGTCCAACTCCTGATCGCGGGTCAGAAGCTTATTCAGCTCTTTCTCCTTGTACTGACGCTCCGCAACAACGGTTTGCTGGGAATGCCCCATGACAGCTTTGACGAATTCGCTCTCGTAATGGCTAGCAAACTTCGTCAGGCGGCGAATCTCTCCCAGCACGACCTGCTCCAAAAAGTCCACGCGAATGTAATGTGTTGCATTGCAACTGCCATGGCCGCTGTTATAATTGGAACAGTTGAAATACTGGATATCATGATTGCCTTGATTAAAGTGAAAATTAAGATTTTTGCCGCAGTCTGCGCAAACCACAATGCCTGAAAACATGTTGCGTTCGCCATCCTGCTTTTTGCGCTTACGCATCTTACCACGCTTTTCCTGGATTTTCTCCCATGTAGCCCGATCAATGATCGGCTCATGAATGCTGCGGAAAACCACCATATTTTCAGGGTCATTATCGATCCTTTTCTTGTTCTTATAAGACTTGCTGTACGTCTTGAAGTTAATCAAGTCGCCGCAGTATTCCTGAACAGTCAGAATCTTGATGACCGATGCACGGCACCATTGCGTACAATCGTCAGGAACGGTTTTCCCGGCTCTGTGAATCCCCTTGCTTGCCCAGTACGCCATCGGAACTAACACCTTTTCTTCTGAAAGCAATGTTGCGATCTGATCGGTTCCGTAGCCTTCCAGCGTCAAAGAGTAGATGCGCCGCACAATACGCGCCGCGTCCTCATCCACAATCCATCGTTTGGGATTGTCAGTGTTCTTCATGTAGCCATAGGGCGGCTGACCCATCGGCTCACCTGACGTTCCCCTGATCTTGTTGCTGATACGCCGCTTTTTGCTAATATCGCGCGCGTACCATTCGTTAAATAAATTACGGATTGGCGCAAGCTCGTTCTCGCCCTCGTCAGTGTCAATGCCGTCCGAGATGGCAATCAGCCAAATATCGTGATCGGGGAAGAACTCCTCCGTTAACCGTCCAACCTCGATGTAGTTACGCCCCAGGCGCGACAGATCCTTGACGATTACCGTAGCCGCATGACCTTGTTCCAGTTCCACGAGCATTTCTTGAAAACCAGGACGTTCCATGGTGACACCGGAAATGCCATCATCAAAGAAATGAACGAGATTTGTAAAGCCCTTTTCCTTAGCAATTTTAGTAAGTAGCTTCTTTTGATTGACTACGCTGTAGCTATCACCCTCCAAATTATCATCTCGCGAGATGCGTTCGTAAAGGAAAGCCGTGTTATCCCGATTCTTTCTGCTGATTGACTTTTTCATGTAGCCTCCTTCCGACAGTCAAACAAGCAGTATTTACAAATCAGGTATAACATGTTTGAAAGTCTTTGTCACGTTTGTGGATTTATGCGTTTTCGGTTTGCATGAGTTTGAGCAAAATACAGCCTAGTGTTTCATGCCCTTCTTGACGGAATATTGGTGTGACCACGAAACTTCTTCCGTCAAAATGGTACGTAGTTGTTTTGAATAGGGGTATATTGTTACGAACTTTACGGATATTAGGTGAGGCTTGCGATTTGTTTTGTTTAGCGATATTCATTGACACGCCTCCTCCTTTGTTTGTAATGATTCCTGTTAGCGGCAGAAGATCCCCGCAGTCGGTTGCGTCCAAATAGTATTTCGCAACGATTCTGGTTTCTTCTTTGCTCTCTTCATTGCGAACAATTACGGAATCGATTCGGTCACTCTGCATCTCAGCTCGCACGCACACCGTATGATACGCAAGCTTGAGTCTTTGCTTATCCAAAGAGGGCTGAAGCAAGCCGAAGAGAAGCTTATAGGCAATTCGCGGATCATGCGCCAAACGACTGACCCAGCTGTTTCCAGGGCAAAAGACCGTCTGTTGTTTCAGTAAGGGAGAGGCATCCGTCATCTCCTGATAGTCCCGCCGGACAGCCTTGCGATACTCCAAATAGCTTTTAGGAGCACCCTGTTGTTCTATCCATGGGTGTTCATCGGGCGGAACCGCTTGGGAGGTCATTTGCCCGCCAATCCAATCGGTCGCTTCGCAAAGGTAAACGGTTTGCCCCATTCGGCACGCGGCCAAAGCCGCCTGCGTACCTCCCAGACTTCCTCCGATTACAGCAATATCCACATGCAGGGTTTGCATCACGTCATCCTTTCACTGCGCCCATGGCAACGCCATTTTTGAGATATCGGAAAATTATTGGGTAACAGAGCAGAACAGGTAGGATTGAAATCAAAATGTAGCTCATCTTGACATTGTTCCAGTAGCTAAGAAGGGTAGGATTATTAGAAGCAATATCCACCGGATTCATACTTAAAAAATTCTTGATATACATCGGGAGAGGGTAAATCGCCTGATTACTGGTAATATAGAGAATCGAATTATTGATGTTGTTCCAAAATGAAATGGCTGTAAAAAAGATAACCGTTGCGATCATCGGGGCGGCCACCGGAACAATAATACGAAATAGAATCGTATAGTTTCCCGCACCGTCCAGCTTTGCTGATTCTTCTAGCTCTGCCGGAACGTCTTCAAAAAAGCCCTTGATGAGTAGTAAATGAAATACCATCACAACGGAGGGGAAAATCAAGCTCCACAAAGTATCGTTCAAGCCTAAGCTGTTCATAAGCAGAATATTAGGAGCCATGCCGCCGTTAAACAGCATCACAATCAAGAAGAAAACCATCATCGTTCTGCGAAATGGCATTTCTTTTTTGGAAAGAGGATACGCAGCCATGGTCATCGCGAAAACCGAAATCAACGTACCTATAGCTGTAATGAGCACGGAGTTCAAAATAGCTCTGAAAAATGCGGAATCACCAAGCACATAGGTAAGCGAAAAGAGATCGAAGTCAACGGGCCAAATATTTACAATCGCGGAAGGGCCAGAAAATGCAACCGCAATCACGTGCAAAAATGGGAGTACGAACAGTAAAATCAGCACAATGACCACGCCATTCGCTAGCTTCTGAAAAACCTTCTCGTCGTCAAACAGACTAAAGCAGTAAGGCATTTTCAAAAGCAGAACCCACGGAAAGTCAAGAACCATACAGGGAATCGATGCCAACAAGAACAGTCCCTCGCATTTGTGAAACAACAAGAATCGCTTTTGCTGGGCGCGATTCATTCTGATCAACCGTACTGTCTCTTCAAGCCAAAAAGCAATCCACAATAGATTCATACCCATTTGCAGCGTTCCACGTTGAGAAGGAGTCCACGATACGTATGCAACGCGCATCACAGAAAGCGCCAGAGCAACGACGTATCCTCCCAACATCAGAAAACGGTAGCTGCTTGTATGCGGTTTGAAAACGGTCATTCGTTGTGTACTCATGAATCGAATCCTCCTTTCACCAAATACCACGATCAAACAGTTTTCGGGAAATTGCGTTTCCTGCAAGCACGAGAATCAGTGCGACAGCGGAATTGAAAAGTCCAATCGCAGTAGACAGGGAATACTGTGGCACAAGTGCTGCTTGGCGAATCAAGCGATAGGTATACATGCCAAGGATGTCTCCATTCTGCTGCACAAAGGGAGAATAGAAAACGAATACCTGTTCAAACCCCGCGTCCATGATGTAGCCAATTCGCAAAATGAACATTACCGCCACCGTCGGCAGAATACCGGGAAGCACCACGTGTCGAATTTGCTGCCATTTTGACGCGCCGTCCATTTTCGCCGCTTCCTCAAGGCCGGGATCAAGGGCAGTAATAGCGGCTAGGTATGTAATCGTACTCCAGCCCAAATCTTTCCACGCCTGTGTGAGGACGAGCAAACCGCGGAAGGTATCGTTGTTTGCAACATATTCCATGCGGGAAAAGCCCAGCAAATCAGCAAAATTGTTTACCATGCCTGTGTTTTTGTTGAGAATCGCCGTGAAAACACCGCCGATAATTGCCCATGATAAAAAATAGGGAAGGTACATGGATATCTGTAATCCCCGTTTCAGAACCCGGTTGCGCATTTCGCTCATAACGATGGCCAACGCAATGGGCAAAGGGAAAATAATGGCGATTTTGAGAAAACTAATGATGAGTGTATTGGAGAAGGCATTCAAAAACTGCGGGTTACGAAAAATCGTTTCAAAATGCTTCAAACCAACCCATTTGGCGTCTAAAATGCCCTGTATCGCGGTAGGCGCGCCCAACAGGTTGGGATTTTCCTTAAATGCCATTACGAGACCAAGCATAGGGATATAGGCGAAAACAAGGGCGAACAAAACGGCTGGTACGTAAAAAGGAAACAAGTTCCCATATTTTCTTAGCTGTTCCGCTAAGCAAGCGCATTTTAACGTAAAGGAACGACGCAAACGGCATACCTCCTTTTCAAAAAAAGGGGCGCTTGCATCCAAGCGCCCCGCCCTGTTCGGGCACCGTTACTTCACCGTATTAAAGGTGTCTTTACCAGACCATGCGGTGTACCATTCGTTGACAGCCGTATCAATTTCGACACCGCTGTTTGCTGACCAGATTGCCTGAATATCTTTGAGCGCCATTCGCCCATCCGAGGAGAACATGCTGGTGATCAGAGCGGTTCTCACTTCAGATGCCGCGCCGGAGAAATAGGTGTCGAAAACCGTGTTAGGCGACATGACGGAAATCGGAGACTTAACGCCCGCTTCATCAGCCATGAAATTCGTACGGCTGAACATCTTATCCTGCGCCTGGGTCTTGCGAGTGCGGCAAAGCCAATAGTTCGCGTAATCTTCCTCGCGAGTACCGTTCATAAACTTATCGGCAATACCCTTCTGCTCGTCAAAGGCGGGAAGGATAGGATAATACTTTCCGTCTTCCATCGTGTAGGTTTCGCCTTCCTTGCCCATGACCATAGAGAGAAAGAAATCAGCGTTCAGCTTCTTGTCAGCCCAATCAATAACAGCAGCCGTCTGTTCGTCAGATGCGTACTTAGGCACCACGGTATACAGACTGTATCCTTCGTTTGCAAACTGACGCACCTTGCTCAGATCGCCAAAATCCTCGTCTGCTACCAAAACGCCGATATAGCCGATTGTATCGTCAAGTTCGTGCGCGTCGGTCTTTTCAATCGCCGCAGCATTCCAGTGGAACACCTTGCCAGCTCCGAGCAGCTGGGCTTGCAACATCTTGACGACACCGTCGTTATCCGCCGTGGCCTGATAGGTCATCAAACCTTCATCAAACAATGATTCCATGAACGTTAGATAGGCTTCAAAGTTCGGATGATTGACAAAGTAGACCAGTTTGCCGTCTACCTCGCTCCATTCCTGATGAATACCGAAGGCGGGGAGAATGCTTTCCTGCATCACGCCATTCATATCCACATGGAACGCGCTGCCGCCCTGAGGAACCTTTTCCTTGAAATAGGCAAGCATCGTCCTAAAGTTACTCAAGCTCATGGTGTAGGCATTCTCCTCGGAGGGAACGGGAATGCTAGCATTGGGGTTGGCAGCGTTGTATTCCTCCAGCCAATCCTGACGGAAAGCAATGCCCATATTCGTGGCTTTTTTTGCATCCTTTTGAGGAATGCCATAAATCTTGCCGTCTACGCTGGCGGTTTCAAAGCCGAAAGCGCCTATGACTTCCTTCATGTTGGTTGTTGTTTCGATGAACGGAGTCAGATCTTTAAGCGCATCCATCGCAAGAAGGGAGTAGAATTGATTCTTGTTGACCACAATGGCCTGATAGTCGCTACGGGACATGAAAATGTTTGTGATAGCAGTCATCGCGTCATTCGCGTCGGCCGGAGCTTGATCATACTTCACCATATAGCCTGTTTGCTCCTGAATCATCGCGGCAATCGGATCCGCATTGAATTCCTCAACTGTTTTTCCGGTCGCTACACAGTATACGTTGAATGCGTCCACCTGCGCGTATGCCGAAGTCATTGCAAGCACCATGATAAGGGTTACCGCCAAAGCAACGATACGTTTCATGAAATACCTCCTATTTTTGGACTCTCGTCCTTTACTATATATAGCCTAACAGATGAAACGGTAAAAAAGCGGTAATGATTGTACATTCTCATTCAAAACTTGAAACTTTTCTTTTTGGTTGTATAATGGCTCTATCGAGCCGCAAGGAGAATAAAACATGAAGCGATCAAAACGTTTTTACCAAGTAGGCTTTTCAACACTGATTCTGTTGCTCACCTTGATTCTCTGCGTTTTGGTTCGTGAAAGCCGAACCTATGGCATGCATCCTGAATTATCGCCTATTCTCCACGGAGAGCTGTCGTTGAAGGGTGTCGATTTTCAAGAAAACGCATTTCTTCCGCTGAACGGAAACTGGATATATAATCCAGATGCTTTGATTGAAAGCGGGAGCCATTTCCTTCCCACCAGTCCAACCAGTGTTTCAATGCCTGCTCAAATCTCGCAGCTTTATGATTTGCAGGAAGCAACGATTGCAAGCTATTCCCTCAAACTGACGGACGTTCCTTCGGGCATTGCTCTGATTGCGCAGTTACCGACGGAACGAGAAATCTACCGGCTCTATTGCAACGGCTTTTTGGTGTCTTCATGGCAATCAGCACCTGTACGTCTGCCAATCGCTGCCGATCACACTGCACTTTTGGTACTGGAAATTGAAAGTAGTCATAGGCAGCGACATTGGTAGTGGGCATTGAGTTCACCGTCCTTTCATGTTGTCGGGTTCAAAGTCCAGCGCGGCAAACTCCCTATTGCTGATGGTATTCAGTTTTTTGATAACGGAGATCGCCAGCTCGTGCAGCTCGGTATCGTCCGGGGATAGGTAGAATTGGTAGTTCCCGGGCAAAGGCGTACATCTCACCCTGTAATCATACTTTGGCGTTTCTACTTTGAAGCCATAGCTTTGCGAATCGTCCAGCAGGGCATTTCCACCCATGCGGTTGCAATAGGTTTTCATCGTCTGCAAGCTGTTCAGTGGACCGCTTTCCTGACGAAGCCAGTTTACAACCCCATCTAGCTCTGTGCGAAATGGCTCTTGATTGAGCTTCTGCTGATGGGGATGCCATGTCGTCCAAAATTCCTTGCCACTTTTGCCGAAATCACCCCGTACATGACCAATAGACCCACGCTGCTCGTCCTTTGCACTATCCGAATAGAATAGCGCTCGTTCCTCTGGCAGGGGTACCGTTACCTCCAAGACGGTTTTTTCGGCTATCGGATGCTTTTGCAGAAAACCGTCAAGCTTCAGTCCATCACCCAGCAAATTCAAAGCATCCGAATCAAAATAGATACGTCCATCCGGCGGCAGTTGAATAGGTTCGGTAGTCAGCAGCGTTCCATAATGGTTGACAACAATATTTCGGGCAAGCTCGCAGGGTTCGCCCCAATCGTCGTCTCTATGGCGAAGCTCGTAGCGCTCCACGCCCTTGGGCAAGGTGGTTGTATTGATCCGAATGTCGCTAAACAACACTACAACGTTCAGCGTACCTGTGGTTTGGCTGCCAACCGCCTTTGCAGCTGCATAACCTTTGCGGATTGTGCGCTTCTGCTGCCATCGGGAAACGGGATTGCTGGACAGCCGACTTTCCTGATACAGCACATGAACGTTGGCTTTGTCTAGCGCTTGCTCCGCTTTTTCCGCATGACGATAGGCTTTTAGCTTTCCAGCGCGATAGGAGTTGCTGGCAAGGCGAGCTCCTTTCTCAGCATTCTTTTCTGTGCTGTGCGCCGCTTTCACGCCGCTGTTGTCATCCTCGTTTTTGTCAATTTGGCGATGAATCTCCGCACCGATAGAAGGAATCCCCTCATGGTTAAGTTTGGAGGGCGGTTTGGTTTTTTCATCGAAGCGAAGTCTGACGGCAGTTTTGCCTGTGGCTACATCGGTGGCACGGGCAATGGCAATCCGCTTTTGCTTAGGCAGCTTGGATTGCGCTTTTTCCAGCTGGTTGTTTGCTCTGTCTGCCTTGTGCCGGAGCTTGCTCAACTTATCGTTAGCGTGCTTCTCTGTGGGTTGCGTGTTGACTATGGACGGGTCGCTTTGCTCGTCAGGGGCTGGATGAAAACGAGAGCGTGTCATGGGATTAGGCGGTGCTTGCTGCGCCGTATCCACAAAATCAGCTGTATCACGGTGCAGCTTTGCCGAGGGTCGTTTAGCCTTTTGCCCCGTTTTCTCTAGCGTGTCCTCGTCCGAAAAGTGCAGACGGCTTCTAGGGTTATCTTCCTGCATTGGTGCAGTCCTCCTTCGGCGGGATGTCACCTTGCATACCGTGCTCTTGCTCAAGCATATAACGCCGAAAAGCCTCGTCCATCCGCGCATCGGACAGCGCGCCAATTCGGCACATGCTCGCAAACAGCCACAATAGAAAGCAAAACAGGAAACCAATGCCGATTCCAATCCAAATCATTGCGCGCTCACCTCGGACAATTTCGTCGTCATGTAGCGGTAAAGCTCCGTGTTTTTCGGGAACCTGTCCACAAAGGGCAGAATCACGTTGCCATAAAAAAGCAGCCCTTCGCCTTCCCCTGATTGGGTGACGTAGGACAGCTGATGAGGCGAGATATTCAGTTGTTTGGCAAGGATTTCTCGATCGCCGCCTGCCTGATTGAGCATGTACACAAAGTCGCTGTTCTCAAAGATGTTGGCGATTTCGCGGGACGCCAGCAAATCCTTCACGTTTTGCGTAATGCCCGTGGGGATGCCGCCCCATTTTCAGAAGCGTTTCCAGATTTCTACGCTGCCGTTTGTTCTTCTTTCAGCAGCATGTGGAATTCATCGACATAGTATCGGGTCGCCTTTCCCTCGGCACGGTTTGCGGTTACGCGCCCCCACACCTGATCCTGAACAATCAACATGCCGATTTTCTTGAGTTGCTTGCCCAAATCCTTAATATCATAACAAACAAGGCGATTGCTAATATCCACGTTGGTACGATGATTAAAGACGTTGAGCGAGCCACTAACGTAGATTTCTAGGGCAGTAGCGATATGATGAGCCTCCTTCTCATCCTGCTGAAGCAGCGCATTGTACAAGTCGCCGAGAATCGGCACATTCTCCGGCTTGGGGTCGGCAAGGTACTGGCGATACACCAGTCGTACAGCGCGGTCAATCACCGTTTTTTCAACGGGCTGCAAGCCGTCACGCCCACCCACGATCAGCTCACAAAGCGAAAGGATGAAATCTGATTTGAGAGAAAGCGGGTTTTCATCGTCGCTGTAGTTGAGGTTGATATCCATGGGATTGATATAATCTCCTGAGGTGGGCGAGATTTTGATGACCTGTCCGTGAAAGCGCCGCACCAGCGGGAAATATTCGCTTTCAGGGTCGCAAATGACGATGTCATCATCGGTGACCAGGAACACATTGGCGATCTCGCGCTTGGCGCTGAAGGATTTGCCGCTGCCGGGAGTGCCAAGAATCAAGCCGTTTGGATTCTTGAGACGCTTGCGATCCACCATAATCAGATTGTTGGAAAGCGCGTTCAGACCGTAGTACAGCGGCTCACCCGCAAGCTGGAAAAGCTCCTGCGTGGTAAACGGCACGAAGATGGCCGTGGAGCTGGTCGTCAGCCCGCGTTGAATCTTGATTTGGTTATAGCCCAGCGGTAGAGACGAAACCAACGCCTTTTCCTGCTGAAAGTCCAATCGTTCTAGCGCACAGTTGTATTTCTGCGCAATACTCTGCGCCTGAAAGACGTTGTTTTCCAGCTTCTGCTTGGTGTCGGCGGTGTTGAGCACAAGGAAGGTGAGTAGGAACATGCGCTCGTTGTGGCTTTGCAGGTCTTGCAGGAGCTTCTTTGCTTCATTGCCGTAAGTGGCGAGGTCAGACGGCAAGATGTCCATGTCATATCCCGCGCGAACCGCTTTCTTCTGCTCATCCATCTTGTTTTTATCCAAATCGGTAATCTTCCGTTTGACCTGCTTAATGGCCGCGCCTTGGTCAATGGACTGGATGTGCATGGTGACAATCAGGCTGGATTCGATGGAAAGGAAGTCTGCGAGCATACGGTCATTGAGTTCGGGAGCAAGGATTTGCAGGAAGCTGGCAGAGGCCAGCTTGCCGCCCATGCGGAAGCGGCGGCTTTCCTTGAACTCAAAAGCCGTAGGCGCAATGAAGTCCTTGGTGGAAAGCCCTGACAGGGGCAACCAACCCCAATCAAAGTCAAACCGCTGCTGATCGTCCATGTGGAAGATGGAGTGCATCAGGTGCAGGCGTTCCTTGCCATCCAAGCTCTCCGCTGACACGCCCAACCGCTTGAAGTTATTCAGCAGATCGGTTTCGATGCGTTCCAGACGCGGCTTGGCGATTTTCAGATTCTTTTCCTCAATGCCAAAGGTCAGATATTTCGTTTTCACCAGACCATTATTTCCCTTGGAAAGCTGGTTGCGAAGCATCTCCGCATACTCGGCGCGAACGTCGTTGAAAGCGTCCGCCTTGGGAGGAATGAGGATGCTTTCCTCAAAGCTCTCCTCACTGGCAGCCAGATTCAGAAAAGAAAACTGGAAGTGGACGGAGTTATCAAAGAAATTAAGGAACTCGCACCAACCGTCGAAAATAGCGGTCTTATCCTCGTTCTGGGCAAGCAGATAATTCACATCCTGAAACTGCATCGTTTTGGTGTAGAGCTTGCCATCTGACAGGCAGATGCCATCCGGCCAGATGCGATTGTATGGAATGGTCTCCTGTGCAGTGGTGGGGTGCTTGCCTTGCTTTTTGGCTTGCTGCATCACCTCTTTAATTTTTGTTTTTTCCTCGCGGGTGAGCTTTCGCTTTGGGGGATTTTTGGACAATCGTTTGAACCTCCTTCTCCATGTGATTCTGCCGCATAAGCGCGGCGTACAAGTTATCCGTTTGATAGGGGCGCTGCTCAGGGCGCAGGAACAGGGTTTCGATCACGTTGCGCAGCACCTGTTCCAGCGGCTGACCGCTTTTTTCATACAGGGCGAACAGGAAGAACGGCATCATGATGAAGATCATCACCATTGCCGCGCCTGTGCTGCCAATGGGATCGCGGAGTAAAAAGAAAAGCGGAACGCCGAACAGCGCGCCGCTTCCGAAGCAGATGATTTGTCGTTTGGTCAGGTTGAAAATGACCTTGGATTTGACCTTGGTTAAGTCCTTGGGTACGGGGACGTAGGCCATTAGGAACTCCTTTCGTTGGTTTTGGATAAAGAACAACCGCTGGCGAGTAGCCAATGGTATAAGAGTATTGTGGTTTTGTTATTGATTGATTTTCCAGTCGAACAGCAGGCTTTGATAATCTCTTTTGCCAAATAGAATGCGGTCGATATAGACGGCTTTCGCATCGGTGTGATAAAAAGCCAAATACTTGCTGCATACCAAAAATCGCTCATCCGTGGCAAGGCGAATGGAAGCGGAGATACGGGCTCCTAAATCAGCCTGTTCCTCAAGCATTCGCAGACGCTTAGTGATCTCACTTACCGTTTTGATAGCAGCTTCAGGATTTTGCAGCTCTTGTGCAATATACGTCTTGATTTCCACAAGATCATCCTGCGCAGCGGGGGACAATCGCAGCTTATTCATGAACAATCCCCAAATGTGTCTCTACGTCGTCAATGTCAAGCCAACCCTTTTCTTCCCCTGATTTTCGTCCTCTTTCGATTTCAGCCATCAGCGCAAGGGTGGTTTGCATTTTCTCATAATCTTGCATATCCAGCAGTGCATAGCGGCCGTGTCCGTTTTTGGTTAAGAAAACAGGAGCGCCCACCGTGACATCTCGCAAAACGTCCCCATAGTTACGCAAATCAGAAATCGGCTTAATATTTGGCATTTGATTCAGCTCCCTTCTCGCTTAGTATAGAGTGTTTTGCTGTAAAATTCAACGACTAATTTTGCACATTCGGCATTGACTGTCTTTATCCATGCGTTTCGAGAATTCTCCTTGGTTTTGGATAAAGAACAACCGCTGGCAAGTGGCCAACGGTTTGAGCTCGGCATGAGGGTTATGACAGATACAAGTCTGAAAAAGCTGCTGGAGTGAGTATTTCGGGCTTTTCTATGCTCAAATCTGCAAAATCTTTATCTCCTGTAATCAGCACATCCACGTTTTCGAGAATGGCTGTATACAATACGGGATAATCGTTCATATCACGAATTTTGAACATATCGCCTTTCATGCGTAGAGGTGTATAAGCTAATTCGTAGCTCAAAGAGGCTAAGAAACGATCTACGTCGTCCTTTTTTCTTGGGAATTTTCTTTCGGTCACAGCCATCAGCTCGTTGACCACAAATGAAGACAGAACAAGCGTATGATGTTTGGAAATTCCCTCAAGTAAACGATCAAACCTTGCACCGGGAAAGAAAATCATGGAAATGAGCACGTTGGTGTCGAGCATTACTCGCATGAGTATCGCTCACCTCTTTCTGCGCGCACCTCCTTGACCATGTTCACAACATCTTCCTCATTATGAATATTCAGTTCCTGGGCAACTCCTTGAAAAGCCTGCTGAACATCTCGCAGCGCAATCATGGTTGCGTTCATCATAACAATCTTGTTACCATCGTTTACGAATAGTATTTTATCGCCATCCTTCACGCCCAACTGTTTACGAACAGAGATAGGGATCGTGATTTGTCCTTTGGATGTAATTTTAGCCAGTTCCATAGGTATCCTCCTTTCGTTTCACGGAACGCATTACTTTCCTTACATCCATAGTATACAACAGAGCGAAGAAAGCTACAAGCGGAATTTTCTGCATGGGCTTAGTGCGCTCCGAAAATCCCCTTAGCAACCGATCCGCTTTTGAACAGCGTAAAGCACAGTAGAACTGTATACCCAATGCACGTCCAGATGGCTGCGCTCACATCGCCCGTCACGTCCAGCGAGATGGTTTTCACCAACGCTGCATAGATCGCCACGCAGACGATAATGAGAAATGCCTGAAAACCTAGCGCAAACAGTGACCTCAGATAGTTTTGCCCCATGGAACCCCATTCTCGATTCAGCATAGTTGCCATGGGTAGCGGCGCAATGGAGGTGACGAGGTAGATTTCCACCATTCTGCCATAGATGATCACGAAAATAACGATGGTCAGCGCAGACATGGTTACGCCTACGAATAGGCTTTGAAACCACATGCCAAACAGCTCGCCCAGCTCCATCTCCATCAACCGCGCCTCCAGATTGGCAATGACGCTGGTGATTTCGATATTGGCATCGGCGCTAATCAGTCCCGCCGCGCTATTGACCACGCTTTGCGCCATGTCGAAGATGCCCATGACGATATCCCATGTGTTGGTGACGATCATCACGGCACAGGCGGTTTTGAAAAACCACTTGAAGAAAATCCATGTCTGAAAATCGTGCATATTATTATGATCCATGACCAGCTGCAAAAGCTCCATGGTCATGACGATGGCTAGAATCACGCCTGCAATGGGCAGGATCACGTTGGCAGACAAGGTGCGGATCATGTTAAACACACCGCTGTTCCACGCGGCGGGAGTGGTGCCGACCTGTGTGGCGATGTCTCCGACCTGACTGTTGACCTGATCGAACAGCTTGGTCATGTTGCTCATGATGCCGCTCACCAAGATTTCCTTCAGCCATTCGGTGATTTTGTTCCAGATAAAATCCAATGGGCATGAACCTCCTTTCTCCCAGCCGCCTGCGGATGACAGACGGCTGGGTTGAGTGATTGCGGATGCAAAGGAAGATAAGGTTCGCCGTTGCCCTAATACGGCTCACATCCTGATTAAATGAGTAGGCTTCGCTTCTTTCTTCGCCCGCACGACCGTCGCAAATGCGTTATTACGCACTTTATCCTTTCGCTGATCTCCCTCACGCTTCTCCAAAAATATGGCTAAATGCCGACATGTTTCATATACATGACACACTCGTGGCGACTGTTGCTCTGAATCCTTCGGGGGTTCGTGAGACGGAAGCCACAGAATTGGAGGAAGCGTCACTGGCGTCCTGCCGTGTCCAAAGTTGCTGGTAAGCTGGGTTAACTCACATATCTAAACTGTATGGGGATCGGGAATCGCCCTACGTTGAACAAGCTATCATCACTCACTAGGTAAAGCCTATAAAAAGCATCAGAGCAGCCGGGATTTTCCCGCTGCTCAAAGGTAGCGATATTCAGCTTGTGAACGGTCTGCACGAGGATATCCTCCATGGGTACCTCCAGCAGAGAACTGAGTGCGTAGAGATTGTCGACCGACGGTAGACTCTTTCCGCTTTGCCATTTGTAAATGGCCTGTGGTTTTTCAAAGCCGAAATAAGCCTGTACGTCACGAACGGTCAAACCACGGGCTTGTCGCAACCGTTGGCTGTTGCGCCCGGTCGCTGGAACGTCAACGACCGGAAAGAATCTGTTCTGCACTTTCCATCGCCTCCCTTGCCGTCAGTGCTGGAACTAATTATATGCTGTGAGTAACCGCTTGCAAGCCCACTGTATGAAAAACATGGAGGGATTTATGGCAGTTAAGCACTATATCCGTCTTGATGGTTGGACGCTGCGGTATGCGCATTTTGTGATTGTGGACACACTAAATTATTATGTGGATCAGCTTTTCATCAAGCATCATGTGACGGTTTGTTTCGGTGCTGAGTATCAGCATCCAGATGCACCGTATTTGATCATCTTTTGTAAGGTAAGGAAGCGGGACGTTAGCCGCTTTCTGGATGCTGTCGCGGAGCTGCCCCGAAAGATGCTCCTTTGTCGGCATCCGGATTGCGAGTCGTTCTGTGAAGTGTTTTTGGAACGTATGGAAGTGGCGCGTCAGGCATCACATATGGGGGATAAGCTGTACCGCAAAACCTCCATCTGGAATTGGCTACTGATCGCGTTCCTTCTCAACAGCGTTCGCTGGCTGGGCATCGCCTGCTGCAAGAGCGTTCTGGCAATGATACTGTTCAACATTCCAGCCGTTACCGTAACCGCCTGTTTCGAGTTCATGTGCTGCCTGTGGCTCAACGATCATGTGCCCGCCGAGCTGAACGGCTCCGCGCAATCCGTGCTCGGCTTTATCTCCCTGGGGCTGGCCCGCGTGATTGGAAGTCTACTGGGCGGCATCGTCAGCGATAAGTTGGGCATTCCCACCGTGTTCGCCTTCAACGGCGTGCTGCTGCTCATCGCCGCGATTGGCTTCTACTTTCCCACGCGCAGCATCACGGCGCGGACGGGCGGCGTCACCTTGTCGGGGAAATAATCTGCACCAAAGACCCACGCAGCGAGCCCAGGCTGTCGACAAAGCTAAGATGCAACAAATGATAGCTTGAAGATCGGGGAGTAGCCGGCATTAGAAAAACTGTCCATACGAGCGGAAGAGTGGCGTGATCATCTCAATTCTACTTCAAAAGGTTGCTTTCTATCAAAATAGTAAGCCAGCTTGCCGTTGTTGGTATAGGGCGTTCGTCCATTCTTCAGAGCTTCATGCAGCTCTGTTACCCGTCTCATGTCCCACTCCAACATTTTCTGCGGATCGCCATCACCCTGAGGATCACATCCCAGCTTGATCTTCAGTAGGAACGCGCCTTCTGCCGCCAGACGCTTCACTTCCTCCACACTGACATTATAGGAGATAAGCGGAATCCCCGCCAGCTTCTGATGCCGCTGCGGCAGGCATTGGGAAAAATCTTTTGGCAACAGCTTGTCAAAGGTCGTAGCGCCGACGGTTTTGGCATAGAGCTGCCACGCGGCAAGATCCAGCGGCACAAGCGCGTTGAGTACAAATGTCTTACGCAGGTCGACCAAGCCGGTAATCCGAACAGCGCGTTCATACAAGGGTTCTATCAGCTGCTGAATCATATCGATAGGGTCGGCATACTGCTTTCCCTTAACCATTTCTACTGCGCAGGCTGTAATCAAGTACATCGCCGCATTGCCGCCGGACTGACCCAATCGACTGAACACTTCTGCGTCGGACCATACCACGCTTTGCACTCCCGGTGCGCAACCTACGCGCGCCTGATCATCCTCCAGCCTTACCGCGCTTTGCCATAGAACCGTAATATGCTTTCCCTTGAAGCCAAACGGGCTGGACAACGGTTCCACCTCAAAGCCGCAGCTTGCATGCACAATTTTCAGCATATGGATCACTCCTCCATTTTTCCGGCGGTATGACGATTCTCTATCGAACGGAGCATATAGTCGTCCAAACGTTCGATTTCAAATTCACGTACCATATCGGCGGCGGAAGTATCCTCCGCCTCACTGGTTAGGAGCACAGCTCCCAAAAAGCCCGGATCATATATATTTACTTGCGTGCCGTATTTCTTTTTTACGGCATCTAATTTTTCCCAATTATAATCCAAATGCACCACTTCATAATCCAAATTGATCCGATGTGTCACATAGGGAAAGTAATTCGTAGATTGTGCGACTACATCTCCCACGGGATTGATGACGGTACACGGCAGTCCGGCGACAGCGCCTACAAAATAGCTGCGGCAAGAATATGCCCAGCTTCTTTGTACAAAGCCTCCATGATACATGGAGCTGAACACCAGCAGATCCGGCTTTGCCTGTCTGTATTTTTCTCTTAGCTCGTCAAAATTCAGATCAAAGCAGATCACACCTGCTACACGCCCAAAATCCATTGGGATCAGTGGTGCATCCTTTCCAAATTTTACGTTGCTCTCGCTATTTTCTTCCCAAACCAAATTGTTTTTATGGTATTCACCACAGATGTTCCCATCTCGTCCGATCAAAGTGGTTGCGTTTCGGAAAGACCCATCTTCATGACCTAGATATGCCGAATAGGCGAGGTTGACGCCTTCTCGTTTGGCCAATCCGCACAAATGCTCCCGCACACGGAGGCCGCGAACGGCGTAATACTCCCGTCCCTCGGCTCGACCTAGATTTTGCGGCCGATCACATGCCTCGTTAAGGACAATTATGTCAGGGTGATCCGGCAGCACCTTGTCAATCCACCGATCCAAATGCGCTATAGCGTTTTCCACCGTTTGCTCGTAGGTTTCTTTCGCTTCTCTTTTGAAGGGCGCTGGTCCAACAGCGCTAACGCAGATTTGTCGCGACATACACGTTCCTCCCTATGCCAGCCTGTGTTCCAGCAAGAACTCGATCATTTCCATCGTCCCGGCAGCATCCTGTATGGTGCACATGGGGCGATTTCCGGAGAGCACAGCGCGTATAAAGTCTTGATCCTCTTGCTTGTAGCCATAATAGGCGTGATAGTTTTGTGAATCGGCAAGCTGTTTGCCATCGATTGTTTCGCGGGTCTGTCCACCAATGCCGGCAGCCGCCCTCGAATACATAGACGCTCCATCATGATCATGTCGCCTCACTTGGCTGGTTTAACCCACAATGGATTACAGCGCATCGGCGCTCATTGTGCAGCAGAAATTGCTCGCTTCTCCGCTCAAGAGCCTCTGCTCACGGAGATTACCCGTGAGCAGCTGAGCACGTCTGCCTAAGACGATTCGGCAATGCAACGAGAAAAGTCATCGTTTGCTGCGCCAACACCATGGAATTCCTCAGAACCCCAAGCCTAGAGAAAAGGGAGATGTGGCATTTTGAGCAGCCCTGTGACCTTTGCAATATGCGGCTGTGGCTGCCGTGGCTTAGAAGCTTATGCTTCTTATCAAAAGATAGCGCCCCAACAAATGAAAATTGTGGCAGGCGCCGATCCCCGACCAGACCGGCTCCAGATACTTCAGCGTGAATATGCCGTAGAAGCAGATCATTGCTTCTCATCGGATGAGGAGTTGTTGGCGCAGCCCAAATTAGCCGATGTGATGATGATCTGTACGCAAGATCGGCAGCATGTAGCGCAAGCGCTGAAAGCACTGGACAAAGGCTATCACCTGTTGTTAGAAAAGCCTATTTCGCCATTCCTTGAGGAATGCATGGCGCTACTGCACAAAGCGCATGAGACCAAGCGTATGGTGATTGTCTGCCATGTACTGCGCTACACGCCCTTCTATTCCACGCTGGAGCAAATCCTGCGGCGCGGTGATATCGGGCGAATCGAGACCATTGACGCAGTGGAGCATGTAGCCTACTGGCATTATGCGCACAGCTATGTTCGAGGCAATTGGCGCAGGATGGAGGAAACCAGCCCCATGATCCTGGCAAAGAGCTGCCACAATATGGACTTGCTTCGCTGGCTTGCCGGTACTCGTTGCGTCCGCCTTTCCAGCTTTGGCACACTGGATTGGTTCAAAGCCGAAAACGCACCCATGGGAGCCTCCCTACGTTGCGTGGATCATTGCCAATGCAAAGCGGATTGTCCCTACGATGCAGAAAAGATTTATTTCACAAACAAGCTGTCCGGACTATACCATATTGGCAAAGCATGGCCCTGCTCCGTGCTTGCTTCTTATCCAACGGAGCAAAGCATTGGAGAAGCATTGCGAACAGGTCCCTATGGTCGCTGCGTATATCACTGCGACAATGACGTGGTAGATCATCAGACCGTCAATATGGAATTTGTGGGCGGCGTTACCGCTACCTTTATGCCAGATGTAGCCGCCGTGCTGCTCCTGCACTGACCAATCGTGCTTGGATACACGGTCGGAAATAGCGTTGGCGGCGTAATATTGGTAGCTGCGCATGACCTTCAAAATGCCGTCTGTATGATCAGCCACGGTATAAAAGCCAATCAGCTGATGCGCCATAGGGATAGACAGCAGCGTTGCGGCAATGCGCTCCCAATCGTTGATGGGTTCGTTGTTGGCGTCCGCCCAATGAAAGAAGTAATCGGGGTTGAACTTGCCGTCAGGGCCGGGATTGGCGAAGTATTTCGTTTCACACGGCTCCATCGCCACAAAAATCTGCACCAGTGAGAACAAGCCGGTAAAGACGCCTTCATGCGCGTACTTTTCAATTTGGTTGCAGGCCTGACTGACGGGCACACCGCTGCGCTTGAGCTCCACATGAATGAGAGGCATGCCGTTGATGAGCAGCATCAAGTCGCCACGCCGATCATTGAGCAAAGGGGAGCGCCGGTTAAAAATCGGCTGCTGCGCAATTTGATAGCGGCTTTGCCCGGCGGCAATCTCCTGACGATCATAGATTTTCAGGCTGACTTCTTTGCCGACGTGAAGCGTATCGGCAGGATTGTCGCGCTTGATGGTCACAGTTTTGCCGTTGATGAAGCCATTGAGCTTGAGCGGCGTGCGCAAGGCGGTGATCTGTTCGATGATTTGCTGCATCTCACCCTCGGTGAGCGGCGTGTTATTTAGCTTATCAATCCCGCGATTGTTTTCAAACAGGATGGCTGCCCAGTTGTGCAGCAGTTCGGCTTCGGTGGGGTATTTTAGCACTTGCGCTTCCCAGCCCTTGTGGGAAAGGCGCTCGATCAGCGCCGCTTCAAACGCTTCTTCTTTTTCAAAAGCCACTTTTTTGCTCCTCTCAAAGCACATAATCATTGTGGTTTTTTATAGCCTGTTACGCACCATCATCAATGCGTATCCAAGAAGATTATGCCCCCGCCACTTGGTTCGGTCGAGTCTGTCGGGGTCGTTCATAGATAAGCCAATCCCCCAAACGCAGTCTTTCACCGCACATTCTGCCAAAAGAGCGTCGCCGGTCGCTTGGAGTTTTGCTTTCAATGCGTCATTTTGAGAGAACTTTGCGTACAGCCCTTCATACACCACAATCTGTCGAACTCCGTTCCAATGGTTTTCATCGTATCCAGATACAAGCCGCCCAAGCGCCTTGATCGCAGCGGCGTCCTCTGTATGGAGTATTTGGGCAACGATGTCCTCATCGCCAAAGCAAACGGCTTTTTGATACATCATGAACTGTTCCATGGAGGAAAAGCTGACTCCGCCGAAAGTGAAGTCGGACAAATACCAGTTGCTCAAATAGCCATTTTCCTCGTCCGAATTGTGAAAACATATTATTTGCATCACACTTCACCGACCTTCTGCACAGCCAAATCAAGCTCCAAATCGTGAAGCCCTGCATATGCTTTTTTCAGAAAAGCAATGGGCACTTTTTCGATCAGGTCTGAGCTTGGGATATTGTAATACCACTGATAATAAGCATAGAATTCGCCTATCCAATCAGGCATAAATCCGTCAAGCGCTTTGCCGGGCTTTAATGCATACTTCTCTGTTTTGCAAAAGTATGCCCACAGCTCCTTGGCGTCCATGGTACCTACATAGGCCTTCGCTTCATCAATGCTTTGTCTGGTTTTGCTTGCCATATAAGCATGGATGAAATCCTCCGTGCTGCTGTCAGGGAAGCTTTGCGCCACAAAATCAAACAGCTTTCCTTGATTTTCCACCACATCATTCAAATACACTTCGGAATATGCCCTCATTGTTTTCACCTTCCAAGCAATGTGCTGAACACATTCATCACTTTATTTGTATCTGAATCCACAAGCTCGCGCATCTTTTTTCTTGCGGTCACATCACGCTGATTGTACTGATCGTTAAACTCTGCATAATCCACGGTAAGCAGTCCATCCGGGATTTCGCGAAGCTTGGCATATGCAGCCTTTGATTTGATGCAGTATTGGATACCCAATCCGCCCAAAGACAAAAGCTCCTCCAAGATTTCCACATCAATATTATCCCGCACAAACTCTTTTGCGATGTAAAAGTAGGATGCGTTAGCTCTCCAGCCTTTGATAACATCAAAATTTGTTGTATCAACGCCGTATTTTTCGATGAATTTACCTGCCAACACGCGATAACGCTTAGAATCGGCGGCATCTCTATGCTTCATCAGTTCAGCCAGCCAAGCAAGCACATCATTTTCCTTGAAATCCAGTATTTTAAGCCCATCGGTATCAAGCTCAAACTGATGCACCCATCCATTTGTGGCATTCGGTCTGCATACCGCCCATTCTTTAGCCAACGTGGGGTCCTCCGTCAGGTAAAAGCCTTTTCCGTAATCGTGCTTTTCCTCACCGCGGTCAATGGCGAGCCGGACGATTTGATCAGGCGTACCGTGAAACAAAATAAGCTTTGCCATTTTCTTCATTCCTCCTTCACACAAACATCTTTTCGAGCATGGCTTTCTTGAGGTTTTTGAGCTTTTCCAGCTCACGCTGATGAAGGGTGATAAGGTGGTCGAGGGCATCGAAAAGGCTGGCGATTTGCTCTTGCTCACGGGGTGAGGGGAGAGAACACTCGACTCTGATGAACGAATCCCAATACAAGCGTTTCCGAAAATCTGTTACTCCATAAGACAGGTTATCCATCTGATTGATGATTACTCTTCGACGCAGGCAATGATCCATAAAGCTCGGAAACAGTTGATCACATGGCGCTGCCGTAATGTAAGCAGGGCTTACCATTCCCTCTGTTCGTGCCACTCCCACAGCCCCTTGCCAAGCGCGCATCATATTGAGAACCAGATCACCAGATTCCACATGTTTGTACAACGATTTGTCCTCGCTTCGACGCACTTGTTTGCCCAGAGAATCACTGTCCAGTTCTCCATTTGAGATCCCATGATGAATGGAAACAGAGAGGATCGGGAGTGCATCGTTCCCTCGCTCATTCCTCTCTGTGTACACTTCACTCAACTTCCGCTGTTCCCAAGCGTCAGTAAAACCAGAGAAGCGGATTTCGGGAACGGTCGCTCCATTTTTCGGGAACATTTTTTCGAGCATTGCTTTTTTGATGCAAACCAGCTTGTCATACTTACGCTGATGAAGGGTGATAAGGTGGTCGAGGTGGTTAAATAGGCTCGTTATTTTTTCTTGCTCATCGCACTTTGGAATTGACATGCTAGCGTCATGAACATCATTTCGGTTCAATGTAGGCACACCACTTCCTGTACCAAAACGAGATAGTTCAAGTTGCTGATAAAGGTAAAAGATAAACTTCGGACAATTTCTTTTGAAGTCTGTAACCCACAATGCAGTATTATGTGGCCAATAATCATCGTCTATATAGTGTAGCTTACCAATCGTCCCAGAACGACCAGTTACAACACCAGGACCTTTTACTTTGTATACCGAATGGTAGCCACCAACACCGTTCGACATAACAACAGGGTATTTTCCCGGTATCATCTGACTGGTTGGTAAGTCGAAACCCCTCTGAAGTGGGGCTATATCCTTGCACTTCCGCTGTTCCCAAGCATCAGTATATCCGGCGAAGCGAATCGCCGGTTTTGTTCGCTTTTCTGCCATCTCACTCACCCCCCAGCAGGTATTGCAGCTCGCTTAGTCCCTTCTTGTCGTACTCGCCGCATTCCAGCTGGTCGATCATCGCAGACAGCGCGTTTTCGGTCCTGCGGATGTCGGCTTCTACGTCGGCAAAGGTCACGGCGTACTTGTCTGCCAAGGCTTGCACCTGCGTTTCCAAGGCGTGCAGCGCGTTCTCGGGCATCTTCGCAATCGCGGCCACTAGCGGCGCAATCCACTTACGTGAAAGCATGTCGCGCTGTTGCACATCGGTCAGCCCTTCAATGGTTGCCTTGGTCAGCATATGCAGCGCTTCGGCGTCGGCTTTGAGCTTGGCTTTCAACGCTTTTTCATCGTTCATGGCTTGCGCTACACGCAAAATTTTTGCCTCGTAGCTGTCCTCAGCGAAAACCTCGCCCTTTTTCTTGTCGGCAGAAAGCTGCTTTGCCTTTTTCTGCACCGCCGCAGGAACGAAAGCGTCTTTTTCGGCGTTCAGCTCCTCGCCGTCCTTCTCCTCCTCGGAGAGGGAGTCCAGCACTTCCTCCTGCATCGCGCTTAGCTCGGTCAACTGTTCCTGCGTTTGCTTGAGCGCGTCCTGCTGCGGACGCAAAAGCGCCTCCTGTACCAGCTCAAAGGGCAGAATACGCCCTTGCCAGCCGTCCTGCACCTCTTCGTCTTTGCCATTCACTTTTTTGAGTACCATGCGCGGATCGACCACGCTGACTGAAGCGAAGCCCTCTGTCTGAATGATTTCCAAATCGCCGGAAATCTTGCTCCAACTGTCGTCTAGGAGCTGATAGGCTTCGTAGGGGTCAAGCAACGGCACATCAGTCAGCCGAGCAAACACGTCATTGCTCAGCACCGTTTCTTCCTTGGAGAGGGCAACGGATTGCGCCCCTGCAATCAGCTCGTGCTGCAAGGAATCCGACCAACCCGCAAAAGCGCTGTTAAATTGAGCGCAGAAGGTCTGCACATCCGCTTGCGCTTCGATGGCGGCTTTCACGTTTTCCACGCGAATTGCGCAATAGCCCGGCACAGCTTCTGTAAACAAAGCGTCGCGCAAGCCGGGCAGCGCATCCCAATAGGCGCAAAGGCTGTCGATTTCCGCAGCGGGAATGCCCCCGAACATGGAGGCGTAGATGTCCCACGATTCTGCGCCCTTGGAGGAATCCACATAGCGAGGAATATTTAAATTGTAGTCGTTTTCGCGAATGACTTCACGAGATACCACACGCGCATACTTGGGCACGTCGCGGCGGGCAATCACCGTATCGGCGATGCGGCGAATGTCGGAGGCGCGGAGCTTGTTGTTTTTTCCGACCTTCTCAAACCCGTTGGACGCATCAATGATCAGCACATCGGTGTTCGGGCGCTTTTGCTTGAGCACCATGATGATCGTCGGAATGCCTGTGCCAAAGAAAATATTGGCAGGCAGGCCAATGATCGTATCAATATGGTTATCCTCAATCAGGTTTTTGCGAATCGTGCCTTCTTCACCGCCGCGGAAGAGCACGCCATGGGGTAGGACGATCGTCATGATACCGTCGGGCTTGATGTGGTAGAGATCGTGCAGCAGGAAGGCATAGTCTGCTTTTGTTTTCGGCGCAAGACCAAAACGGGCAAAGCGCGGGTTCATCTCCTTGCCGGTGGGGTCCCAGTTTTGCGAATAGGGCGGATTGGACACCACCGCGTCCACATACAGCGGATCATAGGTGGCTTCGCGGTTTCCTTCTTCGAAGTAAGGCCAGTCATCTTCCAGCGTATCGCCGTTGCGGGTCACGATGTTGGCAGGGTTGATGCCGCGCATGACCAAATTCATGCGGGTGAGGTTGTAGGTGTTCTGCTTTAGCTCCTGCGCAAAATACTTGATGTGGTCTGTATCGCTCATGTGCTTGGCAACACTGCGACCAATATTGATCAGCAGCGAGCCAGAACCGCTGGTCGGGTCATAGATTTGGATGTCCTGACGCTCGCGAAGATAATAGGCAACGATCTCGCTCATGAGCAAAGAAACCTCGTGGGGCGTGTAGAATTCGCCTGCCTTTTTGCCGGCATTGGCGGCAAATTGCCCAATGAGATATTCGTAAATGAAGCCCAGCACATCATAATCCTGCTTGCCGTCCATGGGAATATCCTTGATGAGGTGCAGCAGGTCGCTGATCGCTTTCGTCCGCGCGCCTGCGCTTTCACCGAGCTTGCTAAGCCCCGTTTCCAGCGTGTTAAAAATGCCCTCAAACACATTTTTGTGCGTGGGCGACATCAGGCGGTTGAACGCCGACAGTGCATCCGTTACGTTGGAAACGTTAAAATCCTTACCCATGTTGAGCCAAGTGGAAAAAAGATCGCCATAGGCAATGAAATAGCCAATATTTTCTTGAACATACTTCACGGTGTCTGCGTCCTGCTCGGTGACGCTCGCCATATCCTCGTCGGTCATGCCCTTGGAGTGCAGGAATCGAGCCTCGTTATCCGAAAGATATTTATAGAAGATGAAGCCTAGAATATAGTCCTTGTATTCGTTGGCTTCAATCTTGGAACGCATCTTATTGGCAGATTCCCAAATCTTATTGGCAAGTTGCTGCTTGTTCACGTTATCCTCCCAAAATTCGTGCGCTGCACGCGATGATTCTCGAAATACGCAACCGTTTGGTTGAAGCGTAAGCGTTTATATCCTTATTATACGCTAAATTCAGTGCGGTCGCAATTGGGAGCGCTGAAATTGGGCTAGAGGACGGATTGAGGTGAAGTGCTTATGACTAATACTTGGGAACAGCTGTAAGGAATCCGAAAGCTTTGACCTCGACTGTTCATTTCCGTGGAATTAGCTATACAATTTGATTAGAAGGTGTTGACAAATATCCGCAAAAGTGATTTAATTTAATTAACTTAATAAATTAAATCAAGGAGAATCAATATGGCAGATAAAATGATTGACTACATTTTGGAACAACCGGAAGCCTTAAAGCGTGTGATGGAAGGCAGAAAAGAGGACGCAAAGGAATTTGTGGAGCTGCTGAAAAAGAACGGTTCAAGTCGTATCTATCTTATCGGAAGCGGTTCCTCTTTAAACGCCGCTAAGGCAGCCGCCCCCTTGATGGAGGATTTGCTTCATATCGAGGTGACGCCGATTGCATCCTCCCGCTGCGGCGACGTCTTGAAGGAGAAATCCTTCTTGCTTTTTATTTCGCAAGGAGGCAATTCCACCAATACCGTAGCGGCTATCAAATCCTTGGCAGAGTGCCCCCATATCGCGTTAACTGGCGCGGAAACATGCGCAGTGAACCAGATCGCCGCTCATGTGCTGATTCGTTGCGGAGAGGAAAAGGCTGGCCCCAAGACAAAGGGATATTTATGCACCATGTTCCTACTGTATGCGCTTGCGCTGGAAGCCGCTTACGCCATGGAGCGGATTACGCAGGAGCAGTATGAGGAGCGCGTTGTGGAAATGGAAAACGCCATTGAGCGTATGCCGGGCAATATCCAAACGGCTCAGAAATGGATGGAGCGCAACGCGCAAGAAATGTCACAGATCGAAAAGTGCGTGATTATCGGAAAACGCGTGGGCCAAGCCGCCGCCGAGGAATCTGCCCTAAAGCTGCAGGAAACCATGCTCATTCCTGCGTCCGGTTATGAGTATGAGGAATTTCTGCACGGGCCCAATATGGCAATCGATGAAAAAATGGCTGGTTTGTATTTGCTTCCCGAAGAACAGGACCCGGATTACGAACGCTTTGCCGGTCTAGTGCGTTATCATCGTATGAAGTCGCCCTTCGTATATACGGTGGGTGGGGGTAAGGCGTTTGATACGGAACGCGATCTGCCTATTGGCGTAGACGATAGCGAACGGATAAAGCTCTTTGCATGGTGCCTGCCCAGCCAACTGATGGGCTCCAAGCTCCCCGCCATGACAGGTAAAGAGGGAAAAGGGCATATTATATTTAAAGAGCTGGACGCTATGCTGAATATTAAAGCCAAGGGTAAGGCTTAATGCGTTGGAAAGAGGAAATAGAGTGGAATTTGTAATTGGAATCGACAGCGGCGGCACGAATTATCGCGTGCGAGCAGAAGCGTTGGACGGAACGCAGCTTGGGCTGTATATCGGCGGCTGCGCCAGCCATTATGCTTATCCCGAGACAACGGTCAAAGAACGCATCAATGAATCGATCGATGAATGCCTTCGCCAGTTCGGCGGCAAACGAGAGGATTGCCGATATTTGGTTGTGGGCACTACGGGCTTGGATTCAGACGAGGATGGGCTTTTGCTGAATAGCCTGTACCACAGCTTGGAGGGCTTCCATTGCACCATGACCGTGATAAACGACGTGGAGCTGGCCTTTTATACCGTGATCGGCGAAGCCGGAGCGCTTGTGATTTCGGGAACGGGCTCCATTGCTTTTGGCATGAACCGTCAAAAGGAGAAAAAACGTGTGGGCGGCTGGGCGCTGTCCCTCATGGGGGAGGAAGGCTCTGGCAGATGGGTCACCCGGAGAGCGCTGCATTATTTAGCTGACTGCTATGACGGGGTTGCGCCGGAAACCGCACTTTGCGGTATGCTCAAGCAAAGGCTGAATATTCAGACGCGCAAGAACCTAACGGATTATGCCGCTTCCTTAGCCATGGATACCCATGTAAAGGCTGACTTGGCTGATCTTGTGGATGCAGCGGCTGAGCAGAAGGATGACAATGCCGTCGGTATTCTGAAAGAAGCAGCCTTACAAACCTTTGGTCTGATTGATAAAGTGATCCGCGCTCTAAATATGAGCGGCGACCCGCAAATAAAGGTTGGCGTTTGGGGCAGCAATATCGTAAAAAGCAGCACGCATTTGCGGGAATTTGAAAAGCTGCTGAAGAATTGTTATCCGCAAGCGATTCTTTGCCAGCCGCAGACACAGGCTGTGAACGGCGCGGGAAAGCTGGCGAGAGAGCTGCTTGCACAGGAAGCTTGAAGTAATCCAGTACGTAAGAACGGGATCATACTTCCGTACCCGCGCCGGAGGATCGCCTACCGAAAGAAGAGGAGACAATGCAATGCCCTATGCACAGACCAGCGTGAAGGAATTGAATCGGAAAGCGGTCTTTGAGCTGATTGCTGAACAATGTGAAATTACACGCACCGCCATTGCCGAGCAAACCCAAAGCACCATGCCAACGATCATGAAAATTACCAATTTCTTTTTGGAACAGAAAATGATTGCTCCTATAGGAATAGAAAAAACCGCAAGGGGCAGAAGACCGCAGGTTTATCGGTTCCAGCCGGATTCGCTTCTGGGCGTCGGTATTTCATACAATGGTTGTCATGCGGTGGTCTCGCTCACCAACTATTACGGACGGGAACTGTGCTGCGTGGAGCGAGATGTATCCGAAACCTTTGAAACCATGACGGATACAATTTTTCCAGAAATGATAGCTCAGGTAAAATGCGGCGTGGAGCCCAGCATGGTAAAAAGCATCGGCATTTGTCTGGACGGCTCGGTGGATACGGAACAGCTGGAAGTTCATTTGGGCGGCTATTCTCAACTGCGCTTCACCCGCAGCCTGAAGGAGAGCATAAGCCTGCTTTCCGCAAAGACGGGGCTGCCGGCCTATCTGTTCAACGACGTCAACGCGGCTGCCACCGGCGAATATATCCTTCGCAAAATGAAGAATGAAGATCTGGTTTATATTTATGTAGGCAAGGGTACCGGCGCTGGCGTGATCTTGAACGGTACCCTTAGGGAAGGCAAGCATTTTTACACGGGTGAAGTGGGACACATGGTCTTTGACGCTGATCATCGAATCGACAGCCGCAAACCGGGGTGGATGGAAGCGAAGCTCTCCCAAGAAAGCATCGAAGCAAATGCTCACAGCCAAAAGGATCGCGTTGATTACGCAGCCAGATATATCAGCTTAATTATAGCCAATATCTGCGGCGTGCTTGATATCGAGAACGTTGTGCTGGGCGGCGAGCTTGTTAAGCAGCTGGGGCAGGCGTTGATCGTCAAAACCCAGGAGCATCTTTCGCATCTACTATTGTTCCCAGCACGCTTGTCCTGCTATGTGGATCAGCATTCCGAGCTAATCGGCGGCGCGCGGTTAGCCATTGAACGGCAGTTGGGTAGCATTCTAGCCGATAGCAACGAGTAATCCAGATTCCAATTTTGAACTGCAAAGGAAGAAACCGTTATGAAATATCGCGGAAAAATAATTGATTCACATCATCATATGGTAGGCGGCTATGGCGAAGGTCTGGCTTTTTATGAGCTTTATCAGAAATTGCTTGAAAACGGCGGGCTTTCCGCCATGAACGTGGTGATGATTCCTCAGTGGGGAGAGGAATACATAACGCAAAATGAGCAAGCCATTCTGTTCAAAATCCTCTATCCCGGTAAGTTTTACACCTATGCAGGCTTTGATTATTACATGCCCAAGGGAAAAAACAGAAAGGATTTTGAAGCACAGGCCCGTCAATATATAGATATGGGCTTTGATGGAATTAAAATGGTGGAACTAAAGCCCATGGTTTACAAGCAGCTGGGTTGCCCGGTGCTCTCTAGCGAGGCTTACGAGGGCATGTGGAGGTTTATGGAAAACGGCGGTCATCCCGTGCTGCTGCATATGGGAGACCCTGAAACATATTGGGATATCAGCCGCTGCACAAAAATGGATTTGGAGAACGGATGGTTTTGCGGCGATGGCACGTATCCGCAGCTGGAGGAGTTCTATGCCGATGTGGAAAAAGTGTTGGATAAGCATCCGGGCTTAAACGTATCGCTGGCTCATTTCTATTTTCTCTCCGCTCAATTGGAGCGCGCCGCCAGATTTTTGGACAAGCATCCCTGCGTGCGCTTTGATATTACGCCCGGTCGGGAAATGTACGAGAATTTTTCCATGCGTGCTGATGAGTGGCGTGATTTTTCCATTCGATATCAGGATCGTATCCTTTATGGCACGGATAATGGTTGGAGCAGGGGGCTTCATAATGGTAAAAGGCAGGAGGATAGAGCTTTGGTAAAGTTTTTTTGCGCTTGTGCGCTTTATATCGCTGATGAAGATGGCCAGCATGACGCCAAGAATCAAGTTGACGATAATAAAGGTCACGTTATAAATCAAGGTATTTGATATAATGATTTCTGCATCGCTTTTAAAGAGAAACTTAAAATTGGAGAGACCGACCCACTTGCCGCCAAACAGACCGGTTGTCACGTTGTATTTATGAAATGCAACGGTAATGCCTGCCATGGGAATGTAGTTGTTGATGAACAGATAAACAAGTGCCGGGAGCATCATGATATACAGCGGCAGGAACTCGAAGAATCTCTTCCGTTTCCGTAAAGACGGCTGATTCACATTCTTTTTCATCCGTGATCCCCTCCCATTTTGTCTATGGACTCAGAGAAGTCTCCGAGTCCATAGACAGATCAATGTTGCTTACTGCACGTTATTTGCAGCAGCCCAGGCATCAAGTTGAGCCTGCTTTTCGTCCATGATGGTTTGTAGACCCGCGGCATACAGTGCATTGTTAAATTCCGCCACAGCTGTAGTGGGATCAACGCTTCCGGTTGTGATTGCAACGATGTATTCGTCACGCACTGCACTGCAAGCAATGATTTCGTCGGTAACGTTGGAACTGTCGAAAGCAAAACCTAGCGCCTTGGACACGTGCCCGTTTCCCTGGAAGGCTACATACTGTTCGTATAGATCCAGATCGTTGCCGGTCCATAGATGACCTGCAAACTGGTTAGGAAGCGCCCAGCCCCAGTTGAGATAGTAGCCGGTGGTGCTTGCGTCGACGCCGGCAGGGAAAGTAGCCGTGCCATCCTCGGCCTCGACCCAATGTTTTCCTTCAATACCAAAGTTCAAAAGATCATTAAATTCGCCGCTGCCGAAGGCCCAATCCAAGAATTTGACAGCTGCTTCAGGCTGCTGAGAGGTGCCGGAGATTGCGAAGGCATACGAGCCAACTGCCGTGGTGGTCATAAGCGGCTCCGTCACATAGTAGACTTCAACGGGATATCCGCACTGCGCTTCCTTCTCGGCTGCCGTGTTAGGCCTGCTATTGCTGTAGAAGCAGAAAAGATTTCCGTTCGCCATCAGCGTTACACCACTGTCGGTGGAGGTGGGCATATTCTTGGAGGTGTAGCCGCTTTCCCACCATTCATGAGCGGTGGTTACCAAATCGATCCAGTCCTGCTGCTCGAATTCGTTGACAACCGTCAGGTCCTCTCCGTAATTCGCAAGAACACCCCACTCGTTGTTCAGCGGATCCATGACACCCGCTTGGTCGCCTTGAAAGCCCAAGCCCTCGCCGCTGGTGCCGCCGAATACGGTCATATCGGGATAGGCTTCATGTACTTTTGCAAAAAGCGCCGTCACGTCGTTGAGAGAATGAAGATCATCGATGCTCACGCCTAGCTCATCCATGATGTCTTTACGAAACACTAGGCCGATCGGGATCGCACGTTCCTTCATGGAAGGAACACCCCAGATAAAACCGCCGACGTTGCTACAGCGTACATACTCTTCGCCAACCCACTTCTGCACGTTGGGCATCTGGCTTAGATAGTCCGTTAGATCTGTCGCAAAACCTGCTTCCACATAAGCGTCCATGTACTGTGCATTTTGCGGGTAAATATCCAAAGCTTCACCGCCGACCAACATCAGCTGAAGCTGTTCTTGGCGAGCACCGAACGTCATGGGGATGAGATTGACCTTCATGTTGAGTTCCTTCATGGTCAACTCATTGATGGCTTCGTATACGAGTTCCTGATCGGTCATGTTGCCCGAAGTCATGTACATGAAATTGATGGTTACGGGTTCCTCTGCAAAGCCCACCGATACTTCTTCCAGATTTCAAGCTGATTGCGAATACCGGCAAAGCCACACAGATGCACAATATTATAATTTGAAACGGCATTTGCGCTTTCAATAGCAGGAAGATCACTGGGCTTGATCAGTTCTTCATAAACTTCGGCAGGAAAGCGGTCAACCTCCGCAGCCATTACAGAAGCATAGATGCCAGTGCAGCCGCCTTCGGTGATGACGCGGTAAGCCAATTCACGGTTATCATCGGCGATGGCGTTTAACGCGGATTGGAAGGCTGCTTGATCCTGCTGCATAAAGTCGAAACCCTTTTCCCAACCAACATACATCCTAAGAAGCGTACTGGGCGAGAACACATTGAAAAACGTACAGCACTCGCCTTGGAGCTCATCGTTGATTCGCTTCGCACGATCGACTGCATCTTGTACATAAGAGCCCTTTGCACCGCCGCTTCTGACCTTTGCGAAATCAGAGGGAACCTTAATTTCGTCAGGATAGACAGGCCAGACCCCGTCGCTCATGATTTTGATCATGTCGAGATCAGCATCATGATAAAATTTTAGGTGAGCTTTCACAGAGCCTTCGCCTTTTTCATCCTTGCCAGCGAAATGATGCCAAAACCCAACTGGAACATGATCGACCTCTTTGCCATCCATAGCGTTAAGAACACGAGTTTTTTTATCCATTTTTTTCACCCTTTCTATTCAGTGTCCAAGAAAAGAATATGTATTTACCGTCTCTTTACGCAACATATTGTACATACGTTTTTAAGCTATGTCAAGTAAATTTTTTGATTAAATTTTAAAGATTATTTAAGTAAACACAATGCAAATGAGCAAGCTTTTTAGAGAGGCGATGCAATGACCGGCAATTTTAAATGCTTTTTGAATGAATTAAGTAAAAGTTTAGTCTTTTTAAGTGCTTGGAAGGACTTCGGCTTATAGGTGCCGAAAGAATCATTATGAAGTTTAGCTGATTGTTAAGCTTGAGCTTAGCATGTTATGCAACATCTCAGGGCAACGATATTTGCCCCTTGCATAGAAGGAAGGTTTTACCTTGAAAGTTGGGCTCCGAGATATCGCGAAAAAAGCAGGGGTTTCCATGGCAACGGTCAGCAATGCGCTGAATGGTCGGCAAGGGGTCAGCAGGGAAATCTGTAGCAACATTCTTCAACTTGCGGATGAAATGGGATATCAGCATCATCGAAAAAGCAATGTCAAGCCTTATGCCAGATTGGTGGTTCTCCTCCGAGATGGACAAGTTGTTGGCGAGACTCAGTTTTTTGCCGAGCTGACGCAGGGAATTGAACGAGGATGCCAAGAAGAAAATGTTGAATTGATGATTTCGCAGCTTCGAATGAACGGAAGTCAGGAATACCTCGATAAGGTCAATGAAATTTGTAGCGAGGAATGCAAGGGCATCCTGCTGATCGCTACGGAGATGGGACATGAGGATATCATCTTATATCAACGCTGTGCTTCCCCGCTACTTGTGATTGATAATTTATTTGAAAATGAAAAAGTGCATTCGGTCGTTATGGACAATTATCACGCTGGTATGCAGGCAACACAGGCGCTTCTGGATGCTGGGCATATCCAGATAGGCCACATCACCAGTTCCGTAAACTTTAGCAATATGCGCTATCGTCAGCAGGGATTTGAAGCTGTCTTGACGGCGGCGGGGCTCTCTGCTTCTCCAGAAAACATTTGGCGTGTAACGCCAACGTTGGATGGAGCTTATCAAGATGCAAAACATATTCTAGAAAGCAAAGTTATCCTCCCTACAGCTTTTTTTGCAGGAAATGACATCATTGCCGTCGGATGCATGCGCGCATTGCTTGAGGCGGGATATCACATTCCCGAACAGGTGTCGATCATCGGAATGGATGATACAAGTATCTGCCGCGTGATCAATCCTGCTTTGTCCAGCGTTCGGGTATATCGTCATGAGATGGGCAAGGAAGCTGTAACGCAGCTATTGCATGCGGTACCTAAAGCGCGCCGGAGTATTTTGAAGATTCAGCTTAGTACCGATCTTGTCCTGCGTAAAAGCATCTGCGGTCCTCGGAGCGAGCCGTTGACCTCCGGTGTATCATAATGACAGACTTGCGTATCCACTCGTAGACGCGCTCGGCATATTGATAGTCTGTCAGGCTGGCAAAGCAGTGAACACTATACCGGATGTGTAATCCTCCGTCGTTACGCCGTTGGGTGATTTGATGGTTAGTACGTTTCCGTACAGGTACAGTTCCCCCTTTTCGCACTTGATGGTCAAGGAAATGGGGGTGTTGACCTCGCTACAATTACTGGCGTAGAACACGAAACGCGCGCCGCTGGAGGGCGTTAGAAGCATATCCACGATGTCCTCCCCTATGAACCAGCGCAACAGATCAAAGCTATGAATGGCTTGGTTAATCAGTGCGCCGCCGCCCTCGGTGGTCCATTTGCCCCGCCAAGCTGCACTATCATAGTACGCTTGTCCGCGATCCCACGTCACGATAGCACTACCGCCTACCAGCTTGCTCAGCTCACCGCTGTCCAGCAGCTGCCGAATCTTTACCGATGCTGCATGAATACCAAAAAGAAATACAACGACTGGAATCAGGATTATTATAACGTTGTGCTGACAGGCGAAAACAAGGGCGGCAAAGCCAGCGAGTGCATCCGGTGCGGCAAGTGCGAGCACGCTTGCCCGCAGCATTTGCCGATTCGCAAATTACTGATGGACGTGGCGGCAACCTTTGAGGCAAAGTAAAAGCTACGGATGACGGAGGACTACTCCCTGACGATCACGCTTACAGAATCAAGGAGGAATGGAATGATGAAAGGTTTCTTGGCTTTTCTGATGGCGCTTTGTTTCGCTCTGACGGCTCTGCCTGTACTGGCAGAGGATGCGTCCACCCCAGTGGTCTACATGACCACCGACATTTCCCCCGAGGGGCTGATGGCCGTCTACCAAGCCCTCTGGCGGGAAGCAAATGGCGAAAACGTCGCCGTCAAAATCTCAACGGGTGAAACGGGCAGCAACCACCTGCGGTGGAGCTGATTGGCGATTTTGTGAGGAGCGTGAACGGCACAATCGTAGAATGCAACACGGCTTACGGCGGTCAGCGCGCCAGCACCGCCATGCACTATCAGCTGGCAGCCGATCATGGCTATACGGCTATCGCGAATGTGGACATCATGGATGAGGATGGCTCCTTGACTCTGCCCGTCACAAACGGTACTCACCGAAAACTACGTGGGTACGCACCTTGTGAACTACGATTTTCTGGTGGTACTCAGTCACTTTAAGGGGCACGCCATGGGCGGCTTTGGCGGTGCACTGAAGAATTTGTCCATCGGCTGTGCTTCCTCCGAGGGCAAGGCTTGGATTCACTCCGGCGGCAAGGGCGGCAGCATGTGGAGCGGCGATCAGAACGCTTTCTTGGAAGCCATGGCAGAAGCTGCCTCCTCTGTCGTGGACTACTTTGGAGAGGGCGAACGGTGCATTTATATCAACGTGATGAACCGTCTATCTGTGGATTGCGATTGCGACGGCAACCCCGCTGAGCCGGACATGCACGACATCGGCATTTTAGCCTCCCTTGACCCCGTGGCGCTGGATCAGGCGTGCGTTGATTTGGTTTACGCTGCGCCCGATAGCGCGTCGTTGATTCAGCGGATCGCAAGCCGCAATGGCATTCACATTTTGGAGCACGCGGACGAAATCGGCTTCGGCAGCCGCGCGTATACGCTGCAAAGCATCGACTGACAAACAAAAATCGTCCCGCTTTGGTCAATCTTCGCCGAACCAAGGCGGGATGTTTCTTTTAAGTGGGCTATCCTATGATGGAAATTCTTCATCGAGAATTTGTGTACCTTTGGTATTATTTCAGCCTGCAAGTCGAGCAGCTGGCTGGCTATTGGGCGCTGGGCATCGTCATCGGCTCGGTGGTGTCGGTGTTTGCCAAGGGCAAAATTCACGATGCGGTGGCGCTGTTGGGACAGAAAAAATGGGGTGTGCTGGGGCTAATCCCCGCAAGCCTGCTAGGCATAGCCTCGCCGCTGTGCATGTACGGCACAATTCCCATTGCTGCGTCCTTTTCCCGTCAAGGCATGCAGGATGATTATCTGGCGGCGTTCATGATGTCCAGCGTTTTGCTCAATCCGCAGTTGATTGTGTACAGCGCAGCGTTAGGACAAACGGCGCTCATCCTGCGGGTGGTGGCCTGCTTCCTGTGCGGCGTTGTAGCAGGATTGCTCATCCGCATCTTTTACATCGGACATGCTTTCCCGTGTGCGGGTAGAGCATCCCAATGTGCCTGTGAAGGGTGAAAATGTGACAGCCCAATGTTGTTTTGGTATTCCAATTCTTGGCCATGCCTCAATGGGGTTGGAAACACCTCGAGATAACGAACCGTTTGCTCGCTCTGAAATCTATTTGCGATTTATGGATGAAACAACTTTCTCAACATGGGGCGGAATCCTTCAGCCCCAGAAGTTATTATACAAGGATATCCCCTTGTGTGATTTTTCTATCATTAAATCCACGCTTGAAAAAGAGATAAATAGTGGGCATATTCGCCAGGTGTTTGGTATTGAGCTTGGATATGTGTTATACAATACGCTAGGAGACATTCGTCAAAAAGGTGGAGATTGGTATAAAACAGTAGAGTTTTATGCGGTTCCCGCGTGGGTTATGTCTTGCCGCCATGTTAACAATCCAAAAGACGAAAGCCATAATTATGTACAATCATCGACCGCTGGTCGAGAAGCGATTGAATACTCCTTTACGAGAAACGCTTTGCTCCCAAAGCAGCACCGCCGCCCTTGACAAACAGGATTCAAATGCGGAAGTGTCGCGGCGAGGGTGACGGAGTGGGATGAATCCATGCAATGCGCCGTCCTCGCACCATCAGGATAGCATTTGAATCCTTCGGTTTGTCAAGGGTACCCTTCGGCGGCTTTCGCTTGGCGTGGGGTTTTGGCTCGGACTCCGAAGCAGGATGAATGCTGTGAAGTGAGTTTTTTGAATATCGAAAAACGTATTTTCGCCAAAAATGCAGAAACGCACTTTATAAATCCATTCAAAATATCCTGATATATGGGAGTAACTTTTTTGAAAATTCATCTTTGGATGAACTGACGGGGAGATGATCAATGGCAATCTATCATTGCAGCATTAAGCTTGTGAAACACAGCATGGGACGAAGCGTAGTCGCTGCCGCCGCTTATCGTAGCGGCACACGATTGGTAAATGAATGGGACGGTATGACGCATGACTACACAAAAAAGGGCGGCGTGGTGCATTCCGAAATTATTCTTCCTGCTCACGCGCCCTTGACCTATCTAGACCGCTCTGTACTTTGGAACAGCGTGGAGAAAATCGAGAACAGCCGCACGGCGCAGCTAGCACGAGAAATCGAAATTGCATTACCTAACGAATTGCAGCGTGATGAACAAATTAAAATGGTTCATGATTACTGTGCGACTTTTGCCGATGTCGGCATGTGCGTGGATTTCTCCATTCACGCTCCGCTGAAGGAGCAGGAAAACGTACACGCTCACATTCTGCTGACCCTTCGTCCTATTCGGCCAAACGGCGAATGGGGCGCGAAATGCCGAAAGGAATACGATCTCGACGACCGCAGTCAACGTATTTCTGACGGCAAGGGCGGTTGGAAAAACCATCGGGTGAACACCACTGATTGGAATGACCCAACCAAAGCGGAACAATGGCGGGAGGCATGGGCAGAAATCGTCAATCAGGCTTTGGAGAGAAACGGACTTTCGGAGCGCGTTGACCATCGCAGCTACAAGCGTCAGGGTGTCGAGCAAGTTCCCACCATTCACATGGGTGTAGCCGCTTCCCAGATGGAGAAGCGCGGCATTGCCACCGAAAAGGGAGATGTAAATCGGGAGATTGCCCAGCAAAACAAGCTGCTCAAGGAGATCAAGGCGCGAATTACAAGACTGTATAACTGGTCAAAGGAGCAATCGAGCGAAGCTACATCCAAAGAGCAACCAAACCTTCTTGAATGGATGAAGCAAGCGTGGGATCAGCAGCATGGCGTTGTTCCACACACTCGCTATGGGGCTGTGAAGAATCTCAAGGAAGATGCCGCTATCTTCAATTTCATTCAAGCCAATGGTATTTGCTCGCTGGATGATTTGCATGGAAAAATCAGCTCCATGCAGGATGATTACTATGCCTTGCGCGGAAAAATTGTTAGCGTTGAAAAAGAGATTGCACAGCTGTCCAAGCATTTGGAGCAAGGGCATCTATGGCAAGCCGTTTTTCCTACCTAGCTGCTTGTGCGCCTGCCAACAAGCAGCAGAACACCAACGGGAAGCTGAATGTGAGCAGCGGCAGCGCATGGAGCGTATTCGCCGCAGAAAAGCGCGTGGGCTGGGAGACATCAGCCTATATGGATGCACCTTTGCCAACGACAGCGGCACATCACCGATCATGCACAAAGCTCGCGCTTATGTGGAGCATTGGGATATTGCCCGCCAAAACAACGTGGGGCTGCTACTGTTTGGAGCGGTGGGAACGGGCAAATCGTTTTTTGCGGGATGCATTGCCAACGCTTTGCTAGAGCGGGATATTCCCGTGCTAATGACGAGCTTTCCTCGACTTTTGAATCAGATGAGCGGGCTTAGCCACGAAGAAAAATGCACCTTTGTAGATAGCCTAAATGATTTTGAACTGCTGATTGTGGACGATCTAGGAGTTGAACGCAATACTGAATACGTGATGGAGCAGATGTTTCAGATCGTTGATGAAAGATACCGCAGCAGGAAGCCGTTGATTGTTACCACCAATCTTACGCTGAAGGAAATGAAGAACCCTCATGATTTGGCCCACGAACGTATATATGACCGCATATTGGAGCGTTGTGCGCCCATCGTGTTTGATGGCAAGCGCTTTCGTGCCGAAAACGCAACGGTAACCAAGGAAGCTGCAAAGGAACTCATAAAGCATGAAATGGAGGATTGAATTTATCTATGGGTGATAATGCACAAGGCGTTCCCAGTTCGTCTGATGAGGCACCTGCATTGGTACGATGCATTGGTAAGACAACGTATTATGTTCGTATTCATTTCAGCCAAACAAGCCATGAAACGATGCAGGACAAGATCAAGCGGATGCTGCGTGATGAAGCGCAGCAAATGTAAACCCAGAACCATTCTTCGTCTCCCGTCTTTACAAATGGTCGGCATGCCGATATAATAGAGAAAAGGCGGTGAGTAGATTGGATTGGCAAACCATGCTTAGCAACAAGAAGATGACCATGTATCATCTTTCTCAAATCAGCGGCGTGCCC
>JAQUWD010000025.1 GCA_028693055.1 Eubacteriales bacterium | reverse complement strand
TCCGATCTGTCCTTTGTGAAAGCGGAGTCGCTTCGCTAAAAATCGAAGGACGGCTGAAAAGTCCAGAATACGTAGCCATCGTTGCCGGTATATATCGCAAGGCGCTGGACGCAATCGCCGCCGGAAGCTTTGACCCCGATGATCCCAAGCCGATGGCAGAGCTGCTGCAAATTTTTAACCGGGGCGGCTTTACACGCGGCCATTTGATGGATGCGCAGGATGCGGCGTTATGCGCATCGAACCGTGTCAGCCATGAAGGGCTGCCCTTAGGCGAGGTGTTGGCCGTCAGCGGTTCACTGGCAAAGGTTCGTCTTTCCCGCCCGCTCAACGACGGCGACAGCCTACAGCTGCGCGGCGACAGAGACGACGATTTGCGCTACTCCGGCCACGACGCACCTGCCGGTCAAACCGCTACTTTGCGCCTTAGGCCGGAGCTTCGCGTCAAAGCGGGCTGTCCGGTAGCCAAGCTGACGGACGCGCAGCAGCTGTTGCGAGCCCGCACTCATCAACCCAAGTCCATTCCAATTACCATGAACGCAGCCTTTCGTGTTGGAATGCCCATGAGTCTTACCCTAAGCGATGGGACAACCACCGTTTCTGTGAAAGGAGAAATACCCCAAGCCGCCCTAAGCCGTGCCGCCGTTGTCACGGATGTGCAGCGCCAGCTTTCCAAGCTTGGAGATACGCCTTTCTCTCTGTCTGATTCGGAAGCTCTTACCATTTTACTGGACGACGACTTGTTTTTGCCGGTGGGAGTCCTAAACGCTCTGCGCCGCGAGGCGGTGGAGCGCTTGATAGAGGCTCGCATTCAAGCCTTTCATAAGCAGCCGCGCCAAATAAGCCGCCATGCAAATGATGCAAGCTCGGCATCGACCGCCCCATCAGCCGTGATCGCTCCCAGTACGCTGGCCGTAGCTTTCTATGAGCCGGAGCAAGCCGAAGCTCTTTTGAATAGCGGTGCGACACTGCTGATTTATCGCCCGACGGACTATCGCCCACAGGCGCTAGACGCGGCGCTATCACGTCTGCCCAATGGGACTTGGCTCAAGCTGCCGCCGCAAATCAGCGAAGCCGCCTTCGAGGACGTAAAAGCCGTTCTCCTAAGCCATCGGGATCGTCTGGGCGGCTTGGTAGCCGGAAGCTATGGACAGCTTTTGCTGCAAGTCGGGCTTCCCATCCTCGCTGGTGAAGAGCTGCCTGTTACCAATCCGAACGCCTTGCAAGCCCTCCCCCATGCCTGTGGTTTTTGCCTCTGGCCCGAATGGACGTTTACGGAGCAGAAGCCCCTTTTCCCCTCCCCCATGCCTACGCTGCTCAAGGTCTATGGGCGGGAAACGCTGATGCTTTTAAATCACTGTCCCTTGCGTGCCGCTCGCGGCCTCGTCGCCCATCGGGAAAGCTGCACCCTGTGCCAAAGCCCCTATGAAACCTGCGGTCAAGCCGACCCGTTACTCACAGATCAAAAAGGTTACGCCTTTCCGCTTCGCCGCACAGCCTTCCCGGAAGGCTGTGTCATCAGCGTTTTAAACGCGCTTCCCACCGACCTACGCTCTTTTGAACAAGATCGCCGTCTTTTAGGCGCGGGAATGCTGCTTTCCTTTACCACGGAAACGCCAGAGGAACAGCGGCAAATCACGCAAGCCTTTTCTGCCTTACTTTCTGACGCTTCAATCCCAAAAGCGTTTGGAGCCACGGCAGGGCATTGGCAGCGCGGCGTAGAATAAGAATATGAACCATTTCCCTTTTATCGAAAGGAGCCTGTTTATGGAACCGAATCGCGCCCTGCGCGTATTGGAATTTAACAAAATCCGCGACATGCTATCCGCCAATGCCATCACCGACGCAGGCAAGGCAAAATGTCAGTCGCTTCTCCCCTACACCGATTTGTCCGAGGTGCGTCGCGCTTTGGACGAAACCGAGGAAGCTACGGTGTTGCTCACCTATCTGGGCGGAAATCCGCTGGTAAGCTTTCCCGATGTGAGGGAGTCTATTGTCATGGCTCAAAAAGGCGCGTGTTTAAGCCCACGGATGTTGCTGGACATATCCTCCTTTTTGCGTGCCGCAAGAGCTGCACGAACGGCTCTTGTGAAGGAGCGTGACGATACGCCCATTCTGACCGGGCTTGCCGCCCGGCTTACCACCCAAGAAAGCATTGAAAACGATATCAACAACGCCATCCTAAGCGAGGAAGAAATCGCTGACAGGGCTTCCTCGGAGCTATACCAGATTCGGCGGCAAATTCGCAGTGCTAACGAACGCATGAGAGAAAAGCTGAGTCAAATGATTCGCAGCTCCTCCTTTTCCAAAAACCTGCAGGATTCGATTATCACCATGCGGGGCGACCGCTATTGCATTCCCGTCAAAGCCGAATGCCGGGCCAACGTACCCGGATTGGTTCACGACCAAAGCGCCAGCGGAGCCACGCTATTTGTGGAGCCGCTATTTGTGGTTGAGCTGGGCAATGATCTCAAGCAGTTCCGCGCCAAGGAACAAATGGAGATTACCCGCATTTTACAAGCGCTGTCCGATTCCTTATCGCCTTTCGCCGAGGCGTTGAAGGACAATTTGGATTTGCTGGCTCAGCTGGATTTTGCGTTTGCCAAAGGGCTGCTGGCTAGACAAATGCGAGCGGTGCTGCCCAAAATGAACCATAATGGCTTTATCAAAATTGTTCGGGGCCGTCATCCCCTTATCGACCCTGAAAAGGTGGTTCCTAGCGATCTGTGGTTAGGGGACGCCTTTACCACGCTAATTATTACCGGCCCAAATACCGGCGGTAAAACCGTCACCCTAAAGACAGTCGGCCTTTTCACCTTAATGGCGCAGGCCGGGCTACAAATTCCCGCCGACTTCGGCACGGAGCTGGCTGTTTTTGATCACGTATATGCCGATATCGGGGACGAGCAGTCCATCGAGCAATCGCTTTCGACATTCTCCGCTCACATGACCAATATTGTTGACATCATCAACGCTATGGGCGATAACGATTTGGTGCTTTTTGACGAGCTTGGCGCGGGTACCGACCCCACTGAAGGCGCGGCGCTAGCCCAGAGCATTTTGACCGCCCTTCTCAAACGAAAAATTCGCGCAATGGCTACCACTCACTACAGCGAGTTAAAGGTATTCGCCTTAAGCACCCCCGGCGTGGAGAACGCCAGCGTGGAATTTGACGTGGAGTCTCTTCGCCCAACCTACCGTTTGAGCATCGGTATTCCCGGGAAGAGCAACGCTTTTGAAATTTCTCGAAAGCTGGGCTTGCCGGAGGGGCTGATTGACAGCGCTAAGGAGCTGCTTAGCAAGGAGGACGTCCGTTTTGAGGACGTGATTGCCAATGCGGAGTACCATCGCCAAATTGCCGAACGGGAGCGGGAGATGGCTGAGGAAACACGGAGGGAGACCGTAAAGCTGCGCAACGAAGCCGAAAGCCTTCGCCGTGAAATCGAACAAAGCAAAGACAAGAGTATGCAAAAGGCCAAAGCGGAAGCCAAACGCGTACTGGAAAACGCCCGTCGAGAGGCGGACGGCATCATCGGCGAGCTGAAGGCCATGAAAAAGCAAGCGCAAACTCCAGAGCATGAAGTCCAACGGCTGAAAAAACGGATGGAGGACGGTATCGACGCATTAAGCGAAGGTCTATCCGCCAATAGCGATACCAACTTCACCCCTCCGAAATCCGTGCGAGTAGGCGAAAACGTGGAGATTGTCCATTTAAAGACCAAGGGCACTGTCCTAAGCCTGCCGGACAGCAAGGGCGAATTACAGGTGCAAGCCGGCATTATCAAAATGAAGGTTCATTTGAGCCAGCTGCGCGCATTGGAAGCCACCAAGCCCAAAGCCAGCATGGTGATGAACAAGGTGAATACCGCCGCCCGCACCGTGCCTATGGAGATCGACCTCCGAGGCATGAATCTGGAAGAAGCGATCGGCGAAGTAGATACCTACTTAGCCGACGCGACGCTAGCGGGGCTTAACGAGGTCAGCATTATCCATGGCAAGGGCACCGGCGTTTTACGCACGGGCATTCAGCGCCATCTGCGCAAGCACATGAATGTCAAAAGCTTTCGGGACGGTATGTACGGCGAAGGCGAACAGGGCGTTACTGTGGTTACACTGAAATAACCGGGAGGTTTACAAAATATGTCTGATAAACAACAAATACTCTTGGTGGACGACGACCCTAACATCAGCCATCTGGTGCGTTTGTATTTAGAAAAAGAAGGCTTTGGCGTAACGGAAGCCGCCCGTGGAGACACTGCACTGGAAGCCTTCAAGCGAAGCGCTCCCGCATTGGTGCTGCTAGATGTGATGCTGCCCGGCATAGACGGCCTACAGGTGCTTAAGGAAATCCGTAAAACCAGCAAGGTGCCCGTCATCATGCTCACCGCCCGGGATGAAACCTTCGACAAGGTACTAGGCTTAGAGCTGGGCGCAGACGACTACATCACCAAGCCCTTTGAAAACAAAGAGATGATCGCTCGGGTAAAGGCTGTTTTGCGGCGCGCCCCGGAAGAAAAGGAAAAGGCCGATGAAACGGACGATACTTTGCGCTTCCCCGAGCTGACCGTAAGCCTGACACGCTATGAAGTGACCTACGAGGGGCATGCGGTAGAAATGCCGCCAAAGGAGCTGGAGGTACTCTACTACCTAGCCGCTCATCCCAATATGGTTTTTACCAGAGAGCAGCTCTTGGAGCGAGTGTGGGGCTTCGACTTTTTCGGCGACAGCCGCACGGTGGACGTGCATATCAAGCGGCTGCGGGAAAAGCTGCCAGACTGTGAGAAGCACGGTTGGGAAATCCATACGGTATGGCGCGTGGGCTACAAGTTTGAGTACAAAGCCGCCTAAGGGGGAGCCTTGATGTTTCAAAGCATGTTTGACCGACTGCTGGCGTTGTTCATGGTGGTTATTTTATTGATGGCTTTGATTAGCGCAGGCTTTTCCATGTTCTCCATCCGGGATGCGATGATTGAAAACCGCATGGAGGGCTTGCTATTGCAGGCGCGGGAAATCGCCTTTTTAGCAGCCAGTGTATCGGATAGTCTACTGAGCAGCTACTTAAATATCGAAAGCACAGCCATGAGCTATCTGCAATGGAAGGCAAAAAATGTCTATGAAGATTATGGCGCGTACATCTTGATTGTGGACCGTACAGGCCGTATCATGGATAACATGCAGGCTGCATTGCAGGGCGATAGCGTCGGCATGCTGCAAACCTTGGATCCCTCCGAAATTTCCTCTCTGATGCTGGAGGTTTTAAAGGGCAAGGAGGTTCAAACCCGAATCATACGCGCTAGCGAGGGCGCGATCATGACCGTAGCTGTGCCCTATGTACAGGATGATACGGTGCTAGGCGCGGTATTGATCCATACCAGCATCCAAATCATCGAAGCTCAATATCACGGTTTGATCTGGCAAATCGCTATCGGGTTTGCGCTGGCGGCGCTTATGGCCATTGCCGGCACCGCGCTCTATACCCGCGGCATCATCAAGCCCCTTACAATTATCACCCGTGCCGCTGAAACCATGAGCCGTGGCAACCTTAGCGCGCGTGCCTCCGTCACCGGGGTAAACGAGGTACGGCAGCTGGCGGGAGCCTTCAATGTCATGGCTGAAAAGCTGGAAAAGGTCGAAGCCGGACGAAAGGAATTCGTGTCCAACGTCAGCCACGAGCTGCGCTCCCCCGTCACCAGCATACACGGCTATGTAGAGGGCATGCTGGACGACACGATTCCCAAGGAAGAGTATCCAAGGTATCTGCAAATCGTCTTTGATGAAACCAATCGCCTGAAGCGTTTGATTACGGATTTATTACAGCTCAGCCGTATGGACAACGGTGCAGAGAAGCTACAATGGTCAGATTTTGACGTTAACGAGCTGATTCGTCGGGTTTTAATCGGGCGCATGCAGGATATCGAGGAAAAAACACTGAATGTACAACTGGATTTTCAACTAGATCCCTGCATAGTGCACGCAGATAGCGACCGTATTGCTCAGGTTGTGTTGAATATTGTGGATAACGCCTTTAAGTTTATTGTGAAGAATGGATGCTTGACAATTCGTACAACCTTGTTGCATGATACTATCGTCGCCGTAGAAATTGAGAACGATGGCGAGCCCATCGCGCCGACGGATCAACCCCACATTTTCGACCGTTTTTATATGGCCGAAAAAGCGCATACTTCCGGCAAGGGAACCGGTCTGGGCCTGAGTATCTGCAAGCAGATTATTGAACTGCACGGGCAGACTCTTGAGCTCATGCAGAAAACAGACGGAGCAGGCTTCCGTTTCACCTTGCAGGCAGCGCAGCCGCCGGAGCGGCCCAAGCTTAGCGCTTAGGCTGTATGATCACAAAGGAGGAGTCAGGATGGATCGGCATATTTTTTTGGTAGGAATGCCCGGTAGCGGGAAAAGCGCGTTAGGTCGGCGCGTTGCCGCAAAGCTACAAATGCCTTATCTTGACACCGACACCTACTTAACCGAGGTATCAGGCATGGATACGGCGCAGCTTTATCAGGTCTATGGCGAGCAAGCCTTTCGGGATGGTGAATCTCGCTTGCTGGAGGAGCTGGTTACCGCCACGCCGGGAATCATTTCAACCGGCGGTGGGGTCAGTCTGAGGGAGTATAACCGCAAGCTCATGAAGAACCATGGTATTATTGTTCTCATTGATCGCCCTATTGACGATATCATGCTGGATATCCGCGCTGAAAAGCGGCCCTTGCTAGCGCAAAAAGGGCGGGATGAAATCGAGCGTATTTATAACGAGCGTATGCCCCTCTACCGTGAGGTAGCCGATATCGTCATGGATAACGGCAACGGTTTTCATAACGGTCTGGCGTCCCTAGAGGAAGTTGTCAGGCGGTACGCGTAAACGCTGTTTTTAGCTCCCGTCTCTTGACGGGAGCTCCGCGTGTCAAAAAAGCGCTACGCGCTTTTTCACCAGTTACGGGCAGTTTGCGGCAGAGCCGCAAATTGCCCGCCCGCCCGGCAAAGCTGGGCGATACGAATGCAGTCAGGGTAGCCTTCGGGCTCCCCCGACACCCCCTTAAGGAGTTTTTCGACAATCTTAGCTCCCGTCTCTTGACGGGAGCTTCCTTTGGTGACATATTGACCAAAGAAACGAATTTAGTCAATTAGTTTAATTCGTTTTGGCAAGGAGGAAATCATGTCCAAGGCATATTCAGCTGCTGAACGGGAAACCATCAAGGCCGCACTGCGGACTGCTGCCATGGAATCCATGAAACGGCAGGGCGTTCGAAAAACTACTGTGGATGAGCTTGTTAGAGAGGTTCATATTCCTAAGGGCACCTTTTACTTGTTCTACGATTCTAAGGAGCTCTTGCTTTACGACACGCTGATGGCAATCCACGAGCCGATTCATCGGGAGCTAGCAGCCCGCATTCAAGCCGGAGGCTTCACGCCCGACAGCTTGACGGAAATGCTAAACGGCTTTTATAACACGGCTTTTGATTCCGGGCTTTTATCTCTACTGGTAAGCGGAGAACTAGAAATGCTGGTGCGCAGACTACCGGATGAACTGGTGGCGCGTCATATTGATCTGGATGATGATTTCTGTCACGTTTTTGGGCTGCTTTTCCCCAAACTGGCGGCAGAACGACTAGACGATTATTCCGCTGCCTTTCGAGCTGTATTCTTCATGCCGGGCCACCGACGAGAAATCGGGTCATGCTGGCAAGCGGCGCAAAAGCTACTAATTCGTGGATTGATTATGCAAATGTGGGAGGAATCCAAATGATCGATATTCAAAAGCTTACTTTCAGCTATACCAAGCAACCCTTTATTGAGGATATGAGCTTTTCCGTAGGCGACGGAGAAATCTTCGGCTTTCTAGGGCCCTCCGGCGCTGGGAAAAGCACTATTCAAAAAATTCTCATTGGGATGCTGCCGCGCTACGGCGGCTCTGTTACCGTGAACGGCACGGAGGCGCGCAATGCCGGGAGCGCCTTTTACGAACAAATCGGCGTTGATTTTGAATACCCAACCCTTTATGAAAAACTAACCGCACGGCAGAACCTTCGCTTTTTTAGCTCCTTGTATGCGAGTAAAAAGCTGGACATCGACGCGCTGTTAGCTTCCGTCGGCTTGCTGAAGGATGGGGACAAAAAGGTATCAGATTATTCAAAAGGCATGCGTAGTCGCCTTGGCTTTATCAAGGCGCTGATCCACAATCCCATCTTACTTTTTCTGGATGAGCCTACTAGCGGCCTTGATCCCAATAATGCACGTATAATGAAGGATTGCATTCTAGCACAAAAAGCAAAGGGCGTTACCGTGGTGCTGACCACTCACAATATGGAGGACGCGGCGGAGCTATGCGACAAGGTGGCTTTCATTGTAGACGGAAAGGTACAAGCGCTGGATCAGCCCCATAAGCTGATTATGCAACGAGGAGCCGCCCGGCTTCGCTATACATGGATGGAAAAGAATCGCGAGCAAAGCGGTTTTTGCGCTATGGAGCAAACGGCTCATGATGAGCAGCTACAAAAACTAATCGCTGAGAACCGCCTGACCTCTATTCATTCCTCCGAACCTACACTAGGTGATATTTTCATGGACGTCACAGGAAGGAAGCTTCAATGAGAACGTTCCGTTTCATCTGGGGAGAAATGCAGCTGATCTGGAAATATGGTATTGTACTGCTCTACATCGTCTTTACGTTGCTTTACCTGTTTGTTTTGGAGCTGCTTCCCCAGAGTGCCAAATCTATCGCAGCCATCATTCTTGTCTTTACCGATCCCGCCGCTATGGGTTTATTCTTTATGGGCGCAATTCTACTTTTGGAGAAGGGCCAGCGAGTGCATTGGGCCTTGGCGGTAACGCCCATTAAAGCGAATGAATACATCCTTGCCAAAATAGTCCCTCTACTGTGTGTGGCGCTAGTAGCGGGCGCGATAATTAGCATTGCAGGAAACGTTGCAAATTTTAGCGGATGTATGCTAGGCATCGGGATTGGCTCCTTGCTCTTCTCGATGGCAAGCCTATGGATTGCCACCAAAACAAATTCGGTAAACAGCTTTCTGATCGCTGTGATCCCCGTGGAGATAGGGATTACCTTACCGGCTCTTCTCAGCCTATTCAATGTGCTTCACTCCGATTGGTGGCTGATACATCCGGGCGTTGCCGCCATTCGCCTGATGAGCACAAAAAGTAGCGGAGAGTGGATTTGCCTTTTCTCACTGCTGGTATGGTGTGCGTTCTTTTTTCTCTGCTGTCTGCGGGCTGTCAAACGGTATTTTGCGACAATGGGAGGTGGAAAAGAATGAACCGCTTATTGGTTGCCTTCAAATTATACGTTGCCGAGATTTGGCGGGATGCGATTCTAGCGGCCTGTATGGCAGTCCCGCTGCTCATGGGCGCGGCATTTCATTTCGTACTACCGCCGTTGGAAGCTTATCTTTGTGCGCAGATGGAAACCGTGCAGTTCCTCTCCCCCTACTTCCTGCTGTTTGATCTATTGTTGGCGCTGATGACCCCCATGATGTTCTGCTTTACCGGTGCGATGGTCCTCTTATCCGAATTGGACAACGGCGCCGGTACATACCTGATGATCACGCCCTTAGGAAAAATCGGTTATCTATTCTCACGGCTAGGAATTCCCATGCTGCTCTCCATCCTGTATGACATTGCGATTCTGAGCCTATTTACAGTTTCTGGCCTATCCTTGGGAACGACGCTGCTCCTTTCGCTGGGCGGTGGCTTGTACGGCGTTTTGACAGCGATGCTGATAGTGGCGCTTGCCAAAAACAAAATGGAAGGAATGGCAATGGCAAAGCTCTCCGGATTGCTTATGCTTGGTTTACCCCTCCCCTTCTTCCTTTCCACCCCTTTACGGTATCTATGCGCCTTTCTGCCCAGCTTTTGGCTCGCAGAATTTGCTATCAATAATTCCGCGTTGGCTTATTTACTAACGATAGCAGTTTCGTTTCTCTGGCTTTGGGGCTTGTGGGGACGTTTCAGGCGAAGGATCGAGCCATAAGATCATTCGAATCTTTCGTTCCAGTCTCATTGCATTTTTTGAGATAGACGACGCGATTGCAGCCATGCGGGCAGGACAGAGCTTGCCGGACGACGTGGGGATCATTCGCCAACTAAGGCCCAAGTGGTGTTTTGGCGCCAATGCCTTCACCTTCCAGAAGGTAGTGGCAGACATGACGCTGGCGGACAAGGTGGTCCTCATCACGTGGACGGACATCACCGTAGATTCGGGCGTGAGCTGCTGCTTGCTCAAGTACGAAAAGAACTGGGAGAGCATCGATTGAGCTTGGGGATTAAAACATGCCATTCCGATGACGATTATTGATCAAATGTTCAATCATAGATTCTCGGTTCATCAAGCATGCATGATGCTAAGTCCATCTCGAGAAAGCGCTGACCGTCTCGCGTCCATCAATCAACTCACCAGCCAAGTTTTGTCTTCGTTCTGATCCGTACCAAACATACAGAGTTCCAACGAAATAGGCTTTGCTTTTCGAATGGCACGTTTTAATTTCCGAAGCTCCTTTGGCTGTGCAGCAAAAGCAATCTTATAGATTCTTGATGAAATGTGTGATAAATGCATCATCAGATATTCAAGAACTTCGCTGCTTAGGTCTGTATGATACAGATCGAAAAGGATTCTCCTTTTTGCGTCAGTCTGCAAAAGGAATGCCTCCTCTTGATCAATTAGTTCAAATAGCGCGCTACAATCCTGATGGAAATCACCATAGTGCACGCCATGAAAAACACCGTTTTTGTAATAATATTCGCTAAGCGCACCTGTTGGGCCGTATTTGAGCATCGCTTCCAACCTCCTTCTATGTCAAGTATTCTTGTCTGAACAGCCGCCTGTCGTTGATTTGATAAGGCGGAAGTTATCTATATGATTCCAGTGCCGCGTTTTTATCGCTAATGGTAATATGACATGGTGCAAAAAGAAACCGAGCAACAATTAGCGGCTAATATTGACTGAGTACTCCGCGAAAGAGCAGCGACGGGACCATGGAAAGGCCTCATCCTTGTTCTTACAATCGTAGTAGCGCAAGCCGAACTCGCCACCAGACTTGCTCATAATACTGCGGATCGAAGCTCCGTCGAAGCCCAGTGTTAAGGACAGCGCCAGCGCAGCATCCACGACTTCATCCCGCTATCCATCCTCAGCAATTGGCTGTCTGGGTATAAAAGCTCCTCCTTTGTATGCTGAATATTGTTCAACTTATTGTAGTGCTGCATACTAGGAAAGTCAATAGGAGCACTGAGCAATGCTCAAATTATGCCTTGAGAAAGTGAACAACAGAAGCGATTCACGCCAAATACCATGCTGTTGCTCATAGGATGACTTGAATAAAGAATGGAAGTTGGACGATAAAACACACGAACGAGCGGCAACTGCACATCTCTCGTTCGTGTTTCTGTTTTGTGGATAGGTTCAACCGTCTGTATTCAATGACGCCGGAAGGATGAGTGCATTTCCCCTATTAGACCTGCCTTGATGATTTCCAATTCTTTGTGAAGCCGGCGCGCCATCAGAACCGTTATCAAGGCAGCAAGCACATCTGCAAAAGGCTGCGCAATGAGAACGCCGTTTAGCCCCATCAGATTAGGAAGAATCAAGATCACAGGAATGAAGCAAAAGCCTTGCCTGCACGCGCCCAGAAAGCATCCTGCTTTCGCTTTCCCCATCACCAGAAACAAGAATGAATACACGGTGTAGAAACCAAAGAAGATAAACGAGATACCATTTGCGCGCAACGCCATTTGCCCAATGCGAATCATTTCCATATCCTTTTTCGTAAACTGTGCCATGATTCCCTCTGAAAAGATTGCCGCAACCAATCCGAAGATCACACAAAAGCAAGTTGACCATATAATCGAGGTTTTTATTACTTCATGCAGACGATCTAGTTTCCTAGCGCCATAGCTGTACCCAGCAATGGGCTGAAAGCCTTTCAAAAACCCGAAAACCACAAGGCTACCCATGGACATAATTTTTGTCACAGGCCCCATGGCAGCCAGCGCGGAGCTGCCGTAATCTTTCGCTGCACCATTGATCATGGACATGGAGACGCTGGTAAGGAGCTGGAAAATCAATGTCGGAATACCAATTTTTAGCGCCTCCGACATGGTGTCCTTTGTAAAGCGAACCTGTTTGATGCTGAAGCGAAACATGCTGGTTTTGCGCAAAATGTAGATGATATACACCACCGTGGAAACCATCTGTGAAATGGCTGTGGCGATCGCTGCCCCTGTAATGCCAAACCCCAGCGTATAAATGAAGAATGGATCAAGGATGACATTTAAAACAGCCCCCGCCATCAGCGCGCACATCGCCGTCTTTGCCGATCCCTCGCTGGAGACGATGTTATTCATGGTGACATTGAACACATTAAAAATCGAGAAGGCAATATAGATGCTGGTATATGAGATTGCATAAGGCATGACGCTATCCAAAGCGCCGAGTTGCCTCAAAATCGGTTTTAGAAAAATCATCGAGAGGAGGATTGCAATGGCTCCAATCGCCACACTGCTGTATAATGCGGTGCTTGCCACCTTGTTAGCCGTTTCTTGATCACCTTTCCCCAAAAGTCGTGAGAGGTATGCCGCTGCCCCATTTCCGAATAACAGCCCAAGGCCTACAATGACCTGCCCAAGCGGATACGCAACCGTAATAGCGCCCATCGCATCGGTTCCGAGTCCGCCAACAAAGTAAGCGTCTACCAGATTGTACAACGCATTGATGAGCATCCCAACCATTGTAGGCAAGCCCAGCGCCAAAAGCGCTTTGGGAACAGGAACACTACCAAGCAGGGCCATTTTGGAATTTTGTTCTTTCATCGTCATTCTCCTTTACTCTGTATAATATTATATAGTACTATATAATATAGTACTTGACAACGGCAAATATAGTACTATAGTTTATAGTAGATGTCAAGTCGCAAGGAGGAACGAAATGGCTACAATCGATTTGATCGTGTTAGGGATGCTCAAGGATCAAGCATTAAGCGCTTACGATATTCAAAAGCTCGTAGAATACCGCAATATTTCCAAATGGGTAAAAATCAGCACGCCATCGATCTACAAAAAGGTAATCCAGCTCGAAGAAAAAGGGTACATCATCGGAAATACCGTGAAGGAAGGCAAGATGCCGGAAAAAGCAATTTATACCTTGACGGAAACGGGCAAGCGAGAATTTGATCAACTCATGCTGGAAATCGCATCACAACCAGTTCGTATTTTCTTGGATTTTAACGCCGTCATCGTCAATTTGGACAAGTTGGACTACGAGGCTAGAGCGCATTGCCTGTCTCGTATTGAAAACAGTGTTGCACAGCTCAAGCAGTATTTGGAGGAAAACCGGCAGTTAAAAGAAAATATGCCCGATATTCCCGAAACTGGCTTAGCCGTTCTGCAACAACAGTCTATTTTGGTGCAAGCGATTGAAACTTGGCTTATATCCCTCAAACCAGCGAATGAGTAACTCATCCTGCGTCATCATTCAGATCGAAAAGCAAAAACGAAATGAAAGAAGGAAAACGATCATGGCATACTTACTAAAGGAAATTACGATTCGTACAGACAACTCGAAGGACGGCATGGGTAAAATCAACGAAGTTTGGCAAGACATCGTCAGCGGTAAGCTTCCGTTGATGTTTGACAGCGTTGGCGCTTTTCAGCAGGGCCTATCTCCCATCTCCAAATATACCAACTATGAACGGGATGAAACGGGGGCTTACGACCTGACAATTTTCACCGTGACAGCGGATTTCTTTGCGCAGCTGCAAGAGCGGGTAAACGCCGGAGAATACCATGCCTACGATTTCGACGGGTTAAGCATTCAAGAAGCCGCAGACAAGGCATGGTCTCAAGTCTGGGAGGAAAAACGCACCGGCAAGCTCTGCCGCGCTTTCACCGCAGACTACGAGAGCACCGTGCCGGGTGAATATACAAAGGATGGCAAAGCGCATTGCTATCTCTATATCGCGGTCAAATCCTGCTGACAGTACGCCGTCGGGCACGATATAAGCGTCATGTTATAGGGGAACACTAGGAGTATGAGCGATGGAAAAGAACAATTGAAGCATGCAAATACCTTGGGTTAGACATTCCTTAGACATTCCTGAATTACTCTCGTGAAAAATAATTTGCATTTCTGTTTCCAGTTATGGTATAATGCTCTTTGTGACAAACGGGCGGTCCGCTACCCCATGTGGGCACGAACGTCTATGAAGGAAGGAGGCCCATGAAATGAGTGAAATCATTCGTTCCATCGAGAAGGCTCAGCTCCGCACCGATCTGCCCAAGTTCGGCATCGGTGACACCGTTCGCGTTTTCGTGAAGGTTGTAGAAGGCACTCGCGAGCGCTTGCAGGCTTTTGAAGGCACTGTAATCGCCCAGCGCAACGGCAGCATCCGTGAAACATTTACGGTTCGCCGCGTGTCTTACGGTATCGGCGTTGAGCGTACATTCCCCTTGCATTCCCCTCGCCTTGACCACATCGAGCTTATTCGTCGCGGTAAGGTTCGTCGTGCGAAGCTTTACTATCTGCGTAATTTGCAGGGCAAAGCTGCCAAGCTTAAGGAAGCAAAGCGCGTGTAAGGAAAACGCAATCAGGGCCGCTCGCATGTCGAGCGGCCCTTTGGTATATGCTTAAGGCAAGCCGAATCAATATCCAATTGAGGTGAATGCTATGGTGGGCTACGATTGCCACGAGGCGCGTGAATGGATACTATCCCAAATTGATCCTAAACCTTTTCGAGCAATTCAAGACCGAATGACGGAGCTGATTGAAGATTTTATCCAATATGATTTTCACTTTATGCGTGTCAGCGGCGTTTTGGATGAAAATGACTGTCAGGGCGAACAGGAATACGATGAGGATGAGGCGTTTGAATTTATCTATGACGCATATTTATCCGATCATCCTCAGGATGAAGATGACGATATGATGGTAGCCGCCTTGCTCAATCGCTATATGGAACTGCAAAGCCTGTATTTAGAAGCCCATGGTCTAAGCGGAGAATAATCTGTAACAAATCGCTCATTGGCAGGATTTGGACGTTCAGTCAACGAAATTGAATAGTTCTAGTCTAAAGAAAAAGGAGCTGCTTGCATGAAATGTCCCGATTGTGGAAAATGGAATCGCGCAGGGATGCCGCACTGCGTTTATTGTGGTGCGGAGTTGCCCGACGACGCTTACGGGACGGACGGAATCCCTGCGTGGCAGCTCGAACTAAAAGATAAAGATAAGCCAAAGAGCTACATCCGCGTTGACGATCGCGGTGAAACGGAGACGTCGGATGACCCGCGGGATCGGCTCGCCTCGGAAATGGTGGATTTAAAAAGCCGTAAAATTGCCGGGGAGCAGGAGCAGCGCCGTCTAAGGGAAGCAGCGGCAGCCCGAGGAATGGCTCCCTCTGGTCGTACGGTGCACACTACCAGCAACCGTTCTACATTCTTTTCTGCCTATAACGATAACCCGGATTCTACCTTACGCCCAGTAGACCCTGAAATGGTCGAAGAGGGAGACGTGCGACCCGATGCAAAGCGCGTTTATCCAGCTCGTTATCGGGCAGAACCCAACCATCGCGACGAGGACGACGTATACGGATACGGAAATACACGCAGAATCGTCAATATCCAAAAGCCTGATGACGATGAACCCGTGTATGACGGTTATCACGATACCAGCGAATATCTTCCCGCCTATGCGCGTCAAGATGAATATGAGAATTCACTGCGCATGCGCAATATGCAGAACAGCCACAAAGCCCGTCGCGTCAGTTGGCGTAAGTCGCTCCGTACGGTTGCCATTATGGCTAGCATTGCCCTTTTCCTTTGGCTCGGTATTACTTTCGTCCTGCCGATGATCCAAAACAACCAAAAAACGGATGCTCGCGCGGCGACAGTAACGCCAACCATACGAGATGACCTAGCGGCGCATACCATTACCATTCCCGGTACGGACGGTCAGCGCATCACGATTAAAGAGCTTCGCACTTCAGCCATCGTTACAGGCGGTATTGCTACCTTTGACATTCTAGACCATATTTGGTATGACGACTATGAGGACTACCTACAGGAAACATTAAGCGTTACTGTCAGTCCCTTTGTCGTATCCGATTCCGGCCGACAAACAGCTCTTGATCCTATTACTTATGATATCGACATTCCCCTTTCCCCCATTGATTTGCAGAATCCGGACAGCCCTTATCAAGTTGTAAGTACAGCGCTTTATAATATTATCCTAAATGTGCGAGAGGGAAGCACGCTAACCATCAATGGCGAGGATTACAGTGATCTGGTGAATACAGAGGGAGGACGCGTCAGCTATAACGCCACAGTGCAGCCTATTGGCGAAAATGTCTATACCATTGTGGTTCGTAGTCAGTATTGCCGAGAAAATACAATGACGGTAACCTTATATAGAGAAAAACAGGATATTCCGCTGGACTTGGCTTCTGATATTGCCAGCAGCAGCACCGATTCTTCCCAAAGCATGCTGGTGCGCGCCACTACGCTGCCGGGCGCTGTGGTTAAAGTACTCTCCCCATATACGGATCTTGATATCACAAACATTGCCTCCGACGGATCCTTCTCCTTTCAGGCTGTGTTCGATAAAATTGGCACGAATGTCATCACCATTACAGCGGATTACCCCGGTAAATCCACCACTACGGTTCAGCATGAGGTTTACTATGTGCCCAATGTTGACGTATATTCCAGAAAAGCGTGGGATATCGTTGAAAAATACACGGATCTCATGGATAATATCGACAAGCGAAAAGCCGAGTCCAGGATTTATATCTGCAAGGGCGTTATTACCAGTATCGAAACCACAAAGCCTCAACGCGCTTTTATGAATGTAGGAACCGAGGAAAGCCCAATATTGATCTATGTGGAGAATTCCTCTAAAACCACTTGGGAGGAAGGCGCAAGCTATCGACTTTTTGGCGACGCCTATGGTATGTACGATAGCAAACCATGGCTGGTGGTGCGCTATACCTACGGCTTAAACGAAGTCGCTTAATAATTCCTCCCTTCTGATCAATCGGCAGAGAGGTTTTCACCACAATTGTCTTTTTCGCTAAATTGTGAATAATATGTTTCAAAAACTCTTGATTTTTTTCACATTTCATTTTACAATGTAAACAGTGCTGTAAATAATTGATTACCGCACATCATAGGATGAAAGGAACGAAGCCTATGGCAAAGCGAATTCTGCTGGTTGACGATGAACCGCTAATTGTAAAAGGTTTGAAATATACGCTTGAACAAGAGGGTTTTGAAACGGATTCTGCCGCTGACGGGGAAGAGGCGTTGACCAAATTCTTCGCCGGGCATTATGACTTTATTCTGCTGGATGTAATGCTTCCCAAGGTAGACGGTATTACGGTATGCCAGCGAATCCGCGAGCACAGCAACGTGCCAATTATTATGCTGACTGCTAAGGGCGAACAGATTGATAAGATATTGGGCCTTGAATACGGCGCGGACGATTATATGACTAAGCCGTTTAATATTCTAGAAGTAAAGGCCCGTATTAAAACAATCATGCGGCGCACTGCTGCCTCCACACAGAACGATAGCCGCCGGACGCTACGGGTGCACGATATGGAAATCAACTCCATCAACCGTTCCGTAACCCTAGGCGGCAGCGAGGTGCGGCTGACAGCAAAGGAATTTGATCTACTTCAGGTATTTGTGAGCAATAGAGGAAAGGTATTCAGCCGTGAATCTCTGCTGGAAACCGTATGGAAATACGATTATACGGGCGACGCGCGTACGGTAGACGTGCATATTCGCCGACTGCGCGAGAAAATTGAAAGGAATCCCGCTCAGCCAGAGTTTATCTTCACGAAGTGGGGAGTGGGTTACTATTTCACCGATAAAGATTAACAACCCATTTGCTTCTATCCGTTGGAAAATTTTACTTGCCTTCCTGCTCATTGTCGGAGTTAGCTACTATGCGGTAGCAACCTCTCTCATTGGGCTGGTAGGCGATTATTTGTTTACGGATCGTATGCGGCAGGACCGCGCCAATACGGATCAGCTTGCTGCAGAGGTAAGCTTGCTTTATCGTACTTCACAAATGAGCGCCTTACAGCAGCGTTTGGAAACGGCCAGCGGGGAAATGGGCGGACGGCTGATGGTGCTGGATGAAAGCGGTAAGGTTCAGCTGGACAGCTTTTCTGAATTAAACGGCTCCCGTTTGGAGCTGCCAGAAGTGATTGGCATTCTTGCTTTGAATCAAACGGCGGATTACGGCGTGCATCAGCTCAATGAGAGCGCTGATCAAAGCTTGGACTTTCATTTCCTGAAGAGATATGATACTACCTCTGAATGGGTGGCGTACTGCACCTCGGCGTTAAGCCAAGATGGGACCATCATTGGCGTACTGCTTTTTTCATCGCCCATTCAAGACATGATGGAGCGGCTGTTTGCCCTGCAGGACCGGATGGTTTTGTATTTCCTTGTAGCCGCCGCTGCTGCAATGGCGATAGCCCTTGTCTTTTCTCGGGTATTAACCCGTCCCATCGCTGCGCTTACGCGCAGTATTCAACGCATGGGCCATGGTGATTTTTCTGTACGCGTGCCGACCCGCGGCAGTGGAGAAATGCGCAAGCTATCTGAAACCTTTAACGCAATGTCCGAAAAGCTGGAAATGCTTGATAGCAGTCGCAACCAGTTTGTATCCAATGCCAGCCATGAGCTGAAAACGCCTCTTGCCACCATGAAAATTCTTTTGGAAAGCATTATTTATCAGCCTGATATGGAACAAGCGGTTCGAACCGAGTTCTTAACGGACATCAACAAAGAAATTGATCGGTTAAATATGATCATTGGAGATCTATTAACTTTGGTCAGCATGGACTCACAAACCATGCGTCTCAACCGTACCACCTTTAGCCTTTCTCAAGTAGTGAAGGATACCGCCCATCGGTTGCAGCCGGTGGCTGAAATGCATCATCAGGAGCTAAAGCTGGCGATTAACGACCGCTGCGATATGTACGCCGACTGTGCCAAGCTAAGCCAAGTTGTCTATAATCTAATGGAAAATGCGTTAAAGTACACCCAGGAAGGCGGCTCCATACGAGTGCGCTTGATTCGTTCCGGCAGAGACGCGGTTTTGACGGTAACCGATAACGGCCCAGGCATTCCAAAGGAAGACCAGCCGCATATTTTTGATCGCTTCTATCGGGTTGATAAGGCGCGCAGTCGAGAAACCGGCGGTACTGGGCTGGGTTTAAGTATCGTGCATCAAATGGTGTTAATGCACGGAGGCAGCGTATCGGTGGAAAGCGAAGAAGGCCATGGCGCTACCTTTACAGTCGAACTGCCGATTCATCAAGGCTAGGGGGAAATGGCGTGAAAAAGAAACTCCTGTTGCTCTGTTTTTGTCTATTGGCGCTGGTCTTTTTAAATGCCTGCGAACAAAACCCTTTGACGCAAGCAGAGGCTACGGCTGTGCCGGACGTTCCCATAGCGCTTCACTCTGCTTCTGCTACCACAACGACTGAAATAGAGGCTGTGCTATATTTTCGTTATTTAGATACCGAAATGCTAGCTGGAGAAAAAAGAACCTTGGTGGTTCCAAAGGATGAAAGCAATGAAATGGCGGTATTACGCGCATTGCTGGATGGACCGTCTGCCGAACGCATCGAGTTAAGAAAGCTACTGCAAGAAAACGTGAAAATTGTGGACGTCACTGTGAGCGAACAAATGTTGACCATTACTTTGAATGCGGCCTTTTTGGAGGATGGCATTCCACAGGATTGGAAAACCCAAACGGATTGGGTAACAGAGGCTCCCCTTCGTAGACGTTTAACCGTTCAAAGCCTTGTCAATACCGTAACAGATAATTTCTCCTATGAAAAAGTGCAGTTGATGATACAACGTTCAGATACGGCAACGGAAAACCTACGGTTAAACCGAAGCTACTTTTTGAATGACCAAACCGGGCCTACCGATCCTCAGTATCGTGACGAAACCGTTTTACTAACGCCCTATCATACGGCTTTTCTGGTATTAAAGGCATGGAAGGAAAAGGATTATCAAACGCTATACAACTTTACCGCTTCCTATGCAGACTATGAAACCAAACCGATATATGAAAGCTTTTGCAAAACGGTGGATGACGCTCCGTCCTTAACAAAGTTTTCAGTTAGCCCAGGTACGGTTTTAGAGGATGGCGCTCATGCAATTCTTTCCCTCGATTTGGATGTGTTGAGCGGTGGTTCCAACCTTCAAATAACCGCCTATCCCATACGGTTGGTACGCGAAAATGGTATTTGGAAAATCAATTATTCAACCCTACAAAAGCTGTTACAGGTGCAGTGAAAAGGAGCTGAAGATGGTGAAAATAAAGAAAACGGCTATCTGGGTCGTGCTTTGCTCCCTTTCGCTACTGGTATGCGGGTGCACCAGCAATCTGCCTATTTCGGGCACTCCTCCGGAGATCACGCTGCCGCCAGCACATACGAGCGCCGTGGCTCCAATCGGAGATGCGGCGTTGGAGTATACCGCAAACGCAACGCTTTACTTGCCTCGTCATAATGCTAGCAGACTTGTCGCAATAACCGATCCCGTCACCTTTGTGGCGTCCAGGCCGGCAGAGGAAAGCCTTGTGCGGGCATTGTTGAACCATTCCAGCACCGATCTCGCCGCCGCGTTGGGAAACGGCGTTCATCTAGCCCTCTATGGGGTTAATCCAGTAGAGGTAAGCGGAAATACTGCTACTGTCAATCTAGCCGCCTCAGCGCTGCAAATCAGCCGTAACGAGCTCTATCTTACCTTTCAAGCCATCACCAACACCTTAACAGAAGCATCTAACGTTGATTATGTTAATTTTCTTGTGGTGGATCGAGCGGTTGGTCTAGATGTATCAAATACCTTGCCAATGGGAGCCTTTAGCCGCAGCCTAGGCGAGGATATAGATGCGATTTATGAGCAGAAGCTATCCAGACGGGTACAAGCGAACGAAAGTGCAGGAACAAAGTCGTTTTCCACCAATGCGACGCTTTATTTCCCGCTTGCCGATACGCCGGGTATTATAGGCGAGGTGCGCGTCTGCGCTTTTACGAATCAGCTGGTGCCTGACATGGTTGTTACGCTCTTACAAGAGCTGGCAAAGGGCCCACAGCTAGACAGTATCGGTTCTCCTACGCTGCCCCTATTGAGCGATCTTTTGACTGACAAGCCCTCCGTTGACTATTCGGATACGCTAGGTGGACAAGTGATTTCCTTAAGCTTCTCCTTTACGTTGGATGAAATGCTAGAAGCCCATCATTTAAGCCGTGCAAACTGCATGGCCTCCCTTTGTTATACATTAACCACTTTTTTCCCCAGCGTGGCGGGGATTACCGTAAGAGTGGGTGAACAGCCGATTGAAACCTTGATGCTGAACGACAGCTTCACCAGCTCCGTGCTTTTTACCGACATGGTTCAGCGGCGTTCGGATTATGCGACGCTGCTATATGATCTTTGTACGTTATACTTTGTGGATGAAACTGCCCAAAGTCTAACGGCCACTTTACGTCCCGTGCCGTACAATCAAAAGCAAAGTCCACGCGCACTGTTACAGGAATTATCTAACGGGCCTCAAGCCTATGATCAGGTGCAAGGCCTATCGGCGGTGATGCCAAAAGATAGCATCGAGGATGCTGACATTTTAGGCTTAGCATTATCCGGGCAGCGCCTTCTGGTTAATTTCGCCACCTCCTTCCGTGCAAGCGGACAGGGCATGGCAGAACAGCAAGAACGAATGCTGGCTTATGCGATGGTCAATACACTGTGTAATGAGTCCTATGCTCAATGCGTCAATTTTTTTATATCCGGTACGCCGCCGGAGGGTTTTTCAGGCAAAATATATTGGTACGGCGACTTCTTTCCGCTCTACTGATTTCTGCGAACAAATACAAGCCGCATGAGTTTTTATATCTCATGCGGCTTGTGCTGTTTATAAAGTCTGCATATAGGTTGCAAAATGTGCAAATACAATGCCGGGCTCTTCCAAGGTCATATCCCAGCGTTTAACCCATTCTAAGGAGTAAAAGCCATCGTATCCGCCATTCTTTAAAACTGATACGATATCAGCCAGCGGTACGTCCCCAAACCCGGGCAGAGAATAACGATAGCCGTCATCGGTAGCCACGCTATCCTTGAAATGAGTGTGACATAGCCATGGGCGCAGATTTTGGAAGGTTGTTTCCGGCCGTTCTCCCATAAAACGATAGGGATGGTGCACATCCCATAGCGCGCCGACGCCATCACAGCTAATCGTGCTTAACAGCCTTGCCAGCTTTTCGCTGTCGCTCCAAACTCCATGGGTTTCAATTAATAGCTTAACGTGATGCTCCATGGCATAATGGCCAAGCTCTACCGCACGGTCGCGAACGAAGCTCTCATCAACCGTTCCCACAGGCTGCGGAACCGGCGCGGTAGCCATAATGCGAACATAAGGAGAACCCAGCTTTTCTGCAAGAACAATATAAGACTGGATCTCTTCATTGACCGCTTTTTCGTTCTCATGCAGATGAATGCAGCAATCGCTGTCTAGACAGGGAATTTGCAATCCGAGCCGCTTGAGGTTTGAGACTGAATCTTTTACGTTTGCGTCAGAAAATGCGGGAATGGTAGGAACGGAAATGTCCTTGCCGACACCACGAACTTCAATACCGTTGTATCCCAAATCACAAGCCGTTGCGGTAATCTCCTGCCAGCTCCAACGGGGGCAGCCCAAAGTCGAAAAGCTGATCTTCATGGCAAAAACTCCTTATCTTGCATAAGTATCCTGATTATGATATCATTGCATGAATCGTTGGTCAAGCATTCAATGATATTTTGCGCATATGCGCAGTCTAGGAGGACAGACATGAAGCGGCGGAAAAGACGTGGCGTTTCTTTGGGAACCATAACAATGTTGACCGTCACTTGCTTGGTTTTAGCCGGCTTCTTTGCCCTTCTCCCCCGCCTAACAGGTCAGGAGGATGTGCGGGTGAACGCATCCGAATTGGCTGTTGCAATCGATCAATCGTTATCCCAGATTTCTTATCTAAAAAATGGTGCAGGCGTAACCGTGAAACCGCAAAACACGCCGCTTCCCCAGCAAACTGTTTTGCAAAGCACAGCAGAACCTACGCCGACGGTAGCAGCGGAATTAAGCTTCACCCTGTGCGCGGCAGGAAGCATCAAGACGAATTCCGCTGTGCAAAAAACGTTGACTGACGACAGTGGCTATCAGTTTCAACTGCTTTTCGAGCCGCTTTCCTCCTCTTTAACCTCGGATTTAACTGTTGCCACACTAGAGGATAATGTCATTCCCAGTGAAAAACTATCTGACTCCAACTTACCCGCAGAAGCGTTAATCGCCTTTCAACAAGCAGGAATCGACGTATTCTCTGTTGGACATCCCGCCGCTCTTGATAGTGGAATCAACGGGCTTTCCGCCACAAAGCAAAGCATACAAGCCGCCGGAATGTTCCCATATGGCTTGTACGTCTCACAGGATGAGCGGAATGAACCGCCCATTGAATTGGTGAATGGTATTCAGGTTGCATTTCTTAGCTATCAAAGCGAGCTCAGTTCTACCGGAAAAAAGAAAACCACCGCCGAGGAACAAGCCTATGCCTTTGCCGACCTTGACTTATCCGTTATACAGTCAGAGCTCCAAGCTGTACGTCAACGAGGCGCTCAGGTTGTGATCGTGTCCTTGTGCTGGGGAAAGACGAGTGCAAGCGAGCCTACAAAGGCACAGCGGGAGCTAGCGCAATCCATAGCGGATGCTGGCGCCGATATCATCTTGGGAAGTCACGCCGACACTTTCCTGGGCGTAGAAATGCTAACGGCCAACCGAGGGGACACTCGCTATCATCCCGTGCTTTGTGCCTATAATATGGGCAATCTCTTTACCTATAATCGAGATAAGCGTACGAATCTGGCAGGAATCCTGCTCCATATGAATGTTGTTTATTCCCCCTCAACGGACAGCGTAGCCTTTGATGATCTGTCCTACACCCCTACCTATTGCTGGCGTGGGAAAGAAAATGGTGTTCAACGTTACCGTGTGCTCAACAGTGCTGCTACGCCGCCTAATTACGTAGAAAAAGATCAGGCTTCCATAATGGAGCGCTGCCTGAAAATCATTCAAGATCGCATGACGGGCAGTGTGTTCGTACAGCAATAGGTTAACTCCGTTCACTCAAAGGGATGCTTTATCCATTCTTGACACGCAGCAGCGATACACTCAATCACATAAGCACTAGCGGCTTTTCCTGTTGTTTTATCAATTTCGGTGGGCTTCTTCGGGTCTGCATTACAGCCGCAATAGATGCTTGACTGACAAAATGCATTCAGCGGAGATTTCCCGCAGCAGGTTACGCCAATGCAATAGGCCCCCGTCGTTCGTACTTTTTCTGCCATTTCAAGCAGATTTTTGTTGCTTCCACAATGGGAGAAGAAAAGCGCGGCATCATCATGTACCACTTCGTTTGTCATTGCAAGCTGCTTTTCGGCAGAATAGTAAAACACGCCTTTTTGGATCACGGCAGAAATGTACTGACCCGCGCAAAGCGCGGTGGACATTGATTGATCTAACCCAAAGTAGAACACTTCTCTGGCATGAATCAATTGATTGGCAATGTTTCTCATCATATTACCGTTTAACATATGACGTGTAACATTGATCGCTAAAGCATATTTATGTTCAATATCATCTAAAAGCCGTTCCATTCCATCCATGGATTCCGGTGCTTGTTGCTTGATAAACCTGCTTTCTTCCGCTAAAGCCGTTGCCAAAGCCAAGCGAAAGGCATGGTATCCCGGCTGACCAATTCGGCGGCAAAACCGCATAATGCTGGTTTCCCCCACCTTACAGTGCGTCGCCAGCTCTGTGATCGGCATATAAATAACTTTGGGACCGTTTGATATGATATAATTCGCAATGTCCTTTTCTACAATCGAAAAAGAAGGATATTGCGTATAAATGGTCGCCATCATTTCCGCGCTCATATCATTTTCTCCTTTGTGAAACCAACCCTGTACATGTAACGCCCAAAACCCACAATACGAATTATAACATTTGTAAAAGTTTGCTGTCAAGCACTATATATAGACTAAATGGCTATTTTTAGTAAAAGTGTAGCCTATGTACTCCGGTATTAAAAAACTCCTTAGCCTTTTCACTGCTAAGGAGCTTTTCATTTATAGGATATATCGTTTCATATCAAGGTTTACATCGTCCTTACCGAGATGATCCAGCACATAATCTCCATTGATGTTCAAATACACGTTCGGCATCTCATCGCCGCCAGCATTAAAGCTGATGTCCTCCAGCAGCTTTTCAAATACTGCATGCAGGCGGCGCGCGCCGATATCCTCCTTGGTTTCATTGAGCACGTAGGCGGCGTGTGCAATTGCGTCGATCGCGCTATCCTCAAAGGAAAGAAATACTTTATCTACGGCTAGGAGCGCTTCATACTGTCTGGTTAGCGCGTTTTCCGGTTGAATCAAGATCGCTTTAAAATCCTCTTGGGTTAAACTCTTCAACTGTACATGCACCGGAAAACGGCCTTGCAATTCTGGAATCAAATCGGTTACCTTAGCTACATGGAATGCTCCAGCAGCAATGAAGAGCATAAAATCCGTGCGCACGGCGCCGTATTTCGTATTTACCGTGCTACCCTCCACAATGGGGAGAATGTCCCGCTGAACACCTTCACGGCTTACGTCCGGGCCGTGACCGCCCGCCGAACGTCCTGCCACTTTGTCAATTTCATCGATGAACACAATTCCCTGCTGCTCTGCCCTACGAATGGCTTCTTCCTTTACCTCGTCCTCGTCGATGAGCTTGTCGGATTCTTCCTCTAAAAGGATCTTACGCGCTTCTTTAACCTTTACGCGCCGAATCTTTGTTTTCTTAGGCATCATTCCACCCATCATATCACCGATGTTGATGGAATTGCCGCCAACCTCCAGTTGCGGTACGCTATCCTCTACCTCAACCTCAATCTCTCGATCCTCAAGTTGACCGCTGCGAAGCTGATGAAGAACATCTTCTTGACGAATCGCAAGTTTGTTTTTTTCGTCTTGCGATAGCTCCGGCTCTTTTTTGTTTCCCATCAAAAATTCAAAGGGATTGCTGTTACTATTCTTCTTTGGTGGGTTTACCAGCAGACTGACCAAGCGATCCTCAGCCAATACCTGCGCTCTTGTTTCCACCCGCTGGCTAAACTCCTTGCGTACCATTCGCACTGCATTTTCCATCAAGTCGCGAATGATACTTTCAACATCGCGGCCTACATAGCCAACCTCGGTAAATTTTGTCGCCTCCACTTTAATAAAGGGAGCGCTTACCAGCTTTGCTAAACGACGCGCGATTTCCGTTTTACCAACGCCTGTAGGCCCGATCATTAAAATGTTTTTAGGGCTAATTTCATTACGGATTTCTTCGTCTACTTGCGAACGGCGGTAACGGTTACGCAGCGCTACTGCCACGGCTCGCTTGGCCTCGTCTTGCCCGATAATATATCGATCCAGCTCGCGCATAATCTCTCTGGGCGTTAATTCTTTCATTTAGGAGCCTCCTGTTAAAGCGTTTCTACAGTAATATGGTCATTGGTATATACGCAAATGGAAGCCGCTACCTCCATCGCCTTCAAGGCAATTTCTTCAGCAGTCATTTCCGTATTATTAACCAAGGCCCGGGCAGCAGCTAAAGCAAAATTGCCGCCGGAGCCAATAGCGGCTACACCGTCATCCGGGCTGATCACTTCGCCATTACCGCTTAAAATCAGCAGGTCATTTTTATCAGCAACAATCAGCATGCTTTCAAGCTTACGGGCGCCCTGCTCTCCACGCCAATCCTGTGCAAGGCTAACAGCTGCGCGCTCCAAATTACCACCGCATTGGGTCAGCTTTTCTTCAAAGCGTTCGCACAGCGTAAAAGCGTCTGCTACAGAACCGGCGAAACCGGCTAGCACCTGTCCATTGTACAGCTTCCGAACTTTTTTTGCGGTGGATTTAAATACCGTATGCTCCCCCATGGTGACCTGTCCGTCTCCGGCGATGGCAATTTGTTTGCCACGCTTAACGGCGCAAATAGTCGTTCCCATCATTGCCATGTTCATCGCACCTCTTTTATTCTATGTCGGTTTGGTAAAGGCTAAGCACCCATAGCGAGAGATCTCGCGCCGCAGAAGCGTCTAACGACGAGGTAACAGTATACTGAGGCTGGCCTAAGTCATCCGTGGATAAATCGTTGGTTAAAATATGATTGAGTCCACGATAGGCTTTAAAGCTAACCCAAGTCACTCCGTCACCAATGGCTTCGGAATATGCCCGCCAGCCATTATCCTCAGACACCAACGGATCGCGGTTTCCTTGCACAATATATGCCTTTACCTTCATTTTTTTAAGCAGCTGAATGGAGTCGTATTGGTTCATTTCCCAATAGTAATAACCGCTCCTTCCAAAGAGGGTCAGCTCCTTCGCGTTTGCTTCCGACAGCTTGGGTAGCGTTTCAACGGTTTCCTTCAATGCCTGTAAGTTCTCTGGGTCTTGCAAGGAGGTAGCCTCGCTGCTTAAGAGCTGCTCCGCATAGGGCGTTGGGTTGCCGCCAATCATAATCATAGCCGTAAAAAGCTTGTCGGACTGGGAAACGATTCTTGGGGCAAGCTGTGCGCCAAAGCCTAATCCAATCACAACTATGCGGCCTTTATCAATCCGTTCGTCCTCTGCCAGCAACTGTCCTGCCGAAATTGCGTCTTCAATTACTTCTTCCCACACGGTCATGTCCGCGTTTTCTCCATAGGTTAAAGTACGTTTATCATAACGGATTGTGGCCACGCCCATATTCGCCAGCGCATGAGCCAAATCAGCAAAGAGAGCCGTAGAACCGATGGTCGCGTTCATATCCATGGGGCCTTGATCGTGAACCAATACGCACGCGGGTACAAGTCCCTCGCTGTTTTGGGGCATGGTTAATATACCGCTCAAAGGCGTAGCAGCCGTACCGACGGTAATGCTACTTTCGACGTAATTTGCATTTTGATTTTCTTTATCCACCTGTACTGCTTCGCCGTCCTGCGGCAGCTCCTGACGATCAGAGGGTACAAACTGAAGCGCCATAATTTCCCAGTCGTCTTCCTTATCCTTATGGGTGAGGTACATGTCCAAATCCTGCTTTTCCATACAGAGATGCAGGATATGCGTCTTAAGCTTTAAATCAGGCTCCATAAAGCTGGAGTAGCTCCCCAAGCCCAAGAAAGCGCCGGTCATCCATTCTAGGTTTGTTAAATAGGTCTCGAAGGCAGAAAGCGGCATATAGCGCTGAATCTGTAAATCATAATAACCCCATAGGCGGCTCATATACTTACCGCTTACATAATCCTCGGCATACTGCCGTATGGTTTCCTCCGTCCAGACGGGAACATCGTCGTTCATCTGCTTGGCCTTAGCAAAAGCGGATGTAGGGACAAAACAGGCAACCAGCAGTAGACAAACTGTGAGAATAGAAACCAACCGTTTCATGTTCTCAACCCCTCCTTATTCCTAACAGCATGAGTATAGCACGAAGCGAATCAATCTACCAGCGGAACCTGTTCCATTTGTCCTGCGACACGTTCCACCTCTACCAAAGCGCGTTCAGAAATTTTCTCATAGCGAAGCTGTTTTTGCCGAATCCGTTTTTCACCGGGTAGAACGTCCAATGGATCAATCAAGCCAAAAGCGCAGTTCATAGGCTGAAAATGGCGATTGGGCGTGCTGATGTAGCGAGCCATCGCGCCGATCGCTGTTTTGCCGCTAAAGCGCGGCGGGTCTTGATCAACGGCTTGATATGCCATACTAAGCCCAGCCAGTAGGCCGCTGGCGGCGCTCTCCACATACCCCTCCACTCCGGTGATTTGTCCGGCAAAAGCGACTCGCTCCATCCCTATGACGCGATATCGGTCGTCTAGAAAGCTGGGGCTGTTCAAGAACGTATTGCGGTGCATTACGCCATAACGAGCGAATTCGGCGTTTTCCAATCCGGGAATCATACCAAAAACCCGACGCTGTTCCGGAAATTTTAGCCGCGTTTGAAATCCCACGATATTATAAAGCGATGCGTTAAAATTATCGCACCGAAGCTGAACAACGGCAAAAGGTTCCTTCCCCGTACGCGGGTCAGTGAGGCCAACGGGCTTGCAGGGGCCGAAAGCCACCGCCATGTCTCCTCTTTTGGCCATGCTTTCCACGGGCATACAGCCCTCAAATACAGCTTTTTCTTCGAAACCGTGAATCTCAGCGGTTTCAGCGGTTTGCAAAGCATGAATAAAGTCCATATACTCGTCCTTGGTCATCGGACAGTTCAGGTAATCGTCTCCCCGCTCGTAGCGGGACATTCTAAACACCTTGGACATATCAAGGCTGTCCGCCGTTACGATAGGTGCGGCGGCGTCATAAAAATGCAAGGTGTTTAGTCCGGGCAGCTTCTCAATAGCTTCGGACAATGCTTCGCTAGTCAACGGGCCGGTAGCGATGATCACCATGCCCTGATTCGGAATGGATTTTATTTCCTCGCTATGTACTGATATCAGCGGATGATTATGTATTTTGTCGTCTATGGTTTGAGAAAAACCGTTTCTATCTACCGCCAGTGCGCCGCCTGCAGGAACCGCGGTTGCGTCGGCAGCTTCCATGATTAAAGAATGAAGCTTGCGCATTTCAGCCTTCAATAATCCAACGGCGTTGGTAAGACGATCACTGCGTAAGCTGTTGCTGCACACCAGCTCCCCCATGGTATCCAAATGATGCGCCGGAGATTTCTTCTCAGGTTTCATCTCATAGAGGTCTACGGGGATACCGCGCATGGCAAGCTGCCATGCTGCCTCGCATCCCGCCAAACCACCGCCAATCACCGTAACGCTCATTCCTCGTTATCCCCCTCATCCTTGGCGGCAACGGTTTCTTTATAACGGCAGGTCTCGTTTGCGCATAAATGAATGCGCTCCCCTCGCTTACCCGGCTTTTCCACCATATAGCTGCCGCATTTGGGGCATTTTTCCATTATGGGTTTTTCCCAGCTGACAAAGTCGCAATCGGGATATTTTTCACAGCCGTAAAACTTTCGGTTCTTTTTACTGGTCTTTTCCATTAAGCGCGCGCCGCACTTGGGGCAGGGGGTGTCGATATAGTGTAAAATCGGCTTGGCATTACGGCAATTAGGGAAGTTGGGGCACGCTAAAAATTTTCCAAAGCGTCCCATCTTATAAACCATCATTGCGCCGCATTTTTCACACTGTACGTCGCTGACCTCGTCCTTGATTTCAATTTTCTCTACCTGTTCTTCGGCCACGTCCAGCATTTTCTTAAAGGGCGGATAGAAATCGCGCAGGATGCTGCGCCACTCCACCTTTCCTTCCTCTACATCGTCCAGTTTTTCCTCCATCTGGGCTGTAAAGTCTGTGTCAACCACCGGTGCAAAGTATTCCAGCATCATGTCCGTCACCATACAGCCAAGCTCCGTGGGATACAGGCGCTTTTTTTCGCGGGAAACATAACCGCGTGAAATAATCGTTGTAATGGTAGGCGCGTAGGTGCTGGGGCGACCGATTCCCTTTTCCTCCAATGTGCGCACCAAAGAAGCTTCTGTAAAACGCGCTGGCGGCTGTGTGAAATGCTGCTCGGCATCCACGGCTTTAAAAGCAACGCCATCCCCTTCCTTGAGCACTGGCAGCACGCTTTCTGGTAGCTCCTGCTCATCATCCGTGCTTTCAATATAGACCGCGCGGTAGCCGGCAAAGGTCATATGCTCGCCATAGTAGCGCAGCACCAGATTATCTCCCGAAAGATCAGCCGTTAGGGTCTGAAATACAGCCGGGTTCATTTGGCTGGCGATAAAGCGTGTGTAAATAAGGCGATATAAGTTGAACTGTTCCTTGGTTAGAAATGCCTTCACGCTGTCCGGAGTATGCTCCACGTAGGTTGGACGGATAGCCTCGTGCGCATCCTGAGCATTCTTTCGTCCTTTATATTGGTTTGGTTTGCTGGGGCAATACTCTTTGCCATATTGCTCTTGGATAAACCCGCGGGCAGCGGTTGTGGCTTCTTCTGCTACGCGCACGCTATCTGTACGGATATAGGTAACCAAACCTACCGTACCGGCTTTGCCAAGGTCAATGCCCTCGTAAAGCTGCTGCACCACCTGCATGGTTTTAGCCGTAGAGAAGTTAAGCTTTCGGCTAGCTTCCTGCTGTAAGCTGGAGGTGGTAAAAGGAGGCTGCGGCCTTTTCAGCTTCTCGCCCATTTTATTGCTTGCCACCAAAAATTGCGCGTTCAAAATTCGCTTTTTTGCGGCTTTGGCAGACTTTTCGTTTTTAATAATCGCCTTTTTTCCATCGATTGAGGTCAATTTTGCTTCGCAGGTAACCTTCTTGCCACGTTGAGTAGGCGCGTCAAATTTTGCGGTCACATCCCAAAACTCTTCCGGAATAAAGGCGTTGATCTCTCGCTCACGCTCCACAACCATACGTGTTGCGACGCTTTGTACCCGCCCAGCCGATAGCCCCTTCTTTATTTTTGCCCAAAGCAAAGGGCTGATTTTATAGCCCACCAATCGATCCAGCGCTCTGCGAGCCTGCTGCGCATCCACACGATCCATATCGATGGCGCGCGGCTGCTCGATGGCTTCTTTTACCGCTTTTTTGGTAATTTCGTGAAACTCAATCCGGCATTTCTTTGCCGTATCAATGTCCAGCATCGTAGCCAAATGCCAAGAAATTGCTTCTCCCTCACGGTCAGGGTCTGTGGCAAGATAGATTGTGCTGGCGTTCTTCGCTTCTTTTTTAATACGAGCGATGATATCGCCTCTGCCTCGAATGGTAATATACTTCATGGCAAAATCATGATCTGCGTCAACGCCAAGCTGCGACTTGGGCAAATCCCGTACATGTCCCTGCGAAGCCTCTACCTTGTAGCCCTTGCCCAAAAATTTTTCAATGGTTTTTGCTTTTGCCGGTGATTCCACAATCACCAGTTTTTGATTGGTTGCTGCTGTCGCCATCGTATCCCTCCTCTATTCACGCGCGTTTGGCGGAAGCGAAAACTCGTTTCCCGCCTCCCGCAGTATCAATCCATTGATTTCCATAATAGAAAGCTGGGGCATAATTTCGTTAACCGTAAGCCGCAGCTCCCCAGCCAGCTTTTCCACCGTCAGCGGTTGCAGACGCAGACATTTGGCAATATCCCGCTGGATCGGCACAGTGATCTTTAGTGTCCTTTCGGTTGCCGTGTTGGAAAGCGGCCTTAAACCGAGATCATCCAGAATGTCTCCCGCCGAGGTAGCAATCCGCGCGCCCTCTCGTAGAATCGTATGGGGCCCCTCAGAGCCTATGGCTCCAACACGTCCCGGCACCGCAAAAACCTCGCGTCCTTGTATCAGCGCCGAATTAACGGTATGCATACCGCCGCTTTTTACAGCGCCCTCCACAAAGACCACCGCACAGCTGAGACCAGAAATGATGCGGTTTCGATAGGGAAAGTGAAACGCAATCGGTTCCGCGTCCAAAGGATATTCGCTAAGAATCAGTCCTTTGCCTCCTGCGATGCGTCTCAACAGCGGCGTATGCTCCGGCGGATAGGGTGCGTTGATACCGCAGCCCAATACTCCGATGGTACAGCCGTCTGCGGATAGTGCGCCTTCATGAGCCGCTCCATCGATTCCCCGTGCCAAGCCGCTGACGACGGTAACCCCTGCCTGCGCTAGTCCATAGCCTATGGAGCGCGCCATTTCAAGCCCGTACTGGCTAGCCTTGCGCGTGCCCACCACACCGACCATAGGCGCGTCTAAACAAGAGAGCCTTCCGGCATAATACAACAAGTAAGGAAAATCGTCAATGGAGCGCAGCCACTGTGGATAGTTCTCGTCCATATAGAACAAAAGATGGACGTGCTGTTTGAAAAGCCGCTCGCATAATTGGTTTAAGGCGCTATCCTCTCGATGTACAGCCAGTATCTTTTCGGTTTTGCCTTGAAAAGTCGGGCCATCCTCTGTGCCAAATCGTGCCCGGATTTCAGCTGCACTTCCGTATTGACGGATGAGACTATGCACGCGGCTGGCTGTCACCTCGGCGGTGGACAGCCAAAGCAAGCTTCTCTGCTCCTCAGTAAGCGTCATGACTGTCTCCAAATCTTTCCCTCCAAATTACGAAATTGAATGGCCATGGCCACATCCATGGAATCGATGGAATCGTGTCCGTTCAAATCAGCAATGGTCAAGGCAACCTTTTGGATGCGACCATAGGCGCGCATGCTAATGGAAAAGCGTTCTACTGCTTGGAGCAAAAGCTGCTTCGCGTCCTTGCTCATGCGAACGTATTGTTCAATGCCTCGTTGGTCCAGCTGCGCGTTGCAATAAATGGACTGGCCGCGATAACGCGCTAGCTGTCGTTTACGAGCCTTGAGCACCCTAGCTGCTACCGTCGCGCTGTCTTCCTCGGCATCGGCAGCTTCAATCTCTGTTACCGATACCGCGTCCAGCTCCACTTGAATATCGATTCGATCTAGTAACGGTCCGCTCAGCTTGGAAAGATAGCGTTTGATTTCCGCTGGGGTACAGGAGCATGCTTTCTTCTTGCTGCCATAATTTCCACAAGGGCACGGATTCATCCCCGCCACCAGCATGCATCGGCTGACGTAGCGGTTTTGTCCATTCATTCGTGTAATGGTAACAAACCCGTCCTCTATGGGCTGCCGGAGCGCCTCCAGCGTCTGACGTTGGAATTCGGGCAGCTCGTCCAAAAAAAGCACGCCGTTATGGGCCAAGGATACTTCTCCAGGCTTAGCCTTCATGCCGCCGCCGATCATCGCCGGCATGGAGGTATTATGATGAGGAGAGCGGAAGGGACGCACCGTCATCAAGCCGTTGTTCTGCTCCAGTTCTCCTGCCGCCGAATGAATCAGTGTGGTTTCCAACGCTTCTTCGTAGCTTAAAGGGGGCAGGATACCGGGCAGGCATCGGGCTAACATCGTTTTTCCGCTACCCGGGATGCCCACCATCAGAAGGTTATGACCACCCGCCGCCGCCACCTCCAGCGCCTTTCGGGCTACCGGTTGACCCTTGACATATTTCAGATCATGCTCAATAGAAGTAGCATGCAGCAAGCTCTGATAGGATATTGCTTCTTGCAAAGGCAAAGCTTGACTGCCGACGCTATGCTCAAACACTGCCTGAAGGGTGGAAGCAGGGTAAACATTGATTCCGTCGATACAGGCGGCTTCCTTTGCATTCTCCATGGGTAGGATCAGGTTACGAAAACCGTTTTCTTTCGCTGTGATCGCCATACCGAGCGCTCCGCGTACGGGCATTAGCTTTCCTTGCAGAGAAAGCTCCCCCAAGAAAACAGTGGAGGCTAGCTCGTGAAACCTTTCCGGATTCTTTGCCGAAAGCAATGCCATGGCAATAGCCAGCTCAAAGGCGGTACCGTCTTTCTTCACGTCGGCGGGGGCGAGATTCACCGTTACCTTTCCAAAGGGAAACTCCAGCCCGCTTACGGAAATAGCTGCTCGAATACGGTCTCGGCTCTCTTTTACGGCGGCGCTGGGAAGCCCAACCACCTCAAAGCCCACCATTCCGCCGGAAATATAGGCTTCCACCTCCACCAGATAGCCATTGACCCCTTCCAAACCGCAAGAAAATGTTTTCGCCAGCACTTTTGTACCCTCTTTCGCTTAGTAGTAAAGCTTGGAGAACCATTTCATCGCGTCCATCCATTGGGTGCTGGTAAGCCAACCAGAAGCATAAGGGAAAAACATGACAAAGAAGAGCGCGGCCCCCGCCAAATACCCAATGAGTACGCCTTTACGAAGCCGCGTCTGCTCCTTAGGAATTAAGTTAATCACCCATGCCGTTGCCAAAATGATAAAAGGCACGCTTGCAAAGTAATGATACATATACATGCTTCGGGGGACGAGCACCCAAGGCAGATATTGCGCGGCAAAAGCGACGACCAGCGTATACAGCGTTAAGTCCCCATCTCCCCGGCGAAGGGTCATTCCGTTATTAAAACGGATATGCTTTACGACAAGCGCCACAATAACCGCCGCCATACAGATTGCGCCGATATAGAACACCCACGGATTGCCCATGCACATGATCGTGGACGCAAAGCCTTCAGGCTCGAATTTATCCTGCGCAAACCACATAGGTTTCAAAATAAAAGGCCATTGCCACCACGGGGATTGAAAGGGATGATCCATTCCAAGTCCGGGGGTGCTGTGATAATTGAGCATTCCAACTTGAGCCTGCACAATGCGTTGAAGGGTTACCGGTCCATTGGGCGAAAGATACGGGATATAGCTCAGGTAGTAGATCACAGCAGGAACCAGCAGGAAGAACAGCACGCAGAAGCCGCAGGTGATGAAGATGCGGTTCAGCGCATATTTCTGCGCCCCATTGATGCGGAGCAGATCCTTTTGCGTCCTCGCTTCCTTTTCCTGCGCCAGATAGCAGTAGGCATAGTTATTTGCCCGGAACTGCCGATAGATAGCGGAGAAAAACAGAACAGCCAGCCCAACCGCAGAATACAGTCCAATCCATTTGCTGGCAATGGACAGTCCCATAAATAAGCCGCATAAGCCAAGGGGGATCAAGCTTCTCTTATAGGCTCTTGTAAAGAGCTTTTCAGCTTCCTTCTTCTCAACGGCAAACACATCGGTCTGCATATAGCGCACCATGCATAGATAGCTAAGAAGAATGAAAAACACCGGGAAGGAATCGATGGTCGCGATTCGGGTTTGCGTGTAATGCATCAAATCCAGCGCAAAAGCGATCATGCTGAAGGCAGCGATATCCCGTCTTTTGAATAGCTGCTTTGCCAGCAAATACATGGCGGGTAGCATCAGCGCACCTACAAAAGCCCCCGCAAAGCGCCAGCCAAAGGGGGTCATGCCAAAAATTGCGATTCCTACCGCCATCAGCAGCTTGCCCAGCGGCGGATGAGTGGTTTCGTAGGGATTTTGACCATGCAGGTGTTCATAGGCAGTACGGGCGTGATAAATCTCGTCGAAATAGGTACCCGTATACCAGCCCGGTTCGCCGACGCAGGTATCCTGCTCGTTAATCAGATGATCAGCGGGCTTGACGTCATCCAGCATGGAAGGATTAGCGTAGAGATGAGCGGAAAGGATCAGGGGGATTTGTTCCCCTTCCTGATTTCGAAGGGCAATTTCAAACATATTTAGCCCGGCTGATTCTGCGTTTACCCTCAAGTATTTTCCCGTCAATAGTAGTTTACCAATGGGAGAGTTATCGCTGTACGTGATTTTTCCATCGGCATTCTCCGTGGATTGCAGGGCGTAATTCCAGCGATAGCAGAGCCCCTCTCGCATTTCGCAGGGAAAATTCTTCGACCAATTGATTCCGTCGTCGCTGACTGAAATTGAAAAGCTATTGTAGCTTACACCGCAGTAGTACATAAAGTAGAAGGGCTGGTTTTCAGGCAGCTCAAAAACCACCTGTTCCTCTGCCGAGGAAGAAACCCATCCGTCCTGAGGAGCTACTGTACTGCCCAAATTGGTAAAGGCGAGCACTCCATAAAGGATGGATACAATTGCCATGATCAGATAATCTCGCGCTGAAAGCGCCAAGCCCGCTTTCTTGGGCCGCAGAAGCATTTCCTCGTAAGTAGGCGGAACTTGAAATGCTTCCTCTTGCTGGGGGGGAGCAAGCTTGATTTCTACTGCCTTTGGCCGTAGCGCCACATAAGCCCCGTACCCAGTCAGTACCAGATTCAAGGCAGAGAGGATCACGTTAAGCGCAAGGGTATCGTCATTCAAGTGCCCCATCGAGGAACCGAAAAGGATGGAGTTGTCCAGTACAATCGCAGTATTGACGAAAGTGGTCATCGAGAAGCCCACAAATAAATGGAGCAAGCGCATATCCTTGCTGCGTAAATATCCCAACAGCAATAACGCAAGAGCCGGGAAAAGATAACGCTCGTGTACCTTAATGCCAAGCACATAAACGCCGATCAATGAAATTGCCAGATAAAAGGGCAGACGATCCGCCGAGTGGTCATGGAGCATGCATAGTAGCGTAAAGCCATAAACCAACGCCATCATGCCATAACCATAGGCCATATAATTCGCTCCAAAAATGGCTAGCGCCAACTGATACAGCGCAAACAAAACAAAGAGCAATCCAAGCTGGACGTTTCTATTCTTAATCGAAAAGCCCTTTTTCTTTTGTGCATAGCCAAAGGCACCTGCACAAAGCAAGGATAGGAATGCAGTCGCCGCAGGCAACAGCCAGCTGATTGAGGTGCCAAGCGCCTTCCAGTTAGCAGCCAGCAAGTAATATAGATTGGCGGTGTTCAAGGTGGCATATGCGTAGGAGCCTAGCGTTTCTGAATAGAGCTTGATCAGCCAGCCGATCGGTTCCTCCTGTCCGATGGAAAAGGGGACGATAACCAACGCTGCCGATACGATCGAAAGCCCAATACCCATCAAAAGACGCTTCCGATGGTTCGTATTTTTGTCTGTCAGCAACGTCTGCAAAAGCCACAGGCCCGCCACGGGCGCGAATAGCAGCGCTTGCGGCTTTATCAAAATAGCGAGCGTATAAAGGGGCAGCGCTGCCTGCCATTTACGTTCCATTGCAAAAATCGTACACAGCAGCAAAAAGAGCGCCAGCACGCTATCGGCTTGTCCCCAAGCTGCGCCGTTCACCAGCATGGCAGGACTAAAGGCATACAGCAATCCAATCAAGGCAGCCGGAGCACTGCCTAATTTTTTTCTCCCATAGGTAAAAAGTACGATTGCGCCCAGGAGGTCGCAAAGAATCGGCAGACTCTTAACAATGACCAATCCAATGGTATTTACCTGTGCCGAATAGACGCCCATGCCGCGCAGGATCAAACCTATCGGCCACAGTAAAAGCATGTATCCGGGTGGGTAGTCACAGAAGTAATCCTCTGCATAAAAACCGACAGGCCCTTTATCCGCCATACGAAGGCTCCATGCGGTAAAGCAGTTGATGTCTACCTGATACCCGGCAACCCTTTCGGCTAGGAAGATTCGGACAAGGCACGCAACCAGCATCATAAAGGAAAAAGCCCATAGAGCAAACCGAGAGCTTTTACGTCCAAGTAGCGGTCTACAAAGCAAGTAAAGCAGACCAAAGCCCAACGCAAGCACGATAAAGGCCAGCGTGCTTTGGCCTGTGCTTTCGGCGGCAGTGTCTTTATCAGCCGCAGATGTAGCCACCGAATACCAAATAGCAGGCAACACACCGTCCGGAACAGCATCGACCTTGACTAACGACACATCGTCAAAATAGGCGTGACCAATGCTCTCGGAGCCATAACCGCCAACTCTCACGCCAAAGCATAGCGTATTCTGGTTTTCACCGGTGCGGCCGTACCATTCTAGCAGCTGCCAGTCGCCATTGGTATCATAAACACCGGGACAAAAGGAGTAAATATCCTCGATTGCCAGATTAGCGCCGTTGCCCTCATCACCCATTTCCGCAACCAAGACATAGGCAGACAGACGATACAAAGCGTTCGGCTCCACGGCAGCGTTGTAGGTATAGCGAGCGTCGTTAAGGCTTGCGTTTTGAACAGATACGGCATATTTCCCGCTATGGGACACTTCGTCCGTAAGCATCAAACGGGAATAGCCTTGTTCCTTTCGATAACTGGTGGCATACCAGCCCGACGGATCGCCAAATTCATCAAGGCTCTCAAAGTCGCCGTTGGTGATCAGGTTGGACGCGCTTTGTCCCAACGCTAGTGCTGGTACAAGAAGGAACATACATAGCAAAAGGATTCCAAGCTTCTTCATCATTCGGTCTCCTCCAGGAGTTTGCCAATAAAGCTTTGGCGGTGTTGCGGCGTAGCGCCGTACTTACGCAGGGCGGCGATATGCTCAGCCGTTCCATAGCCCATATTATGCTCGAAGCCGTATTGCGGATATTCAAGCGCATATGTCCTCATTTGCTGATCACGAGTGACCTTTGCTACAATGCTAGCTGCCGCCACATTGTAGCTGGTGCTGTCGCCTTTAATCACGGACAATATCGGGAACGGCAGAAAGAGCCCCCGAACCGCGTCTACAATGCAGAGCGTGGCGGGAGCTTTTTCCGCTGCGCGTTCCATGGCTAGGCGGGTAGCGTTTAATATGTTCATTTGATCAATTTCTTCCGGGCTGGCTTGACCAACACCTACGTAAAGGGCATGCTCCATAATTTGGGCGTATACTTCCTCCCGGCGGGCGGCGCTAAGCTTTTTGGAATCGTCAATCCACGGAAAAAGCGGTTCGGCAGGCATAATCACACAGGCGGTTACGACGTTGCCCACCAAGGGTCCGCGCCCCACCTCATCCATTCCTGCTAAAGAGGAACCAAAACCGAGATGCGCTTGATCATAAGCGACCATCTCCTGGAAATGCTTTATTCGCTTTTCGGAAGGTTTAGCACTCATCAAGGCTTTCCTCCCTTGGTTTCTCCGGGATGGGCGCTTCCTCCAAGGTGAGCTTGCCGACCTTTCCCGCGCGGAATTCATCAAGCACAACGGCGCAGGCACGGTCGGTATCCATAATGCCGCCGCGCATGAGAAAACCGCGCCCTCTACAGACCTCTTCCAAAAGGTCGTAGCCCGTGAGCTCCGGATTTTTAATTTTATAGCGTTCCATTGCCCGCTGAGGCATAGCTTTGAGAAGATCCTCCAGCAGGCTGGCGCACAGCTCCTCCTGATTGTAGACCGCGTCCTTGATGGTGCCAATGTAGGCTAGGCGGGTTGCGGCTTGCTGATCGTTTAATTTAGGCCAGAGCATACCCGGCGTGTCCAGAATTTCCAAATAGGGCGAAACCTTTACCCAGCGATTGCTTTTTGTCACCCCGGGGCGGTCGCCGGTTTCCGTGACGCTGCCGCCATACATGCGGTTGATAAAGGTGCTTTTACCCACGTTGGGTACGCCGATTACCATGGCTCGTATGGTTTTAGCAATTCCCCGGCGCTCGCCCCGCTCAATCACGGCTTTTGCTGCATTTTCAATAAACAGCTTGGCTTGCTTGGTCTTTTGAGGAGTAGCGTCATAGGCCATCGCCTCTACCCCGATGCTGGCGAAATAGGCCAGCCATTGTTTTGTTTTTGCCGGTTCTGCCAAATCAGCCTTGCACAAAAGAAGAATCCGTCTTTTGTGACTGATTAACGCGTTTAAGGCGGGATTACGGCTAGATAAGGGTAAGCGCGCGTCGCATAGTTCAATGGCAAGGTCCACCTTGCCAAGCTGAGTAATCAATAAGCGCTTCGCCTTTGCCATATGCCCCGGATACCATTGTATATCCACAGAGATGCACCTCTTCCAAACATGCATGCCGCTATTTCAGCGTTCCTACCTATTAAAGCATTGTTTCGAAAAAAGCGCAAGGGCATACGGCTTCAACTTCTCTTTGAAATTGTAAAAGATTGGCTCTTATTTTGTTAGATGAAACAGGCGGGCATTTTTCCCCGGCAAATGAACCGTAAGCTTTTCCCCTGTCATTTCATAGGTTGTGGGATACTGGGACGGATATACGCATTCGGCGTTTTTCCAGCCGGGAAGAGGGATGGCGCAGCTTGCGTTCGTTTGATGGGTATGCCACACAGCCAGCCATGCTTCCGTACCGCAACGAATGCCCACGCTCAGCCACTCGCTAAAAAAATCCGCCAATCCCAACGGCCAGAATGGCAAACCATCCTTAAGCTTTTCAACAATGCTCAGGTGGTAAGCAATGCCTTCCTTCACCAAAGCCAAACGGCTCGGGGACAGCTCCGCCAGATGGCCGCTTTGATGGATGCGCAAAAGCATGGCGTTGACCATATTGAAGATTACCTCTTCATCGTCGCCATCTCGAAGGGGATAGCTCCAAATGGCAGCCTGCTCGGGAGCACAGGCCGTCATACAGTTACAGGCAATACAAGCCATTTTGACATAATCGGTTTGATCGGTGACGCTTTGAATACTATAACGGCTCAGATGAGAATACTCCATGCGCATACCGCCGCTAGAACAGTTCTCGATGACCAAATCAGGATAACGGGCAAATACTTCGTCTAACCATTGCAGATAAGCGCGGGTATGCATCAACAAACCGTCTCCGGAGCTGTCCGAGGCGTGGTCGGTGCCCGGACCCGGATTGATGTTATAATCCATTTTGATATAGCCGACTCCATACTGCGTTACGAGGCGGTCAATCACCTCGTTAGCATGGCGTATCACCGCTGGATTGCGGAAATCCAGCTGATAGCGGCTTTCGGAGATCACGCGCTTACCGTCCTGTAAAAAGAACCAGTCATCAGGCACTTTGTCCGCCAATGGACAGTGAATGCCCATCACCTCAAGCTCCAGCCACAAGCCAGGAATCATTCCTTTTGCGTGTATGCGATTCATGACTTCTTCCAAGCCATCGGGAAAGCGCTCCTGAGACGGTAGCCATTCCCCTACGCCATCCCACCATGGCCCGTCGGCATACCAGCCTGCATCCACGCAGTAATACTTGCAGCCAGCCTCGCTAGCGGCGTCGATAAGAGGCAGCTCCTTCTCGGTGGTCGGATCGCCGTCCAAGCAATTCATATAATCGTTAAAAATAACACTGGGATGAGCATTATCCGTATTTGTGCGGCGAATACAGCGACGGTAGCGGGTCATCTCGTCAACGCCACATTCAAAATCGCTTCCAAACGCTACGGCGCAGGGAACGCTGGTAAAGGCTTCGCCCGGCTTTAGCCGTTTGCGGAATTGATGCTCCTGCCAGCTTGGGCCGCTTAGCTCCAAATAGAGCCGTTCCTTCAAATCGCCGATTTCCCAGCACCAGCTAGCCGAGGTCTCAATCTGCCAGATCATGGCGTGCCCCGGCTGCAAAAAGCCGCCCATGGGCAAATGCTCCCCGCAAGCCCAGGTTCCTGTGTTGCTTAGCGCAATTCGTTGCACGGTTGCGTTATTGACAACGTCATATCCAAGCTCGTGCAAAGTGTTGTTCTTCCAGCGGCACTCGCCATACCAAGTGTTATGGGGAATAGCGATTTGGTAATCCCCGCTCCGCTCTTCTTCCCCATGGCCTAGCCCATTGAGTGCGAAGGATGAGACATACTCCAACGAAAAGCCTTCGCTGCCGATGTTTTCTACTGTTGTTTCCGCGCGCAGAGCGGTAACGCCGTTATAAAACCGCCAACGGGTGATCGCTCTGATTTCATCCGTTTTTTGGGAAAGCACAAAAAGCTCTCCATCCGCTGTTGGCATGAAGGAATGCTTTTCATAGCGCAGTTCCGTTCCGGGCGAGGTGAGGGGATGTTTACAGCCATGATGATGCCCGTGTTGATAGCCTGTGCCTTGCACCTCTACCAAAGGCTGCCACCCTTGTTCTCCCTTGCGCGAACGTTTCGTCATTGAGCAATTCCATAAGGAAACGCGCCCCTCATCGTCCACTTCAATATCAATGCTTATTCCATTGCGCTGAAAGGTAATATCCATGACTGGTCATCTCCCTACTCTATTCATTTTCCTTTTCTCTGCGTTCAACCACCAGTTTTAAATACAGGCATAACAAAAGTACGCAAATAACGCCCAACAGATTAAGAATTTGCTGCGGGTAGATTACCATTCCATTCAGGGACATATCCAATTTTTGCAGCCAGTCCAGCAAGCCGCCGCCTATGCATGACATGATAAAACCAACCAAGCCGGAAATTGCAGCCGTTACAGCAAACTGCACCTGTCGCTGACCCGGAGGTAACAGCTCCAGCTTTACCCCAAAAAGGCCCACTCCGATAAAGCTCCAACCGCTGGCGGAGAAAGCCATCATAATCAAATACATCCACGTCGCCATTTCTGGACGCATTAAAATCCAAATCACATACTGTATAGCAAAAAGAATAAGGGACCATCGCAGCACCTTAGCCATGGAGGTGCGATCCGCCCATTTTCCCATTTGCCGAGCGATTAGAATACGGGCGAAATTACCGGCAAATCCAACGGCAGACATAAAGGTAAAGGATAGCGACATCTCCTTAATGGAATAGCTGGCGTTATAGGGACTGGCAATATAGTAGCTGATTTGCCATAGACAGTCCATCACCATAACGGTACGAAAGGCGGGACTTTTTAAGCAACAGACAATTTGCGGCCAAATACGTTCACGCTTATGTTTTGGGATGTTGGCTGTTTCCTCCTCAACATCCTCGACGCGCATATAAGCGATAAAGCCAAACAAGCACAGAACGACCACCATAATCCCTAGCAGGCCAAACGCACGTAGAGGCTGCGTAGTCTTATAAGTATCTAGGATTACGCTGGCAACCAATAGGACAACCGCCTGAAAGCCAACAGCCGTAGCGTCTTTTGCACTCAGGTATCGCCCAATAATCCGTTTTGGCGTCATTTGCGCCACCCATTCAGACGCAGCCGGACCACCAAAGCTAATAGCCGTTTTAAACAGGAAATAAACGGCTACCATCAATACCATTTTAAGCTCTACTGACAACGGAAAAAACGGAATAAAAAACAGAAAGGCCATCCACAACCGTTGAGCTGAGGTGACCGTTACAACCATACGCTTGCCATGAAAACGGCGGCTTAAGCTGATGGTGAGGAACTGAACGACGCAGACCAATGCGCTAACGGACATTAGCGCACCGATGATGCTATCGCTGAACCCTAAATACAGCATTAACGCCGCCAAGTATGTGTTAGCCGAAAGCTGATCAACCGCTACCCAGCTAGACTCACCCAGCGCATAAAACAGACGGCTGCTGCGCTGCTGCGCAATATCAGGCGGCTGCGGTGCGGATTGTAGCCGCCGTTTCAAATGGGAAATCCATTCCGCCATGTTTCTTTTCCGTCCTTCTCCGCGTCACTCGTGGGGAAACCGATGGCTGAATGGTAGCATAAACGCAACAAAAATGCAGCCATTTTCCAAAAGATCATCTATGAAAAAATGTAAATTATTCGATGCCTCGAATTGCGTCAAAAGGGAATACCACGCAACGCACATGCCCAATGATCATATCCCTAGTGATAGCGGAGGGAGAACCATAGCCATAATAATTACGACTATCGTGACTGTTATCGCGGTTATCGCCCATTACAAAATACTCGTTTTCGCCCAGCGTAAAGGCTTCCATGCTAAAGCCGTTATTATTGCGTTCCGGGGTCAGGTAAGGCTCGTCAACGGCTTCTCCGTTGCGGTATACAACATTCTGCCGCACCTCGATCACATCGCCGGGAACGCCCATGACACGCTTCACAAAGTTTTCCGTTCGTCCGGGATATTTGCAGATAATAACGTCGCCGCGTTGCGGGTCGCCGCCGAAGAGGTACTCCGGCTTGGTCACCAGCATGATCTCGTTATTTTGCAAGGTATCGCACATGCTTTCCCCATCCACGCGAATCGGCTCAAATAAAAAATGGCGAATCACGAGGGCGATGACCACAGCCGCGCCCAATGTAAGAATCCAGCTCAAGATTTCTTTTTTCACATTTACAGGTTTCTTTTCTTTTTTATTGATGGTCTCGGTTTCGGTCTGCGGCATCTGTTGGTCCTGCGCTTGCATGAATATGGTTCCTCCTTAGCGTTGCTCCGCCATTTGCCGAAGGGTTACCTCTTCCGGCACGGAGCCTTGTTCAACGGTTTTTTTCCGGCGCTTTACAAAATCGGCTCGATCCATCATGACAATGCGTCCGCAGCCGAGGCATTTGATTTTGATATCCGCGCCAATACGAATAACCGTCCAGCGGTCGCTGCCGCAGGGATGGGATTTGCGTGTTTGAACCACATCGCCCAAACGGATTTCTTCCATGTCGCGCGGCACCTCCGTTTCTCACGTATTGCATTATACAACCCTGCGCTGGAACTTGCAAGCCGCATTGGTATGCAATGTAAGGATGAATTGTGAAATTTTGATGAACTCGCTTTTCCTGCCGGCGGCTCTCTTGTCCGATGGATAGGCTTATGCTATACTAAGGCGATTTCAAATAGCAAAGGGGGAACGCCCAATGGCAAACCGCAGTAAGACCAATACCAAAACCGTTTTGGTTCGCGCAGTAAGCCTAGCGCTGGCGGGCTTGATGATTATTTCTGTTGTTCTGGCTGCCGTTTGGCAGTGGTAAGCAGAGGATAGGGACGTTCGCAAAGAGGCCCGCGCGTAATATCGGCGACTCTTTGCGGTCTGTCCATAAGCGTATAGAGCTCTTTCCATAGCTCTGCCCTATGAAGCGGCACCTCCGCATTGCCTAAAAGCGCCGTTGCGTCAATATCAAAAGAGTGAAGCGGGTAGGTATGGAGCACGCCATCCTTGATGATTCCGAAATCGCCGATCAAATCAATGTCCAATCCGTTCCATTCGTACGAGCAAAAGAAGCCGGAGTAGAAGCATCCATCACTTTTATCCATCTTTTTTTGCGTTGCTCCCAGCGCTAGCAGAGCGTCCTGCGCCATCGTTGCCTGCCGTACCTCAATCAGCAAATCGACGTCCCTAAAGCATTGCGATAATCCGCGAAAATATAGCATAGCGGAGCCGCCCACTGCCCATAGCAGCGAGCGGCTGTTCATTTCTCTGGCGATTTTAGAAAGAACGGTTAGCTTATCATTCATCCTGTCCTCCTGTTATTTGGAGGTGCGATGTGCTTTCGTCGGTTTCTGGTAGCTCAAACCAGAAATTGCTACCCTGCCCGACCGTGCTTTCCACGCCGTACTCCATACCATGCTTCTCCAAAATGCCCTGAGCGATATTAAGGCCTAAGCCCGTGCCGACGGTAGGGCGCTTATGCGGCTTCTGGCCGCGGTAATAGCGGCTCCAAATAAAGGGAAGCTCGTCCGGTTCAATTCCCTCGCCGCTATCTTTAATCTCAATCCGAATCTTATTTTCCCGTATGGTTTGTTCGATGGTAACCGTCTTGTCTTCCCCGGTATAGGTCAACGCGTTATTTACCAGATTGTAGACGACTTGACTAACCTGTAGCTCATCCGCTAATACCATCGCGTCTCTTTGGGGGGAAAAGAGAATGCGATAACCGTCTTGCTCGATCAGCTTTCCGTACCGCTCGATAATACCTCGTATACTCTTTGTAAGGCTGAAACGAGATAAATGGAGCTCTTCCTTCCCGTTTTTCCCCTTGCTATAGTCCAGTACGGCGTTCACCAAGGTGCTCAGGCGCTTCGTTTCGTCAATTACAACCTGCATATTCTCCGTTGTATTCTCGCCGGGCAGATCACGCATCACTTCTACATACCCCTCGATGAGCGTCAGCGGGGTACGCAAATCATGGCTGATGTTAGCGATCAGCTCGCGCTGCATTTCCTCCACGCGATGCAAATCCTTCGCCGCTTGCTCCAGCTGACCGTTAAGCTCGTCGATCTCTCGATAGCTAACTCTAGAATGCACGGGATGATATTCGCCCACGCTCAATTCTCTGGCGGCCACCGTCGTTTCCGCAATAGGTCGGGAAATATGGCGCGATAACAGCCAAGAGAGAAGGAAGGACAGTAGCACCAGAATGCCGGTAATAAAGAACAGCTCATTGCGAATGGTTTGCACGGTGGAGGTAACCGGCGTAATCAGCGTATTCAGGAACACAAAGCGAACGCTGCCATCCGATAGCGTTACCCTCCGCACAGAGATCAGGCTTTTCGCGCTCCCCGTATCGGGAGGCGGCACGTGTCCGTCAAATTTTCGATCGTCATATTTGCTAGAGGGAAAGCCGGTCATGGGAAAGGTGCTGTAATCCGTATCTCCGTCCTGATCAAGATGCTCGGTCATTCTGCGCAAATCTCGCGGGTTCAAATGATGAATGATGCAACCGAAGGTTGTATCCGATGAATAGACCGTGTTCATTTTTTCATCTGTTACCAGAATACACACGCCGTTTTCTTGTCCCAGTCGGTCGATCAGCGTTTCAATTTCTTCATGCTCAATATTTCGAGCAATGCTCTCGGAAGCCTTCTGTACGCCGTCGGTCTTTTGCATGCGATAAAACACATCCAAAAAAACAATTTGAAACAGCCATAGAAGGACCAAGAGCAGTGCTGTAAAAAGCAAAAAATAGATAAAAATGCGGCTGCGAATGCTCATAGAGCGATGCTTTTGCTTTATTTTTTTCAAAAGTCTGCCCTTCTCATGCGGATCAGTTTTTTTCAAAGCGGTATCCCACCCCTCGCAAGGTGGTAATATACCTTGCATAGTCCCCTAGCTGCTTGCGCAAAAGCTTGATATGGGTATCCAAGGTGCGGTCGTCGCCAAAAAAATCGAATCCCCACACCTCGCTGATCAGCTTATCGCGCGTCAATGCAATACCGCGATTCTTAACCATATAGAACAGCAAATCATATTCCTTCGGGGAGAGGTCAAGGGCTTGCCCCTCAATGGTCACCTGACGCGCGGTATAATCCACCCGCATATCGTCAATCACCACCACCTCATGCTGATTCACGCTTTCCATACTAACGGCTTGGCTGCGCCGAAGCACAGCGCCTACTCGTAGCATCAATTCCTTAGGCGAAAAGGGTTTGACAACATAATCGTCAATCCCTAGCTCAAAGCCATGAATTTTATCGTATTCTTCTCCGCGTGCTGAAAGCAGAATAATGGGTACGGGTTTATCCTTACGGATCTCTCGCGCGGCGGAAAAGCCGTCCAATTCCGGCATCATGATGTCCATAATCACCAGATCAACGGCTTCCCGTCTGGCTTTTTCAATTGCATCCATGCCGTTCTCAGCTTCGATGTATTCATAGCCTTCAAAGGCGGCATATTTTGCAATTAAGTCCCGAATTTTTTCCTCGTCATCCACAATGAGCAGCTTCATGGCGTTGTCCCCCTTGCCTTTGTACAATCGTTAATCGACAACGCCAATGAGGCGCGTCTTTCAAAAGCATAGCTTTTGATGGTGACGGTTCAATGAACAAAGCCTGAAACCGAGGCGAAATCGTATCAATCGGCTGGGTAAGTTAGTCCTCATCCGCCGGATCAAAGGGCAGCGCGATATGGTTGTTATCGCCGTCCCAAAGCTTATCCAGCCGATAAAACTCTCGTTCCTCAGTATGAAAGAGGTGAACCAGAATGTCGCCGTAGTCCAGAACGATCCAGCGTCCCTCCTGCTGGCCTTCCTTGCGGGTAGGAAAGCGATTAAGCTCCGCCAGCTTATCCTCTACCTCGTCCGCCAAGGCCTTTACCTGTATGGCGCTGCGCCCGCTGGCAATGATCATCGTATCTGTAATGACCGTCATGTCCGACACATCCAAGGCCACGATATTCTGAGCCTTTTTTTCATAGAGAGCTTGAGCAACGGTTTGTACCAAATCCATCAATTGTTAATCTCCTTTACTTGTTTTGCAGTCGATTCAGCCAGTCCACCACGCGCTGGGTCGTTGGGTGGGGCGTTCGATTCTGCTTTCTTACATAATCCAAAGTAGACAAAAGCGAATACCGCATGGCGTCGATTAGATTTTCTTCCGCCAAGCGGCGCACTTCCTCCAGCGCTGGATAGCTGCGTCTTGACGGCTCTATTTTATCCGCCAAAAAGAGAATCATGTCCAAGGGCAGCATGCCGACTTTTCCGGTTGTATGACAGCGAATAGCCGCTAAAACATTGGGATCGGTTACACCATAGCTTTCCTCTGCCACTGCTGCGCCTACATAGCCGTGTAAAAGATTTTCACTTTGAACAATCTCCTTATCCAGCAGCAAGCGTTGCTTTTGGGCAATTGCCTGTTGCACAGTCAAAGGCATGCACTTGGCGCAGTCGTGCAAAAGCCCGGCAAGCTCGGCCCTTTCGGGGTCCTCATGGTAGCGAAGCGCCAGTTTTCTGGCTGTATCCGCCACCAATAGGGAATGCACCAAGCGTTTCTCGCTTAATGCTTGTCGCAGCTTCGGATAAAGCTGATCCGCACCAACGGGGCTTTGGGGAACGTGATATAGCCCCATTATCCGTATGTATTCCATCACTTGCGGGGGTAAATGCTCCGGTTCCTTTCCCGCTGCAAGCGACACGCGGATTTCAGTGGAGGATACATTATCCGGCGGTAGCGTAAGAAATACCAAATGAGCGCCACGTAGGACAAGCTGACGATAGACAGGGTTCGTACGAGGCTCGGAGGTGGAGCGGCAGCACACGGCAAAGGTGCAGAGTGTAAAAACCTTGTCCGGCTTGCGCCAATTGAGTAGATCTGCCATCGTGTCCTCGCCGATCAGGAAAAACAGATCGGCATTGGGATGCTGCTTGCGCAGCAGCGTCAGGGTATCTACCGTATAAATAACGCCTTCCCGTTCCAGCTCCAATCGAGAGGTAAACAAGCCGGGTTTATCCAAAACCGCAAGCCTTGTCATTTCGTAGCGATGCTCCGCATCCGCAAGCTCGTCGTGCTTATGGGGCGGATTGCCGGTGGGCATAAAAAGAATTCGATCCAGCTTCAATTCCTCTAAAGCACCCCGTGCCATTTCGATATGGCGTTCATGAACGGGGTTAAAGCTACCGCCCATGATGCCGATGCGTTCCCTTGCCAAAGGCTACCCTTCCTTCCCGATGTATATTTTGATTATACTAAAAAAATAATAAAAGGGAAAGTACTTCCTCAAAGTCGTTCCATTCCATGAAAGGGGGCGTGCGTCATGGAGAAGTACCGTCAAAAAACGCCGGTGGCTTCCTTTGCAGATCATTTGTTAAGGGGCTTGGTTGCGGCATGCGTAGGCATAGGATGGTTTGTATACCTATGGGGTCTTAGCCTTCCAGCATTATCGTCCGGCTTAGCCATGGGAGGCCTTTTATGGCTGCTGGCAAGGATGCTTGGGAAAAAAAGGGTAATAAAACGGGAGGATGAAATGCGACGCATGCTGGGCGGTGAAATGGCGCTAGAAAAGCTGCTGCTGCTGCCGCCCCGTCACGCTGCCTTTCAAGTAGCTCTATGGCTTGCGCCAAAAGCGCCCGTCGAGATGCAAAGAGCCGTGGAATGGGGCGTTGTCGGCATGCTCAACGGCAAGCGGATATTGATACGGCTAATCTGCGTGCATCCCAGCTTAGAAATCTCTGTGCAGCAGGTCATCGAAGCGGTGAAGGAAGCTCACGAGCATCAATCGGAGCGCTGCTTTTTGTGCGTAACCGCACCTATGAGCAAGGCGGCGCTGCATTATGCCGAAGCCTCCTCCCCGGAGATTCGTCTGGTTTCCAGAGAAGAGCTAGCAAGATTGGCCGGGGCCTGTTCCCCCGCAACGGACGAGGACTTGGTTTTATTGCGGAAAAGAAAGAAAAAGCGCCATA
>JAQUWD010000081.1 GCA_028693055.1 Eubacteriales bacterium | reverse complement strand
CGCTGGGCGCTTTTCTGTCCGATGCCCGGAAGCCTCGACAGCTGGCTGACCATCCGGGCAATCGGCTCTAATTGTTGCCCCATGGCTTAGAACATGCCTCCCATGCCGGGCGCAAGCTTTGAGATCTCGGAGCTGCGGGTTTCCTCGGCGTTCCGCAGCGCTTCGTTGACAGCGGCTAACACCATATCCTGCAGTAATTCCACATCCTCAGGATCAACGCATTCCGGTTTGATTTCTATGCTCTTTAGCTCCCGTTTACCGGTTACGACTACCGTTACCATGCCGCCGCCGGCCTGGGCGGTAAATTCCTTTGCGTCAACATCCTCCTGCGCTTTGGCCATTTGCTCCTGAAGCTTTTGAGCCTGACGCATAAGCTGCTGCATATTAGCGCCGCCGCCAAAGCCGCCGAATTGATTCCTTGCCATTCAAAAATTCCTCCGTTACTCTTTAATGCTGATGAGCTTTAGATCCGCCGAAACGCCGGTCACCCGTACGCAGGGTACGTCGCTGCTTTCGGTGATATCAACGCCTTCGGTGCGCACCCGTCCGCTGATGGAGCGGAGATTGACGTTCATGGCGCTTACGGGAGCCGTGACAATGACATTGCCGGATACGGCGGTAACCTCTATGCTCTTAAAGGCTTGCTCCATATTATACGTTTGCTCGCCGTTTACGGAGCTGCACTTTAGCTGGTTGACCTTTAGGGCGTCTAATGCCATATCGCCGCTGACGCTGCGTACGCTCAGCTTTTCGGCGGTGAGCATCTCCCCTCGAGTATCGCCGGATACGGTTTTTAGCTTTAGCACGTCGGCGTTCAGCTTCATGGCCCGCATTTCACCGGATACGGTTTCCAGAACGATTTCGCTACCATTCAGTTTGCGTGCGCTTAATAAACCGGAAATGGTGCTGCAATGGATACCCTTTTTCCAGCTCATGGGAATGCGAATGCAAATTTGCAGCCATCTGGAATCCATGAGGTTTAGGCTGAGACCGTACTGGGGCTGCTCGGTAAGCAGAACGCCTTCCTTTGCCTCAACGCGTAAGTCGTTGACCGACGCTTCGTCTCCGGCTACCATGATTTGGACTTTTTCGACGCTGTCAGCAAAAATCTCCAGCTGTGCCCATGCTAAATTGGCGACGATATCCTTAAGATCGTTTGCTTCAAAGCTTATATTGCGTTCCATACGTTGCCTCCGCTCTTTCAATCCACGCTTTTCAATGCTGAAAAGCCTTACTTATCATACCTTTTTTTGCTTGAAATTGCAACTGTTTTGCCTTACCCAAGCTCGGCGGCTGCGATCCCTTTGGCGCATACTGCAAGGGTGGGCAGCACCTTTTCCCAAAAGATGGATTGAGAAAAAACCACCGTGGCGGTGTTGTCACAGGGATGAAAAGCAATGCGCGGCGTATCCTGTATCTCCTTTTCATAGCAAAGGCTGATGCGATGTTCGCTGTCATAATAAAGCCCGAGGGGACTGACGCTTCCGGCAGTTAAATGGAGCAGCTCCGGTAATAGCGCGGAAGGGGCGAAGCTCAACCGGGATACGCCCAGCGCCTTGCTGACGGCGGCGGTATGAAATTGGCTAGACGGGCGTAGCAGCATAAGGTAGAAATCGGTCTTTTGTCGGTTACAAAGCAGAATATTCTTACAGATGGTTATATCTCCTGTAATAAAGGGTAGCTTTAGGCAATCCTCAAGGGTATTTGCTTGCGCATGTTCGTAAAGTTCATAAGGAAATGCATGCTCGTCCAAAAAGGACAATATTTCTTTACGGGTGCTTTGGGGGTCGATCATGTAAAGCCGCCTTTCTGCTATTCCATCAATGAGGGTCCGCTACAGCGCTGTATATGATATTGGTTTTTTCCTAAGCGCTTTGCCCGGTACATCGCCGAATCCGCACATTTAATAGCGTTCTCGTAGGTTATGCCTGCTCCCTCAAGCAATGCAACGCCAATACTACATTGGACGGGGCAATCATGCTCGATATAGATGGCGTTCATTCCTTGGATTGTCTCCGCAGCCTTCCTTTCCGCAATACACGCTTCGCCAATGGCATACATATATACGATGCATTCGTCTCCGCCAAACCGCGCCACGATATCGCATTCGCGGAATTCGCTGCGTAAAAACGCTCCTACCTGCGACAGAACCTTATCGGCCTCCACATGCCCATAGGTATCGTTTAAGTGCTTGAAATTATCAATATCCAAGAATAGGATGGCGTCCAGCGTATCGCTGCGCTTACGGCTGAGGGCGTTTTCAATCGCCAGTACTGCGAAGTTTTTGTTGTACAAGCCCGTTAATTCATCCGTTTGCGCGTCTTGGCGCAGGAGCGCTTGCTCCTTCTTTAATTCGTCGATATCGTCCAACCGTCCAAGCACGCTATACACAGCGCCGCTCTCGTCCGCAAGGCTTACATAGTGCGCACGATACCATCGTAGACCGCTGCCATAGAAATCACGCTGAAAGTCGTAAACGCCGCTTTCCGCCCGCTGACAAATTTCTTGTAAGATATGTAGAAAGCTGCTCTTTTGGTTTTCGGGTATCATGCTGCGATGCGAGAAGTTTTGCAGATACTGTTCAATCTTTTCACTTTCCAAGCCATGGCCTGAACGAAGGATCGAATAGCTCATTATGTCTTCGGTAGGCAAATATTCGAAAGTAATCATGCCCGAATGCTCCATTATGATTTTGCTTTTTTCAAACTGACGCTCATAATTCCGTCGCTCGTTTTCTTCCTTTGTGATATCGGCAAATACGGCATAGCATAGCCGCCTGCCGTCGGCGCTTACGTCGATGCTGCCGCTTACGCGAAGGTAAAGCTTGCTTCCGTCCTTTCGACGGGCCAAAAGTCTTGGAATCACAATTTGCTGGCCTGCGGTTAACTGGTCGAAATTCTCTATGGGCAGCTCCGAAAGCTCGGGCATATAGTGAATGCTTTGACCGCTGGCAATTCTTGCGTCGTACTCCTTACGGGTGAAGCCAAACATTGCGCAGGCTTTATCGCTGACAAATAGGGGATAGACCTTTTTGTCCAACGCAAGGATGGCCACGCCGGTTGGGATATGGTCAATGATTCTTTTCATCCGTTCAGAAAGCTGCTCCGGCTTCGTCTCATGTGCAGATGGAACACTGATAAACGAGCCGTCTTGCTTGCTACGGCTGGAAAACAGAAAAGCCGCTATGATACTAGCAATCACTTTCAGGGTAGCCTGTTGGCGGCCTGTCCAGTGCCGGGTATAGCCACACTCATCAAAACCGATGTAGCCCATAAAGGCGCCGCCCTCTAAAATCGAACACTGAAGGATGGCTTTGATGCCTTGCGGCTCCAGAACATCACGATACCAACTATTTAACTTGGAAACATCAGGGCAGACGATGATTCCATCCTTACCGAACATCTCGATATACTTTTCTCTCATGCCATCGGGATAGGGATAGTGCTGTAAATTTTCTTTTTCGGGTGTAATTCCTCTGTTGCACCACTCATAGGTATTGGAGCAATGAATACCGTCGCCGTCTTCCTCGATGATATAGGCGCGGCTCACATTAAAACCACGACCGATCGAGGAGAGCACGGCCTGTATTGCCGTGTGAAAATTAGTTGCGTTTTCAATGGTATACAGTGAATTTTCAATAACATCCTCATCAAAGGCCAACCCTTGATAGCTGTTGCCTGTAAGACTATACAGTCTACGGGACAGCTCTTCTTCCTGCGCGGAGCGCATTTCGCTGATTTGACCAATGATTCGATAAATCTTGCCCGAGGCGTCCGCAATGGATGCAAGCTGAGCGCGGCAACGTCGGTAGCCGGGGCCGAAACGGCTGGAACTGTATTCCAGCGTTACCCGTCCCGGGGAAAGAAGGGCCTCGCTTAGAGCCTTGCGCACCTGCTCCCTTTCCGTAACCACAATGTTGGAATTATCGGCAAGGGTCTTTAGGTAGTCATGTGTACGTTCCTCCCGAACGCCTAGCTCCGCATCCGGGCATAAAAGGGTCAGAGCGTCTTCTAGCGGATCATAATCGATCATGATGAGCCCGGTACTCTCAATCAGTATACGGTTCCGTTCATCCTCTTTTTGGTGAGCGTTAATCTGCGCTTGGAGCGTAGCATTCTCAAGGGCGATGTCCTTCGCGTGTTTTTCATCCGTAATATCCCGGTTGCAGTTAAGGTAGGTGGAGCCGGAAATATGGATGATGGAGGATTTTACCCAGCGAACGGTTCCGTCGCTGCTTTGATAGCGATATTCAATCGACCTCCCGCCGGAAGCGCACTGCGTATAAAATTGTTGAAGAGCCTCCCGATCTTCCGGAGTGACGCAATGGGAGCATAGCCTGCGTAAAAAGCCTGAGAACGAGAGCAGGCGGCGTATCCCCTTGTTGGCTGTGCGCAGAAAACAGGTGTCTTTTTCAGCGTCGAATTCGTATACCTCGTCAAACAGGCTGAATAAGGCGTTTGATAATAGCTTTAAATCCGTTTGCTTTTGCTCGGTTGCATCGTAAAAAACAACTTGCATGATTTCATCGCCGGATGGATAGCGCACCTTTTGAAAAATGCTGTGAACCCAAAGAACCCCGCCGTCCTGACACATGATTCTGTGGTCGCAATCGTGGCGCTTTCTATCCTTTCCAACGTTCATTTTCTTGATGAGCGCTTCAAGCATGGATAAATCGTCCGGATGGATATCCTTAAGCTTGCTGGCGTCGTGTACGGCTTCCGTATATTGGGCGCGGCTCCTGTAGCCGAAAATCTGCCAAGCAGTATCGTTCAAGCTGATAAGCTCACAAGGCTTCCCTTCCAATAGGGGAGCTTTGAACTGCATAATCCCACAGGGTATGGTATCGTATAGCGACTGGATAATCAATAGCTGCCTTTCCAGCTCGCCTGCCTGTCGTGCAGCGGTTTGTTCACTTCTCACCTGATTATCGATATCTAGCAGGATCCCGCTTGCATATACGGCGTCTCCTCGCCGCCGCAGCACTTGCCCTGTAAGCTGTACCCAGCGCCATTGGCCGTTGGCACAGCAGTGACGATAGCGGGCTTCCAGCAATTGCTCTTTTCCTGTAAAAATGTCGCCAATCAATGCCTGCAAGGAAGCTAGATCGTCAGGGTGAATCGCGGAAGACGGATGGCTCGAGAAGCGGCTTTCAAATTCTTCGCGAGTGTAACCAAACATGGCGGCCATGCGGTCGTTAAAGTAAATGATGCGGATTTGATCCGATATTTCCAAGTCTACAATTCCACCGGGTACGCTGTTCATAATGCCGGTTAGCTGCTGCGTCAGCTTCTCGTTTTTTTGCATCAGCCGCATACGCGTCGATATGTTTTCCACAGACATATAGAAGATATATCTATTCTCGGTTTGAGCTAGCAGACGGATTCGAAGCGTTGTCCAAATAGGCTCCATGCCGTCCCCCAAGGGAAAAGAACGGACGTTTCCGTCGCTTTCTTCACCGGTTTGGATGGCTTTGTGAATAATGGAAAGCAGGATTTGCTTGTTATCCCCATCCAAACGGTCCAGCAGATTCAGCTGCTTTCCCTCATAAGCCTCCCGCGTGGTGCCAAGTACCGTAAAGAACTGATCGTTTAAACGGAGAGCCTCGATTGTAACCCCGTCGTATTCTAAAATGGCTGCGCCGCCTACAAAGCTGTTAAATAATAGCGTGGCTTGAGTAGAAGCGGCAAGAAAGCTCTCGGCTCCCTCGACGTTGCCTAAGAATTGATAATCGCCAATACGATCCAGATTGCTTTGGATCAGCAGCTTTTGATACTCCTCCATGGGCATAGGCTTTGCAAAATAGTATCCTTGCATATGAGAGCAGCCTACGCTTTTAAGGTAATCCGCCTGCACTTTGGTTTCCACACCCTCGGCTATCACGGGCAGCTTAATCCAGTGAGCCATACGGATAACGGACGTTAAAATGCTGCCGCCGCGGGAATCCTCAGTACTGGCAGATAGAAAGTTCATGTCCAGCTTGAGCATGTCCACGGGTACGTCCTTTAACGTATTCAAGGACGAATAACCGCTTCCAAAATCGTCCATCTCCACGGAAAAACCAGCCGCACGCAGGGTATTGACCACCTCAATGAGCTGCGCGGCGTTTTCCATATAGGCAGATTCCGTTATTTCAAGGCGCAAGAGGGAGGGGGAAAGATCATATTTTTTTGCCAGCGAGGTGATAATCTCGCATAGACGGGGATTATAGATATCCCTCCGGGAAATATTGACGGAAACCGGCGATACGGGAATTCCCTTATCCAGCCATTTACGCTGCTGCTGACAGACGGTGGTCCAGACATATTCGTCCACCTTGCTGATAAACCCATTATGCTCAAAAATAGGAATGAATTTTGCTGGCGAAATGACGCCCTTTGTAGGATGAATCCAGCGAATTAGAGCTTCCGCTCCGTGAAGCGTGCCAGCGGCATAGTTGTATTGAGGTTGGTAAAAAACCGCAAATTGGCCTTGCTCCAGCGCGGATTCCATTTCACTTAAGATTTCCTGCTCCTCCAGCAAAGACGCGCGCATGGATTCGTCATAGTAGGCAATACGCGCCGAGTAGTTGTTTTTGATGGAACGAAGCGCTAAAAAGGCCCGGTCGCACATCAAGGCTACATCCAATGTGGGATCCTCTACCAGATACACGCCGATTCGCACCGTAAAGTCAAAGTTTTCATGCAGCTTGGCAAAAAAGGTCTTTAGCTCCTGCTCGGGCAGATAACTGCGGAAGGAATTCAAGGGCATGCAGGATACAAAATGATCGGCTTCCCAATGACCGCAAAGCATCTGCGAGACTTGACACCATTGACCGATTTTTGCCAGAAGCGAATCGCCGGCTTGCACGCCATAGATATCGTTGTATACCTTGAAACGGTCAATATCCCAACGAAGCAACGCAAATCGATCGCCGGGGTTTGCGTGCATCCATTCACCGGCTTTTTCACAGAATGCCTGCTTGGTGTAGATGCCGGTTTTGGGATCGGTTTCGGAGATGCGTAGCCTTTCTTCCAGCAGTTTGTTTCGCGTCTCCTGTAAGTCGATTTGCCGACGAATAATGATATTGCGGACACGATGCAGCGCAATCTGTGGATTGAACGGCTTCACAAGCACATCCACTGCGCCCAAATCCAACGCTTGAAGCTGGCTTTCCACATCCTCGCTGCCGGTATCAACCACCACGGGAATATCCTTGAGCTGCGGGTCATCCCTCATGGCGCGCAGTACCTCAAAGCCGTTTAGCTGCGGCATTTGAAGGTCGAGAACAACCGCCGAGATTTCCGCATCTCCGCGCAAGGCTTGTAATGCTTGCACACCGTCCTCAGCTTGCAAAACATGGTACTCGTCCGAAAAGATTTTATATAGCAAGGCTCTGTTTGGAAAGGAGTCGTCAACCACTAAAATGGTTCCTTTTGTATGCTCGTCCGTCATGCTCAATCCTCCTGAGCCAGTGCGATCCCATTGCGTGCGGCTAGATAGGCGCTTTTAAAGGCTTGATAGGTATCGGCTAACTCACTTTTACTGATGGCTCTGTTATGGCGGAGCTTCTCTGTCAGCTCACAGGCAGCTTTATATACAACGGTCATGTCCGTGTTTCCGCAGGAGCCCTTCAATTCGTGGGCAATCTCAAACAAAGCGTCATTGTCGCCGGCGGCATAGGCCACTTCAGCCTTTTCTAGGCTTTGATCCTGTAGAAAGGCTGTTAGCACCGTTTCGTACAAATCGGAGTCGTCTAAAAAGCGCCGCAGCCCGGCTTCATAGTCGATACCGGCTTTTTTTAGAACAGCGATATTCATTGCATGGTTCCATCCTTTCTTTTAAAGGCTCGATCCAGCGCGCCCAATAGTACGTCCAATTCGATGGGCTTTGCAACGTGGTCGTTCATGCCGCATTGCAACGCGGCGGCAATATCCTCAAGAAAGGCGTTAGCCGTCATGGCGATAATAGGTATGGTCTTTGCGTCCGGGTGAGAGCTGGCCCGTATGGCCTTCGTCGCCTCATAACCATCCATGATAGGCATTTGGATATCCATGAGGACAGCGTCGAAGTGACCAACCTCTGAAGCGATCAATAGATCATAGGCAGCTTTTCCGTTAACGGCTGTTTCGCAGCTGATCCCAGCTTTTTTCAACAGCCCAACGCCCACCATTCGGTTCATCTCGTTATCTTCCGCCAGCAGCACCGTGTGTCCGTGCAAGTCATAGCTTCCCGCTTGGGAGTCATGACGTACTAGCCTTCCCTCCGAAAGCGACATGAGCGTATCAAATAAGGTAGACTGAAATAGAGGCTTCGTAATCATACGGTCGGCTCCCGCTGCTTGGGTAGCCTCGTCCAGTCCGGAATGGTCATAGTTTGAAACGATGATCATGACGGCGTCTCGGTCATAGGCAGCGCGGATACGCTTTGTTATGTCCACACCATTCGCCATGCTCCAATCAATGATGCAGATATTGAATGGATTGCCAGCATTAGTAGCGTTCTCCAGCTTGGCAAGGGCTTCCTCGCCGGAGCCTGCGTAGTCATAGGCTACGCCGATACGCGTAAGAATTTCGGAGGTGTACGTTTTTGCGTCTTGTTCACAGTCGATGACCAATACCCGCAGACGCTGTAGGTCCGCCTTGCCCGTTTCTCCGCGCTGCTCGCAGCTCTCGAAGGGCAAGCTCACAGAAACCTCCGTTCCCTTTCCTCTTTCGCTTTTCACGTCAATTGCGCCGTTCATAAGCGTGACCAAGCTTTTCACAATGGACAGGCCCAGACCGCTGCCGCCATGCTTCCGAGCGGTATCAGCTGTTTCTTGCTCGAAGGGCAAAAATAGGCGATGGAGCATTTCTTGATCGATACCGCAGCCGGTGTCCGTTATTAAGAATTGCAGATACAGCTCACTGTTCGCAACCTTTTGCTGGGTGATGGTTAGCCGAACGGTACCGTGGTCGGTAAACTTGACGGCGTTGGAAAGTAGATTCATCAGGATCTGATTGACCCGAAGCTGGTCGCCTATCAACCGTTCATCCGTGTGACCCACTAGCTGAGTTTCAAAATGGACTCCCTTGGCATGACATTGCGCGTAGTATACGGAGGAAAGCGATTCAATCATCTGTTTAAAGTCGAAGGGGGCATGATCGATCTTTATCTTTCCGGATTCGATGGCGGACATATCCAGAACGTCGTTGATGATGGAAAGCAGCACATGGGAGGATAAGGCGATCTTATTGAGATATTGCTTAACCTCTTCAGGCTCGCCGATATGATCCAGCGCCAAGGTAGTCATACCGATTACAGCGTTCATAGGCGTTCTGATTTCGTGGGACATTCGCGCAAGAAAGTCCCCCTTTGCCTGCGACGCGACCCGTGCCTGCTCGTAGGCATCGGCAAGCTGTACATTTTTGGCTTTTATATGGAGAAAATTTTTCTGCCTTGTAGCGATGATTGCGATAAATAAGGCAATGAGCGCCAAGGCCATAAAAGCGATGATTAGAATAGGCGTTTTGTATTTTATCAGCGTGTCCTCGATCGTAAATTGGTAGGGCCTTGCCGTGGTATTGGAGATGATGATCGAGTTAAGCGTATCCTCCGGCATCACCTTGATGGCTTTGTTGAGCACAGAAAACAGCAACGGATCCGCCGCTGCTGTACCCAGAAAGCAGTTTTCCTCGCTAATAAAGCTAGTTGCCAGCATCTCAAGAGAGCTATATTTGGGCTTTTGCAGAAAGTTGTTGAGAACATAGACATTTTGTAGAAAAACATCCGCCTCTCCGTTCATCAACGCGTCAAGGCATTGCTCAGTTGTATCGCGATAGGCAATCTTCCAATTGGGATAGTTGGCTTCGATGTAGTCCTGCAAGCCTTTAAAGGAGGTATTGATAAGAGCCGTTAGGTTCCCGGAGGGTTCGTAGGGTACCTTTGTGCGCTTCACAATGGTTATTTTGGTAGAATTGAAGGGCTCGGATATGCGCAATGACGTATCGTTGCGATAAGCAGAGGTGTTTAATACGCCGCAAACGATGTCGACACGTCCTTGGGTCAGTGCGTCAACCGTTCTTTCTTGTTGCTGAAGAGGTACCATTTGAAATCGTAAGCCTGTGTAGTCTGATATCCACGTGAGAATGTCCGCGTTGATACCGGTAATCGTCCCGCTTTCTGCGTCGTATAGGGAGAAGGGGTATCGCGTTGGAATCATTCCTACGGTGATTGTCGGGCTGTTTTTTATAAACTCTGCTTCCTCACGAGTGATCGGCGTGATGGTGCGCTCAGGATAATACTTTTCATATAGATGCGGCAGAAAGGTAGGGCAGTCCATTTTGATTTCATACAGCGCGTCGTTCAGTACCGAAAGATACGGATTGCCGAGGGTCATGCTAAGATAGCTTGGCACGGAATAGAAGCGCGCCAGAATCTTCATATCGTCCGTCAAATCCATGACGTTTGAAATAAGCGCATCCACGCTTCCGTTCATTAGCGCCGCACGGCATTCTGCGTAACCGTCGCATAGGCGGATGTGACCTTCGTTTATGCCGACGCCGCTCAGATAAGTCTGGATATCCGTTTTGTGATATAAGTTTTCTGTCATCGCTATGGTTAAGCCGGAAAAGCTGTCCCGATCGTTATAATATAAATCGTCTCTTGAATTCAGCGTCATGATAGCGTGATAGGTATCCATGACGCTTTCCGAGGTATAGCCCAGTGTAGTAGAAGGGGTAGAAGGCAACGAGCCTGGCATGCGGATATCCGCTTCTCCCGAGAGCAGCGCTTCCTTCGTAGCCTCCCAAGTTGCCATGGGAACATATTCGAACCGAATGCCGGTATACTCGCTTATTTTACTTAATAGGTCAACTCCATAGCCGATTTCGTTTCCCTTTGCGTCATACTCAAAGAAACCCTCCAGTGGATAGAAGGCCACCTTAAGCGTCGCACTGCTTTTCGCCGCAAAGCTGGGCGCGGCTTGGACAATTAAAAACGCAAAGAGAATCCAGCACAGCGTGCGTTTTCCAAAAAATCGGCGGTTCATATGGATGGGGAGCCTCCTTTGTAACGGGGATAGGATCGTCCGCCGTAGCGATAACAAAAAGTGATTCCGTTTCCTCCAATGAATGTTATTTCATTATACCATAAGCCTTGCAACCGTACAAGCAGACGATGGAATCCATTGGGATGAAATGAAAAAACGAAGAGCGCGGGACGGGAGTTTAACAGCCATTTCCCCCAAAACAGCTCTTTAGCCCTTATGTGGCTTTATTTTTTGTCAAAATATTTTGTTTTAATATATTGTAATTTATTGTAAAGTATGATATAATAAAGAGATAGGGGGCGATATGCAATGAGGATAACAACAACGAAGTCAAAAAACTCGGAATCCTTCTATATTTCAAAGGGATTCGTAAACGATAAGGGTGTCTGTACCTCTGTGGTAGT
>JAQUWD010000024.1 GCA_028693055.1 Eubacteriales bacterium | reverse complement strand
ATATCGATTTCATCCGCAATAAACGCGCTGACTGCATCTATGAGCAGCAATAAGCCATGGCTTTTGCAGTAGCGGCTAAGCATGGGAAGCTCGTACAGCGTGCCGGTGGAGGTTTCATGGAGGTTGACCAGCAGTGCGGTAAGGCCGGTTGTGGGAGCGGCGTTGAGCCGTTCCTCCGTAAGGCGTTCGCCCGGGGAGAGGGACAGAACTTCCGTAGCGATGCCGTGTAAGCCGCACAGCTCTACAAAGCGGTGACCAAAGCTGCCGCCGTCAATGACCAGCGCCCGATCGTTTTGGTCGAGTAAGCCGTCTACCACAGCTTCCATACCGCCGGTGCCGGAGGAAGACAGGAAAACCGCTCGCGAGCCTTCCGGGGCATGGAGCAACGCAAGGAAGCGCTCCTCCGCATCCAACAAGAAGGATGAAAACATTTCCGTACGGAAATAGGGCGGCTGCTGCGCTCCTATTTCGCGAATTTTTGGATCCATTTGCACCGGGCCGACTGTAAAAAGCAAGCAATCCTTCATGATTCGCTTTTCATCCTTTCCGCTGTGCATCGTGAGTGGAAACCCGTTCCTCCTGAGGCGGCGGGGTCATGTAATCGCCATACTGGGCTCGAAGCATGAGATCCGCCTGTTGGCTCAGACGAATCACGCCGTCCTCAAAGGGCGCGTCTGTATAGCGCTCCGCTACGGAAGCGGGATAATGCAGCTTGAGACAGCTGAAGCATTCGTCGGGGATAAAGAGCAGATCGTTTCGGCAATGCCGAGTGTCTCGCGCGATCATTCGATAGCGGCGTAGCTTCTGTTCCCGGCTCATTGATTTTCCCAAAAACGCTGTGGTACGAAGCAGCAGCCGTTGAGACAGAGAGTAGTTTTCATAGGTAACGCCAGTTTTCAGCATTCCCTGCAAGGTCATCAGCTGAAACACCCGATACTTCTGGGCAAGGGCATTTTTTTTAACAGGCGCGAAACGGAACAAATCGATAAATTCACCGCCCTGTGCGCGGTCCTTGCGCACAACCCGAGCTACCCAAGTATCTGATTGAGACACGGTGTAGAGCTGGGAGGTTTGAGGAAAGAGCGCAATGAAGCGTTCTAAAGCGCTATCAGTGAGAGCAAGATCAATATCGTCGTCCCAAGGGATGAAGCCTTGCTCCCGAACCGCGCCCAGCATGGTGCCGCCCAACGCGGTATATTCGATTTTTTCAGCGCGGCAGAACGCGTCTACCTCTCGCATCATATTCCAAAGGGATTGCTGAATGGCTTCCATACCATAGGCGTTGTCCGTAAGGGGCATGAGGATACCTCCTGCTGCTTTGTAAGGGAGCTGAGTGTCTTTAATCGCTTAAAGTACCGTCGACCATTTTGCAGTAGCCTGCGGCGGGGAACATGGGCATTTCCTCGGCGATTGCATCGAAAGCGTCGTCGTCGTTCCATCGGATGGGATAGCCCATCACATATTCCATAAATGAAACCAGCGTACTCTCATAGGTTATGCTGTATGTATATTGGGAACCTATTGCTTTTGTGAATTCCTCAAAGCCTGTACGGGGGGAATCTATGGTGGAACCCGGCAGGGTTCCATAAATAGCTACGGGAGTAAGCCCGACCTGATATCCGGACGTACGTTCCATTTCGCAGATGATACGGTTCATAGCGCTGACGGTCGCTTGATATTCCAGCGACTTTTTGACATACAAGCGATTGGCAAAAGAAATGTTCGAGAATGTAATGCCAATGGTGGCAATGAGAATGCACACAGTTGTAAGCAATTGGAGCGGAAAACGCGATTTACAGATTTCCGGGATCGTCAACCAGTCGGCTTGATCGATGAAAAGAAGCATAGCAATGGGGAACAAGATAAAGGGGTAGATCATTAGCTGGTGAATATCGCGCATGGATAAGACGAACATCATATTCAAACATAAGGGGAACAGTAAAAGCACTAGCACGCTGAGAAAAAGTAGCAACGGCTTTTTTTGACTGCGTTTTAGGAGAAATGCGAAGGAAAGGAAGCCGAAAAGAGAGAGGATCAGATAGCACAGCGCCATCAGTACAGGTTTGTCAGAGAAAGGGGATAGGTAGGCGTTTATAAAATAGACGTAAGCGGACACGATCAGCGAGCCAAGCTCTGACCATTGAAAGGAGCTTAACTTGGCTAAGCCATTGTATTCTTCGCTTAACGAAAGGCCTTTATAGGCAAGATACCATTTGAGAGTAATTTGATAAAGCAGACAGCCGATAGCCACCATGGCCGCACTTTTTAAAACAAAGATACCAAGCTGCTTCAAGGTGGTCGGACCTGTTAAAGTTTTCAATAAAAATAGCATCATAATCAGCCCGCAGGCGCTCGCAAGATAGCTTTGGTACAGTCCTAGCGAAACGGTGATTAGCAAAGCACCTGACAAGAAGCCAAACCGATGACGTTCCAGAAGAAACGCTGCTGCTACAGTACACAGAAAGGCAAATTGATAAATTTGATTAACATAAAAATAAGTGGCGTTTGTGATGGAAAGACTAGTGGATGTGACCATCAAGGCCCCTATCGCAACGATGGTAAAGCTACGTCGTATATCAAATAATCGCACAAGAAGATAAAGGGAAGCGGTAAGCCATAGCAAGGAGAAAAGACCATAGAGCCATGGTGAAGGAATGCGCCCAAAAATTCGGAAAAAGTAGGGCTGTAAGAAACGACCAAGCGATATCTCGTGGAGAAATTCTGCGTCGTTAACGTAGATATGGATCAGTGAGTCGTGCGAATAAAACAGTGAAAAGTAGGAAAATGCATGAGCCGCCAGCCCAAACCCGAAAATTGTCCATAAACAGAGGCGACCGGGTTGATCACGGCGCGTTGAGAGGGCCCGAAGCCTGCTGACGGTCATGGCTACAGTACCTCCTGCGTCAGCTTGCCTACATTTACCCAGCCGTCGGCTTTAGAAGCGCTTTCCAGCTGGGACAGCGTTACTTTCACGGCGCTGTTGCGGCTGCCCGCCGCTGGATAAACGCTGTCAAAGCGCTTTAAGGATTCATCTAGATAGACCTTGACGCCTTCGGCGGCCATAAACGGACAAACCCCACCCGCAGGAAAACCGGTTAGCTCCTCCACTCGCTCGAGGGGGAGCATAACCGCTTTTTGATGGAATAGAGCCTTAAATTTGGAATTATCGACCTTTGTATCTCCTGCTAACACGATGAGCACGGGAGCGCCGTCCACAAGAAAGGACATGGTTTTGGCAATGCGGCAGGGCTGCGTACCTACGGCGTGAGCGGCTAGCTCAACCGTGGCGCTGGACTCGCTCAATTCATAGACCTGATCGCCCAGCCCAAGACTGGTTAGATAGTCCTTGATTTCTTGAAAGCTCATCAGTACTCCTTAAGGCTGCGGGGTAGAGCGCATGCACAGCCAACTTAACGGCAAGGAAACAAGCGCCGCGACGCCCTGAATCCATTGCCAGTTATTGATAAAGAAGTTGGCGGCGTTTTGCAGCCAGCCCAGCCATTGGATACCCATGACCATCATGCCCGTTTGATTGCCGCTTTCCGCTATTTCGATTACCTGCCGTACGGCGGGCAGTAGCATCAATAGCCACAAAAGCAGCGGAAGCACGATGCAAACAGTCAATGTAATGGCTTTGCTGCGCTTCAGGCAGCAGCCCAGCAGATAGAAAAGGCAAGACCATTCCACCGTCCACAGCGCCATCATGGGCAGCTGACTGACCGCTTTACTCAAGGTGACGGTAATCAGCTCTGTTCCGCTTAACGAACCGCTATATTGGGATACGCTGAAAGCGCTGTTAAAGGTGCTCATAGCTAACACCAGATAGTTAAACAGGATACTTAGTACCAGCGTACCCAGCAAAAAGGCCAGACCGCTGATGACCAGCGCAATCAAATTGCTAAGCCATACGGAGGTGCGGGGAGTGCCAAAGCGCAGCAGAAAGGTGGTGCTGCTATTGGCCAGCATGCAAGCTAATAGCAGCAGAGCGACCATTTCCGTACCAAATTCAGCGGCTACGCCGCCGCTGCTATAATCGCCTAAGCCGCAGGCGGCAATGATAACACCCAAAAGCTGGGCGGCTAGCAAAATAGCCAACACCCATGCTATTATTTTACCCACCTTTAGGAAGTGAAAACGCAGCGCACCCTTGAGACGAGAACGCTGATACCAGCCCGTTTGATTAAGCGTTTGCTGCATGCCTGTCAGCCTCCTTTTCTTCAGTTAAGAATACAAAGAGACGCTGTAAATTGAGCGCTGCGCACTGGACGCGTCCATCCGATTGGATGCGTTCCTTATCGGCTTGGGTGTTTAAGCGCAGATGACGCACCAAAGAACCGGCCATCTCCTCTTCCTTGAGCACGGTGAAGCCGGAGGAGACCTCCCGCACCGCATCCCCCGGGCCGGAAACGCTCAGGTACAGAGAAGTAAGCTCCTGTACCGTGCCTTGACAAAGCAGATGACCTGCATCAATCAGCACGGCGGAATCCAGCGCTCTGGCAACCTCGTCGATCAGATGGGTGCTAAGTATGAAGGTACGCCCGGAGTCCTTGCTCCGCTCCTCCAGAAGCTGGTCGTAAAACCGCTCCCGCATCACCGCATCCAGCCCAAGGCTGGGCTCGTCAAAGACGGTGAGGGCCGCGCCGGAGGCCAAGCCCACACTGAGAAGCAGAGCGGTCTGCATGCCGCGGCTAAAGCCCTTCAGAGGCTTCTTCATGGGCAGCTCAAAACGTTCCACCAGCCGAAGGGCATAGGCTTGATCCCATGTGGGAAAAAGGCCGCCGCATACAGTAAACAGCTCTCCAATTCGGGACAGCTTGCCAAAGTCCGGCGTATCGCCGATCATGCAAAGGCCGGAGAGCGCGGACACGTTATCAAATACAGGATGACCGAATAGCTCAGCTTCGCCGCTATTCGGCTTTAGCTGCCCGCTGATGATACGAAGCAGCGTAGATTTTCCGGCGCCGTTGCGGCCAAGCAGGCCGACAATCTGACCGGGGGCAACGTCAAAGCTTAGCTCGTCCAGCGCCTTGGTATTGCCAAAGCGCCGGGTGATCGCCTTTACCCGCAAAGCGGGAGTATTGGTTGAGGACATAATGGGAAGCCGCCTCCTTTAAAAGCAAGGATGGAGTAGCGTTAATGTATTATTTCACAATCAAGTTGCAGAGCCGACCGGGGACGAAAATGACCTTGGCGAGCTGCTTATCGCCCACCAGCTTTTTCACGTCGTCGTACTGCGGTAATTCCTTTTCGGCTTGCTCCTTGGTCATATCGGCGGGGATCAGAATGCGGCCGCGGACCTTGCCGTTCACCTGCACGCCGATTTCCACCTCGCTGCGCTTCATAGCATTTTCATCATATTTGGGCCATGCCGTCACGGAAAGCGTGCCGGTAAAGCCCATTTGCTCCCACATTTCCTCGCAGATATGGGGCGCTACGGGGGACAAGAGCAATAGCAACGTGCGCAGTTCTTCTTTGGTGCAGCCGTTTTGCGCGTAGAACTCATTGACCAGCGACATCATGGAGGCAATGGCTGTGTTGTACTTCATGGCTTCGTAATCGTCGCCAACCTTCTTGATGGTTTCGTGCATCAAGGGCAGCAGCTTTTCGGAATAGCCTTCGCCGGGGAGCTGCATGTCCATCAGTCGCCAAACCCGCTCCAAGAAACGACGGCAGCCGCGAGCGCCGTTGGTAGACCACGGAATGGCCTGATCAAACGCACCCATGAACATTTCATACAGACGGAAAGCGTCCGCGCCCAGCTCGTCCACAATATCATCCGGGTTAATGACATTACCGCGGGATTTGCTCATTTTCTCATTGTTTTCGCCAAGGATCATTCCGTGGCTGGTGCGCTTCTGATAGGGCTCCGGCGCGGAAACCAGCCCCTGATCGTGAAGGAATTGATGCCAGAAGCGGCTGTACAGAAGGTGCAGCGTGGTATGCTCCATGCCGCCGTTATACCAATCCACGGGCATGAAGTAGTTAAGGGCCTCCTGACTGGCAAAGGCTTGATCATTATGGGGATCGCAATAGCGCAGGAAATACCAGCTACTGCCGGCCCATTGGGGCATGGTGTCGGTTTCCCGCTTGGCGGGTGCGCCGCATTTGGGGCAGGGGGTGTTTACCCAGTCGCTCATGGCCGCAAGGGGGCTTTCGCCGCTATCCGTAGGCTCATAATTCTTTACGTTGGGCAGCAGCACTGGCAGCTGGTCCTCCGGCACAGGGACGGTGCCGCAGTGTGGGCAGTGCACCACGGGAATAGGCTCGCCCCAGTACCGCTGACGGCTGAACACCCAATCGCGCAGCTTATAGTTGACCTTCTTTTCCCCAAGGCCTTTTTCAACAATCCATTCGATAATCTTCTTTTTTGCCTCGGCTACCTTAAGACCGTTGAGGAAATCGCTATTGACCATGATGCCGTCGGTGATGTCCGTATAGGCTTCCGTAGAAATATCGCCGCCGCCAACGACCTCCACCATGGGAATGCCAAATTTTTTGGCGAAGGCATAGTCACGGGTATCGTGAGCGGGTACGGCCATAATAGCGCCGGTGCCATAGCTCATCAGCACATAATCGCTGACCCAGATGGGGATTTCCTTGCCGTTGACCGGGTTTACAGCACGAATGCCTTCAAGCTCCACGCCGGTTTTATCCTTGACCAGCTCGGTGCGCTCAAAGTCGCTCTTCTTAGAGGCTTCGGTGCGGTAGTCCACTACGGCTTGATAGTTATGAATCTCGCTCTGATATTTCTCCAGAATGGGATGCTCCGGGCTTACGACCATATAGGTAGCGCCAAACAGCGTGTCTGGGCGAGTGGTGTAAACCCGCAGCTTATCATCCTTGCCCGCAATACGGAAGTCTACCTCCGCGCCTTCGCTTCGTCCAATCCAGTTGCGCTGTTGGGTCTTTACCTTTTCGATGAAGTCTACATGGTCAAGGCCATCCAGAAGCTGCTGAGCATAGGCAGTGATTTCCAGCATCCATTGCTTCTTTACCTTACGCACCACTTCGCCGCCGCAGCGTTCGCATACGCCGCCGACCACTTCTTCATTGGCAAGGCCGCATTTGCAGCTGGTGCACCAGTTAATGGGCATCTCCGATTTATACGCCAAGCCTTTTTCCAGCAGCTTCAGGAAAATCCACTGGGTCCATTTATAATAGGCGGGATCGGTGGTATTGACCTCCCGGCTATAGTCAAAGCTAAAGCCAAGGCGTTGCAGCTGCTCCCGGAAATGGTCGATATTCTTTTTGGTAACCTCTGCCGGGTGCACCTTATTCTTGATGGCGAAGTTTTCCGTGGGCAGGCCGAAAGCGTCGTATCCGATGGGATACAACACATTATAGCCCTCCATGCGGCGCTTGCGCGCGATGATATCCAGCGCTGTATTAGAGCGCGGGTGACCTACGTGCAGACCGTTGCCGCTGGGATAGGGGAACTCGATCAGGCAATAATATTTTGGTTTGGAGCTGGGAAATTCCGCGTGGAATGCGCCCGTTTCCTCCCAGCGCTTCTGCCACTTCTTTTCAATCTCCGCCGGGTTATAGGCGATATGTTCACTCATGATGCGTAACTCCTTCCATTCTTTAGGGGGGACGCTGGGGCTCTGCCCCAGACCCCGGCAAAGGGCTATGCCCTTTGCAATCCCGATATTGCTGCGGGGGCTTTGGGGGATTTTTGTGGAGAACGCTGGGGCGCTGCCCCAGACCCCGGCAAAGGGCTATGCCCTTTGCAATCCCACTATTGCTTGCAGAGGGATTAACTGAGCTTTTCGATGCCTTTGTCGATGCGGCGCAGCGTTTCTTCTTTACCGATCAGGTAGGCTATTTCCGTCGCGCCGCCGGGGGTGCTGGCTAAGCCGGAAATGGCAATACGCACGGGCCACATCATTTGGCCGGTTTTCATCTCGTTCTGCTGGGCTAATGTCATCAGCGCTTCCTTTAGGTTATCCTCGCTGAAATCGTCGATTGCCTCGAGCGCAGGGCGGGCTAGCTTAAGCGCTTTCAGAGAAATTTCCGGGTCTGTTTTCATCTTTTTGTGGGTATAGATGTCGATATCATACTCCGGCAGCTCGGCAAGGAAGCGCACCATATCGGGCACCCGGTCAAAGACCTCGGTACGGGTATGCATCAGCTCTGCCAGACGGCGATAATCGCTGATCTTTCCCTTAAGAACCTTGTCAAACCACGGGGTCGCCATAGCGAGGTATTCGTCAAAGGGCATTTTGGAAATATATTCGTGGTTGAACCACACCAGCTTTTCCGTATTAAAAATGGCGGGAGATTTGCTCAAGCCATCCAGACTAAAGGCTTCGATCAAATCCTGCATAGAGAAGAATTCTTGATCGCCGTATTTTTTTACATCCGGGCACCAGCCCAGCAAAGCGATAAAGTTGATGATGGCGTCCTTCACATAGCCCTGCGCCAGAAGATCCTCAAAGCTCGGATCGCCGTAGCGCTTGCTCAGCTTCCGGCTTGCGTCCTTCATGACGGGGCTCAGGTGGATATAGATGGGCGCGTCCCAACCCAAGGCCTTGTAGAGCAGGTTATACTTTGGGGTGGAGCTTAGATACTCCGTGCCCCGCATCACGTGGGTAATGCCCATTAGATGATCGTCGATCACGTTGGCGAAGTTATAGGTGGGCAGACCGTCGGCCTTGATCAGCACATTGTCGTCCAGCGTGTCGCAGGGAGCTTCCACGTGACCGTAGAGCGCGTCCTCAAAGCTGGCTGTGCCGGTGAGGGGGATGTTTTGACGGATGACAAAGGGCTCTCCGCTTGCCATACGGCGCTTAGCTTCTTCCTTGGAGAGGTTCAGGCAATGCTTGTCGTACTTCCACTGCTCGCCCTTCTGGGTGGCTGCGTCCCGACGCTCCTGCAATTCCTCCTTGGTGCAAAAGCAGGGGTAGGCTGCGCCGCTTTCCACCAGCTGCATGGCATAGGGCATGTACAAATCCCGACGCTGCGTCTGGATATAGGGCCCGAAATCCCCGCCTACATCCGGGCCCTCGTCGTAGTCGAGCCCGGCTTGACGCAGGCTTTTATAGATCAGCTCCACTGCGCCTTCCACCTCGCGCTCCTGATCGGTGTCTTCGATGCGCAGGATAAATTTGCCGTTATTCTGCTTGGCAAATAGATAGGTGTACAGAGCGGTGCGCAGACCGCCCAAATGCAGGTAACCTGTAGGGCTGGGAGCAAAACGAGTACGAACGGTCATGAGGAGAGCCTCCTTAGAAAAATGAGGTCGATGGCCGAAGCCTTCAACCTCATATTATATACGAAAGGACGCGTGATGTCGAATGTTTTTTGTTTTTTGCGGTTTTTGGCAAGCCTTTTCGGGAGGATGATCAGCCGCAGCAGGCGCAGGAATAGATTTCCAACAAGTCGTAGCGTCCGGCTTTGAGCTGCTGGCAGAGCCGTTCCGCTTCGCACAGTCCCCGTAGCTGGGCATAGCGCAGCGTTTGTCCTCCGATGATGCATTTCCCCTCCAATAGACCGGCGTAACCGGGCGCGGTCTTAAACACGAAGGAGGAAGAGGGTCGTGCCTTTCCCTCAAGAAGGAGACTGGCTTGTGACAGCACGTCGCCAATGCGTCCTGCGGCAGCTTTGGGGAGGGGAGGATGCAAGGTGTTTTCTTTGGGCAGCTTTCCCTCCAGACCGAGCCATAAAAGTAAATCCCGAACGCCGATCACATAGTCGTCGCCAATGCAGGCAGCGGGGGTGGCTTGAAAGCGCCCATATCGGTCCTTATGCGCGGAGCAGCCTACGACGGTAACGTAAATAATGCGGGAAAAGGCTACGCCTCGACGAGCGGAGAGTAATGAGCGGAGAGCTAGACCCCGACAGCGGTCGTCCGGCGGCAGCGGCAAAAAGAAAGCCCGCAGCTCCTCCGGGCAGCGCTCCTGCCAGCAGGGGCAGCTGTCCAACAGAAGGGGATGGGCGACGGCGCCCTTTAGCCGTTTGACCAGTTCGGCGGCTTCAGCGGCGTTTTGGGCGCAAAGCTGGCTGCGATTCAGCAGTACTTCGTCTACACCCACGGCTTTCAGATATTCGCCTATGCTTTTCTCACAATGCTCCTGATCCTGAATGCCTAAGCGACGGCACAAGGTCTGTGCCGCATCCGGCAGGAGGGACATCACGACGACGCTACGGTTATCCATAGCGCTGCGCCATAGCAAACGTAGATTTGTTTTTGCATGTGCCTGCATGGAATCGCCCCCTCCTTCCTTAACGGTATTACTATAACCGAAAAGAGGAGAGGGCGAAACGGCTTTTTTACCGCTATTCTGTAGCAATTGCTTCCAGCAGCGACAGACTGCGAATATGCCATTGATTATTTTCTTTTACCATGGTGGCGGCGTACCGCCCGCCCTGCCAGCGCGGTGGGCTTTCATAGCCGTCGCCGTACAGGGCTTTGGCTGCCTCGCTGTTGGCAGTGTTGACCCGTCCGTCAATGCGAGGAATGGTTTCCGTAAACTCTACCCGCGCGGTGCTCTCCCACGGCCAGCACCACATCCACGTCATTTGCAGCCGATGATCGATGCCGCGTACCGTGTAATAGGTATAGGGGCTTTGCCCGTTGATGGCAAGAAGGAGGTTCTCATCCCGCTGTAAATAGCTGGACTGAAAAAATTTAGACAGATCGGAGGAGCTCTCGTTCATCATAATGACCTGCGCACGCTTGGCCATGCCGTCCTTTAAAACGACGTAGATATTGGAGGCGTTCATGGCGTAATAAAAGGTGACGGTGAAGAGACTGACCAGCGTCAGCAGCAGAAACAACCTTCCTGCCAAATACCAGATAAAGCGTCTGAGCTTGTCCATCCCAGCGTCTCCTCCTCTCTTTTACTCGTCCATAGTACCATAACGAACGCCGTCAGGCAAACCCTGCGCCTTATGGGAAAGTCACATAGCGATTATTAGCGAACATCTCTCGTATTTTGAGATACCGGGGATGCCCCTGCCGCCAGCCCTCTGCCGTAGGATGCTGATCCACGGTATTGTTGATGGTGCAGTTCGGCAGAAGCTCCTGCATATGGTCAATTTGCTCCTGGGGAATTTGGTTTTGCGCCAGCCAAAGCCGATCCAAATGGGTTAACCCATAAAGCGCCGTAATATCGCTGATGTTGCAATGGCTGATGTGCAGGTCGATCAGCTTGGTCAACTTGCTCATAACAGAAATATCCGTTATACCGGGGTTGAGGAAAACCTCCAAATATTCCAAATCCGTCTGGGATTCCAGCGGCGTTAGATCGGTAATCTGGTTATCCACGCAGATCAGGATTTGCAGCTTTGGCAGCTTGCGCAAGAATTCTAGGCTGGTGGCTGCGTTATGCCCAAAATCCAGCGCTTTTAAATCCCGGCAGTATTGGAGCGCTGCAAAGTCGTCCTCCGTATGCCGATTTTTTGTGTACAACGCATGCTTGGTGCAAAAGGCGGTAATATCCGTGCGCACAGTATAATGGGCGAAGCGCAGCTTGAACAGATAGGTCATATCGGGATAGGTCTGGGTAAAAAGCGCCATATCATCCGCACTGAAAACCGTGCCTAAGTTTTTGACATAGGTTACCTTGGGCATTAGCGCCAGATAGTCCAGTAAATCCTGCATACCGTCAAACTCGATATAGCCTAGATCCAGCTCGGTGGTATCGCAAAGCAGCTTACGCTTGCCAATCAGCAGTCGATAGTAGAATTCCGTGTTGGGGTATTGCTCCTTCAATGCCAGCAAATCCTTGCGATTGATTGTCTGGTTGGAGATATCTACCTTTTCCGGTACCCCTGCGTCCTCGATTTGCTGGTAAAGAGCGTCCAATTTTTTCCACTTGGTAATGACAAATCCGTGATCTTCTGTTGCCGCCTCCGCCGCCGCCCCTGAGATCATTCCAAGACTCAGGATCAGCGCCGTCAGCCATAGTAACCATTTCTTCATACCCTGTCGTCTCCTTCAGTTATTTTGATGGATTGGCTCCATGAAGCCGCCGCATAGCCGCGTTTCGTAGCTCCTCCAGCCCCAGCGAGGCTAGCAGGACGAAAAGAGGCGCGTATAGCAGCAAATAGCGCGGCCATACCTCAAATAGCAGCTGATAACCGCTGAGACCTAAAAGAGCCAGCGCGATTAGCTGAACCGAGCGTTCCTTGCGTCGCATCAGCGCGCCCACGGCGCATAGTAAAAGGGTAAGAAGCCACAGGCATTGCATCGCCGTGCAGTAAGCGGGGTTTAACGCGCCCTGCCGGTAATAGATGCTGCGTAGAAACGTGGAAAGCCCGTCCGTTCTTTTGGGCACGCTATCCATCAGAGCGCTGCCGTTCCATGCAAAGGTGCCGTCCGCATAAGCTTTATAGGCCTTGACGGAGAAAAAATATAGATTCTCACGAACTGTGCGGTCGGCGACATGCTTCCACGCGGCTTGCAGATTTGCGGCGTTGCGGTCGCTCAGGCTGGAGATGCTTTGGGAAAAGGCCAGCCCCTCTACGGAATGACCACCCCAATACTGATCATCCAGCCCAATCATCAGGTAATGGGCAGAATCCAGCAGCGGCTCCGGCTTGGCGCTTCCTGCCAGCAAGGTAGTGGAGGTGCTTTGAAAAATTCGCCCGGGAAGAAAGCCCACGATGATTGCCAAAGCGGTGATCCCCAAGCGCTTCCAGCCGCCGTTCGTAGGACGTCCGAGGGCGCGAAAGCAGCCCAGCAGTAAAATAGCGATCAGCATAATAAAGGCGCTGGGCTTAATGGCTCCCCCAACGGAGCAGCACAGCGAAGCGAAGCCATAGCGCACAGGCGCTTTCCAGCGAGAGGTAATCACCAGCAGCGCCAGCACTGGAAACAGCATAGCAAAGGTGTCGGTATAGGGCATGGTGATGTAGGGTGAGAAAAGAATCATCACCGTGGAAAGGAGAAAGGCAAAAAGATGAACGCCCCGGCTTTGACTAAATCTGCAAATGCAGATCATGGTGAGGAAACAGCTCAGGTTGACCACCATTACGCTGAAATAAACTTCCAGTACGTAGGGTTCAGCCAATCCCAGCTTTACGCCTAAATAGCAGGGAAGCGCCAACAGCACTGTAATGGGCGCGTTATTAGCGCACTGCTGAAAATAGTCTACATCGATGGGGTCGCCGGTGACCAGCGCCAGCGAGTAAAGCCGTACGTTGCTGGGATCAAACCCTACGTAAAACCAAACACAGCGGGCGACTAGACATTGAAGCCCGAATAAGAGCAGGTATGCGCCGCATAAGAGCCATAGCTCTTTTCGGCGTAGGGCATGCTCTTCCTTCACCGCCGTCGGGCGGCATGACTTTTTAACCCAAAGCCATAGCCCTGCTCCTGTCAGGAAGACAGCGATTCCCAGCAGCAGCGCATTGGCAAGCAGCGTATCCGGCCGATAGTATTGCTCGTAGCTGGATTGGAAAAAGACCAGCAGCAATAGCACGCCACAGAGAAAAACGCCTGCCAGCGCGGCGAGCCATTGCGGCAGACGAGTCCATAGTTTGCGTTCTTCGGGCATCAGCGTTCCTCCATCCTTTGCATAAAGGAGAACGAGGCCGTAGCAGCAGGGAAAGGAGCGACCCTCGACGATTCATAAACCGCCGAGGATCGGCTATCGCTTCCCGATGCAACTACGCCCTCAGATTACGCCTTTATCTGCTTGACAAAGCTGTCCTTTAGTCCCACCACCCGGTTAAAGACGGGCATAGCGGCTGTGGAATCCTTGTCCTTACAATAATAGCCCATGCGCAGGAATTGGTAGGTATTGCCTTCCTCGGCCTTATCCAGCTCCTTTTCCATATAGCCGTGGCAGATTTCCAAGCTGTTTTTATTCAGCTTCTTGAGGAAATCCGTTTTCAGCGTGGAGCTGCTGACGGGCGCGGCTTCTTCCTCGGGCTGAGCTTCCGCATCGGTCGCTTCCGCCTCGGCAGCCTCGCTCTCATCCATCAAAAGCGGCTCGTAAAGCCGGGCTTCAAAGGGCGTGCTTTCCGTGGCGCTGACCCAGTGCAGGGTGCCCTTGACCTTGCGGCTTGCGCCCTCGCTACCGTTGCGGCTATTCAGATCCACGGTGCATAGAACGGCGGTTATGTTGCCGTTTTCATCCTTCTGGCAGCCGTCGCATTTCACAATGTAAGCGCCCTTCAGCCGTACCTCGTTGCCGGGGAACATGCGGAAGTACTTTTTGGCGGGCACCTCCATGAAGTCCTCCTGCTCGATATAAAGCTCCCGGGTCATCACCGCCGTATGAACGCCCATTTCCGGATGATTGGGATGGTTTTCCATGGGCAGCTCGTCCCGCTGATTCTCCGGCCAGTTGGTTAAAATGACCTTGAGGGGGCGTAGCACCGCCATAGCCCGGGGCGCTTTCTCACCTAGATCCTCCCGGACGCAGTGCTCCAGCAGTGCCAAATCCACAACGCTGTCCGCTTTGGCAACGCCGATACGGTCAATAAAATCTCGGATGCTTTCAGGCGTATAGCCGCGGCGGCGCATGGCGCACAGGGTGGGCATGCGGGGATCATCCCAGCCGGAGACGTAGCCACCCTCCACTAGCATACGCAGATAGCGCTTGGACATGATGGTGCGGGTCAGATTCAGACGGCTGAACTCAATCTGACGGGGACGGGAGGGCAGCATGTTGGAGGCATGCTCCACCACCCAGTCATATAGGGGACGATGATCCTCATATTCCAGCGAGCATAGGCTGTGGGTGATGCCCTCCAGCGCGTCGCCGATGGGATGGGCAAAATCGTACATGGGGTAGATGCACCATTCCGTACCGGTGCGGTGATGCTCCTTAAACAGGATGCGGTACATGGCGGGGTCCCGCATGTTGATGTTAGGGGAGGCCATATCGATCTTCATACGCAAGATCATGGAGCCTTCCTTATGCTTGCCAGCCTTCATCTCTTCAAACAGACGAACGCTTTCCTCGATGGGGCGGTCGCGGTAGGGGCTGTTTTTGCCGGGCTTTACCAGCGTGCCGCGGTACTCGCGCATTTGCTCCTGGGTAAGCTCGTCCACAAAGGCCAATCCGCGCTGAATCCAATCCATGGCAATGTCATAGCATTTCTGATAATACTCGCTGGCAAAATACAGCCCGCCCTTCCAGTCGAAGCCCAGCCAGTGAATATCCTGCATAATGCCGTCAACGTACTCCGTCTCTTCCTTGGCGGGGTTGGTGTCGTCAAAACGCAGATTTGTAACGCCGCCGAAGTGCTCGGCGGTCAGGAAATCAGCCACCAACGCCTTGCAGTGGCCGATATGCAGATAGCCGTTGGGCTCGGGAGGAAAACGGGTGTGCACGCTTTGGCAGCGTCCGCTCCGTAAATCTTCTTCAACGGCATCCCAGATAAAATTGGTTTTGTTTTCGGACGTTTCCATCATTATCGCGCCATCCTTTCCCTATATCAAACAGGCGGCATTTGCCGCTGTTTCGCACATTATATAGCGAAATGATGGTGTTGGCAAGAAAAAGAGTTGAAGCGAGCCGTTTTGTTTTCATGGCGAGACAACCTTTGGTTGACAGTTTTAAATGCAACCAATATAATTACATTGAAAAAGAGATAAAGAAGGGTCAATATGAACAGCGATATTGTTGTGGCAGTGCACGCGTTAGTCTATTTACATCATAAGCAGGACGTTCAATCCAGCGTGCAAATTGCGGAAAACGTCTGCACGAATCCCGTTCGGGTACGCCATGTGATGTCTGTCCTATGCAAGGCGGGATTGGTAAATTCCAAGAGGGGAAAGCAGAACAGCGGCTATTGGTATGAGCCGTCCAAAAAAATTACGCTGGATCAAGTGGCGGATGCATTTGTGGGAGAGCTGCTGGAGCCGGGCTGGACCAGCGGGGACGCGGCGGCAGATTGCCCCATTTGCTCCGGCATGGCTGGGTATACGAACCGTTTGTATCACCACATGACGGAGTTATGCATGGACTACTTAAAAACCGTTACGATAGAACAAGTAGAGCGGGAGCTATTTTGCGCCAAGGAACCGTTGGAAAAATGATTTAGCGATTATTCTTTTTTTGCTTGACATATGCAAAAGTAACTGATATAGTTACATTATAAAAGTAACCAATACGTTTACTTTTGAAAGGGGATCGGATTATGAAACATTTATTGCTTTTGGTTGCATGCTTGCTATCGGCGCTAGTACTACTGGGCTGCGCACCTAGCGTGAAGGTGGAACAGGGAGCTGACAATACAGCCTATCATAAAATCACGGCGGAGGAAGCCAAGAAAATGATGGATGAGGGCGACGTGATTGTGGTGGATGTACGCCGGGCTGAGGAGTACGAACAGAAGCATATTCCCGGTGCGATTCTAGCGCCCAACGAGACCATTGCGGAGGACGCCGCCGCGATTTTACCCGACAAGGACGCGACGCTGCTGGTGCACTGCCGGACTGGTATCCGCAGCAAGCAAGCGTCCGATAAGCTGGTAAAGCTGGGGTATACGAAGGTATACGATATGGGCGGTATCGTGGATTGGCCTTATGAGACGGAAAGCGGAGCCTACGAGCCGCTTCAATAGAGCATCGTTACAACGGAACAGGGTTAGCATGGAAAGGAAGCAGTGGCAATGAAGCAGTACGACGCTGTCATCATCGGTTTTGGTAAGGGTGGAAAGACGCTGGCGGGAGCATTGGCCGCTAAAGGACAGAAAGTAGCGGTCATCGAGCAGTCCGACCGCATGTATGGAGGCACCTGCATCAACGTGGGCTGCATTCCATCCAAATCACTAAAAACCAGCGCGGAACGATCGAAAAATCTGGGCGGCGATTTTTCTGCGAAGGCGGAGCGCTACACGCAGGCAGTAGCTGAGCGGGAACGGCTGACAACCATGCTTCGGGGGAAGAATTATGCAAAGCTTGCGGATCACCCCAATATCGAAGTGTTGACCGGCCATGGCAGGTTTATCAGCCCAACAGAGGTGGAGGTTGCGTTCGCCGACGGCCGTAGGGAGGTTGTGACCGCGCCGCAGCTGTTCATCAATACCGGCTCAAGGCCGCGCCGCCCACAAATCGCGGGCTTGGAAGCAAGCGCTTACGTCTATGAAAGCAGCGGGCTGATGGCTCTTGCTGCGCTTCCTGAGCGTTTGGTGATTATAGGCGGAGGATACATCGGCATGGAGTTCGCGTCTATGTATCGTCATTTTGGTTCAGAGGTCACAGTGCTTCAAGATGGGGATGTGTTTTTGCCCCGAGAGGATGAAGAAATTGCCTCGGCGGTGCTGAAGCACCTAACCGATATGGGGATTGACGTACTCTTTGGAGCTAAGACCAACCGTATTGCCGATAAGGACGGATATGCGGTGCTATCCGTTACCTGTGCCGATGGCGAAAAGGAGCTTGCGGCAGATGCAATTTTGCTGGCTACCGGACGCATCCCGAACACTGAGAACCTAGGATTAGAAACAGCCGTAGTAAAGCTTACCCCACGGGGAGCGGTTCAGACAGACGAATACCTTCGCACGACCAATCCGGCGATTTTCGCCATGGGAGACGTGGTGGGCGGCTTGCAGTTCACCTACATTTCGTTGGATGATTTCCGGATTGTCCAGTCGGCGTTAAAGGGGGAAGGAAACCGTACCACAAAGAATCGCGGAGCGATTCCCTACAGCATTTTTCTTGATCCGCCCTTTTCCCGTGTCGGTTTAAGCGAGCGTGAAGCCAAAGAACAAGGCTTTGAGATAAAAATAGTTCGCTTGCCCGCAGCCGCCGTTCCCAAGGCGCAGGTCACGGGAGATACCGCTGGAATGCTGAAGGCGGTAATAGACGCAAAGACCAGTGAAATTTTGGGCGCGCATTTATTCTGCGCCGAATCCCATGAGATCATCAATCTCATCAAGGTGGTCATGGACGCGCATTTGCCCTATACCACCCTTAGGGACATGGTCTTTACCCATCCCACAATGACCGAAAGCCTGAACGATCTGTTTAATCTATAAACGGCTGTATGATTTGCAAACCCCTTTCCGACATGGTATACTAGCCTTTGCTTTACCAACGCTGACTTTTTTGTCTGCGTGCCGCGAAAGAAGGGAACCAATTCATGCGCATCAACGTAACCCGTTCGACGATGCCTCCCTTGGAGGAATACGTCGACGAGCTGAAGGAGCTATGGGACAGCCACTGGCTTACCAATAACGGCGCGAAGCTGAAGCAACTGGAAGAGAAACTAAAAATCTATCTTCATACACCCCATTTGCAAATGTTCGCCAACGGCCATCTCGGGCTGGAGGCGCTTTTGCGCGCCATGAAGCTGAAGGGCGAGGTGATTACCACCCCCTTTACGTTTGCTTCCACCACCCATGCGATTGTGCGCTGTGGATTGCGCCCGGTGTTTTGCGATATCGACCCCGTTACCTGCACGATGGATCCCGCAAAGGTGGAAGCCTTGATTTCGCCCCGCACCTGCGCCATTTTACCGGTGCATGTATACGGGAATCTTTGCGACGACCGCGCTCTTCGAGTCATTGCGGATCGGCATGGCCTAAAGCTAATCTATGATGCGGCTCATGCCTTTGGGGTGAGCCAAAATGGCGTATACGCCGCCCAAATGGGGGACGCCGCCATGTTTAGCTTCCATGCCACCAAGGTATTCCACACCATTGAAGGGGGAGCCGTGGCAACCGCCGACCCGGCACTTAGCGAGGCGCTGGCGCTGGAACGGAACTACGGCATTGTGGACGAAGAAACGGTGGTTACCGTTGGCGGGAATGCCAAGATGAACGAGTTTCAAGCGGCTATGGGGCTTTGCAACCTTCGCCATGTGGAGGAAGCCATTGAGAAACGTCGGTGCGTAACGGAGTGGTACCGAAGCGAGCTGGATGGGCGCGAGGGGATTGTACTGCCTGCGCTTAAGGAGGGCGTCATCCCTAATTATGCCTATTTTCCCGTGATTTTTACCGGGGAAAGGCTGAGCCGGGACGAGGTCTGCAAACGCCTTGGAGAGCATGATATCTATGCCAGAAAGTACTTTTATCCGCTGACAACCGACTTTGCGTGCTACCGTGGCTTGCCCGGCTTTGATTCGTCGCTGACCCCGGTCGCCAAGCAAATTTCCCAACAGATTGTTACGCTACCGCTGTACCCCGATTTGCCGGAGGAAGAGGTACGGCTGATTTGTTCCCTTATTTTGGGCTGAACGCCCGCCGCAAAGAGGTGAGCCTATGAGCGAAAAGCGCAGTGCCTCTGCTGCCTCGTCCTTTTTGTTTAAGCTGACGGAGAGCTTTGGCAATCAGATCATTTCCTTCGTGGTCGGGATTCTGCTGGCCCGGCTCTTAAGCCCGGATGATTACGGCGTGCTGACGCTGCTGATGGCCTTTATCGCCATCTCCCAAGCGTTTGTGCAAAGCGGGCTGAATACCGCGCTGATTCAAAGCCGGCAGGTGGACGAGCTGGATCGCTCCTCTGTGTTTTACGTAAGCCTTGGCATGGCGGCTGCTATGTACGTCCTGCTGTTTTTGATTGCGCCCGCGCTGGGGGCTTACTACGAGATGGCGGGGTTGGCGCAGTATCTGCGGGTGCTGGCGCTAGCGCTTTTTCCCGGAGCCATGCTATCAGTGCAGAACGCCGTTGTAGCCAGAGAAATGGCCTTTCGTAAGCTGATGATTTCCAGCCTTTTGGCAACGGTGCTTTCCGGCGCAACCGGCATTATCATGGCGATGAACGGCTTTGGTGTATGGGCATTGGTGGGACAGCAGCTATGCAATCAGTTCTCGTTAATGGTTTTGCTGCTTTTGCAGGTCAAATGGCGGCCTCATTTTTTATTTTCTGGCAAGCGAGTAGGGCGATTGATTGCCTTTGGATGGAAGCTTTTGCTATCCAGCCTGTTGGATACGGGTTATCAGCAGCTTCGCAGCCTTGTAATTGGCAAGAAGTTTAATGCCGACGCTTTGGGCTCCTTCAACCGCGGCAAGCAGTTTCCTGAGCTGGTGATGAACGCGGTCAATGGCTCCATTCAAAGCGTCATGCTGCCGGTATTATCGGAAAAACAGCAGGATGTACCGCGAATGAAGCAGATGATGCGCCTATCAGTAATGGTTTCCAGCTTTTTAGTGCTACCCTTAATGGCTGGGCTGGCGGCGGTTGCCACTCCCTTGGTGCGTCTGCTTTTGACGGACAAATGGCTGCCCTGCGTGCCGTTTATGCAAATCTGCTGTATCGACTTTGCATTTTATCCCATTCACACGGCGAATTTACAGGCAATTAACGCCCTAGGGCGAAGCGATGTTTTTTTAAAGCTGGAGCTGATCAAAAAAAGCTATGGCGTGGCAATCTTATGCGTTGCTGTGTTTTGCTTTGAAGGCGTGCTTCCTATTGTGTGGGGCGGGGTGGTTAGCACGCTGATATCCGCCTTTGTGAACGCCACGCCTAACAAACGCCTGATTGGCTATGGCTATTTTGAGCAGCTGAAGGATATTCTGCTGCCTATCGTGATGTCTCTGGTGATGTTTGCAGGAGTATATGGGCTGTCCTTCTTACCCTTAGCGCCCTTGCCTATGCTGCTTGTACAGGTTCCGGCGGGAGTAGTGATTTATGGAGGACTTTCCTACGTATGTAAGCCGGAAAGCTTTCGATATCTTTTGGAAATGGGCCGCACGTTGAGCCGAAAACTGGCTGAGAAAAAGGAGAACCTATGAAAACAGTGCTTTTAACCGCCGTTGGTTCCATGTCGGCGGCTCCTGTGATGGAGCGCTACAAGCAAATGGGGTATCGGGTTGTCGGCTGCGATCTTTACAACCGCAGCTGGAACGCCGCCTCCATGGAAACGGACGCTTTTTTTCAGGTGGGGCTTGCGACGGAGGGGAAGCCCTATTTAGAGCGAATCAAAGCGGCGGTGGAGGAGTACTCGATTGACGCCTTGATTCCACTTACGGACCCGGAGGTAGACGCGCTTTGCCCTCTCAAAGGGGAGTTTCTGGAAATGGGCTGCGTACTCTGTGTGCCGGATGAAAAGGTTGCCAGTCTCTGCCGCGACAAGGAGGCCATGAATCGGTTGCTGGGGAAGGCGGGGATATGCACGGTTGTGCCTACCTTTGACCCTTATGTCGCAGAACCCCAGGCTTATCCCGTGATGCTAAAGCCCCGTCGTGGGCGCAGCAGTCAGGGACAGGCTATTGCGGAAAACGCCGAGGCTTTCCGTGCAGCGTTGGCGGCTCGAACGGATTATATCGCGCAGCCTTATCTCAGCGGCTCCGTATGGACGGTGGACGTGGCTCGCGACAGCTTCGGGCAGGTGTGTACCGCCGCCCGAAAGGAGCTCTTGCGCAATCCCAGCGGCTTGGGCATGACGGTTCAGACGGCGCCCAATCATCCTCTAGAAGAGGTTTGCAAGGGCATTGCCCAAACGATTGATTTGGTTGGCGTTGTAAATATGGAGTTTATCGAGCATGGCTGCGATTTTTACTTTTTGGAGGTCAACCCTCGTTTTTCCGGCGGCGTTGGCTTTAGCATGCTGGCTGGCGCGGATTTCGCCGAGATGATGCTCCGCTGCCATGAGGGCGCGTCCATGGGAAGCCTGCCGGATTTTCGCAGTGTAACGATTGTTCGCAAAAATCAGTTGGTTATCACAGAATAGCAGAGAAAGGATAAGGAGGATAACAATATGAATGTGAAGGAACGCTTTTTGAGGTATGTAGCCATTGATTCCGGCTCCAGCGAGGAAACGGGAACCACCCCGTCCACGGAAAAGCAATGGGAAATGGGACGGCTACTGGAAAAGGAACTAAAGGAGCTAGGGGCGTCCAATGTACGCCTCAGTGAGTTCTGCTATGTGTATGCAGAAATTCCCGCCAATGTGGACAATCAGCCTGCTATTGGATTGATCGCTCATATGGACACGGCTGCTGCTGTACCCACAGGGCCGGTTCACGCCCGGTGTGTCGTTTATCAGGGTGGCGAGCTGGAGGTGGGGAACGGGTACATCATGAATCCGGAAAGCTTTGAATGTCTGAAGAAGCACGTTGGGCACGAGCTGGTTTTGACGGACGGAACTACCTTACTTGGCGCGGACGACAAGGCGGGCGTTGCGGAGATCATGGCCTTATGCGAGGAGCTATTGACGCATCCGGAAATCAAGCATGGAAAGATCTGCATCGGCTTTACGCCCGACGAGGAAATTGGCGAGGGCTCGGATCATTTTGACGTGGCGGGCTTTGGCGCGGACTTCGCCTATACGGTGGACGGCGGTGCACCCGGCGAGCTAGAGTGCGAGAACTTCAACGCCTGCTCGGCGGTGGTAAACGTTCACGGCTTTAACATTCATCCCGGCTCCGCTAAGGATAAAATGGTCAATGCCGCCAGAATTGCCATGGTGTTTGCATCCTTGCTACCCCAGAGCGAAACCCCCGAGCACACGGAGAACAGAGAGGGCTTTTACCACCTAAACAGCATCAAGGGTGACGAGGTCAGCGCACAGCTACGTTATATCGTGAGAGATCATGACTGGGCAAAGTTTGAGGCGCGCAAGGAATACCTTCGCGGCTGCGCTGCACTGATGAATGTCCGTTTTGGAGAAGGCACGGTAGAGCTGGAGTTGAAGGACAGCTACTACAACATGAAAGAGAAGATTGACGAGCATCCCGAGGTAATCGAGCGGGCGTTTAAGGCCTTCCGTGCTGTGGGAGACGAACCCGTTTTGGTACCCATTCGCGGCGGTACAGACGGCGCGCGCTTATCCTACGAAGGCCTGCCCTGCCCCAATCTACCTACCGGCGGTTACAACATTCACGGCGTCATGGAATATGCGTCCATCCCGGAAATGGAGAAGAACGCCCGCATGCTGGTGGAGCTAGTACGTGCTTAACGTTATGCGAAGAAATAAAAGCATAGTTGGGTATGGGGGGTCGCTCGCTGCCTTTGGCAGCATTGCTTCGGGGGAATGTGCTGCGGCACGGGGAAATGGGGCGCTGCCCCAAACCCCGCAAGGGGCCTGAGGCCCCTTGACCCCACATCTCTTGATTTACATCCCTTGACCCTCAAAAATGCCCGCCGATTGGCGGGCATTTTTTCCTTACTAATACATTTCCACGTGGTTCTTTTTTTGACTACAGGAAAACAGCAGACATCCCACCATACCGCCAAGGGCGAGCAGTGCGCTACAGGCGTAAAGGATCAAGTGAGCGTTATCTCCAGTGGCGGGAACGTTATTCATAAACAGCCTTACCTCGTTACTATAGGCTTCCCCGGCAAGGCTGGATACCTTACAGCGATAGTGATAGCCCTGCAGATATCCCTGCACGTTTTGCAATATCAACGTGCTGCCCGTGGCCTTGGAAAGGTTTTTCCAGCCTGTTCGGCTTTTACGCTGCCATTGATAGCTATATCCGGAGGAGCCTGTTACCTTGACGATGAAGGTGGCGCTGCCGCCGATATCCACTGTCACCGTTTCCGGCTGCGTTACGAAAAGAATTGTGTTTTGCTCCAAGACGTAGAAGGAAAAGGGCACGGCGCCGTTGGCAAAAACGACGCTGGCTGTATAGCCGCCCAAGTTCAGCGTGCTTAAATAGCTATATTGAAGGGTGAGCGTGGTGGACCTAGTATCGATTAAAAAAACATAGTCGCTATTTGCTGTGAGCATTTGGCTACTGGATAAATCGGCAGGGGATACCGTAACGGATAAAGGAGCGCTATCCACGTTTTTAAAGGCTACGGTGATCACGCCCGCGGTGCTGCTCTTGATAAAGGAAGAGACGTCCCCGGAGGATACCTGTGGGCCTTGGAGCGAAGCTGCGATTGCGGCGGATTGATAACACAAACCGGCGCATAGAAATACAAATGCGAGAAAACGCGCCAAGATGACCTGCTGCCTTGGATGAGTGAGATGCATAGGCTGGCAGTCCTCCCTTTCTGATAAAAGGTATCATGTCTACCGCAAACGATAGCACTCTATTTATTATAACTCACAATGTGTAAATTATCTGTTCCTTCTGTGAACTTTTGTTAATTCGTCTTTGAGATAAGCTACATGCTTTGCCAAGCATGAAACGGGCGTGTTCCCCTTGAAGGGGGATAACGCCCGTTTCTTTGATGCACCAAGAGAAATGTATTCTTACCACAGGAGCCGGCTAGCGTCGTCGTGGCTTTCTACAGAGGAGGCCAAATTATCCGCATGGTCGGCAATTCGTTCCAGATTATTGAGCATATCCAGATACAGCATGCCGTTTTTCGGCGTGCACTTTTTATTCTTCACACGATCGACGTGATGATCCGCCAGTTCCTCGCAGAGTGTATCCACTTGACTTTCCAGCTCGAACACCTCGCCGATGATATCCACGTCTGTTATCTGCTGGTCAACAATATGAATGCTTTTTTCGACCATGGAGGTGACCAGCTGGGTTAGATTTTCTATTTCGTGCTCCGCCTTTGCGGAAAACTTGCTCTTTTCTTTTTTTCGCGCCGCACCGATTTCCATAATGTTGGTGGCATGATCTCCCATGCGTTCAAGGTCGTTTACCACATGGAACAGGGAGCCGACCAAATGAATGTCGGAGGAGCCAAGGCTAAGCCCCTTGACCTCAATCAGGTTTTGGGTGATCTCTGCGTTCAGATAATCGATGACCTCTTCGCGGTTGTTAAACTCGCTTTCATCCATTCCCTTGGGAGCAAAGAAGTACTGGATGGCAAAGCGATAGTTATTGCATACGATTTCCGCCATACGCTTCACCTCTCGGAACAACTGGTGAACGGCGACCGGCGGGGTGGAGAACAGACGGTTATCAAAATATTGCAGCCGCATCGGCTCCACAAACTTGTCCTCCCCGCGAACCACCAAACAGGCTAGCTTTTCCAGCAGACCGGCCAAAGGCAACAGGAGCGTAGTGGTGACAATGTTGAAGATGATATGCGCAAAGGCAATTTGCAGCCGCAGGTTGTCGCCAGCCAAAGCCTGCACCCATTCGGCAAAGGGAAGCAGCAGCGCAATGACGATAAAAATGGCTGTGCCGATCACATTGAACAGCAGATGAACAATGGCTGCCCGGCGTGCGGTATGGTTCGCGCCCACAGAAGCCAGCAAAGCGGTGACGCAGGTACCGATATTTTGTCCAAAGAGGATGAACATGGAGGCTTGGAGGGAAATAGCCCCAGAAGCGGCTAAAGCCTGTAATATACCGACGCTAGCGGAGCTACTTTGCAGCAGCGCCGTGATCAGCGCGCCTACGAGAACCCCTACAAAAGGATTGGAGGCAAAAAGAATCATATCGCTGAACCCTTGCCAGCTTTGCATGGGCTCCATGGCGCTGGTCATGGTATCCATTCCCACAAACAGCATGCCAAGACCCATGGTGATCTGCCCCATTAGCTTAAAGGACGAACGATTGCCCGCCAGCTGGCAAATCGCGCCGACAGCGGTGAACAGTACGCCAAAGTTAAGCTTCACGGACAACATTAAGGAAGTAACCGTAGTGCCGATGTTGGCCCCCATGATCACGCCCACGGCTTGACTGAGCTGTAAAAGCCCAGCATTCACGAAACCCACCACCATCACAGTGGTGGCGCTGCTGGATTGGATAACGCCCGTGATCAATGCGCCCACCAGCACAGCCAACAGCTTATTGCGGGTCAGTATTTCCAATAGCCGCTTCATTTTATTGCCCGCGGCTAATTCCAGACCTTCGCCCATGGTTTTGATGCCAAATAAAAAGAGACCTAAACCGCCTAAGAGAGAGAGTACCGTCATTCCATTCATGCGCAATCCTCCTGTGCATGTGCCACGCTACCACATCAGGCGCGACGTTCTTTCAGTCCAATTTTTACAATGATAAGCATATCATAGCCGGAATCGGAAGTAAAGATGGGGAATAAAGTCTTTTATTCCCTAATTTTAGGAGCCCATGCAATAAATATACAAAAACAATGCTTGTAATTTGGCGAAAAGAACGCTATAATGTGTGCGTTGCATTCGGGTCTGTGGTTGCAAGCCGATGCCAGACGCGGGCAAAGCGGTCCACGTAAACCGGGCAAAGCCCCGGCGAGCATGGCGCGTTCTAGTGGTAAGTCCGACCGCCGCGGTGCGGCGAGAGAGGGCGAGTAGGGCGCGAAGACGATGAGCAGACCCTCCTGTCGGCGAGTGTGGGGGCAAAAACCAGGTCAGCCGAATGCACAATCTCAATTGAAATCGGAGGATACCCTATCATGTACGAAGACAAGACGTTGGTGTGCCGTGACTGTGGCGCGGAATTCGTGTTCACCGCTGGTGAGCAGGAGTTCTATGCGGAGAAAGGCTTCCAGAACGAGCCCACCCGCTGCAAGGACTGCCGTTCTGCCCGTAAGGCTAGCCGTGCTGCCGCTCCCCGTGAGTCCTACGAGACGACTTGCGCCGCCTGCGGAAAGCCCACCACGGTTCCTTTCATTCCCAAGAGCGATCGTCCCATCTATTGCAGCGAGTGTTTCGCCGCTCATCGTCAGGCGTAAGTCTTTCGATAAAGTAACGGGTCGCCGTGCCTTCAGCATGGCGGCTTGTTTTATTGTTACAAGTATGTAAGAGAATTGAAATAGATAATTTTGCTTTTTTTCTCCGAATGATGCAAGGATTAAGTCCTTCATTTCGTTTCATTCTATGAGCGCGGAACATCCGCTCATTCGGGTATGGATTACGGAGGGCGTGAATGACGAACTTTGAGGAGCTATATGAAAAGTACGCCAATGATGTTTTGCGCGTTAGCTACTTTTATTTGGGCGACCGACAGCGAGCGGAGGATGTTTGTCAGGATGTTTTTGTTCGCCTGATGACCAATGCGCCGCAGCTGCAAGAGGGAAGGGAAAAAGCATGGCTGCTGAAGGTGGCCCTGAACCGCTGCAGAGATCTATGGCGCGGCGCTTGGATTAAGCGCGTGGTGCTGGGCAGCCCCGCTTTTGAAATGATCCCCGCAGAGGACGACCATGAAAAACGGGAGGACGAGGAAGCCATGATGACGGCCATCCATGAGCTGCCCACCACATTTCGGGAGGCCATCATGCTTTATTACTATCAAGGCTACGGAATCAGCGAGATTGCGGAAATGCTGGAGCTTCCCGAGGGAACCATTTCTAGTCGCTTATCCCGAGGACGAAAAAAACTAGAAGAAATTTTGAAAGAAAGAGGGGTCGCACAGTGAAAAATTTAGAAAACCTTCCCCAAATAGCTGCCCGGCAACTGGGCGGACTGGAGGCGACCCCAACCCTATTGGCTAAGATTAAGCTAAACGGGAACGAAGCCAAAAAGACCGCACCGTTCCGCTGGCAGCCTGTGGCTGCGGTTGCTTTAACGCTGGTGCTATTGGTTGGCGGCGGTGTGCTAACCCTTCAAAACCGTCCGCCCGTAACGGTGGATGTTGAGGGGGTAAACCTGATTGACAGCCATTCAGCCGGCAGCGATAGCAAGCCCACGGAGATTCCCTTGACGGCCGATGTTCCTCAGGGCAGCATCTCCATGAGCCGTAGCTCCGGCGGAACGGGGCAAAGCCTGTTTGCGCAAGCAAGCGGCAGCAGCTTCCCCCTCATTGCGGTATCCGGCAAAACATACCGTATGCTTGAGTCGCCTAACGGCATTTCCAGTGCGCTGCTGGGCAGCAATTTAGGTACGGTCAGCGAATATAATATCGAGCCGGCCCTTGGCTCCGGTAGTATCGTTAGCAATTCGGCTGGACAGGGTGAAGTGGTGTACGCCATTTCCGGCATGGAGGGGGCCATGATCGCCTCCTCAGTGGATGGAAACATGCGCGTATTCCAGCGAGTCAGCTACGCGGGCACAGCCACCATTGGCAGCGAATCCCTGAGGGATACGCTATGCCAAAGCTCCAATGTGCAGTGGATTGCGCTGGACGGCGTGGGTACGGTGCAGGGCGCCGAGGCCCAGAATATTATGGCTACGCTGCTGGATTACGCAGATTACCAGAATACAAGCATGACTGGCAGCGGCTCTCTACAGATTGGCTTGAACAACGGCCTTACCCTGCAGCTACTGGTTGGCGACGATACGGTCAGCGCCTGCGGCACATGGAGCTGCCCCGATTTCTTCGAGGCGCTTCAAGCGGCTGTTGCAGCCCAGTAATGAAGACAAGGGGAAATACCCCTAAGCAAAGAAAAGTCCGTCCTGTTTTGGACGGGTTTTTCATTATGGGCCGTTAGCTGCGCCGCAGCTTTCCTGCTAGGCTCATTCCTGCGAAAACCAGAATATTGACGATGACTACGCTGGCTCCCGTCGGCGTTGCCAGCAGATAGGACGCGCATAGTCCAAGGAAGAAGCATACCACCGCTACTAAGGCTGCACAGAGGGTGACGCTTCGAAAGCTGCGACAGACGCGCATGGCGCTAAGGGCGGGAAAAATGATCAGACTGGAAATCAACATCGCGCCCATGACGCGCATACCCAGCACAATGGTGATGGCTGTGAGAAAGGCTAATAACATATTGTAGGCTTTAGCCTTTTCCCCCGTGGCTCTCGCAAAGGTTTCATCAAAGGTAATGGCAAAGATTTTGCGGTAGAATACTGCAAATAAAATCAGTACCGCCGCTGCCAGCACGATGCTTAGCCAAACGTCGCTTTCACTCATGGCGAGCACGCTGCCAAAGAGATAGTTGTTAACATCGCTTGTCATGCCGGTGCTCAACGAAAGCACGATCACGCCCACTGCCAGCGAACCGGTGGAAATCATGGCGATTAACGCGTCGCCCTTAAGCTTGCCTGTACTGCTAAGGCGTAGCAGCAGAAAGGCTGCTAGCACCACCACGGGAATAGAAACAGCCATGGGAGCCAGCCCCAGAGCGGAGGCGATGGCCAGCGTGCCGAAGCCAACGTGGCTCAAGCCGTCGCCAATCATCGAATAGCGTTTGAGGACAAGGCTAACGCCTAACAGAGCGGCGCATAAGGATACCAGCAGCCCAACCACGGCGGCGCGAACCATAAACTGATAGCTGAACATGGGGGCTAGGGCGTCAATCATTTTCCGCACCTCCCCCAAAGCGAACCCCTAGCGGGGAACGTCGATATTCCTCCGGGGTGCCATAAAAATTGGCGTCGTGGGCCAGATGCAGAATATGATCGGCAGAGCGTAACGCCGCTTCGATATCATGGGAGATCATCACTACGGTCAGCTTTTTCTGCTCGTGAAGCATATCAATGACCTCGTACATTTCACGGGTGACAAGGGGATCCAGCCCGGCAACGGGCTCGTCCAAAAGCAGTAGGGATTTGGTGGCGCACAGGGCTCGCGCTAGCAGCACCCGCTGCTGCTGACCGCCGGACAAGGTTGCAAAGCTGTGTTTTTCCATAGCCTCCATGCCCATCAGCTGAAGCTTTTCGCGCACCAAAAGCCGCTGCGCTCGGTTTAATAACGGATTCATCCCTCGACAGCCCGAGGCTGCCACCTCCCAAACGGAGGCGGGAAAGTCCTTTTGTAGCTCCGCTCGCTGGGGTAAATAGCCGATTTCTGTATGGCGGAAGCCATCTTGATAGGTAACTTTCCCTTTGATTGGAGAAAGAAGCCCTAACAGTCCCTTGACCAACGTGGACTTACCAGAGCCGTTTTCACCAAGAATGCATAGGTATTCGCCCGGTTCGATGGAAAGGGAAAGGTCTTTTACAACCACGTGTCCCTCGTAGGCAAAGGATACGTTATCACAGGTTATGAGCGCCACTAAGAAAGCGCCTCCTTTAAGGCTTCCAAATTGTTTGTCATCAGGCTCAAATAGGTAGCGCCGTTCGCCATTTCCTCCGCAGAGACCGTGTGGCAGCTATGGAAAAGCAATTCCTTTGCGCCGGTTTCTTCCGAAAGAATATCCGCCGTTTTACGGCTGGAAAACTCAATGTAAAAGATAACGGGGATCTTTTCCTCTCGAATGAATTGTACAAGGGAGATGACGGTTTTTGCGCTTGGCTCGCTGTCCTCGCTGCATCCGGGAAAGGCTGCGTCGTAGGTGAGGCCGTAGGCTGCGGCAAAATATCGGAAGGGAAAGCGATCTCCAAATACGATGGTTTTCCGCACGCCGTTTTCTACGGCTTGAGTAAAGGCTGCGTCTAGCTCCGTCAACTGCTGGGTGTAGGTCTGTGCATTTTGAGAAAACACAGCTTCGTCTCCCGGACGCAGGGCGATTAATTCGTCCTTGATTCCGTTAACAATTTGGATTGCGTTGCGGGGAGAAGTCCAGACATGTTCGTCTAGCTCTGGCGTTTCTTCTTTATCGTCGTGCTCGTGAAGCTCGGCTTCCATGCTGATAGACTGTTCTTCAGCAAGAGTGCTGACGCAGTTCATCATAGCCAGACATTGAGGAGCTTGGTCGCCCATGGATGCTAGGATACGCTCAATCCACGCATCGCTTTCGCCGCCTGTGTAGATAAACAGATCGGCGTTTTGAATCGCGATGATATCTTGCGGGGTGGGCTCGTAGCTATGAATATCGCCGCCCGGGGGCAGGAGCAGCGTAACTTCGGCTTCGCTTCCGGCAATTTGCCGAGCAAAATCATAGGCGGGAAAGACTGTTGCTACCAGCCGAAGGGGAGCCTCCTGTGCGAACGCAGGGGTTATGCCTAAGCCAATAACAAGCGTTGCAATAGAGAGTAGGATTCTTTTGGCTTGAGTTCCCAATTTCATATTTTTCCTCATTTCCGTTTTTTGCTTGCACATTGTTCACACAGACCGGAAAGCACGGTTTGCCCCTCGTCCAACTCAAAACCGTGATGAAGCGTCAAGTGCTTTTTAAAGGCTTCGGCTTCCTCACAGTGAAGATGAGCAAGGGCGCCGCATTGCACACATCGGATATGCAGATGGCTTTCACGGCAGGGGTTTAGCTGATAACGCGCTGCATCGCCGCTGTCTTGCGGGGCGTAGCGCCGCAGCGCGCCCTCCTCGCACAATCGGGCGATTGCCCTGTATACAGTCGTTTTACCGATTTCTAGCCCACGTGCAGATAATGCCTGATAGGCTTCTTCCGCAGTGAGGCATTCCTCTCCCCGACGGTTAAACAGAGCGGCAACGGCGTCCTGTTGCTTGGTTTGGTAGGCTCCACGCATAGGGCATGCTCCTTTTACAAATGAAAATGATTTTCATTTTCGAATTGAAGTATATCGACTATTGGTTTGAATGTCAATCGTTTTTTCTCCTTCGAAATAAAATTGAACAAAAATATAAAAATTACCCCATTGTAGGAAATTGTGTCGAATCGTTAAATCTGTTATAATGTAATTATAAAATTCCCGACAGACTCTTTGAGGAAGGGAGGAAAAGTGAATGCAGGATCAGATACGCGTTCAAATGTTTGGCGAATTCAAGCTACTAGTGAACGGAGAATGCAAAAACCAAACGATCAATAAATCGAAAAAAGGGGTCGTGCTGCTGCAAAATTTGATGCTGAGAAAAGACGGCATGATCACTAGCGACCGACTCATGGAGTTGCTTTGGGGGCATGACGAAAGTCGAAATCCAGAAAATGCGCTGAAAACACTGATCAGCCGATTTCGTATGCTGTTGAATTTATGCTGCCCGGGGCTGGGAACCTGCATTGTAGCTAGGCGCGGCGGTTATCAGTTTGTTCAGCCGGAGGGAATGACCGCTGATCTTTTTGAATTTGAGGAGGCTGTTGAAGCCCTGCGCCATGATGAGCAGGACTCGGCAGAGCGACGAGCGCATTTTGAGAAAATCTTATCCTTGTACGAGGGAGAGCTGCTGGCGGATAAAAGGCAAGAGGAATGGTTGATCGGCTCGGTTGAGCGCTATCACAACCAATATATTTGGGCGGTTTACCAGTATATAGCGCTGCTTAAAATCAAAGACGAATGGGATGAGATTGTTCAGGTATGCCAAGCGGCGCTGGAGATCGACTCCTTTGATGAACGTTTGCATTTGGAGCTGGCGCAGGCAATGGCTAGAATCATGGAAGATCGGAGGCCCGCCAAGCATGGGGACGGATCTGGGCCATCTTATCGAATCTCTCATCCAACGGATAGGATCCAGAAGTTTTATAACCGTGTGGTAGAGGTAGGCAATGTGCTGGACGCGGATTTAAACGCAGTAGAGACGGAGCTGCGGGAGTATGCCGGAAGTCACGGCGCGTTTGAGTGCGAGTACCCAGTATTTCGTGATATTTTTCAATTGCAGCAGCATAATCTGGACCGCCTAGGCGCAAGCATTCATGTGGCGATGATTATCATTACGGCAGCGAACGACAAGGCATTATCCGCCTCGCGGCTTAAAGAAGCGATGGAAGGCTTGGGCACGGTGCTACATGCCCATTTACGTGCCGGAGATGTGATTTGTCGCTATTCATCGTCGCAATGGGTGCTGATGCTGCCCAATAACAAACAGGATAACGAACGGGCGGTACTTGAACGTTTAAAATTTATTTTTTATCAGCATTTTTCGGAGGAAAGCTTTTTGTTTCAGTATCGTTACAGCCTTTCTGGTTTTCGATGCCCATAGATAATGGTTTAAAATGGTTGGGAAAGGGATATAATAGAATTGCACATCGATGTGCAAAGGAGGATGAAAATAATGGCAGTACAGAAAACGACGGAAGCTTCTTTCCAAACCGATGTTTTAGACAATCCCTCCACTGTTTTGGTGGATTTCTTTGCGGACTGGTGCGGCCCATGCAAAATGCTTGCCCCTGTTGTGGAGGAAATCTCTAATGAAGTAGCTGATTGCAAATTCTTTAAGCTGAATGTGGACGACGCTCCCGGAATCGCCGCAAAATATCGGGTGATGTCCATACCCACGCTGATTGTTTTTAAGCAGGGCAAGGACGCGGCGCAGAGCGTGGGCGTGCAAAGCAAACAGAACATTATCAAGATGATTCAGAATGCATAATCGCTAACAGCTCCCTGCCAGATTGCAGGGGTGGGTTAGAGTAAATCGTAAGCAAAAAACGGCGCATGGGATTGAAACCATGCGCCGTTTTCTGTTTATTTATACCATTCTACGTAGCTGTTAAAGGCTTAGGCTTTCAGCTCTGCCATACAGCTGTCGCAGATCATCTTTCCCTTGTAGAGTGAAACGTTGCGAGCGTCCCCACAGAAGATGCAGCCGGGCTCGTACTTTTTTAGGATGATTTCATCACCCTCTGTAAATATCTCCAAGGTGTCCTTTATATCGATCCCCATGGTCTTGCGCAGCTCAATCGGAATGACCACTCGTCCCAAATTATCCAGCTTCCGTACAACGCCTGTTGATTTCATATTCTCTCACCTCATAAAAAGATAACGGTCAGGTATGTGGAAAATGTGTAAAATCACATATTTCCGACGTATTTAAACGTACAACATTCTTTCAAATTTGTCAATCATTTTGGTTACATTATCACTGGGTAAAAAGCATAGAATCCTTTGGTTACTTTTGTGGCAGAATGCACATTTTTACATTTGTATCAGTTTTTTCGCCATTTGGAGGGGGGAAGGAAATGCTTTTGCAATGGATTTGGTTTGCGATGATGGGAGCGTCCTTGCTGTATGCATGTATCAGTGGGAAAGGTGGACTGATGCTTGCGGCGGCCTTAAACGGGGCTATGAGCGCGCTCACCCTCTCCTTTCGATTATGCGCCGGATACCTGCTTTTTTGCGGATTGATTGAAATTTTGAAGGCTTGTAACGTTCAGCAATGGATGAGTAAAACGCTCAAGCCGCTTTTGCGGCGAGTTATGCCGGGGCTTCCATCCGAGGAAGTCTTTGAGGCAGTATCGCTCAATTTGACGGCAAACCTGCTGGGGCTGGGGAATGCTGCCACGCCCATGGGCATCGAGGCTATTCGCTTGATGGAGCGGGAGGAACGGCAATTTCCACAGGTACGTCATGCCATGTATCTTTTTTTGATCATGAACGCCACCAGTATTCAGCTGCTGCCTACCACGGTGCTGGGGCTTCGGGTGGCGGCTGGCTCCGCAATTCCCAATGCGATTCTTTTGCCCAGCATTGCGTGTACCTGCCTATCTACCGTTGTAGGCCTTGGGTTGGGATTGGCTTGGAAAAAGCTGCGGGAGGGAAAGCATGCTTAACGATCTGCTATTGCCGGTTTTGATCCTCTTGCTTCTTTGCGCGGCAGCGTGGAAGCGCCTGCCGTTGTATGATTTATTCGTATCTGGCGCAGGGGAAGGAGTAAAGGTGGCGGTCAAAGTGCTGCCAAATTTGGCGGGCATGCTGTGCGCGATATCGCTGATGGAGGCCTCCGGGCTAACCAATGCCCTATGCGATTTGTGCGGACCGGTGCTCCGACTGATGGGCTTGCCCCCGGAGGTGGCGCCGCTGGTGACCTTGCGCCCATTGAGCGGCTCCGCCTCCCTTGGAATGGTGGAGAGCCTTATGAACGTTTATGGGCCGGACAGCCGCATTGGGTTGATCGCCTGCACCGTGATGGGCTCCAGCGAGACCATCTTTTATACGGTTTGCGTTTATATGAGCGGGGTGAAGGACCGACGAACCGGTTATGCCGTGCCCTGCGCCCTTCTGGGCGCACTGGCAGGGGCGTGGCTGTCCTCGGTGTTTTTTTAGACGGTCAGATCGCGCAAAGCGTTGACAAGGCTCCAATTTCGGGTATAATAGGCAATGAACCACAAGGAACAGACACGGGGTAGGCTCGCCCATTTCCAAGGGAAAGTGGGGTGGGCCTTTTTCAATAAGGAGGCATTCCATCATGGCGGAAAAGTACTACATCACAACGCCCATCTATTATCCCAGCGACAATCTGCATATCGGCCACGCCTATTGCAGCACGGCGGCGGATACCATGGCTCGCTTTAAAAAGATGGAGGGGTACGATACCTTCTTTCTTACCGGCACCGATGAGCACGGGCAGAAAATCGAGCGCAAGGCGGCTGCAAAGGGCGTAACGCCACAGGCCTATGTGGACGAGATCGTAAAGGGCATCAAGGAGCTGTGGGCGCTGATGGATGTGGAGTATGACGACTTCATCCGCACCTCGGACGAGCGCCATGTGAAGGCTGTGCAGAAGATTTTCCGCAAGCTGTACGATCAAGGGGATATTTATAAAGGCAGCTATGAGGGATGGTATTGTACGCCCTGCGAAAGCTTCTTTACCGAGCTGCAATTGAAGGATGGCTGCTGCCCGGATTGTGGCCGACCGGTAGAAAAAACCTGCGAGGAAGCCTATTTCTTTAAGCTGAACAAGTATCAGGATTGGCTGATCGATTACATCGAGAATCATCCCGATTTTATACAGCCCGCTTCCCGTAAAAATGAGATGATCAACAATTTCTTAAAGCCGGGCCTGCAGGATCTCTGCGTCAGCCGTACGTCCATCAAGTGGGGTGTGCCGGTAGATTTCGACCCCAAGCACACCGTTTATGTATGGCTGGACGCTTTGACCAACTACATCAACGCGCTGGGCTATATGAGCGACGACGACAGCCTGTACCGCAAATTCTGGCCTGCCGACCTCCATTTGGTGGGTAAGGAGATCATCCGCTTTCATACCATCATTTGGCCGATTATCCTGCATGCCTTGGGGCTGCCTCTGCCTAAGCAGGTGTTCGGACATGGCTGGCTGGTGCTGGACGGCATGAAGATGAGCAAATCCTTGGGCAATGTGGTGGACCCGGTGGTTTTGTGCAACCGCTATTCCAGCGATGCCATTCGTTATTTCCTCATGAGAGAAATGCCCTTTGGCAGTGACGGCCAGTTTAGCTATGAAGCGCTTTTGAACCGTATCAACGCCGATTTGGCTAACGACCTTGGTAATCTGGTCAGCCGTACCGTGGCCATGGTGGAAAAATACTTTGACGGCGTAGTGCCCGCCCATGGCGAATGGCAGGAAAATGATCGCTTCCTCATCGCGCTGGCGGAAAGCACTCCCGCGAAGGCGAAAAAGCATATGGACGAGCTGCAAATTTCGCTGTCTTTACAGGATATTTGGCAGCTAATCGGCGAGTGCAATCGCTATATCGATCTCAATACCCCTTGGGTGCTGATCAAGAGCGAGGAGGGCAAGGAGCGCCTCAAGACGGTGATGTATGCGCTTTGCGAGTGCATCCGCATCGTGGCGGTGCTGATTGCGCCCACCATGCCTCGCACCCCGGCGCGCATCTTTGAACAGCTGGGGCTTACGGATGACAACCTAAAGACTTGGGATTCCTTGAAGGAATTTGGAATGCTTCCCGCCGGGATCAAGGTGAAAAAGGGCGAGGCCCTCTTCCCCCGCATCGATATTCAAAAGGAGCTGGCGGATATCGTACCTACCCCGAAGGTAGAAGCCCCCAAGGCGGAAGCGCCTAAGAAAACGGCAAAACCTGAGGAACCCGCCGGGGAAGGCATAATCACCATTGACGACTTCGCCAAGGTACAGCTTCGGGTTGCCCGCATTGTAACAGCCGAAAAGGTAGAGGGCAGCGACAAGCTGTTGAAGTTTACCGTGAAGCTGGGCGCAAGCGATCCTCAGCGCACCGTGGTCAGCGGCATCGCCAAGTTCTACACCCCTGAGGAAATGGTGGATAAGCAGGTGGTGCTGGTTAGCAATTTGAAGCCGGCAAAGCTGCGCGGTATTAAGAGCGAAGGCATGATTCTATGCGCCTCCGACGAAGCGGACAAGGTGCTTAAGCTTGTAACCGTGGAGCCGGGCATGGAGGATGGGGCGGCTATTCGATGAACCTATTTGATTCGCATTGTCATTTAGAGGACGAACGATTCTTGGGGGGAGTGGATGAGGCGCTTGCGGCTATGGAGGCCGCAGGCGTGCGCCGCTGTATTCTTGCTGGTAGCGAGATGGAGAGTAGCGAAGCGATCGTTGCGCTTACGAAGAAGTACCCGCAGGTGTACGGCGTGGTAGGGGTTCACCCTCACGAAGCCAAAGCCTTTGAGGACGGGAACCTGAAGCGGATGGCAGAATGGCTTTCCCTTGATAAAATAGTTGGCGTGGGTGAGATCGGTCTGGACTATTTTTACGATCTTTCTCCCCGAGAAACGCAAAAGGCAGTGCTTGTCAAACAGCTGCTATTTGCCAAAGAGCAGGGCGTACCCGCCGTCTTTCACGTGCGGGACGCCCATGGAGACATGCTAGACGTGCTGCGCGCTCATCGCAGCGAGCTACCCGACGGGGTGCTGCACTGCTACAGCGGCAGTGTAGAAAGCGCGAAACAATACCTTGATATGGGCTTTTACCTTTCCTTCGCCGGGCCTGTCACCTTTAAAAACGCTGCCAAGCTAGCTGAGGCTGCCATCTATTGTCCCTTAGACAGGCTGCTGGTGGAAACGGACAGCCCCTATCTTGCGCCTGTTCCCATGCGGGGCAAGCGTAACGAGCCTGCCTTCGTACGGCTCGTGGCGGAAAAAATCGCAGAGCTGCGAGGAATGGACTTGGAAGAATTGGCTAGGATTGCCACTGAAAACACCTGTCGTTTATACAGGATTTCACAGGAGAAGGAGTATGACACGAATGCCTGACGTACTTGTTCGCGCCTATACCGCTGCTGATCTTCCTGCCATGATCGCCATTTGGAACGAGGTAGTGGAGGACGGCGTGGCTTTTCCCCAAACGGAAGCCCTGAACGCCGAAACGGGAGCCGCCTTCTTTGCTGCCCAAAGCTATTGCGGTGTGGCGGAGGAAGCGGGAAGGGTAGCGGGGCTATATATTCTTCATCCCAACAACATAGGCCGCTGCGGACATATTTGCAACGCCAGCTATGCCGTGGACGGCAGACTTCGGGGCAGACGGATCGGAGAACGGCTGGTAAAGGATTGCCTTGAACAGGGCAAGGCGCACGGCTTTCGGGTCTTGCAGTTTAACGCGGTGGTACGCACCAATACCAGCGCCCGTAAATTGTATGAAAAGCTTGGATTTCAGCAGCTGGGCGTTATTCCCGGCGGTTTCTTGATGAAGGACGGGCACTATGAGGACATCTGTCCTTATTATCACACATTGTAAGGAGCATCCTCATGATCATACGAAAGGCCCATCCCACCGAGCTTGACCGTATTATGGATATTATGGAGTCGGCCAAGGTATTTATGGCCGCACATGGAAACCCCAACCAATGGGTTGACGGCTATCCCCAGCGGGAGCTGGTCGCGGAGGACCTTGAGCTGGGTCGGGGGTATGTTTGTGTAGAGGACGGGCATATCTATGCCTATTTCATGCTGCTATCCGGGGAGGAGCCGACCTATCAAGTGATCGACGGGGCATGGCTTAACGACCTTCCCTATCTAACGCTGCACCGTATCGCTTCCTCTGGGGAAAAAAGGGGCATGATGGATGAAATCGCTCGCTGGGCGGTGCGACGCAATCCCAATCTGCGAGCGGACACCTACACGGATAATCTACCCATGCAGAAGGCCTTTGAGCGAAACGGCTTTGTTTATTGCGGCACGATCTGGCTGGAGGACGGAAGGCCGCGCATGGCTTACCACCGCGTGCCAAAGCCCAAGCTGATTGTGGTGGCGGGAACCAACGCCTCGGGCAAGAGCGATTTGGGCGTGGAATTAGCGCTGCAATTCAACGGTGAGATTGTCTCCGCCGACTCTCGGCAGATTTATCGCGGTCTGGATTTAGGCAGCGGAAAAATTCGGTCTGAGGAGATGCGGGGCGTACCCCATCATTTGTTGGATATCCGTGACGCGGGCGATTTTTTTTCTATGGCGGATTTTCAACGGGAGGCTTATGCTGCTATAGATGATATCATCGCCAGAGGGAAAACGCCGTTTTTGGTGGGGGGAACCGGGCTTTATATCGCCTCGGTAGCCGACGGCTACCAAATGTCCGGGAAAATGCCCGATTTGGAGTATCGCGCTCAGCTGGAGCGCTTGACGACGGAAACGCTGTATAAAATGCTGATGGAAAAGCTGCCTGGCTATCAGGTGGAAGCGAAAAATCGTAACCGGGTCATGCGGGTGCTGGAAAAGCTGCATGACGGAGACGATATCGCCCCTGGTAAGCAGCCCCGCTACGATACCCTCAAGCTGGGCATAACATGGCCCAGAGAAGAGCTCTGCCGCCGTATTGAGCAGCGCATGACCCGCCGCTTTGCTCACGGAATGATGGCGGAGGTACAGGGGCTTTTGGACCAAGGGATCAGCGCAGAATTCCTGCTTAAGCTTGGGCTGGAGTATCGGCTGATTACCCAGTATCTGACCGGTGTGATCGGCTCCGAGGAGGAGCTGAACCAGCTGCTGAACATTGCCATCCGTCAATTTGCCAAACGACAGATGACGTGGTTTAAAAGGGATCAGGATATCCATTGGCTGAATATGGAAACAGACCCCCGACGGGAGGCCTGTTACCTGATTGAGGACTTTTTAGGATAGTCGGCTGCGCGGCTCTATGGCTTTATCCATTTGCGCCTGACGAGCTCTGGCAATGTCGACATAGTTTTTATAGATGGGCATTACCGATAGAAGGACGCATCCCAGCGCGACGTCAAAGCGCCTGCTCCACAGCGCTAGCGCCACAGAGGCTGCGTCGAAGCAAAGAAAGGTGACGACGCTTCGACGCTCGTTGGGATGGATGACCCAGACCAACGAGAAAAATAGGTAGCATGCAGCCAGCAGATAAACGCAGGGGCTGACGGGAAGCAAGCCGATGAGCACGCCGAAGGCGGCGGCGATGGCTTTGCCGCCGGGGAAGCCATACCATGGGGACGTTGCGTGCCCGATGACGGGCGCGGCCATCAGAAAGGGCAGCAGGGGAAAGGCGGGGCCCAAAAGCCGTAAGGCATACCATATCGGAAAAGCTCCCTTTAGCAAATCCAATAGCAAGCACAGGATCCCCACCCATACGCCGCCGTAGCGGAAGGCGTTGGCGGTGCCCGGATTATGATCTCCGCTTTCTTTGACAATGTCCACATGCCTGATCCACAGGGGAAGATGATAGCTAAATAAAATACTGCCTAGCAGATAGCCGATCAGGAGCAGCGACAGTTCCTTCCAGAGCAAGGGTTCACCTTCTTTCGTAAAGCGAAGGGTAAGTTACTGATGGGCCAGCAAATAGTCCACAATATCATCGGCGGCTTTGCCGTTTATTTTTTGCCGTTGATTGGTTAGCATACGTTCACGCAGGGAATCGTCGGCAAAAAGCAGCTTTGCGGCAAGGGCGCTTTCCAAGGGCGTCATGGTTGGGATCGAAATGCCCATCTCGCCAAAGAGGCGCATGTTCACGGTCTCACAGCCGGGGATGCCCGCAGTGTGGACAAAAGGCACATTTTTGACAACCGCTTCGGTACTGCTCAGGCCGCCGGGCTTGCTGAGCAAAACGTCGCACGCGTCCATGTACAGCGCTACCTTCTTGGTGTAATCAATGATTTTTAGCCGGGCGTCCTCAGCAAATTGTTCTTTCAGCAATGAAGACAGTCGATGGTTATGCCCGGTTAATGCCAGCACCCAAGTATTGTCGTCGCTGAGGCGTAAAAGCATTCTGGCAATATCCGGCACATCGCCAAAGCCCATACTTCCGCTCATCAGTAGGTATAGGTTCTTTTCTTGGGGAAGCTCCAGCAGCCGTCGGGCCTCCTGTTTTGCTGTTTTTTCTTGGAAAGCGCGGCTGACCGGTATGCCGGTGGCAATCAGCTTCTTTTCCTCCATGCCCTTGGCGATGAACTCCGCCTTCTGGCTCTCCAAAGGGATGAAGAATGCGTCCATATCGATTTCCTTAAAGAAGGGGATGCAGGTGTAATCGGTGGATACGGCATATTGCTTGATTTTTAGCTCCTGCTTGCGGCGCAGATAGGTGAGCGTTTCCGCCGGGAACAAATGAGGGCAAATGATGGTGTCATATCCGTTTTCTAGGATGTAATCCCGAAGCTTGCCAGCGTATAGCGCGTTAGCGAAATACACCGGGCTCTTGCGGGTGTGGCGGGAAATCGCGTCTCCGGCATGGTAGAGCGTTCCAAAGAGCTTTGGATTGACCTGCGTCATTTTGATATAGCTTCCGCTGATGTATCGGGAGGCGTTTTGGGTGCCGAAGGAAAGCGCATCCTTCATTTCCGATGTGATTCCCCGTAGGCGTAGAGCCTCCAGAATGGCATGACCAGCCGTGTTGTGGCCTTGTCCCGTGTTACAGGACAGAATGAGTGCTTTCAAAAGAATCCCCCTTTCATTCCATAGCAGTATATCACAAATCATGAAAAATGAGTATTTCTACTTAATCATGGGCTGATGTAAGCTGACCCAGCGGCTTTGGGCGGCTTGCATCCCGAAGAGAATGACGGTATACTGATAACCGCGCCTGATAGGGGTGTGCATAGAAGGAGGGCCTTTGATGATACTTGGAGAGACAAGCTTTTCCGTTCAGCCCGGGCGGCGTGCGCCCGAGGACGCGAGCCTTTATTTTTGCTTTCAGCAAGGTCGCATTTTGTTGGGGGAGAAGGCGGGAAAACCGACGCTGCCCACCTATGCCATGGTCAAGCCATTATTGCCTGAAGGCGTAAATGCCTTTGAGCTGGCCCATACGGAAAGCAAGAGTATTTTTTGCCCCGACCCGATGGGGGAGGTCACGGTGCCAGAGGGCGACGGTCTGCGGTATCAAGCGATTGGAACCTTTCATTCCATGGACTTTGCCGACGGCAGTCTGTTGACCTCGGCCTATCATTTATGGAATTGGTATCGCCGTAATCGTTTTTGTGGAGTATGCGGCCACGGCTTGCAGCCCTGCGAGACGGAGCGCGCCCTGCGCTGCCCGGAATGCGGCGAGCTGTTCTTCCCCATGATTGCCCCGGCAGTCATTGTTGCCATTACCTGCGGGGATTCCATTCTTCTGGCGAGAAACGTACGCAGTGAAGCGAATCATTATGCTCTTGTGGCGGGCTATGTGGAGGTAGGCGAGACCATTGAGCATGCTGTGCGGCGGGAGGTATGGGAAGAGGTGGGCCTCGAGCTGGGCGCTATTCGATATATTGGCGATCAGCCTTGGGGCGTAAGCGGATCACTGATGTTTGCTTTTCATGCCGAGGCTGATTGTAACGCGCCGATTACCTTACAGGCCAGCGAAATTGCCGACGCGAAATGGGTGCGACGGGAGGAGCTTGCCGTCACGGAAAGGCCGGTGAGCATCGCCTTTGAACTCATTGAGCGCTTCCGGACGGGAAGGCTTTGAAAAAAGCATTACTTCGGCACGGGACTAAAGCCTTGACCCCAGTCTGACCGCCTATGACGGGTAGACTGGGGTCAAGAAAAGTGAACGATTTAACGAAACATGGCTTCCAGCTCGTCATATTTTTCATGGGTGATAAGCGCGTCCTGCTTCGTGTTTTCCAGCCGCACCACATAGGTCCAGCGTCCGTAGGGCGTGATGTCCTTGATGCGGTTTAGGTTGATGATATAGCTTTTATGGCAGCGGAAGAAAACATCCGCCGGTAAACGCTCCTCCATGTCCGCCAGCGAATCGCTGGTCACGTAGCGGCCGTCGCCTACCGTATATAATACCGTTGCCCGATCCTCTCGCTGGATCAAAAGGATATCATTCAGATTGATAAAGCTAACGCCCTCTCGGTGATGGAGCATCATTCGTCCATCGGCGGCAGGACGTTTTTGAGTGAGGGCCTTTGGCGTTAGCTCCGGTTTGGGCAGCAAACGCTCCCGTACGCGTTCTAGCGTCTGAATCACCCGTTCTACCTTGAAGGGCTTTACCAAGTAGTCGAAGGCATAGACCTCGAAGGCGTCACCCATGTAGGCTTCGTGAGCTGTGGCAAAGATAATGATGGTGGAGGGGTTCATATCCTGTATGATTCGGGCGCATTCAATGCCAGTCATTTCGGGCATTTCCACATCCAAAAAAACCACGTGGGGCTTTTGAGTCTCCACAAAATCGATGGCTGCCTTCCCGTTCTCGGCTTCGCCCGCCAAGGTGAACCCCTCTACGCGCTCTATGATTTTTTTGAGCACCGTGCGCATGCCGCTATCGTCATCGGCTACCAAAACGCGAAGATCATCCATGGCTCAGGTTCTCCTCCATTGCCGCCCGTAGGGGCGCTTCAGAATCTCGCTCATGATTACCCCGTTGATCACGGCTTGACGGTCAAAGGGCTCTGCCTCTTCCGAAGGTACTTGGGCAAGCTCGGCTTCGCTGAAAAGACGATTGGGCGCGTGACCCAAGGTAGGATCGCATAGATCGACGCCCTCGGTGGACGTACCGCCCAGACTGCCTACGTAGGTTGTGTTACGCTCTTTCTCTTGCTCTGCAATAAGCTGCTGCATATGGGTTTGCATCGGTTTATATTCCCGGCTCATGCCCTCCGTGGAGGTAGGCTGAGGCCGAGAGGTTGGCTTGGACGAGCGAGCTGTGGCCGTCTTGTGAGACGTTTGCTTTCCGGCGGCTTGCTGCTTGGTAGGCGCGCCATACTTTTTAAAAACGGCGCTGAACGCGTAAACCAGTACGATGATCACAATCAGCATATCCATGAAAATCACCTCCCAGTGCGGATAGTTGCCTTTCAAACGGCACGGCGGCACAGGCGGGGCGATCCCCTTTTCCTGTGCCGCGCCCTGTTATTCGATTACTTCTTTCCATTCTCCGGCAATGTGTTGGGCGTGGAGGGAGCAGTCGCCTTGGCGATGCCATCCCGCATGCTGGTATCCGCTTCCAGATTCTTTAGCTGGTAATAATCCATTACGCCCATCTTGCCCTCGCGCAGTGCTGCGGCCATGGCCTTGGGCACCTCGGCTTCGGCTTCCACAACCCGCGCGCGCATTTCCTGCACGGCTGCTTTCATTTCCTGCTCATGCGCTACGGCCATGGCACGACGTTCCTCGGCGCGAGCCTGAGCGATACGGCGATCGGCTTCCGCCTGATCCATCTGCAACTGTGCGCCGACGTTGCGGCCAACGTCTACATCCGCGATATCAATGGACAGGATTTCGTAAGCAGTGCCTGCGTCCAAGCCTTTGTTCAGCACCGTTTGGCTGATAAGGTCGGGGTTCTCCAGAACCTGCTTATGGGTCTCGCTGGAGCCGACGGTGGTGACGATACCCTCGCCAACACGGGCGATAATGGTCTCCTCGCCGGAGCCGCCTACCAGACGCTCGATGTTCGTGCGTACGGTAACCCGCGCTTTGGCGCGCAGCTCGATACCGTCCTTGGCAATGGCAGCTACCACGGGGGTTTCAATGACCTTAGGGGTAACGCTCATCTGTACGGCTTGGAGCACATCGCGGCCGGCCAGATCGATGGCAGACGCTTTTTCAAAGGGCATTTCAATGTTGGAGCGTTGAGCGGCGATCAGAGCGTTGATGACGCGATCCACATTACCGCCCGCAAGGTAGTGGGTTTCCAGCTTGGAAAGGGTAATGTCCAAACCGGCTTTGCGCGCTTTGATCAAGGGATTCACCAAAATCTTGGGCTGGATACGGCGCAGACGCATACCGATCAAGGAACCGATGCTGACGTGCACGCCGGCAGCTAACGAGGTGATCCACAGCCCTAACGGAACGAAGCGCAGGAATACTGCCACCAAAATGAAAGCCAGAACAATTGCCAGAACAATCCAAAGAATGGAAAGCTCATTGGCGGCGATCGGGTTGCCAAAGGAAGATGCGGCGGTTAGTAAGAAACTCATCATAAAGCCTCCTTATATTGATGGATAAAGGTTATCAAGGTTGGGGGAGCTTGCGAACCACGACGCTTACGCCCTCTACATGATCGACCGTAACGGGTACGTCCTTGGGGATGTACTCGCCGTTTGCGACCACGTTGAGCTTTACGCCGTCGAATTCCGCCATGCCGGCGGGGCGCAGCACCGTGGTGGTCACGCCCTGCTTGCCGACGAAAACCTGCATGTCGTTGGTGGCGAGATAGCCGTTTTCGGCGGTTTCCTCTTCCTTGAGGATAATCGGTGATTTAGACAGGCGGCCTTTGTTTGCCGAGCGGATGGCCAGCGAAACCGCGATAGCCACGATCGCTAAAATAATCAGCGTCATTCCCAGCGCCGCCAGTCCGCCATGCCAAAGGAAGGTTAGCACAATCGCCACACCTTCTAAAATAATGCCCGAAATGCCCGGCAGGCCAAAGCCGGGCATAAAAGCCTCCACAATCAGCATACCGATGCCGAATAAAAAACAGAGGGCAATGGGCAGATTTTCCAAAATGATCGTCCACATAATCTTACCTCCCCGAGCCGGCGTTTCCCTCCGGCTTCTGAGGATATACTACCATAGGGAGCGAAAACTGTCACTCTTTTTCGCTCCAAGCCCGTTTTTTAGGTTTCAATTGTCGGGCTGCCGGTCTGTGTTTACAAGGCAGGCTCTCGCAGGGAAGCGCGCAGGGCTTGCAAATCCTCTTGATAGGGCTGAGCAAGCGCCGGGTTGTAGATGATGGAGGCGGGATGATAAAGAGGGAAGAGCGGCAGCGTGAAGGCGCTCTCTTTGGTTGGGGACACGACGGCGCGGCTCCACCGGCCGTGAAGCTTGCCGATGGTTTCCTTGCTGAAGGTTTGCAGCGCCACATTGCCCAAGGTTACCAAAGCATCCGGCTTAACGATGGCGATTTCTCGCATCAGCCACGGCGTGAACAGCGCCCGCTCCTCCCGCGTAGGCGGTCTGTTGACCGTGCCTCCCGACGGGCTTTGCTTTGTGGGACGGATTTTCACTACATTGGTCAGGTAGATTTCACTGCGCTTTAGCTGCAGCGTATCTAAAAAGCCTTGCAGATTCTTACCCGCCTTTCCCACAAAAGGCTTTCCCTGCAAGGCTTCCTGCTGCCCCGGCGCTTCGCCGATCAGCATAAGCACCGGATGATGATTAAGCCCGTCGCCAAAGACCAGCGGACTTTGACCGTCGACGGACAGCGCCTCAAAAAAGGCGGCGCATTCCCGCTGAAATTGAACCATGGTCTGCATTTGATACCCCTCCGTCCATAGGATCAAGGTTAGCTTGCCATGGGCGGCGGGGCTGCATACGTCCATGGGAAAAAAGCTCTATTGCCCCGACTGTCAGGATATGCCGCTCTGCAAAAGGGTAATGGAGTGGATGACGTCGGTTTGAAGCCAAGAAAATAAACTGACGAGCATGGTGATCAGCACCAAAATCACCACAACGCCGATTAAGGCGCTGATGACATTAAACGCGCCGACTGCGGTGCGCATTTTTCCCTCGTGGTCCAGCTGCTCGTGGTAGTCCGAATACTCCTCGTCCTCGTAGGAGGAAAAGCCGTCCTCCTGCTGGTATCCATTCTGAGCAGGCTCATAGGGATTATCGGCGTAGTCCAGGTCGGGCTGGTTGCTACCGGGAAAGTCGATATTCCCCGGAGCCGATGGTTCATAGGGCTCCAGCACGTTTTGCAGCTCCAGCGGTTCGTCCTCCTCTCCGCCTAGGCTGTAGCGCTTGGTTTCGTTCGCCACTCCGGATCACTTCCTTTCCGTTCCTCTACATAACGCAGGATCAGATAAAATCCATCCATGGGGCGGTTTGATCCTCCCGACCGGTTAATTCGCCCGCATCCTTCATCCCCGGGAAGTTCAACGTTCGCAGGGCTTCGTAAAGTACGATCGCCACCGAATTGCCCAAATTAAGGCTCCTCGCGCCCGGCACCATGGGAATGCGGAGGCAACGATCATATACGCGGCTTAACAGGCTTTCTGGCAAACCCTTGGTTTCACAGCCAAAGACCAGAAAATCATCGGATTGATAGACGGCTTCCGTGTAGCTACGGGGCGCTTTGGTGGATAGAAAATGCATATGAGCTTGCGGATAGCGCTCCATCAATTGTTCAAAGTCGTCATAAACGCGATACTCCATCATGTTCCAATAATCAAGACCAGCGCGTTTCAGGTATTTGTCCTCAAGGGAAAAGCCCAGCGGCTTGATCAGGTGCAGCATTGTGCCTGTCGCCGCACAGGTGCGGGCAATGTTGCCGGTATTTTGGGGAATTTCGGGTTGATATAAAACAATATTCATCAAGGTCGCCTCCAAAGCATTGTATCTCATATTGCGTTTTTTTTCAATGTCAGCTGATGGATACCTGATCGCCCAATTGAGTAAGCTGCTGCCGGGCCAAAGCCTTCACCGTTTCCCACTCGTCTTGAAGGGCGGGGGTTTGGGAAAGCTCCTCGGCGCATTGGGAAGCTTCGTATAAGAGCGCCATGGAGCCGATGGCTGCGCCGCCGGGAATGGACGACTCGCCGTGCTGCCGGGTACCCAGCAGCTCTCCCGGACCGCGCAGCTCTAAATCTGCCCGGGCGATTTCAAAGCCATCGTTGGTGCGGCTCAGCGCCCGTAGACGCTCGTTGGGCTGGGAAAGTAGAAAGCACCAGCTCTGCTCTTTACCGCGTCCCACCCGGCCCCGAAGCTGATGAAGCTGTGCCAGCCCATAGCGATCTGCGTCTTCAACGACCATGACCGTGGCGTTGGGCACATTGACCCCCACCTCGATCACCGTGGTGGAAATCAGTACCTGCAGCTCTCCGGCGGTGAAGGCTCGCAGGGCTTCCTGCTTATCTGCCGCAGGCTGGGTGCCGTAGGTTAGCCCTAAGGAAAAGCCGTTGAGCTCGCCTGCCGCCAGCTCTGCTGCATGGGCTTTGGCAGACTTCAGACCGTCTGCGTTTTCACTTTCCTCCACCAGCGGACAGACGATGTAGGCTTGCCTGCCTTTGTGTAGCTGATCGCGTAAAAAGCCGTACATATCCGCTCGCTTGTCCTCAGACACGATGCGGGTTTTAACCGCCAACCGCCCCGGAGGCATTTCGTCGATCAGGCTTAAATCCAGATCGCCAAAAAGGATCAGCGCCAAGGAGCGGGGAATAGGCGTGGCGGACATGACCAGCAGATGAGGGGCGCGGAGCTGCCCGTCCGCGATTCCTTTATGCAATAGAGCTGTTCGCTGGGCTACGCCAAAGCGATGCTGCTCGTCGGTGACGCACAGCCCCAGCTTGGCAAAGCAAACGCTTTTTCCGATAAGCGCATGGGTGCCTATGGCGATTTGGAGGGTACCGTTCGCAAGACCCGCAAGGGTTTTACGTCGTTCCTTTGCAGCCATACCGCCCACCAGCAGTCCGCAGGCTATGCCGCGAGCTTCATAATAGGGCTTCATGCCTTCGTAATGCTGCCTTGCTAGAATTTCGGTGGGGGCCATGAGCGCGCATTGATAACCGGCTTGAGCACAGAGCAGCATTGCGCCCATAGCGACGGCGGTCTTGCCGCTGCCAACGTCGCCCTGCACCATACGGGCCATGGCTCGCTCCTTAGCCAGATCGTCGGCGATCTCCCGAAGGGTTCGGCGCTGGGCGTTGGTGGGGGAAAAGGGCAACGAAAGCCAAAAGTCGTTTTGTGCTTCCGGGCTGCTTTTCATGACAAAGCCGGGGCTTCGCAGCTCCTTAACCATGCGCACGGCGGCCTGATAAAGGAGAATTTGCTCAAAGGCGAGGCGGCGCTGGGCCTTGGCAACGTCCTCCATGGACGCGGGGCTATGCAGACAGCAAACAGCTTTGTCGCAAGGCCATAGATCATAACGCTCCCGTAAAGACTGGGGCAAAGTTTCCGTGCAGATTTCCGACGCATATTCCAACGCTTGGCGCACAATGGTTTCATGGGTGCGCTGGGGCAATCCCTCGATGGGGCGGTAGAGGGGAACGATACGGATTTCCTTCTCTAGCGTGGGGTTCAGCATTTGCCGACCTTCCACCATACCGCAAAGGAAAAAGCGGGTGCCTTTGTTCAGGTTCTCCCGCATCCAAGGCTGATTAAACCAACAGGCGGTGATGGAGCCGCTTTCATCCGTAAAGGTGCAGGTCACTCTGCTTTTTTTTGCGCCGAAGAACGATCGCTTTGCTTCGCCTTGCCGTAGCACCTTTACAAGGCTTTGCCGCCCGGGCGCCAGATCCTTTAGCAAAGTGATCTGGCTTGCGTCCCGGTATTTCCATGGCACCGCATATAAAAGATCACGCAACGAGAAAATTCCCGCTGCGTGTAAGGCATCTAATCTGGTTTTTCCAATGCCTGTTAATGCTGACAGTTCCATGTTTACTCCACGGAAATCAGGTAATAATAAAGAGGCTGGCCGCCTAGCTGCATGTCTACGTCGCAGTCGCCGTACGCTTCGGTCAGTTCGTCGGTTACGGACTGCGCATCCTCGGGCTTTACATCCTTGCCGTAGTAGACGGTGATCAGCTCGTCATCCTCGGTGACCACTTCCTTCATCAGGTTCACGGTCACTTCGTGGATATCGTTGCCAACGGTCTGGATTTTGCCGTTGTATAGGCCGATAATATCGCCTTCATGGATATGGAGGTCATCCAAATCCGTATCCCGTACCGCATAGGTGACGGTGCCGGTGCGTACCCGCTGAGCGGCTTCCTCCATGCGGGAGGCGTTTTCCTCCGGCTGGCTTTCCGGCTGGAAGGCAATAGCCGCGGCAATGCCCATAGCGACGTTCTTGGTGGGAATGACGAAAACCGTCTTGTCCTCGCAAAGCTCTTTTGCCTGTTGAGCCGCCAAAATCACGTTGCCGTTGTTGGGCAAAACGTAAACCGTTTTGGCGTGGACGCGCTCGATGGCTTCGGAGATGTCCTCGATGCTGGGATTCATGGTCTGGCCGCCCTCCACCACCTGATCCACTGTCAAATCGCGGAAGATATGGTTGAAGCCCTCGCCTAGAGAGATTGCTACCATTCCATAGTCCTTTAACGGCGTGTTGTCCTCAACGGGCGGCTGCTCCTCAGCTTGGGCGGCCCTACGCTGTTGAGCCATGTTTTCCAGCTTCATATCCACCAGCTCGCCTAAGCTCATGCCGTATTCCAGCGCTTTGCCGGGCTCGTTGGTATGCACGTGCACCGTAACGCCGCTTAAATCGCCCTTGACCTTTACGCAGTCGCCAATTCGGTTGAGACGACGACGGAAGGAATCGATATCCTCTTCCAAAATATCCGGGTACAGGTTCTCGATGCCAAATTCGGTACAATAAATAAATTTCAACTCGCCGATCAGGCTATGATCGTCGTCGCAACTTTCCTCGCCTTCCATGGAGAGGCTTTCCTCGGTGGGCAGCTCCTCGCCCCGAAGCACGGAGGCATAGCCCATATAAATGAGCAGTAGTCCGCGCCCGCCTGCATCCACCACGCCCGCCTGGGTGAGGGCTGGTAGCATCTGCTGGGTTTTTTTAAGGATGGAATCGCCCGTGGTGAGGATATTCGTAAACAGCGCGTCGTAATCGTCCGGCGTGCGCTCCGCTTGCTTAACGGCTTCCTCGGCAATGACGCGCGCCACCGTTAAGATGGTACCCTCCTTGGGCTTCATAACCGCCTTGTATGCGGTCTCCGCACCGTTTTTGAGGGCTGCGGCAAATTGAACGGGCGTGATGCGGTCAACACCATCCAGCGCTTTACCGAAGCCGCGAAACAGCTGAGAGGTGATCACGCCGCTATTGCCCCGGGCTCCCTTGAGAGCGCCCTTGGCTACCGCCGCCGCCGCCTCGCCGGCGCTTAGATATTCCTTCTGGTTTACCTCTTTGGTCGCGGAGGTCATGGTCAAGCTCATGTTGGTGCCCGTGTCGCCGTCCGGCACAGGGAACACATTGAGCGCGTCCACCGCTTCCCGATTTTTCTCCAAAAGCGCGGTACCCGCGACTACCATGTCGCGAAGCAGCACGCCATCGATCGTTTTAGCCTGTATCAAAGCTTTCTCCTCCCGATACGCTCGTATTTAAACGCGGACGCCTTCAACGGAAATATTGACGCGGCGTACCTTGACCCCGGTCATGCTTTCCAGCTTATAACGTACCGTTTGGACGATGGTTTTGCAAATTTCGTTGATGGAAATGCCGTACTCTACGATGATGAACAGGTCTACGTCCAGCATGTCGTCCACCAGCCGGAGCTGTACGCCCTTGGATAGATTTTCCCGTCCCAGCCATTGCACCAGTCCATCTTTGGCGCGTTTGGAGGACATGGCGACAATGCCGTAGCATTCCAGCGCGGCATAGCCTACCACCTTGAGCATAACGTCCTCGGTGATATAAATCGTACCGATATCGTTCTTGATTTTACATTCCATGGTATTGCCTCCTTGCGAGACGCTCAAGCGCCCACCATGCTGACCGGCATGCCAAAGCATAACAGGTCACGGTAATTATACATGATAGCTTTCCATTTCGCAACCGCCTTTATGAGTTTTTTGTTTCGGGTCAACCGGCAAGGCGGTCTGCGGAAAGCGACAAAACGTTTTCATATATTTTCCAAGATAAGAATTGGCAGCGTATTTTCTCCTCAAAAGGTCAAAATAGCGTTGAAACCACATGCAGGAGGTGAAAGACAAATGGTGAACCAGCAAAACACCCAGAAGAGCACCCAGACGACCGTACCCGAAGCTCGCGCGGCTCTCAACAACATGAAGTATGAGATCGCCAAGGAATTGGGCATCAATTTCAAACAGGGCTATAACGGCGATTTGAGCTCCAAGGACAACGGCTATGTCGGAGGTTATATGGTGAAGCGCCTGATTGAGCAGGCGGAGCGCCAAATGGCTTCTCAGAGCGGCAAAACCCCTCGCTAAGTGGCAAAATTATGATGAGGTGAACGAAAATGTATCAGAATCAGCAAAACGCTACCACCAAGAGCGGTATGGTTCCCGAAGCCAAGCAGGCTCTTAACAACATGAAGTTCGAAATTGCCAACGAGTTGGGCATCAACCTTAAGCAGGGCTACAACGGCGATATGCCTAGCCGTCAGGCTGGCTATATCGGCGGCTACATGGTGAAGCGCTTGATCGAGCAGGCGGAGCGCGCCATGAGCGGCAGCCAGAAGTAAGGCTTTCACTAAAAAAGAGACGGCTATGCGCAAGGCGGCCGTCTCTTTTTGCATTCTTTTCTTGCCTTTAGGCAGTTGAGCGGAGCGAAACAGAAAACCACCCGCTATGCGGGTGGAAGACAAAAGAGTTATACAAAAAAACACCTTTCAGCTACAATAAGGATGTTCAGGCCTATTGCAGAAA
>JAQUWD010000023.1 GCA_028693055.1 Eubacteriales bacterium | reverse complement strand
AGCCATTAACGCCTATTATCAAAGCGTTGCGCAGGATACCGTTGTGTTCCGCTCGACTGTGGAGGAGGATGAGCTCCCCCGGGAAGAGGGAACGCCTCCCGCCTATCAGGAGATCGGCTACCAGATTACTCATAACGATGAGCGCTATCTGAGCGTATTGCTCACCTCCCGGCAGTTCGAGGGAAATGGGGAAAGCGAAAGCGTATCCGCTACAACCTTCGCTCGGGATGGGGTATATGCAGGGCAGATCATTAGCCTTTCACAGGTCATCGGGTTAGAACAGCCCAACGATGAAGCGGGCGATGAAAAAGGCACGGCTGAACAGCTGGTTTATCGGCTGGTGTGGGAAATCATTCAAACGCAAATGGCGAATGTAGACGGAGATTTTTTGGATAGCGTCGATGAAAAGACATTGGAAGATACGTTCAGTCCAGAGACGGATTTTTACATGGACGAGGATGGTAATCTGGTGTTCTATGTACAAGCTGGGATTCTAGCCGGAGAGGTAGCGGGGGTGCTTACGTTCCCCTTTGCACCGGCAGAGCTGTTAAGCGCGGTTAATGAATTCTAGCATGGCTTTTAGCAACGAAGGGTCAAGGGCGAAAGCCCCTGACCCTTCGTTGATTTCCCCCCAAAAAATATGCTTGTAGGAGAGATGACCTTGCTTACGTTTGAAAGAGTTACAGCTTTTCCCCGCGGAACACTCGCAAAGCTGCTGATTGACGGATATGCCTTTGATCCTAGATGCGCAGAGCATTGGCAAAGGGACTGGTACGACTTTGACGCATTCTTCTATGACCATCCAGAAATTGCGGATCGTTATGGCTTTATTTCAACGCTTAACGGCCAGCCCATTGGCTTAGCCTCATGGGACCCAAGACGGCTGCCTGATCATGTGGAAATCGGCCATAACTGTATAGTGACAAGCCAGAAATACAAAGGCTTTGGTAGCGCACAGCTGCGGGAGGCAGTAAGCCGAATCCTGATGCTGCACCCGCAAAGGATTCTCGTTACCACCAGCGGCAACCTTCTGCCTGCACAGAGAATGTACGAAAGCGTAGGCTTTGAGCTACAGCAAAGAAGAACGAATAGCGGTGCAGACAGCTTTTCTGGCGATTATCTTGATTACTGCTATCGTCCAGTGTTCCGGCCGACTGTGCTTTAGATGGCCCCGACGATTTTGTGGGGTAGATAGCATTCCTCCAGATAGTTGACTTCCTCGGCGGTCAGGTTGATTGCTAACGCGCCTACAGCATCGTCCAAATATTGCTGCTTTGTTGCGCCGATGATGGGGGAGGCTACGCCTTTAACAAAATGCCAAGCCAATGCGATCTGCGTCATGGTAGCTCCATGCTTCTTTGCCAGCTCGTCAACCCGTGCTACGATAACGGAGTCCTGCTGCTCGGTGCTGTCGTATTTAGATACGGCAGTCTTGTCAGTCTGGCTGCGCAGGGTATTGGCCTTCCATTCCAGACGGCTGAGCCGCCCCGCCGCCAGCGGACTATAGGGAGTACGCGCTACGTTCATCTGTTCGCACAGGGGGATGAGCTCTCTTTCATCCTCTCGATACAGCAGGTTGTAATGATTTTGCATGGAAACGAAGGGCGTTAATCCGTTTTTCTCCGCGCAGAACTGCATGTTGTGAAATTGATAGCCATACATGGCTGATGCGCCCAGTGCGCGTACCTTTCCAGCCTTTACCAGACCGTCCAAAGCCGCCATGGTTTCCTCAATAGGCGTTGTATAATCAAAACGATGAATGATATACAGGTCTAGGTAGTCTGTTCCCAGCCGGGAAAGGGTGCCGTTGATCTCCCGCTCAATCGCCGCCTTGGAAAGGTGGCCTTCGTTAAAGTACACCTTAGACGCTAAGACTACACGGTCTCGGGTGGTATGGTTTTTGATTGCCTGCCCCAAGTATTCCTCGCTGGTTCCCGCGGAGTAGGTATTGGCGGTATCGAAAAAGGTAATGCCCAAATCCAAGGCATGGGCGACAATGTCGTCTGTCTGCTGAGGGTTCAGCGTCCAAGCGTGCATTTGGCTGGCGGGGTCGCCGAAGCTCATACAGCCTAAACAAAAGCTAGAAACTTGAATTCCAGAATTTCCAAGGGCTGTGTACTTCATATTCTGTCCTCCTATTTGGATGGTTGTCCATGGGGTGCTTTCAGTATAGCACTTGAAGTTAACTCCAAGTCAATAACTTTTGTGCGAAAGTTTGTAGAGGTATGGTTGCGAAGAAGATGGGGCTCTTAAGTGAAATGGTTGAAAAAGAGGATGCTGTCCTTTCCTTTTTTGGAGGTTACGCTTCTATTTTTTTCAGGATAGCCAAACGCGAGCACATTGGTCGCAAGATATCCCTTTAGCCCTAACAACTCGCCGACCTTCTCGCAATCGACGCTGGAGATCCATGTGGAATAGACGCCCTGCTCAAGAGCTGCCAACACCATATGTTCTCCGGGTATTTTTGTCTGATGCTCTTCCATGTTGACGATGGAGTAAAGGGCTCTGTCCATGTGCTGCAGCTGTTCATGAACAGAAGGAAAACGATGCAAGCCAAGCTCATCGTTAGCGCAGTCAAATAGCTGCGTGCACAAAACAATGATAAGGGGCGCAGTTGCAATCCATTTTTGGGGAACGTTCACGCTTGCTGCTTGGGCGATTTGCTGGATGATAGCGGGGTCCGTTATCACTCCGAATTTCCATGGTTGCTCGTTTCCGCCCGAGGGGGACAACCTTCCGCATTCCAGAATATAGTCAATGGTTTTTGGATCGATTTTCCTTTGGGAAAACTGCCTGCAGCTATATCTTTTCTTGAGTAAATCTAAAAGCATAGTAACACCTTTCTTAAGCTTTGCTTCGTTTTGGGCGTAGCTTTAGCGGCAGAAAAATTTGCTGCTATGAGATTCCCAGCATTTCGTCAATTTTACCGTCGGGATTTGCCATGTTGCACATTCCGCTTTTGGGAAAATCTCCGTATTCAAAAACCTCGCTACGCTCAATCCATTTCATCATGCAATCCACGGTTTCGTTTAGGTCTGCGGCGTCCTTCTCATCCCCTGTGGCAACTAAAAACAGGCCGCCTAGGAATGCAAAGCGATGGATGAAAACGATAAGACCTGTGAGCTATGTTCTTGGGCTGAAAGACAACAAAAGCCGTCGATTGTTTGACGGCTTTTGTTGAATCCATGTTCGGAAATCTATTTTACATCATTTTGTTCCGTTGCTTTAAGAAAAGCAGCATCGTCAGCGCACTAGCGCATAAAAGCACGAGGATTGCAAACAATGGGAAGCTGTCTCCTGTAACAGGTACGTTGGGCACAGCCAAGACGTTTAACGTCGCTTCGGAAGAAGAGCGACCGGCTAAACTACTGTCATAAACCACGCACCAATAGACTCGTCCACTCATTCCCTGGGTTGCGTTAGGGATGCTGAGGGTCGGGCTGGTCGCCCCCGGCACATTGCGCCATGTTCCATCTGGATAGCGAACCTGCCATTGATAGGTGAACGGGCCGTTGGAATCGCTCACCTCAACCGATAGCGTGGCTGTCTCGCCGTCGTACACGGTAACGGACTGGGGCTGCTTCAGGAAGGAAAAGCTGGTAATTGCATGCAATGTCAAAGTATTATCATGAGTATCAAACTCGTCAAACTTTGCATTGTCACTGATAACGGATAGCTTAATTTCTTCGTAGCCGCGTCCGCCGGTAAGGGTTTGTAGCGGTAGCTGCGTCATATAACCGAAAGCGTCATGCACATGCAGTTCAAATTCTCGACGGTAGGTTTCGATTTCTTGCCCATCGTCTTCAATGGTGGCAACCAATATGGGCGCGTCCTTGGTGGCTTCATTGCTGGTATTCACATAGTTGCTTAGGAACAAAGAGGCGTAGGGTTTGGTATCGAACGATACGATACCGCCGTTTAGCGTAAGGTCGTTGTTGACAAGCGGCACCGTTGCTTCATCCATACGCTGACCATCCTTCATGTTGTAACGGTATACGCCGATTGTGTTGGCCTCTTGGGGGAGTGTGCGCTTCTGTGCGTTGCCGTTAGCGTCCACATAGTACTCTGTGCGGGTGGTGTCCCCGGTATCTGCATCGGCTGTATAGGCGATGTAGTAAGGCGGCTGTTCGCCGGATGCCATCGTGGAGGACATTGCCCTTTCATTACTCATGGTGTTCAGGCTAAAGGAACCGCTTACGCTTAACAGCTTTGTTGTCATGCTGTAGTTACCCTTCCAATTGGTTGGGACAGAGGTAATCGTCGCCTGAAAGGTTTGCGTTGTACCGGGCAGGAAGCCGTTTAATTGAGTGTCGGAGGAGCTTACGCCCATCATTCCGCCATTGGCATATTGGATTTCCGTGACCTTGACATTGCTATCGATTAGATCGTCGCATAGGTTGGGAATGCGGAAAAGCGAGCGAAAGCCGCTTTGACGCTCAACGATGCCATTGGATAGATGCTGGATGGCGTTGCTCAACGGTTCCTTCGCGTTGACGGTAAGCTTGAAATCACCGCCGCCCCTATGAGAAGAGCTAAAGGTTGCCATGATATCAAAGGAATCTACCACCATGGATCCGGTATTGGTTACCGTGAGGGTCAACGTAAGGGGATCGCCGGCTGTTATCACCGGCTTATCTATGGTAACGGCGCCCATGGAAACGGATAGCGTCGGGGTAAACCGGAAATTGACCAGAGAATATTTGGAGTGATCATCTGCTGGGCTGGTGAGGAAATATCCATCCGGAACAAGATAAGATTTCGAGGTGTGATAATCCATCAAATAGCACCGAAGCGGAAGCGAGGTCAATTGTAGCAATGTGAAGGGCTGGGAGGCCAGCTTGTTTTTCCAGTCGATCATGCATGCTCTGACACGGTAATTCGCCTCATGCTTCTTTGATGGATCCGTGGGTTCTTCAGAGGATGGATCCGAGGACTGGGGCCAATAGGCATAAAGATGTTTGTTGTCCTGGGCTTCATCTCCGATAAAGAAGGTGCATGTGGATAATCTGTCGGCGCTCACCAGTATGCCAAAGCTTCTGATAGCCGGACTGATCTTGCTAATTTTAGCATCGTTTGATATCTGACAAAAGATTGCTTTTAGCAGGCTGCCGTCGCTGCTTGTGTCTGCCTCCAAAAAGAGCAAGCCCTCTGTTTGCTGGTTGGTTCGATTCGGCTGGGCAACGTTCAGCGGCGTCATGGTAGAAATGTTGCCCTCATACGAAACGAGCTCATTATACTGATTTGCGCCCATCTGTACGAGCATTGTGATTTCTGCATCCTTTTGGTCTGCGCTGTTTCGCGCCAACAGTACTATAGGCGGCGCATATTGGTTCGCGCTGCCCTTTTTCTTGGACCAAACCGTCAACGCATCGTAAAGCGCCATGTCTTCTACAAGCATCGCCTTGTCTTCGTTGAGCGTGAAATAGAATTGGTTCTTGTACAGGAGTTGGTTGGCTTTCTTTGGAGCTGCGGTAATAAGGGTATAATATCCGTCGTCCTCGTCGCGCAGACATCCGGCAGTATACAAAATCATATCTGCTCCGGATCCATAAGGTTGGGTAAGCATTTTGACTCGCGGCATGACAAAGTTGCCCACTTCGTTATCCGTATCGATGCAGGACTGCCAAAAGTCGGTTCTGATCGCTTGGGGCCAAACCTCGTTTTCCCAAACCATTGTGCCGGTGTACCAGCGCTTTTGGCTGTTGGCAAGGGTTAGCTGTGCGGTTCGCTCCTCCTCTGTCGGGTTTTCCTTCACGCCGTCCCGTGTGCCGCTAACCACCGCCACGCCAATAACGTCGCTGCCGAAATTGTTGGCCGGGTCAGCCCCTAGCGCTTCGTAAGAGCCGCAGTCAATATCAAAATCGTAGACATATTCATTATCTGGAATGGTTCCTACAAGCCCGTGCTTCGTGCCGTCAAGCAGGTTGACCCACAGTAACCGGGGACGCACATCGCCGTTTTCCAGTTGAACATTGGCGATCCAAAAACCAAGCAGACGATTTCTAATTTTGAGGATGCGAATGTTTTCGTCAAGAGAGCTTAACTCATCGCTGATTGTCTGCATCTGCTGCGGATACTGTCCATAATTCTGTGCGCCCTGTATCACGCCGCCGCCTAATAGTAACGATTCCGTGGTAGAGTTGATTTGCGCCATGGTAAGGATGGGCGATGAGCTCCCTTGGCTTGCCTGCTGTAATCCGGTATTCATCAATGCGTTTTGAACGCTGCCGGTGTCAAACAAGGTATAGGTGTATTTATATAGCGTCTTTGACCACGAGAATAGAATAAACTTTGCTTTCAATTGAACGCCTGCGCCTATTTCTGCCTGTAGTCTACTTTGTACGCCCACGTTGATGGTAAAGTCCATAAATGCATATCCGCGAATAGCGACATACAAGATTCGCGGAACGCCGCAGCCTGCCGTCAATCCAATTTCTGTGTGAATATTCAGCATGAGGCCGGTATCTTTGGAGATTTCCGGTTTACGGAACCAAGTCTTGGGGTCTGTACCAGGGGCGTCACAGCTGAAGCCTAGCGTATCGGCAAAATGTGCGCTGATGCTAAAATCAAGACCGATGTAACAGGGCAGTCCCTCCTCCCACAACACCTGTTCTGCTTCATACTTAAATTCAATTTGCATTCCTAGCGTTACTCCGCCGGAAGCACGGTTACTTTTGCGCTGCCATTGGAGCATGGCGCAAGCGTAAGGGGTAAAAGACATGTTAGCGGATTCAAAGCACTGCTTTTTTTCACTGAGTATTTCCTTACCGATCGTTTTATGGTCAATCGCTAGCTTGGTAGAAGCGTTTCTTTTGGCTAGGTCGTCTTGAAATTCCTTACGCGCCTTTAAATCCGCGTTTTTCCAATCCAGTTTGCTGGGGGTGATATCTTTTCCAATGCCAAAATAGAAGGTGCCATCCAAATCAATTCCGATACTCACCATGTCGCCGGGTAATGGAATATTAACCTTGGAACCGCCGATAGGATAGATCGTTTTGCTGCCTTCTTTCAGGAGCGCATAGGCCTTTTCTACTTCTTCCTTGTCGTCATAGAAGATGGTCAGAAAGTTGGAGTAGCAGGTTTGAAATTGGATATCCACATGGTCGCTCATAATGATTCGTTGCGTGCCTAAAATAAGCTCAGCGTGATACAGATAATCCTTCTCGTTATCCTTTAGCAAGGGCATGTATGCCGGATCATTTGCTTCGGCATAGGTAATCATGCAGCTGATGCTTCCACCAAAGGCCTGAGCATAGGTTTGAATAGCTTCCCGGCATTGCCCAGCGAAATTGAGGGTAGGGATTATTTTCATTGTTCGTGTTCCTTTTCTTTTGTTCTGATTGGCCGGACGGTACAAACGGACATCCTATCATTGACGGTGAGAACGCCTATATTTTCTTGATTGGCCGGAGAAGCCGCTGGGATAAACACAGCCTGCAAGAGTATGTCGCTTGTGATTTTACCAAGGTTCGATAAGCTGTAGCCCGTACCCGACTGATAGCCAAACAAATTGGTTCCTACAAACAATCCGGCTTTGCTGGGATAGCCGCCCAGCGTCGAAATCGCAACCGCATCCATCAGCTCGGGGTTCATGCGGAAATAGCAGGCCAGCACCAGCAGCTTTTTGCGGGGCGCTTGTAAGCATGCTTTCGTTTGGCGGGCAACATGCTTGGCCAACTTAACACAATCGTCGCCGGCTGCTTTACAGGTAACGCTGAACGCGGTGGAGAAATTTCCAAGGCTTCCTTCGCGATTTAGCGTAAGATCCTCTCGGATATCCGCAGCGATGATTACCTTTTTGGTAGAGTGCTTCAGCATCATCTGCGCAACCAGATAATCGTTGAGGGAAACGCCGCTTTCGTGGCATTGTTCGACTAGCTTGGCAAGCTCCTGTGGGGATTTGCGCTCTATTTGGATATCCAGCCTTTTTTGCTGGTTGTAATTCTTTTCAAAGGCTTGATACTCCGAATAGTGGACCTTTTGCTTTTCCTCTTTCCAACGTCGGTTCGCCTGTTCAATGATCAAACGACTAATCCATGGCAGGTTGCTTCCCTTGGGAAGGTCGTCCATGGATTGCAGCAGGCGCTCCTCCACATAGACCGGTTTGCTTCCTTTGCCGTAGCAGTCCGCGAAGGATTGCACCAGCGAAAGCAGACCTCGCCCGTCGCAAAGCAAATGATGAGCAACCCATAGAATATCAAAGCCGTCGTCGCCGGGATAGACGATGACTTGAAGCAATCCATCCGTATACACGTTCCAGCCCATCGTGGAAAGCGCCTGATAATCCTCGCTCATTCTTTGCGGGCTTTTACTCACGTTTAAACGAATCTGGGACTGGGCTTGGACGCTGTAAAAGGGACTGCCGTTCTCGTCATCCGCGATAAGGCACTTCAAAAAGGGATGAGCCTCTGCCAAAGTATCTAGCGTTTGGAGCAGCTTTTGCTCGTCATAACGGAGGGAGATTGTACAAAAAATTCCAAAGTGCATCTGTGGGCACATCAAATGGGCGCGCTCCGAGCGGACATACTGCCTTTCCATAGGTACCTCCTAGCATTTATTCGGACTTTAGAGGGGACAAAAAATGTTTATATGCCTTCACAATCATTTTTTTTAGCTGCTCCCATTCGATGGTAAGCGTACCAAAGGATTTCATCATAATGATTCCGTGGGCGTAGACGAGTAGGTTTAGGCCCAGCTCGTCATTCTCTGCAATGATGGCTTGCGTTTTATCCAGCTTGAGATTTCCCGAAGAAAAAATAAGTCGATATAGCTGCCTTTCCTCATTGGCGAATTGGACGTATCCCAGCATTTTGCTTAGCAGAGGCGATTGGTTTTCTGCGGTGTTTTTTTGCATGTAGGATTGCAGTACGCTCAGGGCTTTCTCCGTCAGCGCGCTTTTTAAGCCGTTCATATCCTGAAAGGATAAATAGATGGGCTGTGTGGAGCAGTTCAGCTTCTTGGCTAGCGCTCTGGCGGTCAAGTGCTCCACTCCTTCGTTTCGCACCAGTTCATACGCCGCGTTGAGGATTTGCTCGGCGGTTATTTGCGCTTTTGGCGGCATAGGTGTACCTCCTTTAAATAACTGTGTTGTATAACAACGTTATTGTAATGCAAAAGGAAAAGGCTGTCAATAGACAACCTTTTCCTTTTGATAGAAACCTTTTATATAACGTTGTGTGCGCCTGTTACCCCAGCAGCATGCGATCACTGGCAATCATTTGTCCGCTCGCTTTTTCGAACATTTGCAGCAGATCCTCCACCGTCAGGCGCAGCTTTTCCTCGCCGGAAATATCCACCGCCACTCGGCCCTCATACATCATAATCAGGCGGCCGCCATGGCTGATCGCGTCCCGCATATTGTGGGTAATCATCAGCGTGGTTAGATGATCCTTCTGGACGATTTTTTCCGTCGCGTCCAGCACCTTTGCGGCGGTTTTGGGATCAAGAGCAGCGGTATGCTCGTCCAATAGCAGCAGCTTGGGCTTTTGTAGCGTTGCCATCAGCAAGGTCAACGCTTGACGCTGCCCACCGGATAATAGCCCAACCTTGGCGGTCAGGCGATCCTCCAAGCCTAGCTCTAATATTTTGAGCATGTCCTTATACTGCTCTCGCTCCGCAGCGGTAATACCGGCGCGTAAGGTACGGCGTTTGCCCCGACGCATAGCTAACGCGAGGTTTTCCTCAATCTGCATGGTTGCAGCCGTGCCCATCATCGGGTCCTGAAAGACCCGGCCGATATATTTAGCCCGTTTATGCTCCGGCAGGCGGGTTACGTCGGTTCCGTCGATGGTGATGGAGCCCTCGTCTACCAGCCAAACCCCGGCAACGGCGTTTAGCAGCGTAGACTTTCCCGCGCCGTTGCCGCCGATTACTGTGATAAATTCACCGTCGTTGATGGTCAGGGATAGGCCGTTTAGCGCGGTTTTCTCGTTCACCGTGCCCGGATTAAAGGTTTTGTAGGCATTTTTGATCTCAAGCATGGGTGGTTCCTCCCCGCTTCATGGGCTTGGTAAAGTGACGGCTCTTCCAGTAGGGCACCGCCAAGAAGATGGCGACAATAACCGCTGAAAGCAGCTTTAGATAATTGGAGTTAATGCCGCTCAGGCTGATAACCGCTTGAATAACCACATAATAAATGATGGAGCCGATGGACACGGCTAGCAGCTTCAAGCCGAAGTTGCGGAATAGCTTGCCGAAAACCACCTCGCCGATGATGACCGCCGCCAGACCGATGACGATTGCGCCACGGCCCATGTTGATATCCGCGAAGCTTTGGTATTGGGACAAAAGTGCGCCGGACAGGGCAACCATGCCGTTGGAAATGACCAAGCCCAGCACCTTGGCGAAGTTGGTGTTGATTCCCTGAGCCCGGGACATATTGGGATTCGCGCCTGTGGAGCGCAGCGAGGAGCCCAGCTCCGTGCCAAAGAACCAATATAGAATGGCAACGATAGCGATGGTGAAAAGACCTACGAGAAAGATGGGATGCTGCCAGAAGGGGCGAACGCCCTTACCCACCTCCTGCAAATACCGCAGGGAGACCAGTAGATCAAACTTGTTTACGTTGAGGGATTGATTGGCCTTCATGCCCATGATGGCAAGATTGACCGACCACAGCCCAAGCTGGGTAAGAATACCGGCTAAAATGGCCGGTATGCCGCAAGAGGTATGCAAAAGCCCCGTAACCATGCCCGCCAGCATGCCCGCGATTAACGCGACCAGCATGGCCGGCCATACGTTCCAGCCCGCGGCAATGAGCATTACGCACACCGCGCCGCCCGTGCAGAAGGAACCGTCTACCGTCAGATCGGCAATATCCAATAATTTATAGGTGATATATACGCCGATGGCCATAATGCCCCATATCAGGCCTTGGGAAATGGCGCCCGGCAAAGCGTTTAAAAAGCTTGTCACTTTCGATTCCTCCGTATGTTTCGGTCAGGGGTGATACGCAACCGAAGGGGTACCTCTCGCGGCGCGCTGATGCGGCCCCTTGGGGTACCCCTCCGAAAGACGGATGATATGCGCTTACTCTTCGATGGCGGTGTAGGTTTCGGGAATCTCTACACCCAATGCCTCGCAGATTGCGGCATTATACTTGGGGGTGAAGTTTTCGGCATAAGCCACGGGCATGGTGGAGATATCCGCCTCGCCGGTCAGAATCTGCGCCGCCATTTTACCGGTGGTTACGCCCAGATCGTAGTAGCTGATAGACAAGGTCGCCACGCCGCAGCCCTTGCAAATGCCTTCCTCACCGGCGATGATCGATTTTCCTGCGGGCTGGCAGATGTTGTCGAGAATGCCGGTATTAGCAGCTACCGTGTTGTCTGTAGGCACATAGAGCACGTCGGAGGCGTCGCAGGCGGACTGGGTGACAGCCGCAACGTCGTTGGAATCGGCGAAGGGATACAGCGTGCAGGTATAGCCCAGCGCTTCCAGCTCGGTTTTTACCGTGTCTACCTGATATTGGCTGTTAGCCTCGGCGGAGCAGTAGATTAAGCCGACGGTTTTCGCGTCGGGGAACAGCTCCTTTACCATGGCTGCCTGCTGATCCAGCGGGGCCAAGTCGGAGGTGCCGGATACGTTGCCGCCAACCGTGCCGTTGAAGCCGTCAATGCCCAGCGCCACGCCGTATTCGGTAACGGAGGTGCCTAGAACGGGGATGTCGGCGGTAGCCGCGGAAGCGGCTTGGAGCGCGGGGGTCGCGTTGGCTAGAATTAGGTCAACACCGGCGGAAACGAAGGTGTTGGCGATGGTGGAGCAGGTGTTGGAGTCTCCGGCGGCGTTCTGCACGTCGAAGGTGACCGCGTCGCCCAGTTCAGCCGTCAATGCGTCCATAAAGCCCTGAGTGGCCGCGTCCAGCGCGTCGTGGGTGATCAGCTGGCAAATGCCAACCGTATAGGTTTTGCCCTCTGCCAAGGCGGCGGTGGAGCACAATGCCATTGCGAGTACCAGTACCAATGCGAGTAATTTCTTCATGATCTGTTATCCTCCCATCCTTCATTTGGAACGCGGCGGAAGCCGCTTCCAGCTGCAACAGGCCTTGAAGCGTTCAAACGCCAAGGTTTGTAACGAGATGCATTGTACCTCGCTCTTCGCCGTCCAGTCAAGCGGGAAAAGCGGTTTGCGCTCTTCTTTGGCGATCACGCGTCGTCAAAAAGCAATGAATCGCAAGGCTTGGATGCTTTTGTTTTTCTTATGCATTTTACCGCTGATCTTCTTGCGTTTTAACGTGGTAAAGCATATAATCAAAAATGGAAAACGACGTTCACCAATTTCATATTTTAGGAGGAATCCCCCATGAAAAAGATCTTAGCGATCCTTCTGGCTGTTCTGATGATTGTTCCCGCGTTTGCCATGGCTGAAACCGCAAACGTGGTTAAAATCGGCGTTTTCGAGCCTGCCTCTGGCGACAGCGGCGCTGGTGGAAAACAGGAAATGCTGGGCATGCAGTATGCCAACAGCATCTGCCCCACCGTTGAAATCGGCGGTACTACTTATAATGTAGAACTGGTCTACGCCGATAACGGCTCCTCTGCAGACAAGGCTCCCTCCGCCGCTCAGCAGCTGGTCAGCGAGGGCGTCAGCGTCGTACTGGGTTCCTACGGCTCCGGCGTATCCATTGCCGGTTCCCCCTACTTCGCAGAGGCAGGTATCCCCGCCATCGGCGTTACCTGCACCAATCCTCAGGTAACCATGGGCAATACCCATTACTTCCGCATCTGCTTCTTGGATCCTTTCCAAGGCACGGTTTTGGCCAACTACGCTTTCAAAGAGCTGGGGGCCACCACCGCTTACTGCTTGGCCGAGCTTGGCAACGACTATGATGTGGGTCTGGCCCACTACTTCCAGGAAGCCTTCCAGGCACTGGGCGGCACTGTGATCTCCGAAACCTTCCCCACCGGCAACAGTGACTTCACCTCTTACCTCAACACTGCCAATGCCGCTGGAGCGCAGGTCTTCTTCGCTCCCTGCTCCATCGCTTATTCCACCCAGATCATCAATCAGGCCGCTGCTCTGAACGTCGCCTTCCCCCTGATGGGCGGCGATACCTGGGACAGCAACAAGGTTGTGGAATCCGCCAAGGGCACCAGCGTGAAGGTTCTTGTCAGCACCTTCTATCAGGAGGGCGGCAACGCCGACTTCGACTCCGGCATCAAGGCTTGGATGAACGAGAACTCCGCCGCACTGACCAATAACGGCGGCAACGATATGGTAGCCGCTGTGTCTGCCATGGGCTACGACGCTTACTTTGTCGCACTGGAGGCTTTGAAGGCCGCCGGTACCACCGATTCCAAAGCAGTCAACGAAGCGCTGTGGGCTGTCACCTATGACGGCGTATCCGGCTCCATCGCTTTCAGCGCTGAAACCGGCGATGCGATCCGCGACACCGCCTACATCAAAACCGCCAATACCGAAACCGGCGCATGGGACTTTGTGACCGTACAGAGCGTTGAGTAATCACGCAATGCTTTGACCCATTCGTTTAGACAACGATTGCGGGGTGGGCTTTGTCCCACCCCGCAATCGTCATTAAGGAGGCTTTCCCCTCATGCTCAGCACCGTGCTCCCATACCTGCTTTCCGGCATCTCCGTCGGCGGACAGTATGCGTTGATCGCCATTGGCTATACCATGGTCTATGGCATTCTGCGCTTGATAAACTTTGCTCACGGCGATGTATTCATGGTTGCGGGTATTTTGATGGTTTACATTTCCTCCAGCGGCCTGCCCCTGTACGTAACCATTCCGCTGGTTTTAGTCCTGACCGCTCTTATCGGTTTTCTGATTGAACGCATGGCCTACAAGCCTTTGCGCACCGCGCCTAGAATGTCCATTATGATCTCGGCCATCGGCGTTAGCTACACGCTTCAAAATCTGGTCTTATACATCACCGGCGGCCTGAACCAGTTCTATCCTGTTATTCCCTTTATATCCGAATCCGTAACTATTTTCGGCGCGACTACCCGTATGGTAACTGTGATCACGCCGGTGCTTACCCTCGTGCTGGTCATTTTGCTGGTGCTGCTCATCAACCATACCAAGATCGGTATGGCTATGCGCGCTGTCAGTAAAGATTTTGAAACCAGTCAGCTGATGGGGATTAAAATCAATTCCGTCATTTCCATCACGTTCGTTATCGGCTCCTTTTTGGCGGGCGTGGGATCTATTCTGTACTTTTCAAACTACACCACCGTTATCCAAACCTCTGGCGCCATGCCCGGCCTTAAAGCCTTTGTGGCCGCTGTTTTTGGAGGGATCGGCAGCATTCCCGGCGCGGTGGTTGGCGCGTTTATCATCGGTATTTGTGAAAACCTGATCAAGGGGCTGGATATTATTCTGCTCAAGGCGGGAATCACCACCCAGATGCTGGGTTTGACCACCTTCTCCGATGCGTTCACCTTTGCGCTGCTAATCGTCATTCTAATCGTAAAGCCGACCGGCCTGTTCGGCGAAAAAACCACGGATAAGGTGTGAGGTGAGCATGATGACAAAACAAGTAAATCCGATACAGCAGCCCCAAAAAAGCGTGGATTCCGGCAAGCTGTGGACAGCGCTTATCATTGTGCTGATCTATGCGGGCGTGTTCATTGCCGAGCAGACCATCCCCGCTACCTCCATGTTGTTTACGGTGCTGAAAAAAGGCGCGACCTATGCGCTGGTCGCCGTGTCTATGAACCTGCTCAACGGCTTTACCGGGCTGTTCTCTCTGGGTCAGGCAGGCTTTATGCTGATCGGCGCATATACCTACGGCGTGTTGACCATCCCCGTCGCCCAGCGCGCCTCGGTTTACCAGTACTATAACGGCGGCATCGTGCAGTTTGCCATGCCTATTATTCCGGCGCTGATCCTCGCGGGCGTGTTCGCGGCTATTTTTGCCTTTTTAGTCGGGCTGCCGGTGCTGCGGCTCAAGAGCGACTATCTGGCGATTGCCACGCTGGGCTTTGCCGAAATCATTCGTTCGATCTTTCAATGGGATAAGCTGGGCAGCCTGACCAATGGCTCCAACATGCTGCGGCTGTTTCCCACCTTCAATGATTTCAACATCAAAAATGCCAACGGAGAGGTAACGCTCTATCTATCGACGTTGGTTCCCTTTGTGATCGCCGGGGTATGTATCGCGCTGATCGTGGCGCTGATCCATTCCAGCTATGGCCGAGCCTTCATGTCCATCCGCGACGATGAAACCGCCGCCGAGGCTATGGGCATCAATCTGGCTCGTCACAAGCAATACGCCTTCTGCATCAGTTCCTTTTTTGCAGGCATTGGCGGCGCGATGCTGGCAATGTACTCCAACTCCGTTCAGGCGAAAAGCTTTACCTCCGCCATGACCTACGAGATTTTACTGATTGTGGTCATCGGTGGTATCGGCTCGGTAACGGGCAGCTGCTTAAGCTCCTTCCTATTTGTCGCGTGCTCCGAATGGTGGCTGCGGTTTATGGATCAGGAGCAGTATATCGGTACATGGAAGATGCCTTTGCTGCGCAATGGCTTCCGGCTGGTGGTCTTTTCCGTCATCATTATGATCGTTGTGCTGTTCTTCCGCCAAGGTATTATGGGTAAGCGAGAGCTGCCTGACCTTTTTAGAAGAAAGCCAAAGGCGGCAAAGGGGGAGATGAAATGAACGAGCGCGTTTTAGAGCTGGACAACGTCACCATGCAATTTGGCGGCGTGGTGGCTGTTGACAGCCTCAGCATGTACGTAGACAAGGGAGAGATCGTCGCGTTGATCGGTCCCAACGGCGCGGGCAAAACCACTGCCTTTAACGTCATTACCGGCGTATATGCGCCTACCAACGGCAATGTGAAGCTTCGGGGCAAGATCATTGCCCAAGGCCATCCCACCGGTAAAATGAAGAAGCTGTATGCAGGCACCCATATCGGCGAGTACAGCCGCCTTGTCAGCAACACGCCGGATCGTATCACCGAAATGGGCGTTGCCCGCACCTTCCAGAATATTCGGCTGTTCAAGGGCATGACGGTGCTGGAAAACGTACTGGTGGCGCGGCACATGCGCCTAAAGGCCGGGCTTCTTTCCTCTGCGCTGCACCTAAACCTTCACGAGGAGCGCCGCATCCGGCAGGAAACGCTAGATCTACTAGAAATGCTAGGTATGGAAGAGCTTGCCAACGAAAACGCCACCTCCCTCCCATACGGCAAGCAGCGCTATCTGGAAATTGCCCGAGCGTTGGCTACCGAGCCAAGACTCTTGCTGCTGGACGAACCCGCCGCCGGTATGAACCCGCAGGAAACCGACGAGTTAAGCGACTTTATCCGCAAGATCAAAGAAGATTTTAAGCTGACGGTATTCCTGATCGAGCATCATATGAATCTGGTCATGGACATTAGCGATCGTATCTATGTGCTTGATTTTGGCCGCTTAATCGCCGACGGCACGCCGGAAATGGTGCAGAGCAACCCGGACGTTATCGCGGCTTATCTGGGGGTGGACGAAGAATGAGCATGCTGGAAATTAAGGATCTGGTGGTCAGCTACGGCGGCATTGAGGCATTGAAGGGGATCTCCTTTGACGTAAACGAGGGCCAGATTGTCACGCTGATCGGCGCGAACGGCGCGGGTAAGTCCACCACTTTGCGAGCCATTACCGGGCTTGTGCCGGTGAAGAGCGGTTCTATTTTCTACAACGGTGAGGAAATTACCAAGCTAGACACTCAAAAAACTGTGGAGCGGGGCATTGCGCTGGTGCCGGAGGGAAGGCGAGTATTCGCCAATTTGACGGTGCTGGAGAACTTAAAAATCGGCGCGTACCTGCGCAAGGATACAGAACAGATTCTGAAGGATGTTGACTATATCTATTCACTATTTCCCCGGCTTCAGGAGCGCAGCTGGCAGCTGGCGGGTACGCTAAGCGGAGGCGAGCAGCAGATGCTGGCTGTGGGACGCGCGATGATGACAAAGCCGAAGCTAATCATGATGGATGAGCCCAGCTTGGGATTGGCTCCTCTGGTGGTGAAGGACATTTTTTCCATCATCGCGCAGCTGCGTCAATCGGGTATCACCATTTTGCTGATTGAGCAAAACGCCAACGCTGCCCTTCACGCCGCTGATTACGGCTTTGTGATGGAAACTGGCTCTATTATCTTAAGCGGTTCGGGTGAGGAGCTATTGCAAAGCAAAAGCGTGCAGGAAGCCTATTTGGGGAAGAGCAATAAAAAATAAGGGCGATTGTTTTCCTCAGACAATGGTTGTAGAAAAATATAGCGAAGGGTCTGTAGCGTACATGCTACAGACCCTTCGCTATGACTCGGTGTTTGTTGTTTAAGCAGAGATTTGTATTACGCCTCAACCCTTTGGGTTTTCGCCTTATTCTGAAAATGCTGCCATACCAGCACGCCGCCGATCAACGCCAATCCCATAACATCCGTTTGCAGACCGGGCTTAATCAGCAGCAAGCCGCCGACCAGCGCCATCAAGGTCTGGAGCAGGTTGAGCTTACTTCCCCAATAGCGCTCCACAGCCATACCAACGCCGAACATGCCCAACAGCGCCGTGATAACGATCAATAGCACCTCGTACCAATGAGCGTTTAGCATGAGCATTTCCGGGGCAAACACGAACATATATGGCACCAAGAACGCCGCGATAGCCAGCCGGGAGGCTTCCACACCCGTTTTGAGTGGATTGGATTTGGCAATGGCTGCGCCAGCCATGGCTGCTAGGGCTACCGGCGGCGTAATATCGGCGATAATGCCAAAGTAGAAGGTAAACAGGTGAGCGGGCAGCAGCTCGTAGCCAGCGCCCAAGGCCGCCAGTCCCTGATATACCGTGTCCAGACCCGGCGTTCCGATGAGAGCCTTGGCAACGACGGGGGCCATGATGGTGGAGGTAATAAGGTAGTTAGCGGTTGTAGGCACGCCCATGCCCAGTAAAATGGATGCCAGCATGGTGAAGATCAGTAACAGGTAAATGCTTCCACCGGCTAGCTGGGTAAGCCCAGCGCCCATCTTCAAGCCAATGCCCGTCAACGTAATCATGCCCGCGATGATTCCCGCTACGCCGCAAGCCAATGCTACGCCTAAAATGGAACGTGCGCCGCCCTCCAGCGCCTTTAGGTAGTCACGGGGGCGCATGGCGCTGCTTTCTTTAAGCACTTCCTGAGTGGTTTTTCCTTGCTTTTTGCGCAGGCACCAATCCACAAAGGTCTTGCAGTAGCCGCCCAGCACGGCGCAGAGAATACCAACCAACGGCGCAATGGAGTAGGTGAAGCCCGCGCCTAGAATGTAGATGATGGCAATCAGGGGTAGAATGAGGTAGCCCCGTTCGACCATGATCTTGCCAAGCTTAGGAAGGTTTTCCTTGCTCATGCCCACAAGCCCGCGCTTTTTCGCTTCTAAGTCGGTGATGATGTAAATACCGGCAAAGTACAATAGCGCCGGGATGATGGCCGCCTTTACGATGTCCGAATAGGGGATGCCCACGGTTTCTGCCATCAGGAAGGCCGCCGCGCCCATGACGGGAGGCATAATCTGTCCGCCGGTGGAAGCCGCCGCTTCAACCGCCGCAGCGAATTCCGGGCGATAGCCCAAATTCTTCATCATGGGAATGGTGAAGCTGCCGGAGCCCACCGTATTGGCAACCGAGCTGCCAGAAACGGTGCCCTCTAACGCGCTGGTTAAAACAGCAACTTTGGCAGGTCCGCCGCGACGGCTTCCGGCCACAGCGTTGCTCAGGTCGATGAAGAACTCTCCAACCCCTGTTTTTTCGAGGAATGCGCCAAAGAGGATGAACAGGAAGATAAAGGTGGAGCTGGCCCCAATAGGCGTTCCAAATACGCCCTCTTGCGTGTAAAACAAGTGCTTGACTAGATTTTTAACGGAGAAGCCACGGTTGGAAAGAAAGCCGGGCATATATTTGCCAAAAAAACCGATGAGGATGAATACGGTGGCAATGATCACAATCGGCAATCCAACCACCCGGCGGCAGCCTTCCATCAACAGAAGGATTCCCACCACGCCGATCACGATTTGGTACGTCTGATAGGACATTTGCTTGGCGATGGTCTCAAAAAAGATCACCGGGTACATAAAACAAGCAAAGCTCAGCAGCGCCAGCGCCACATCATACCATGGCAACGTATTCTTCGGAGATTTTCGTCTGGCTGGATACAGAAGAAAGGATAGCGCCAGCACCACGCCTAAATGCAGCGGGCGCATATGGGTAGAGGGAATGATAAACCATGTGGAATAAAGCTGGAGGAGAGAGAATAACACGCATACCGCGCTGATGATCAGGCCCCGATAGTCTGTCAGAGTGCGGTATGCGCTTTCACGGTCATATTTGGACATGATCGCATTGATTTCTCGCTCGTCCACACGCTCCACGTTATCGGAGAATATGGGCTCGCTCATTACAGTGTTCACTCCTAAAATGAATTACTTGGTCAGCAGACCTTTCTCAACAAAGTATTTTTCCGCGCCGGGATGGAAGGGAACGGGAATGCCCTTCACGGCGTTTTCCGCGCTGATTTCGCTCTTCTTGGCGTGGCTCAGCTCGGCGGTATCCTCATAAAGGGTTTTGGTCAGGTTGTATACCATATCCTCGTCCAAATCCTTGGAGCAGATCAGCACGGCGCTGACGGCGGGCACGGTCACGTCTGCGTCCATACCGTTATAGGTTCCGGCCGCTACGGTAACGGGGGTGTAGTAGGCATAGGTCTCCATCAGCTTGGCCATATCCGCTTCATCCAAGCCCAGCAGCCGCACGTTGCGTTTGTTAGCCACCTCAACGATGGAGGTGTTGGGCAAGCCGGCGGTGATGAAGAAAGCGTCTACTTGGTTGTTCTGGAAAGCGGTGGCGCTTTCGTCGAAGGAAAGGTACTGCTCGTTTACATCGTCCAGCGTAAGACCGGCGTTGCCCAGAATCTGAATGGCGTTAAAATACACGCCGGAGCCTACCGCACCGATGGATACGGACTTGTCCTTCAAATCGGCAATGGTCTTGATATCGCTGTCCGCGCCTACCACGATCTGCACTAGTTCGGGATACAGTGCGCCAATAGCCACAAAGCTGTCAATGACCTGACCTTCAAAGAAATCCTGATCGCCGGCATAGGCGTAGGACATTACGTCGTTTTGAACGGTGCCCAGCTCCGCGTCGCCCTCGTTAATGAGGATGATGTTAGCCTTGGAGCCGCCCGTGGTTTGCGCGGTCACGTCCAAATCGGCTATCTTTGCCATCCAAAGAGCGGCAATGTCGCCGCCCAAGGCGTAATAGGTGCCGGTGGTGCCGCCGGTAGCTAAGCCCAGATAGGTGGTCGCCAAGGCGGGAACCGCACATAAGACTAGCATGACAGCCAAGACTAGAGAAACAAATTTCTTCATCAGAATCAACTTCCTTTCAGCATGGTTAAAATACGATGCCTTTATCATACTGTAACACTGTCTTGGAAATCAATTGCATTTCTGTATTTTTGATGTTTTAAATGAGGCTTTTGGGCGAAGCTATGGATGAAAAAAGCATCCCGGTCAAAAACCGGGATGCTGATGAATAGTGCTTTAGGATTCTACTTTTTTATCTTCAACCCTACATTTAATCTCGCCATGCTGCGTCTCAAAGTCGGCTATATATCTGCGCAGCAGATATAATACCTCTCCCGATGCGGAACGACCATCATACTCGGCAACATACTTCAGCTTTGCGTGCAACTTGCTGTCGATATGCAAACCAAGGTGCTTATCCTTCTCCATTGGTGGCCTCCAATTATTTAATAAGTTGATTTTAAGTATATTTTGATATAAAGTGTCTGAAATATACTTAATTCAAGTATTAAAAATATTGGGGGAAATCATGTATGAGAGTTGCTATAATCGGATCAAGGTGTTTGAGCATAAGCGATTTGGGCAAATATTTACCAAATGGCGTCACCGAAATCATATCAGGTGGCGCATACGGCATTGATACCTCCGCGCGTAATTACGCATTGCGCAAGCAATTTATGTATACAGAGTATTTGCCTGACTATGCAAGATATGGACGTGCGGCTCCATTAAAGCGGAATATTTCAATTATCGAAAATGCTGATTTAGTATTAGCATTTTGGGACGGAAAATCTCGTGGAACAGCTTTTGTTATTCGAAAATGTCGTGAAATGAAGGTTGCTTGTCGGGTGTTTCTATGGAATAACGATCAAAGTGAGAATTAAAAACACTCAAACAAAAAGCATCCCGGTTTTGACCGGGATGCTGCAGACTGTCGAAAAACTCCCTTAAGAGGGTGTCGGGGGAGCCCGCAGGCTACCCTGACTATATTCGTATCGACCGGCTTTGCCGGTCGGGCGGGCAGTTTGCGGCAAAGCCGCAAACAGTACCCGTAACTGGCGAAAAAGCGCGTAGCGCTTTTTTGACACGCTGAAGCATCCCGGTTTTGACCGGGATGCTGATGAATATTTTATGCGTTTTCTCCGTGCTTGACCACAGCGCCCACAAAATCTCTAAACAGAGGATGAGGACGATTGGGGCGGCTTTTCAGCTCCGGGTGGAACTGCACGCCAACGAAGAAGGGGTGGTTGGGAATCTCCACGATTTCCACGAGGTTTCGGTCGGGATTCCGTCCTGCGATGATCATGCCGCCTGCCACAAAGCGATCCAGATAGGCATTGTTAAACTCGTAGCGGTGACGATGACGCTCCCATATTTCCGTGGTGTTATATGCTTTTTCGCTTTTGGTTCCCGGAGCCAGCTGGCAACGGTATTTGCCAAGGCGCATGGTGCCGCCTAGATTCTCCAAATCCTGATCCTTCATCAAATCAATGACGGGATAGGTGGTATGGGGGTCCACCTCGGAGGTGTGGGCGTCCCGAAGATCTAGCACGTGACGGGCAAATTCGATCACTGCCATTTGCATGCCAAGGCAAAGCCCCAAGAAGGGCAGACCGTTTTCCCGAGCATATTGAATGGCTGCCATTTTTCCATCCAGTCCCCGGCTACCAAAGCCGCCGGGTACCACCAGACCGTCTGTTCCAGCCAACATGCTTTCCACGTTCTCAGCGGTTACGTCCTCTGCGGGAATCCACTTTATATTCACTTTCACACCGTGGAAGATGCCGCCGTGGGTTAAGGCCTCCACTACGCTCAGGTAAGCGTCGGGAAGTTCTACGTATTTCCCCACCAGAGAGACGGTTACGGTTTTTTCACTCTGCAGCTGCCGCTCCACCATTTGGGTCCATTCGGTCAGATCGGCGTCCTTGGCGGGAATGCCCAGCAGCTTGAGCACCTCGTCATCCAGATGCTCTCGGTGCAAAAGCAAGGGTACCTCGTACAGGCTACGGGCGTTCAGGTTTTGGAAAACCCGTTCCACCGGTAGATTGCAGAACATACCGATTTTGGATCGCACCTCGTAGGGAAGCTCGTGATCCGCGCGGCAGACCAGAATATCCGGCGCGATGCCGATGGAGCACAAATCCCGTACGCTATGCTGAGTGGGCTTGGTTTTCAGCTCTCCCGCCGCGTTGAGGTAGGGCACCAAGGTAACGTGGAGGTACAGGCAGTTTTCACGGCCCACCTCCGCGCGCATTTGACGGATGGCTTCCAAGAAGGGCAGGCTTTCGATATCGCCTACCGTGCCGCCGATTTCGGTAATAACCACGTCAGGCGCGTTCTCCGTACGGGATACGGCTAGAATGTTTTTCTTGATTTCGTTGGTGATATGGGGAATGACCTGAATGGTCGCGCCCAAATATTCGCCCCGGCGCTCGCGATCAATAACCGTTTTATACACGCGACCGCTGGTTACATTGCTGGCTTGCGTTAGATTCTCATCTACAAAGCGCTCGTAATGGCCCAAATCCAGATCGGTTTCCGCGCCGTCATCGGTGACGAAAACCTCCCCGTGCTGGTAGGGATTCATGGTGCCGGGGTCAACATTCAGGTAAGGGTCAAATTTTTGGATGGAGACCCTAAGCCCCCGACTTTTGAGCAGGCGACCTAACGACGCCGCGGTAATGCCCTTTCCCAACGAAGAAACCACGCCGCCTGTAACAAAAATAAATTTTGTATCCATGAAAATCCCTGTACCTCCTTAAAATTATCAAACGTTCTTCATTGTAACAAACGGCGTATGGTTCGTCAAGGCTGACAGACGAAAAAGAAACGCTGCAAAAAGTGGTAAAACTAACGGTCTGACTCCAACATTTGCAGCAGATTCTTTTCTTCCACTTTTCCATTTACAGCATTAACATGGCTTTCATAAAGCTGATTGTCATAAGTGAAGCGCACTTGATAAACGGGCATGTCATCCTCCTCGTCGACCCAAGCGTACAGGTCTTCGGTTTGCTCCTTTTGAAGCTGGGCTTGCGTCAGCGTCGCGGCAACAGCGGCTTCCAACCCAATATAAGCCCCGGTTGCGGCGTTGTTATTCGCTTCCAAAAAAGCAGATGGATTTTTCATGCGTTCCGTATCCTGATCCACTACCCTGCCGGTAGCGCAATCGATCGTCAGCTCGATCCACTGATCGCCGGAGAGTAGCGTTATTTCATAGACATCGTAGCCGTCGTCCTGCTCCGGGCAAGCCTTTAGGATGCTTACTTCTTGCGTGCTCAGCCCCGCCGCTTGCAGGGCTGCTGTTTTCGCTTGTTCAAGGGTAAGGCTGCCGCTCTGTGACAGAGCAAAGGAAAAGGGAAGTAGTAACAGAAGCGCTAACAGAAGAGAAATTCTTTTTTTCATCTTAATTCGATCCTTTCTTCATAAAAAGTAGATAGTGTTTGGAGATGCGGGTCTTGTCTCGATGTCGTTCACCCCCTCTTTTTTGTAGCCATGGATGTAGAGGCTTTGCCTTGGTTTGCTATTCCAGCCCACAAAGCGTTCGTACTGCTTCATAAGCCATATAAAGCCCGGCTATTGACGGCACAAAGGACACGGAGCCGGGCGCCGTACGGCCTGTGCTTTTTTGCTCTGCGTTTTCTACCGGCAGCGGCTTACGAGCTTGTTCCAGCGAGTAAACGCAGCGAAGGGCGGGTATATTTCTTTTTCGCAGCTCTCGCCGCATGACCTTGCACAGGGGACAGTTATTGGTTTCAAAAATATCTCCGATGCGGATCAGCGTAGGATTTAGCCGATTGCCCATCCCCATACAGGACACCAGCGGAATGCCGCGTTCTTTACAGACTTGAGCCAGATGGAGCTTGGCTGATACCGTGTCGATCGCGTCCAGCACCATGGAGCAGTCCGAGGGGATTTCCACCGGCGCTTCCGGCAGATAGAACGCGTCCACAGCAGTAATTTGGATACCTGGCGCAGCGTTTTGCAGGCGTTGTTCCATAATGTCAGTTTTTTTTTGGCCGACAGTGGTTGAAAGTGCTGGAAGCTGGCGATTCAGGTTAGAGGGAGCCACCGTATCGTTATCCACGATGGTCAGATGGCCTACGCCCACTCTAGCCAGTGCTTCCGCAGCAAAGCTACCTACCCCGCCTAAGCCGAATAGTATGATGTGGGATTGCTTTAACTGCTTCATTTGCTCTGGCGTGAGCAGCAGCGCTGTGCGGTTTAGTCGTTCTTCCTCCAGCGTCATGGTAAGCGCTCCTTTAAGGATTGATTCCTGTCTATCATACCTAAAATGAATGCGAATGGTCAAGGGGGGAGGACGCAAGGGCGCTAACGCCCCTTGACCCCGTTTTTCTCTTTCCGGAAAGAGAAACAGAAAGCTGCGGCACGCTCGTACAGCCAAAAGCCCAAATTGCCCGTTTTGAAGGAGGCGGGGCGCTATTCGGGAGGCGATGGGAGTTGGGTAGGGACATGGAGGGCTTCCGCCTCCCACGCGCCCCTTCATCCTCCTTCAAAACGAGCGGGGCTTTTGGCCTCCCTCGCTATCGCCGCTGTTGGGGAGCGGCGGGAGAATGGGGAAAGAGCGCGGGTTTGGCGGGGAGGGGATGGCAGGGGGTGATGAATGGAATAGGCTATTCGGGAGGCGATGGAAGTTTGGCGGGGACATGAAGGGGCTTCCGCCTCCCATGCGCCCCTTCATCCTCCTTCAAAACGAGCGGGGCTTTTGGCCTCCCTCGCTATCGCCGCTGTTGGGGAGCGGCGGGAGGGTTGGGGAAAAACGTGGGTTTGGTGGGGAGGGGATAGCAGGGGCAGGTTTGATCAATGGACTAAATGACTGCTGTTTTTCCAGTTAGCGAATACCTAACCACGCAAAAGCCCCGCGACCCTCCGTCGCGGGGCGATTCCACCCCACTACCCCTGCCCGCTAAAGCGGGCAGTCCGGGGTGCAGGGGCACTGCCCCTGCTGTTGATTTTTCAACATACTTTTGAGATGGAATAGAGTATGATTGGGATGCCGAAGATGAAAGCGGCGGGATAAGGTTGTAGAGTTGAAAGGATGGGATTTTATGAAACGTAAAATCATTAGAATTGATGAAACGCTTTGTAATGGATGCGGCGCATGTGCGGCGGCTTGCCATGAGGGAGCTATCGGAATGGTGAATGGTAAGGCGAAGCTGATGCGGGAGGATTATTGTGACGGGTTGGGCGATTGCCTCCCGGCTTGCCCGACAAACGCGATTTCCTTTGAAGAGCGGGAGGCTCCCGCCTATAATGAAGCGGCGGTTAAAGCGTCCAAAGCATCTAAAAAGCATGGGGACTTGCCGTGCGGCTGCCCCGGAACGCATTCCAAGACAATCCGCCGCGAAAACGGTGAAGAACACGAAGAAAAGGTGGGTAAAACGAATAGCCAGCTGTCCCAATGGCCGGTGCAGATTAAGTTGGCGCCGGTAAATGCGGCTTACTTTGACGGTGCGAAGCTGCTTATTGCCGCAGATTGTACGGCGTATGCCTATGGTAACTTCCATAACGAGTTCATCCGCGATCACATAACGCTGATCGGGTGCCCGAAGCTGGACGAGGGGGACTATGCGGAGAAACTCACGCGGATAATCGCGGAGAATAATGTCAAGAGCGTAATGATCGTCCGTATGGAGGTGCCCTGCTGCGGCGGGCTGGAAAACGCCGCCAAGCGCGCACTTCAGGCAAGCGGGAAGTTTATACCATGGAGAGTTGTAACCATATCGACGGATGGCAGAATGATTGAATAGGGGAGAGAAAGAGTATGAGTAATCAGATGTTTTGCTTTCAATGCGAACAAACCGCCGGTTGCACGGGATGCACCGGTCAGGCGGGGATTTGTGGAAAAAAGGCGGATACCGCTAGACTGCAGGATCAGTTAACCGGTGCGCTGGTTAAGCTTGCCCACACTGCTGAGAAAAATTGGGGCATGGTTACCGAAGCGACGAATCGAGTTGTTCTTGACGGGCTCTTTTCTTCGGTCACCAATGTAAACTTTAATAATGAAACTTTAACGGTGCTGCTCAACCGCGTTTGTGCAGAAGATGAAAGAGTGTCGGCCTCTTCCGAGGTGCGCGAGCCAAACTTTAATATGGAGGAAGTGTGGCAAGCCGACGAGGACGTCCGTTCACTGAAATCCTTGATTTTGTTTGGGATTCGAGGGATGGCGGCTTACGCGTATCACGCGATGGCTCTTGGGTATAGCGATAACGAGGTGAACCGGTTTTTCTATAAGGCGCTTTCGGCGATTGGGATGAAGGATTGGGGCATGAACGAGCTGCTCCCTGTGGTGCTTGAGGTTGGAGAGATAAATCTCAAATGCATGGCGCTGCTGGACCAAGCTAATACCGAGACGTATGGCGCGCCTGTGCCGACCGAGGTGTCGATGAAGGCAGAAAAAGGCCCGTTTATCGTAATATCGGGCCATGATTTGTATGATTTAAAGCTGCTCCTCGAGCAAACCGCAGGCAAAGGAATTCAGGTTTATACCCATGGCGAAATGCTTCCGGCACACGGATATCCAGCGCTTCATCAATATCCGCATCTCAAGGGCAATTTTGGCACGGCGTGGCAAAACCAGCAAAACGAGTTCGCGGATCTTCCAGCGCCGATTCTTTTTACCACCAATTGCCTGATGCCGCCAAAGGTCAGCTATTCGGATCGCGTATTTACGACGGAGCTGGTTTCCTATCCGGGCGTTACACATATTGGCGAGGATAAGGATTTCACGCCCGTTATTCAGAAGGCGCTTGCCTTGGGCGGCTATGCCGAGGATCGCCAAATGACCGGAATCAACGGCGGTAAAACGGTAACCACAGGCTTTGGTCACGATGCGGTGCTGTCCGTTGCCGAGCGTGTGATAGACGCGGTCAAAACGGGTGCGATTAAAAGATTTTTCCTTGTCGGCGGCTGTGACGGCGCACGCCCGGGTCGGAACTATTTTACAGAATTTGTGAAGCAAACGCCTAAGGATACGGTTGTTCTTACACTGGCGTGCGGTAAATATCGTTTTAACGACCTTGAGCTAGGGACAATTGGCGGTTTGCCACGACTGATGGATATGGGCCAGTGCAACGATGCATATAGTGCAATTCGGGTGGCGATAGCATTGGCTGAAGCCTTCGGCTGCGGGGTGAATGAGCTGCCGCTATCCATGATCCTTTCATGGTATGAGCAGAAGGCTGTTTGTATCCTGCTGACACTGCTGCATTTGGGAATCCAGAACATTCGTCTGGGCCCGACGCTGCCGGCGTTTCTCTCCCCGAACGTGCTGGAATACCTTGCACAAAGGTATCATATTGCGCCTGTAACAACGCCTGAAGAGGATTTGAAGGCGATACTTGGAGAAAAGAGCTAAAGGGTAATGATTGTTAGCTTGGGGCAGCAGCATGATGATGGATTCCTGTTCTTTTGCTGTATAAGCGCTTGCATTGGGTAGGATAACCCGGTACAATGAACCACAGCACCTTATCAGGGAAAGGAAGGGTAACTCATCCATGGCAAAAATCCAAATGAAAACGCCGCTGGTAGAAATGGACGGCGATGAAATGACCCGCATTTTGTGGGCCATGATTAAGGAAAAACTGCTGCTGCCCTATGTGGATTTGAAAACTGAGTACTACGATCTCGGCTTGGAAAACCGAGATCGTACCAATGACCAGGTAACGGTAGATAGCGCCAACGCGGCTCTTCAGTACGGCGTGGCGGTTAAATGCGCCACCATCACGCCCAATGCTCAGCGGGTGGAGGAATATCACCTTAAGCAGATGTGGAAAAGCCCTAACGGCACCATTCGCGCTATTATGGACGGAACTGTTTTCCGCGCGCCTATTTTGGTCAAGGGTGTAGAGCCCTTCGTGCGCAATTGGAAGAAGCCGATCATTTTAGCCCGTCATGCCTATGGCGACGTCTATAAGGATACGGAATACCGAGTGCCGGGCGCTGGTAAAGCGGAGCTGCGCTTTACCGACGAAAACGGTCAGGTGACTAGCCAAACCATCATGGATTTCAAGGGCAGCGGCATCGTACAAGGGCTTTATAACACGGATGAAAGCATTACCTCTTTTGCCCGAAGCTGCTTCCAATACGCGCTGGATGTACATCAGGACTTGTGGTTCTCCACGAAGGATACCATCTCGAAAATATACGATCATCATTTCAAGGATATCTTTGCCGAGCTGTATGAAACGGAGTATAAGGAAGCCTTTGCTAAGGCCGGGCTTAGCTATTTCTACACGTTGGTGGACGATGCGGTAGCACGTGTGATTCGCAGTGAGGGCGGCTTTATCTGGGCGTTGAAAAACTATGACGGCGATGTGATGAGCGACATGATCGCCACAGCCTTCGGCAGTTTGGCTATGATGACCAGCGTGCTGGTATCCCCTCATGGTCAGTATGAGTACGAAGCTGCGCACGGCACAGTAACGCAGCATTATTATAAGCATCTTCGCGGCGAGGAAACCAGCACGAACTCTATGGCAACGCTTTTTGCATGGACAGGGGCGCTACGCAAGCGGGGCGAGCTAGATCAACTGCCCGAGCTGTGCGCCTTTGCCGACAAAGTGGAAAAAGCCTCCATCGACACCATCGAGGGCGGCGTGATGACCAAGGATTTGGCGCTACTCTATAACGGTCAGGCGAAGGTAGTCAGCAGCGAGGGCTTCTTAGACGCGATTGCGCAAAAGCTAGCCTAAGCATTAGCAGGGGCTTCCGCCCCTGCACCCTGACAAGGGCTAACGCCCTTGACCCATTTTTTATACCACCTATCGTAGGATACCATCTTACAAAAACCCCATCGCAGAAGCCCCGCGACCTTCCGTCGCGGGGCGATTTTCATCCCATCCTCTGCCGCAGCAGTCCGGGTTGCAGGGGCACTGCCCCTGCGTAAAACCCCATCGCAGAAGCCCCGCGACCCTCCGTCGCGGGGCGATTTCTACCCCACTCCCTGCCGCAGCAGTCCGGGTTGCAGGGGCACTGCCCCTGCGTAAAACCCCATCGCAGAAGCCCCGCGACCCTCTGTCGCGGGGCGATTCCCACCCCACCCCTTGCCGCAGCAGTCCAGGTTGCAGGGGCACTGCCCCTGCGTAAAACCCCATCGCAGAAGCCCCGCGACCCTCCGTCGTGGGGCGATTTCATCCCATCCCCTGCCACAGCAGTCCGGGGTGCAGGGGCACTGCCCCTGCTTGATTTTTTTGGGGAAAGACGGTATGATAGGGAAGCGTGGAAACGTAGTTGAACAGAACGATGGAGGAATTCCAGTTGCACGAGGAAAGGCTTTCCCATATACGGAATTTTTGTATCATCGCACATATTGATCACGGTAAAAGCACACTGGCGGATCGGTTGCTGGAAATGACGGGCGTGTTCGAGCAAAGGCAGATGGTGGAGCAAATTTTGGACTCCATGGAGCTGGAGCGGGAACGGGGCATTACGATTAAGAGTAAAGCCGTGCGGATGCAGTATCAGGCGAAGGACGGCGAAGTTTACGAGTTGAATTTGATTGATACGCCGGGCCATGTGGACTTTAGCTATGAAGTCAGCCGGGCGCTGGCGGCGTGCGAGGGCGCGCTGCTGGTGGTGGACGCGACTCAGGGCATCGAGGCGCAAACGTTGGCCAATGTGTATATGGCATTGGAGCATAACTTGGAAACGGTGCCGGTGATCAATAAGATTGATCTGCCCAGCGCGCAGCCCGAAGAGGTAAAAAAGGAAATCGAGGATGTAATAGGGCTGGACGCCAGTGAAGCGCCGATGATTTCTGCAAAGACGGGGCTTCATTGCGAGGAAGTGCTGGAAGCCGTGGTCAAGCTGATGCCGCCGCCTAAGGGGGATGAAACCGCGCCGCTGAGAGCACTGATCTTCGACGCGTATTATGATAATTATAAGGGCGCAATTTGCTTTGTGAGGGTCATGGACGGCACGGTAAGGCCGGGCATGCGGATGCGGCTGATGCAGTCCGGTAGCGAGTTTGACATTGTGGAAGTCGGCGTGTTTAAGCCGGGATATTTCCCGTGCGACGAGCTGTTTCCCGGCGATGTGGGCTATATCGCAGCGTCGATTAAGGATGTGGGCGATACAAGAGTGGGCGATACGATCACGGACGCGAACCGTCCCGCAGAGGAGCCGCTGCCCGGCTACCGTAAGGTCACGCCCATGGTGTTCTGCGGTATCTACCCGGCGGATGGCGCGGATTATGATAACTTGAAGGAAGCGCTGGAAAAGCTGAGGATGAACGACGCGTCCCTGTCCTTTGACCCGGAAACCTCAGTGGCGCTGGGCTATGGCTTTCGATGCGGCTTTCTGGGATTGCTGCATATGGAGATTATCCAGCAACGGCTGGAAAGAGAATTCGATCTGGACTTGGTCACCACCGCCCCCAGCGTTATTTATCATGTGTTTAAGCTGGATGGTGTGGAGGTTGATATCGATAACCCGTCCAATCTGCCTCCCATAGGAGAAATCGAGCATATGGAGGAGCCCTACGTCACGGCGACTATTTATACGCCGCAGGAGTTCGTGGGCGCAATGATGGATATCGCCGTGGATAAACGGGGCGTGTTTATCGATATGCAGTACGAGGGCGCAAGGGTTAAGCTGATTTACGAAATTCCGCTGAATGAAATCATCTATGAATTCTTCGATCAGGTCAAGAGCCGTAGCCGCGGGTACGCAAGCTTCGACTACGAACTAAAGGGCTATATGGAAAGCGATCTGGTGAAGCTGGATATACTGCTTAACGGGGATGTGTGCGACGCGTTTTCCATTATCGTCCATCGAGAAAAGGCCTATGCAAGGGGAAGAAATATCGCGGAGAAATTGAAGGACGTTATCCCTCGCCAGTTGTTTGAGATTCCCATCCAAGCGGCGATCGGCGGTAAAGTAATCGCCCGGGAAACGGTGAAGGCCATGCGTAAGGATGTGCTGGCTAAATGCTATGGCGGCGATATTACCCGTAAGAAAAAATTGCTGGAAAAGCAGAAGGAAGGCAAGAAGCGCATGCGGCAGTTTGGCACGGTGGAGGTGCCTAGCGAGGCATTCTTAGCGGTGCTTAAAATGGACGATAAATAGGCGCGGGAAAGCACTGTTCCGAAACGGAGGTGTGAGGATGAAAATCTGCCGAAAAATGTTGGCTTGCTTGATAGGCGTACTCCTTGGCTGCACGGGGACGTTGCAGCCCGCCAGCGGGGAAAGTACGGTGCAGGCACTGTTTATCAACGTAGGTAAGGCGGACGCAATCCTGCTGATGGTGGACGAGCAGCGCTATCTTGTGGATACCGGCGCGAAGCAGAGCTATGATCAGCTGGAACAGGTGTTGGCGATTTATCAGGTCTCCCGGCTGGACGGCGTAATCATTACCCATACGGATCAGGATCATGTGGGCGGACTCAAAAAGCTTTTGAAAAGCGATATCGAGGTGGCTCGCATCTACGCGGGCGCACTGTATAGCGATGCTAGCTTAGAGGACCATCCCGTTTATGAAGCCGCTGAAAAGAACGGGATGGAGATCACGTGGCTCCGGGCTGGCGACCAGATCGAGGCGGGGAAAAGCATGCTTCAGGTGCTGGGCCCGCTGACGCTGGACCAAGAGGATGAAAATAATAATTCGTTGGTGATGGATTGGCAAACCCCTGAGGGCAACGTGCTGCTGACCGGAGATATGGAGCTGACGGAAGAAAACGAGCTGCTGGAAAAGGGATTGATTCCGCAAGCGGTAGTGTTGAAGGTGGCTCATCACGGAGGAGCCGACGCGACCGGCGGTGCGCTGGTACAGGCGGTGCAGCCACAGTGGTCGATTATCTCCACCAGCTCGGAGGAGCGCCCCAGCACCCCGGATGAAGGCGTGCTGGCTCGGCTTTGGGAGGCGCATTCCGGGGTAGCCATTACGCAGGATGCGGATATCGGTATATTGATCACTCTGCGGGCCGGAAACGCCACGGCTGAAGAGATCAATTTAAAATAGCCGCACGGGAATAGGGAAAAAGCATAGGATGGTTTGACAGGAGAAACACGCTGTCAAACCATCTTTTTGTATTGTCAATAGATTGGAGGAATAGCAATGCATCATCCCCCCTGTGACTGCCATGAGTGCGCTGATAGAGAGAAACGGCGTTGCGAAACGGAGTGCTGGGATCCCTGCGGGCCGGTGACAGCACCCTATTGCCCGCCGCCGCGCCCAAAGCCGGAGCCCTGCCCGTGCAAAATCCCCGAACCCTGCTGTCAGCCGGAGCAGCCTTGCCCGTGCCCGAAGCACGATCCCTGCGACCGGCCTAGACCGCAGCCCTGTCATCAGCCCGAGCGCCCCTGCCCGTGCCCGAAGCCCGATCCCTGCGACCGACCTAGACCGCAGCCCTGTCATCAGCCAGAGCATCCCTGCCCGTGCTCGAAGCCGGAGCCCTGCGATCCGCCCAGACCGCGGCCCTGCCCCCCGCCTAAGCCGCCTAAGCCGCGGCCATGCCTGCCACCCAAGACCATGCCCTGCGACCATCATTGCCCGCCACCCAAGCCCAGACCCGAGGAGGGCTGCCGCTGTAAGCCGGTTCGCCCACGCATGGAAAGTGTGCTGCTGCAAAAAATCATTGCATGCGAGCGGCGAGTGATTCCGAATCTGTGCACGGCGTTGAAGCTGGAAGGCCTGCCCTGCTGCGCCGAGCCGCCCTTTACTTTGCTGATGGTACAGCAAAGCGGCGCCCAACCTTGGTGGACGCCGCTGGAAAGCCACGGGCCGGATACCCGGCTTCATCTTCGCGTATGTATTCCCGTATGCTGTCAGGTAAGGGATTGCCGTGGGAAACTCTATGAAGCAACCTCAATGGTGGAGGCGGAAATCAGCCTAAAGCCCGCCTGCCCGATATCGGAATGCTGGAAGAACAGTATCTTCGTAGTGCCTTGCGTACGGCTTCTTTGCGCCGAATGCTGCTCGGAGGATGAAACCTTTGAGGTGCGGCTGGAGGTGAAGCTGGAGGTATACCTTCTGCGCCCCGAACCCTGCATGATGCATAAGCCGGAACCCCCATGCCCCGATTTGCCGTTATATCCTCAGCCCGTCAGGCCTTTACCACCCTGTTGGCAACAATGCCCAGCAGACCAGGCCCCGTATGGATGGCCAAGACAGGGCTGACCTGAGCGATAAAAGCCCCTTCCTGTACGTCAACCTCTGACTTTACGCGTTCCATCAAAGCCGCCGCGTCTTCGGGGGCGCGACCGTTGACCACGCTCAGGTTCACCTTGTCGGCGCCTAAAAAGCGCTTGGCTTCCTGTAGCATGGTGTCGATGGCGTTTTTGAAGCCGCGCGCCTTTGCCAACGTCTGATAAATCCCGTCGTCGTTGACAAAGATGATGGGCTTGATTTGCAAAATACTGCCCACCACGCCTTCTACCATGCCGATTCGTCCGCCCTTGCGGAGATATTCCAGCGTCCGGATGACGAACATGCCCAATTGATTCTTGCGCACGGTCAGCGCGGCTTCTACCGCTTCGTCGGGAGCCGCGCCTTTTTCTAGCGCGCGGGCGGCTTCCAGCACCATCATGCCAAGGCCTGTGGATAGGGTTTTAGAGTCCACTACCCGGATATTCAGCCGATCTGAAAAATCCTCGGTAATCATGCGTACCATATTATAGGTGCCGCTAAGACCTGATGAAATGGAAAAGTGAAGAACGTCCGTATAGCCGTCCGCAATGATTTGCTCATAAAGGGAGCTGACGTCCTCGGGTAAAGGCAGACTGGTTTTGGGAAGTTCCTTCTCCAAAAGCGCGTATAGCTCATCCTCCTGAATATCGACGCGATCGCGATATTCGGCGTTTTGACAAACCACCCGCAGGGAGATCATACGGATGCCGTATTTAGCGAGCTGTTCGTCGCTTAAATCACAGGAGGAATCCGTCACGATCATGATTTTGCGTTCCTCTGCCATGGGCTCTCCTCCTCGCTATGCTTGTAAAGATGCCTTTATTATATCATGCTCAGTCAAGGTGTCAATGTTACTTGTGTCACAATCCACCATCAATCCGTTCTATTGATTGACAAAGAGAAGGGGATGATTTAGTATTGATAATGGTGTTTTATGTATTTTAATTTGCGGAGGAGTAGTAGAATGAGCTTAACCGCGCAAAATAGAAGAAAAGCCTTTGGAATGATGATTTTCGTGCTGATGCTGTGCATTCTGCCAATATCGGCGCTGGGAGAGACGACTGAAAGCGCCGCAACCGCCACAGGCAGCATCATGGGAGCGCCGTCGACGCTGGAAAAAGGCGCACAAGTTGCATTGGCGTCGGCTGATTTGCAGCAGAGCGCCGCAGTGGCGGAGGATGGAAGCTTTGCTTTTTTAGGACTGCCTGCCGGAGAGTATAGCGTTTACGCTCCTCTGCCGGAGAATACGGAGCTTTCAGAGGATTCTCAGTGGCAGATTACCCAGCAGGGCGATATGGTATGGATGACCGTATCGGTGAAGGACGGCGAGATTACCCAACTGCCTGACTTTGGATTTCTGACGTTTAACGGTATCACGGGCTGCGCTTATGCAGATGAGAACGGTAGCCTTCGCTGGGAGGAAGGCGAGCCGCTGATGAGCGGTGTGCAGGTTATATTACAACAGCAGCAGGATGACCAGTGGCAGGAGATTGCCAGCGCCCAGACGGATGAATATGGTCGCTACTCCTTTTTGCGGATTGGAGCGGGACACTTTCGGATTTGTGCAAGGTCGGATACGGCAGATTTTTACGCCGCCGCCGTTGGCAACACCACGGTTGGCGAGGGCGCGGGGTACGAAGGCACGCTTACCTGCGGCTCGATGATCGAGCTATCCGAGACGGCGGGCAGCGACGGCTTGGCGGATATCAGCCTGCAAAAGCCGGCAGCTTTGCTTTTTACCGCATTTGTCGATAGCAATGCTAATGGTGCGCGCGATGGAGGGGAGCAAGGAGTCGCCGGGGTTCAGGTGAATGTGATGGACGAGCAGGAAAGCCTGAGCAGCGGAACCACGGATAGCAATGGCGAGCTGACGCTTACCGGCATTCGTCCGGGCAGCTATACTATGCAGGTGAACGCGCCTACCGGTTACGGCTTTACGGTCAAAGGGACGGATAGCAGCGTGGCCGCCTCCGAGAACGCCTCTTTGGCTTGTGAGTCAATCACGCTTGTCGGCGGCGAAAGCTTAAAGGCCGGTGCAGGGATGGTGAAGGCTGCATCCTTTAGCGGCAAGGTTTTCGAGGACATCAACAACGACGGCGTTATGGATGAAACCGAGCCCGGCGTAGCCGGCGTGCTGCTTAGGCTGGAGGGGCAGAAGAGCGGCAGAGTGTTTGAACTGATCACCGACGAGACCGGGCTGTATACCTTTAACGGCTTGCCGAATGACCGCTACCTGTTCAGCGCCGTTCTGCCGGAAGGCATGCTGTATGCGCGCTACTCCAAAACTGGCGGAGATCTGCGCAGCGTGTTCTCCGGTTCGGTGGTTACTCGAGAATTTTCGATAAAGAACGAGGAAACGGTCACGGATAAAAACGTCGGCGTCGTGCAAAACGGCGTGCTTGTCGGTACGGCGTTTTTCGACCTCAACGATAACGGATATTATGACGAGGGCGAACCGGGTTATGCCGGGGTTACCGTAGAAGCAATCAAAATTAGCAGCGGCGATTCCATGGGGAAAACCCAGACGGATGAAAACGGCGCGTTCAGGCTGGAAAACCTGCGGAGCGGCGATTATCGTCTGCGGGCGATTTTGCCAAGCGACGGCAGCATTTTTGCTACGGTACCGGCTACGGGAGGCGACTTGGCGAATTTGTTTGAGCAGCGGGGAAGCCGCCGAGAGAATACCATTCAGCCCATTACCATCCTGAGCGGCGCTGAAGCGAACGCGCTGATCGGCGTGGCGAGGGGCGCGACCATCCAAGGAAGCGTATTTCAGGATACCAATTATAATGGTCGGCTGGATAGCGGCGAAAAGCTTTTTTCCGGCATCGAGGTAGTACTGACGGACGAAAACGGAAATGAGCTTTTGAAGGGGCGTACCAATAGCGCCGGGACTTATACCTTGGAGGGGATCATGCCCGGCACCTATATTGTGAAGGTGCGCAGAATCCAAGGCAACGGCTTTACCCGTCTGCGTCCCGAGGAAGCGGGCGGAAACCATGTGGTGGAGCTGATCGATGATTATGGCGTGACCGCCGCTATCAGCATCGCGATGGGGCAGACCCTCCAGAATATCAATGCGGGCATGCTTCCCGCTTCAACCGTAACGGGTCGACTTTTTCATGACCTAAACGACGACGGGCTGTGGAGCGACGGCGAGGCGGGAATGGATGGCGCAAGCGTGCGCCTGCTATCGGAGGATGGAGAAATTGATTTAACCCGTTCTGTGGAACAGGACGGAACCTATTTCTTTGATGGTGTTATGCCCGGCAACTATACGCTAACTTACCAATTACCGGAGCATACGGAAATGGCGCGGGTAACCCCCGGTGGAAATACGGTGGCGAATGAGGGGAGAGAAACCGTAACCGCCTCCTTTGGCGTGGCGATGGGCGAAGGCTATGAGTGCCCGTTGGCCGGCGCTGTGACGCTGGGAAGCTTCCAAGGCGTGGTGTTTAAAGACGCGAACGCCAACGGTGTGCAGGATGCGGAGGAAAAGGCTCTTTCCGGCGCGGTGCTGACCCTTACGCCCAGCGGCTCCAATGCGGAGGAAAAAACGGCAAAGACCGAAAGCGACGGCGCTTTCAGCCTTATGGAGCTTAGACCTTCTTCCTATCAGCTTACGGTCACACTGCCTGACGGATACATTTTCAGCGCTGGGCTGGACGAGGAAGCGTTGAACTTCGGCACGGTTAACAGTCAGACGCTGCCCTGCCCGTGGAGCACGCTTACCAATCGCATGGCGAAGCAAATCGGCGCAGTCAAGCCCGCTAGCATCGCCGGGGTAGTTTGGCTGGACGAGAATAAGGATGGTAAGCAGCAAAAGGACGAGGCGTTGATGGCCGGTATCTCCCTGCGGCTGACGGATGAAAGCACGGGCATGACGGCTGCGTCGGTGCAAACCAACGCCGACGGATTCTTGTTTGAAAACGTGCGGCCCGGCGCCTATACGGTTTCCTTCGATTTGCCCAGTCAGTCGAAGCCGGCGGAGGACCAAGCCTCCACCTTTACCTATGACGGCTCCATGCGGCAGACAGGCATACGCGTTGAGGAAGGGCAGCAGCTTACGGGCCTTTCCACCGGATTGGTGTCCGAGACCAGCGTAGGCGGAACGTTAACGCTGGTGGAGGCGGGGCAGCGCACCCCGGTTGAGGGTGTAACCGTCACCCTTTGGGCTGCTGGCGGTACAGAGGCGATGCAGTCCACCGTAACGGGAGCGGACGGTGCTTATCGTTTTGACGGGCTGTGGCCGAACGATTATCTTGTCAAGGCTCAGCTGCCGAACGGTATGATTTTTGTGCGGCCTAACGACGAGAATTTTGACAAGGACGAATCGATCATCGTAAGCGAGCAGAACGGCGTTGGACAAAGCGATCCCTTTACGGTGAAGATGGCCAAGCATATGCTTTCACAAAATATTCTCTATATCAAGCCCGCCAAGCTGGGCGATCAGATATGGCTGGATGAGAATGGAAACGGCTTGATCGACGGCGGCGAGCCGATGATACCCGGTGTAAAGCTGATGCTGGTCCAAAACGGCGAGACGGTGTACGAGACGGAAAGCGACGCCTTTGGCTATTACCTTTTCGATGCGGTTTATCCCGGCAGCTATACGCTAATGGCGGAGGCATACCCGGAGCTAACGCCCACTACCCCGGTTGAAGGCCTGAGGATTATCTCCAGCTGCCTTACCTCCGGCGATGGCGGCAAAGCGTCCAGCGACGAGTTTTCCTTGGAAAGCGCCAGCAGCAACATGGATTACAATCTGGGCTACGTTTTGCTGGACGGACAGGAAAAACCGGCTGTGATATCGGAGCCGGAGCTGAGAAACTGGACGGTTAGCAATGACAAGTATCAACAAATTCAAGAACTGATGAAATAAAATAGGGGGTATTTTTATGGAAAAGGCAAAGGTTTACTTCACTGATTTTCGGACGAAGGCTTTTGGGGAGGGGCTGCCCGGAAAACTAAAAAATCTGATCCGCAAGGCTGGAATTGGGCAGATCGATATGGAAAACAAACTAGTGGCGATTAAGATGCATTTTGGGGAGCTGGGCAATATCAGCTTTCTGCGCCCCAACTATGCAAAAGCAGTAGCGGACGTGATTAACGAGCTGGGTGGGCATCCCTTCCTGACCGATTGCAATACTCTCTATCCCGGCAGTCGTAAAAACGCCTTGGAGCATCTCTACTGCGCGTGGGAGAACGGCTTTACTCCCTTAAGCGCGGGATGCCCCGTGCTGATTGGCGACGGCTTGAAGGGCACGGACGACGTGGAGGTTCCCGTGGTAGGCGGAGAGTATATTCAAAAGGCGAAAATCGGCCGGGCGGTGATGGACGCGGACGTTTTCATCAGCCTGACTCATTTTAAGGGTCACGAAATGACCGGCTTTGGCGGCACCATCAAGAACATCGGCATGGGCTGCGGCTCCCGGGCGGGCAAGAAGGATCAGCACAACAGCGGTAAGGCCTACATCATTACCGATCATTGCCGGGGCTGCCGCATCTGCCAAAAGGAATGCGCCAACGGCGGCTTGGTCTTTGATGAAAAGGCGAAGAAAATGACCGTGGACAAGGAGCATTGCGTGGGCTGCGGACGCTGCGTAGGCGCGTGCAACTTTGACGCTATCGATTTTGAGGATCCCACTGCGGCTGCATTGCTCAACTGCCGTATGGCGGAGTATGCCAAGGCTGTGGTGGACGGCCGCCCCTGCTTCCACATCTCTCTTGTGGTGGATGTGTCCCCCAACTGCGACTGCCATTGCGAGAACGACGCGCCAATTTTGCCCAATATCGGCATGTTCGCGTCCCTTGATCCGCTAGCCTTGGATCAAGCCTGCGTGGACGCGTGCAAAAAAACGGAGCCGATGCCTAACAGCCAGCTCAGCGACCATTTAAAAACCCCCGGTTTTCAGGACTTGCATGATCATTTCCGCAATTCCACGCCGGAGTCGGAATGGGAAAGCTGCTTGGCTCACGCTGAGAAGATCGGCTTGGGCACTCGGGAATATGAGCTGATTCGGATGTAAGAAGCTGAAAATACCCGCCGGATAGGCGGGTATTCAGCGTGTCAAAAAAGCGCTACGCGCTTTTTCGCCAGTTACGGGTAATGTTTGCGGCTTTGCCGCAAACTGCCCGCCCGACCGGCAAAGCCGGTCGATACGAATATAGTCAGGGTAGCCTGCGGGCTCCCCCGACACCCTCTTAAGGGAGTTTTTCGACAGTCAATACCCGCCGGATAGGCGGGTATTTTTAAATGGTGAGAAGCATGCCTGTAAATGGAAGAGCGGGGAAACCCCGTCCTAATGCTTCTCTTCCGGGGACAGCTGTAAATTTTGAGAGTCAGCGGATAGATGATAGGTGTTGCGGCCTTGGGTTTTTGCGATATACAGCGCATCGTCTGCCTGCTGGAACAAGGCTGAATAATCAGTGTTCATGGGCTTGCAGATGGAGACGCCGATGCTGGCGGTTAAATGAATTTCCTTGCCGTCCTCCTCCAACTGCATATCTAGCGCTTCGTGGAGCTTTTCTGCCTTTTTACGGATGACAGCCACATATTTGCAGCGCATCATGACGGCAAACTCATCTCCGCCAATGCGTCCGGTTAGGTCCACACTGCGGAACTGCTGATGCAGAACGCCTGAAAACGCCTGTAGCGCACGGTCGCCTAAGGGATGACCGTATTGATCGTTGACCGTTTTAAAATAGTCCACGTCGATAATAAACAAGGCCACATAATCATTGGGTAGCGTTTCTTTGACGACGATTGCCGCCCGTGTTTCGAAAGCCGCCTTGTTTAACAAGCCTGTAAGGCTGTCGTGAATCGCTAGCTGCTGCAGCGTGACCTCACGCTGCTTCTCACTATCGATGTTTTTGCGGAATAACACCAGACGAACGCTCTTATCCTCTTCCCAATAGAATAGCCGCCCGTTGATTTGGATCCAGTGGGAAACGTCGCCATCCTGAGCGAGCGTGCGGAAAACGAAGGTGATGGATTCTTTGCCTTGCGCAAATTCTTTGAGTATGTTGGACGGGTGCAGCATCTCAATGTATTTGCGCCGATCTTCGACATGCACGGTAGCAGCTGCAATCATACGGACGGCTTGGCTATAGGGCGTACTTATATCAATGTGGAAGCGATTGATATAGTATTGGGTGTTTTCGCCCACAAAGCAGTCGTGGGTTAGGTCAGCCTCCAGAATGCTTTCATACAAGCCCATGGTTGCTTCGCTGATTAGCTGTTGATACTTGCAAACCTTCTCTAGCTGCGCATGCTGGGCCTCCAGCATACGCACCCGTATGCTCTCGTCGATGGAAGAGCGTGTGTGCCGCAGGGATTGAGTACACACAAGAACGGAATAAAGAACGATGCTGATCTTGAGGAAGAAATGGGATTGGAATGTAGACGACAGATAGATTGTGAGAAAATCCAGTATCATGCCAAGAATAATGATTCCACCGCTGAACAGCATCTCCCAAAGAGCCCCTGAATAGCTGTGGTGGCGCCATGCATCCCCAATCCCGAAAGCAATTGCCAGCACGGTGAGAGCCAATAAGAAATGCGGAATCCAAGCGGATTGCTCGATAGCGACGTCCGCTAACAGCCACAACAACGCGGTTGTCAGCGCATAGAGCGAATGTAGGATACCGACGGCGGTGCATACGCTCCGTCCTGCTTTGCTATATTGCTTACCAAGGGAGAGCAGCAAAAAGGTGATCAAGGTGCACAATGACAGGATTTTGAGCGAATTGCACACGGCGCGGTATGGAATAGCGAAGGCGACAATATTGAGGTCTGTAAAGAATAATAACCCAATGGAAATGCAAAGGAGGGAGGACAGGACGGTACGACCGAAGCCTATTTTTGAGCGAGCTAAAAACAATGCATAGATTGCAGTCGACAGCCCCATAAAGAAAATGGTTACGGAAAAGAATAAACCGGGCAGATCCTTGACGAAAAGAGAGCCGAGGATAGGGTAGGCATAGCCACGATACATCTGGGTCAGGAAAAGCTGCTGGTCGCTATAGGCATAATGGCTTTTGATCGGAGACAGTTCTATACGAACCTGATCGTCGGCCCGAATGCCGGGAGAAACGAAAATTTGCCAGGCGCTGTCCGATGATCGCAGAGCGGTAAAATGATCTGTGGAGCGGTTCCCAAGAATGAAGGGTACGCCGTTGATTTCCATGGAAATAGAGCTGTTACCCAAGTAAAAAACAAACAGCTGACCTTCTGGAATGTCGGAAGAGAAATGACCGTTAAAGTGTAGCGTTGTCTGTTCTTTGCCAGATTCCAGCAGCCCGTCTGCCGGGATTGGCTTAGGCTGTGGGCTAAATTGACTTGTGTAAACGCCCTCAAGGGCTAGATGCCCATAGGCTCTATCAGCAGGGTCAGAGGCGTATAAAGAGCCGCAAACGATCAAAACGACTATGAAAGCAACGGCGGAAGCAAGCGCTGCTATTGCGCAACACAGCTTTTGCACGCGCGATAAGCGCTCCATATTTTCGCCTCCTTTTTATTCCCATATCATAGCATGATTGGGTGTGTTTGTCACGCATATTTCAAAGCGGTCATTTGAGCTTGACAGGGGCTTCGTTTTCGTATATTGTAGGAAAAAACAAAAGGGGATGGCTACATGCTGGTGATCGGGATCTGCGGCGCAAGCGGCAGCGGAAAAAGCACTTTAGCCGATGAATTGTGCCGGGCCATTGGCAAGAACGCAACGGTCATAAACCACGATTGCTATTATCGGGATCATCCGAGCCTTTCTTTTGAGGAACGCTGCCAGTTAAATTATGATGAGCCGGAAATATTTGATCACGATTTATTCCTGCAGGATATCAAAACCCTGATGGACGGAAAGCCCATTACCCGCAAGCGCTATGACTATTCCCATCATCGCCGGGACGATACGGAGGAGCTTATCGAGCCGACGGATGTTTTGATCATCGAGGGTATCCATGTTTTTTATGATGAACGTCTGTGCGAGCTGATGTTTTTAAAGCTGTACATGAGCGTGGAGCCGGATATTTGCCTTTTGCGACGCATTACCCGCGATATCAACGAGCGCGGACGGAATATTGACAATATCTCCGTTCAGTACCTGACCACGGTAAAGCCAATGTACGATAAACATATTCGGAATTATATCGATCTAGCCGACGTGATTGTGGCTCACGGTGGGCAAAACGCCCGAATTGTGAGCATACTGGCGGGTTATGTAAGGGATGTATTAAAAGGGGAGCAGAGCTGACCGCTCTGCTCCTTCGCGTGTCAAAAAAGTGCTACGCGCTTTTTTAACAGTTACGGGTATAGTTTGCGGCTTTGCCGCAAACTGCCCGCCCGACCGGCAAAGCCGGTCGATACGAATACGGTCAGGGAAGCCTGCGGGCTTCCCCGACACCCTCTTAAAGAGGTTCGACAGTCGCAGGAGCAGAGCTGACCGCGCTGCTCCTGCGCGTGTCAAAAAAGTGCTACGCGCTTTTTCGCCAGTTACGGGTAGTGTTTGCGGCTTTGCCGCAAACTGCCCGCCCGACCGGCAAAGCCGGTCGATACGAATACAGTCAGGGAAGCCTGCGGGCTCCCTCGACACCCTCTTCAGGGGAGTTGACAGTCGAAGGAGCAGAGCTGACGCTCTGCTCCTTTTTACGCCTCCACTTTTGGGACGGAAGCGACGGCTTTTCCTTTTTTCAAAGTGCTGAAATTTTCAGTCTTGCTCAGCCAGCCGTGAGGCAGCTGGTTTCCTTTGGAAAAGGACATGATGATGGTAGCCACGCAAAAGACGATGAAAACCAGCATCAGGAAGAGACAGACGATCATAGCTAAAACGGAGTTACCACTCGACTTGCCGCCCTGCAGTGAAAGGATGACCAGCACCATAACCGGCGCTGGGATCACGATCAGATAAAAGATACCGTAGCGTACGATGCATTGCCACAGCTTTGGCCGACCGCTGGTACGAACATCACCCAGCCTGATCCTGACAAGCAGCTTGCCAACGGTGCGTCCTTGACAGAGCCACTCGATCACGCCGAAATAGAGTAGTACCATGGCGGTATAAAAGCCAAAAAGAAAGGCGATTTGATCGAACATGGAGTTGTCGCCCGATAGCGGCGTGGGCAGAACGCCTAGCAAAATGGTTGCCACCACCAACAGCAGCATGCAGTCTACCCCGGCTGCAAAGAGTCTGCGTAAAACAGATACGCGATGACTGCGCTTAAAGGCGATTTGATCCATGCGCTCCTTGGAGGGAAGAATTTTCCGAAACAGCGGCGAGATTAAATAGCCGATATAACCGCCCAAGGTATTGGTAATTAAATCGTCTACGTCGGCTAACCGATAGGGGCGAGGGTAGATGAAAAATAGGCCGGTGTATTGGGTAACCTCAAACAGCAGGCTGAGGCAGAAGGATAAAAGGATTGTCTTTTTGAGACTTGCACCGAAATAGTATCCCAGATAAATACCGAAAGGAATGGTCATGCCGATATTCGCGGCGATTTGGAAGAAATCCCGGTTGAGGATAAAGGCCTTGACGCTGGAAAGCGAGTTCCACACAATGGAATACTTATGGAAAAGCTCCACCGCCTCCCGAAAAGGCACCAGCTGAATGGTGGGGCTGGTGAGGGTACGCACCTTTTCAATCTCCGGCAAAGGAAGAATGGTGAGAAAGTAGGCGCAAATTAAGTAGAGAATGAAGGAGTAGACGATGAGAGTACGCAGAACCAAAATGGAACCATGGCAGTTATACTGCTGAAACATATAGGGCAACGTAAACAAGAACGCTACCAGAGGAAAAAACAGAAGTGCAGTCTGTATGGGTTCAATGTACGCCTTCATAGAAAAGAAAACACCCTCGTCTTTTTGTTTTGATTATTGGAAAGCGGGAAGCTGGGCTGTTAAGGCTTCATACCGTTCGATGACCTGATCGCACCATGCGTCAAAATCAGAGTCCAGCTTTTGACATTCCGGATGGCTATAGATATAGCTGACGATTTCCCGTGCGCCCTGATCAAAACGGGTGGAGGCGTGAAAGTCCGGAACCGCGCGCTTGAGCTTTGTGGTATCGAAAATCAGATTGTTGCTTTTGTCACCCAGTAAGGGACCTTCCCAAGCCGGATGGAGAGCCGCCAGCGTTTCACTGGCGATATGCACAGCGTTAAGCCTTACGCCCAGCGCGTTAGCAATGCATTGGTGTATTTGGTTCCAAGTGAGGCATTCGTCTCCCATGATCTGGTAGCTTTCGCCTATGGCGTGGATATTGCCCATTAGGCCGCAGAAGCCCTTGGCAAAGTCGCGGCTGTGAGTCAGCGTCCATAAGGTCAGGCCGTCGCCCGGAATAATGATCTTTCGGCCCATACGGATGCGCTCCAAAACCGCAAAGCTGCCGCCCGCACCATGAAGCCCAACGGGCATGCTGCGTTCACAGTAGGTATGGCTGGGGCGGATGATGGTCACGGGGAAGCCGCTCTCCCGCCGAGCCCGCATCAGCACCTCTTCACAGGCGATTTTATCTCTGCTGTATTGCCAATAAGGATTATAAAGGGGCGTTGCCTCTGTAATCAACGGCTCGGCTAACGGCTTTTGATAGGCGGAGGCAGAGCTGATGAAGATGTATTGAGACGTACAGCTGCTGAACAGACGAATATCTCGTTCTACCTGATCAGGGGTAAAGGCAATGAAATCCGCCACAACGTCGTAGCGTTCCTCCTTGATCAGCTCGCGTACCGCCGCTTCGTCGGCAATGTCGGCCTTCAACAGCTTCGCACCCTCCGGCGCTAGCGCGTTGTGCACGCCGCGGGTAAGCAAAGTAAGATCCCACCCCTGTTTGAGGCAACGAGTAGAAACGGAGCTACTGATGGTTCCCGTGCCGCCAATAAATAATGCTTTCATGAAAAACCTCCATCGACATAGGGCGCGATTATCAGCTTATCTTATCACAAATACGGCCTGTTTGCAATCGCTTGCAATTCTGGCAGCGAAAGGCTATAATTTGACGGATGTGTAAAGTATGGGAAGGATGAACAAAGCATGCGCCTATTTTGGGAAGATCGGCCCTTTTGGAAAGGTAATTTTCACTGCCACAGCACCCGCAGCGACGGTAGACACAGCCCAGAGGAAGTGGCGAAGATTTATCAGGCGCAGGGGCACGACTTCCTTGTGATTACGGATCATCGTAAGCTGTCGGAGCAGGCGCATTTTATGGACGCTATGCTTATGCTGCCGGGGATGGAAATGGATTTTATGCTTCCGGCTGAGGCGCTGCATATCGTTGGCTTTGGTATGAGTGAGGAATTCATGTCCAGCAAGGGATGGCTGATCGGTCCGCAGCAATGCATTGACGCCATGCGCCGCTATGGGGGACGCGCTATTGTGGCGCATCCGGCATGGTCGCTGAACACCCCGGATACCTTGAACGGCTTGAGGAACGCCACCGCCGCTGAGATTTACAACACCTTCTCAGGCACGCCATGGAATGGCGCAAGGGCTGATTCCTCCGGTATTTTGGACGTTGCGGCAGCCCATGGCAAGCTGTACAATTATGTGGCTTCGGACGACTCCCATACCTATACCGGGGAAGCGGGTTACAGCTATACCATGGTACAAGCCGAGGAGCTGAGCCAGCAAAGCCTGATCGACGCGATGGATGCGGGCAGGTTCTATTGCACGCAAGGCCCTCGCTTTGAGCAAATCACAGTGGAGGACGGCGTGGTCAGCGTTCAATGCTCGCCGGTAGAAATGGTGGTTTTTTATAGCAATTTGGTATGGTCCCAGGGGCGTTGCCTATCAGGGAAGGATATACGGAACGCGAGCTATTCTATTGCCGGGGGCGGCGCGGAGACATTTGTGCGGGTGCAGCTGGTTGACCATGAGGGGAAGAGCGCGTGGAGCAATCCCATTGCTCTGTAAAGAGATGAAGGGGGACAGAACGGCATGATGAAAAAAACGGTTTCTCGTTTGCTACTATGGTTGACGCTACTGACGGTGCTTCTGGGGGGATGCCTGTCCGCTCAGGCAAAGGAGCAGAGCATCAAGGTCAATGCAGCCGATTACGAGGTTGTGGAGGACGGCTCCTATACGTCCATGGAGGAGGTCGCGGTTTATCTGACGACCTACGGGCGTCTGCCGGATAACTTTATCACCAAAAAGGAAGCGGAAAAGTTAGGCTGGAACAATCGAAAGGGCAATTTGGACGAGGTTGCGCCGGGCTGCTCCATTGGCGGGGATTACTTTGGCAATTACGAGGGCAGCTTGCCCACCGCCAAAGGACGCAAATGGACGGAATGCGATATCAACTTTGACGGCGGCTACCGCGGGGGCGAGCGCATTGCTTTTTCCAATGACGAACTGATTTATTATACCGACGATCATTACAACACCTTTCGCCGGATCACCGTTGTGCAAAAGTAGGAGGAAAAATGCTGCATATTAAGCTGGATCTTACGCCCTTTGAGGAAAAAATTTCGCTGCATCGTTATTTGAAGGAAGCGCTGGGCTTTCCCTTCTATTACGGCGCTAATTTGGATGCGCTTCACGACGAGCTAGCCAGCGAAATGGCGGATACCGAGATTACGCTGATGCTGCCCAAAAACCCAAAGGGCAAAATGGCGGAGTACATGCCCCGCCTTCGTCGGGTTTTTGAGGAAACCGCCGAGGAAAACTATCATCTGACCGTTTGTGTGGAAGAGGCATAATCATTTACTTACCAACGCAGAAGCGAGAAAAAATATCATCTAAAAGCTGCTCGTCCACACTGTCGCCGGTGATACGCCCCAGTAAATACAGCGCTTCGTGGAGATCAATTGCAGCCAGATCCAGCGGCGCGCCGCCGGTAAGCCCGCTTTGGGCCTGTCGGAGGCGCGTCAGCGCATCACCGGCTAGCTCCATGTGGCGTTCCTGTGTAAGCACCAGCTGCTTTGGCAGGTTCAGGTACTGACGTAGGAACGCATATACCTGCGATAGGCCTTCTCCGGTTTGCGCGGCGACGGAATAGACAGGTTCTTTGATTCCCAATGCCAGAGCGTCGGCAGGGGTGAAGGCGGCGCCCGCATCCTGCTTGTTAAGCAGCACCGCTCTGGGACAAGGCATTTCTCGCTGCATAAGCGCCAGATCGGCAGGATCGGGAGCTTTCGTCGCGTCGATGAGCAATAGCGCCACATCGGCTTGGCGAAGGGTTTGCTCCGCACGCTCCACGCCGATGCGCTCCACTAAGTCGTCGCTTTGCCGTAATCCGGCAGTATCGCAGAGAAAGACGTTCACGCCATCCAAGGAAAAGCAGCCCTCCAGCACATCGCGAGTGGTGCCCGGTACAGCGGTTACAATGGCCCGCTCCTCTCCCAGCAGGGCGTTAAACAGCGTGCTTTTGCCTGCGTTGGGTCTGCCGCAGAGCGCGACGCGTAGCCCTTCCCGTAATATGCGGGAGCCTCGCCGGTCAATGGCAGAGGAAAGCGTGTCGATTAATAGGCTTAGCCCATGGGCTAGGCCGCTTAAGGCCTCGTCCTCATCAATTTCATCGGGATAATCAATATGGGCTTCCAGCCCGGCTAACAAACCGGTCAGCTCCTGCTGACAGTCCTTGATAAAGCGGCTCTGACCGCCTTGCAGCTGCCGCTGGCTCGCTTTGAGCGCCGCTGCTGACTGGGCGGAGATAATCCCCATTACAGCCTCGGCTTGGGATAAATCCAATCGCCCGTTCATAAAGGCCCTGCGGGTAAATTCGCCCGCTTGAGCGACCCGCGCGCCAAGACGCAGGAGCAGCTTGACGGTCAGCCCAGCCGCCGCCGCGCCGCCGTGGGTATGCAGCTCGCATACATCCTCCCGGGTGTAGGTGTGGGGCGCGTACATGACAACCCCCATGGCTTCGTCCAGCACCGTATCGCCATCCATCACGCGGCCATACATCAGCTTATGACTTTCAAAGGGCGGCTTCTGTCGGTTGGGGACAAAAACCTGCTGGAAAAGCTCCACAACGCCTTCGCCGCTCATGCGCACGATGGCGATTCCGCCTTCTCCGGCCGCTGTGGCAATGCCTACGATTGGTTCTGCCATACAAATATCCGCCCCTTTTCTGTGAATAGGGCTATCATACCACGCTGATAACCGGCATGCAAATTTCTTTTTGGGAGGCAAGGCATATGGCTGTTCGTATTTTAACCGCCCGACCCCACCGCCTATTCCCGTCCCTATGCAAGGAGCTGGGGGAGCGCCGGGAAGAAAACGCTATTCTGATGGTTCCGGAGCAGCTGACCTTGCAGGCGGAACGGGAGCTGATGACCAGCCTGAAGGTGGAAGGGCTTTTTACCATTGATGTAACCAGCCCTTCCCGGCTATATGAGCGAGTGCTTGAAACCGGCGGGCGAGACGGACGTGAGCCGCTGGCGGCCGCCGGCAGACGCATGGCTGTCAGCTTGTCGTTAGAAAAGCTGGAAAAGAAGCTGACCTACTACGGCGCGCTTTCCACTCGCACAGGCTTCATTGAAAAAGCCACGGCCTTGATCACCGATTTAAAGCGCGGCGGTATGACCCCGGAGGGGTTGGTAGAATACTGCGACGGATTGCCGGAGGGCATTACAAAGGAAAAGCTTCGGGATTTAAGCTTGATTTACGAGCAATACGAAAAAATTCTTTCCGCTCGCTTCAGTGATACGGAGGATCAAATGAGCTATGCGGCGGGAAGACTTACCCAAAGCGGCTATCTTTCCGGCAAACATCTTTATGTTTACGGCTTTGATACCCTGCCGGATCAACTGATGCGATTTTTATGCGCCGCCGCCCCCTTGTGCAAGAGCCTGACCGTGGCGTTGCTATGCGACGGGGTAGGCGCAGCGGACGGCGAGCTTTTTTTGCCCATTCGTCAGGGAATTGGACGGTTTTTCAAGCTACTGGACGAAACGGGCTTGGAGGCAAAGCAGCAGGCGTTGCCGAGGGAGCCTCTTGACGCGCCCCAAGCTATCCGTTACTTGGATGAAAACCTATATGCCTTACGCCCAAAACCTTTTACCGATCCTCAAAGGAATGTGTTTCTCAATAGCGGGCTCAGCCCCTATGAGGAGGCGACCCTCGTTACGCGGCAGATTCTGCGGCTGCTGGGCGACGGCATGGACATTGAACGCATCGCCGTGCTTTATCCCGATCAAAACGGATATGCCTTTGCGGTTACCGTAGCTTTTCGGGATAGCGGCATTCCCTTTTATACGGATCAGAAGCTGCCTGCCTCGTCGCACGGGTTGGTACGCTACTTGCTTTGCGCCCTGCGGGCGGCGGCGGAGGGCTATCAGAATCGCGACGTGCTGGGCATGCTCAAAAGCGGATACGCTCCGCTGAGCTTTGAGGAAGGCTGCGAGCTGGAAAACTACGCTTACACCTGCGGCATCAATCGTCAACGCTGGACTCAGCCTTTTACCAGAGGCGACCGGGAACGAGCGGAGCGCTGCGAGGAAATGCGCCGCCGCCTGATGGAGCCGGTTATGAAGGCGAGAGCGGCTCTGGTGGCGGCAAGAAACGCCGCGCAGTCGATGACGGCGGTGTTTGATTTGCTGCGGGATACAGGGGCGTATGAACGGCTGTGCCAGGAGGAGGAGCGGCTGCTGAAAAATGGAATGGCTGCCCGTGCAAACCAAAACAGCCAAGTGTGGCAGAGCATCCTATCCCTTTTTGATCAGATGGTGCGGCTGAGCGACAGCACCCGCATTCCCCTCAGCCATATGGCTACCCGGCTGGAATGCGGATTTTCAGCCATTTCATTGGCTTCTCTGCCGCCAGCTAGCAATATGCTGCATGTGGGCACGCTGGGCCATTCCTTGGCGGAAAATATAGATGCTGTTTTCCTGCTTGGGCTTAACGACGGGGTGCTCAAGCGCGACACCCAAAGCCTCTTAAGCGCGGAGGAACGCGCGGACGCTCAAGAGAAAACGGGCTGCTTTCTGGGCTTGACGGATGAAAGCCGCTCGCTGTTTGCAAAGCTGGATTTGAAAAGGGCGATGACGCTGCCGAGACAGCTTTTGTTTCTGAGCTATGCCAAAACCTCTACCGAAGGGGCGGCTTTGCGTCCGTTGGCCCTTTTGAATACCCTGCGAGATCAACTGTTTCACAGCCTTCCTCAATCTCCAGTACCGGAGGAGCAGCTGCCCTATTCGGCGACGCAGGCATTGTGCGAGCTAAGCGTACAGCTTCGCGCCCATATGGACGGCATGGGCGGCAGCGCCTTGACCCAAAAGCAGCAAGAAATGCTTCGAAAGCTGGCCCTCCATCCTGTAACAGCGCCAGCCGCCATGAGGCTGCTGAGGGCGTTGCGGTATGATGGCAGCGCTCAGCCCATCGACGGGGATGCTGCCCGGGCGTTGTTTGGGGACAAAACACTGTCGGTCAGCCGATTGGAGCAATTTGCCCAGTGCCCCTTCCAGCACTTTTTAACCTATGGCTTGCGTCCCCAGGTGCTGCGGGAATGGAAGGTGGATCCCATTGAGACGGGAAGTTTCTATCATGCGGCGCTCAATGGCTTTGCGGGCTTGGCTCGAAGGGAGCCGGGCTTTCCGGAGGTGCCGCCGCAGCGGGTGCGGGAGATGACGGAGCAAGCGATTGAACCGCTTCTTGAGGATTTGATGAACGGCCCCATGGGAGACGGGGACCGAAGTCAGGCGCGGTTTGAGCTGGCGAAGGACGCGGTATGCCGGGCTACGGAGGTGCTAACGCGGCAGCTTCGGGCGGGCAGCTTTCAATTAGACCAGACCGAGGCGACTTTTGGGTACGAAAAGGGCATGCCTCCCATTGTACTGCAATTGCCTAACGGCCGGGAGGTGATGGTGCGAGGTCGCATCGACCGCATTGACCGCTTTGAGCATGAGGGCAGCGTCTACCTGCGGGTGATCGACTACAAATCCTCGGCGCAGGCGCTGGATGCAGCGCGTACTTGGTGGGGACTGCAGCTGCAATTGCTGTTGTATTTAGGCGTGTGCACCGATGCGGTTCCGGGTGGAAAACCGGCGGGAGCCTTCTATTTCTATGTAGCCGACCCCTTGGTGGAAAGCGAAACCGACGTGCAGGACGTTGTGGAGGATATTTTGCGTAAAACCTTTTGCCTCAAGGGAATTACGCTTTCAGAGGTGGAGGTGTTGGAGGCGATGGACCGGGGCGAGGAGCCCTGCGTGCTGCCTCCGGTGTTTCTTAAAAGCGGAGAGCTGCGCAAGGATGCGAAGGCGCTCAGCCTGCAGCAGATGAATGCGTTGATTGAGCATACGCGGCAGGTAGCCGCGCAGCTGGCCGGAGAGCTTTATGGTGGACGGACCGAGATACTACCAACGCGGGAGGATCAGCGGGCTGCATGCGAGCTATGCGATTATCATTCGATTTGCCATTTCGATTTTACTGCCCCGGACGCTCGCTTTCGTGAACTGCCCAAGATGTCCATGGACGAAATGCGAAATGAACTGGAACCTTGAAAATGCCATCGCCTTCATAAGCCTTCCAAAAGGTGCTGGAAAAGTGGCTCAACTCCTTTTTTTTACATATAATTCCACGGGAAACCCATGTAGAATTTTGGAGTTTAAGCATTGCTTCCTTCCATAATCCCACGTTTGACACTTGTAAGTCTCAAAGCCTTTTCCAGTAAGACTTTGAGGCGTTTCTGTTATTTGCTAATGTGCGTAATGTGTTGAATTAAAAAGG
>JAQUWD010000080.1 GCA_028693055.1 Eubacteriales bacterium | reverse complement strand
TCAGCACATCGAAGCTTACCTTGCTGTCAACATCCTGCTCCAGTTTTTCCACATAGATAACGTCCCCCTGGGACACGCGGTATTGCTTGCCACCTGATACGATTACTGCGTACATGGTTCAAGCACCTCCTGATCCAATACTCGCCAAGCAGATGGGTGGTGCGTTGTGCACACTTAAATAACCCCGCTTGTGCGGCCACTGAGTAACTGTATCATAAAACCTATGCTCTGTCAACAAAAATCGAGTTTGAATCCATTTTGCCCATAATAGTCAAATCGTTTCATTTATATAAGTACGCTCGGCTACTTCACCGGTGGTAATTATCAGATTTTCTTGTATCACTTACTTCCATTTCCACCCCGCCACTCTGGAAGTTACATTTGCACTTCACCGGTGGTAATTATTTTTCAGAAAGAATTGACAATTATGGATGACGTGGTATAATGTGGTCATGACAAACGTTTGCACAGCTATTGCGCCGTGCAGCGCGAAAATCAAAAAGGAGAGATACCACCATGAAAAAGTTTTTGGCTCTGTTGGTAACCGCCACTCTAATGCTGAGCATGGTCTGCGCCTTCGCAACCGCTGAGACCACCGGCTCCGTGTATTATCTGAACTTTAAGCCTGAGCAGGATCAGCAATGGCAAGATCTGGCCGCTAAGTACACCGAGGAAACCGGCGTGCCTGTTACTGTTGTTACCGCCGCTTCTGGCACCTATGATCCCACTTTGACCTCCGAGTTGGAAAAGGCCGACGCGCCCACCCTGTTCCAGGTCAACGGCCCCGTAGGTCTGGCAACCCGTAAAAGCTATTGCGCAGACCTCAAGGGCACCGAGCTTTACGCTCAGCTCAAGAGCGACGATTTCGCTTTGAAGGATGGCGACGCGGTTCTGGGTATCGCGTATGTTATCGAAACCTACGGTATCATCTACAACAAGGAATTGCTGGCTAAGTACTGCGCACTGGATAACGCTGTAATCAAGGATGCCGCCGAGATCGTAAACTTTGCGACCTTGAAGGCTGTTGCCGATGACATTCAGGCCCGTAAGGACGAAATGGGCGTTGTAGGCGCTTTCGCTTCCGCCGGCATGGATTCCAGCTCTGACTGGCGCTTTAAGACTCACCTTGCCAATCTGCCGATCTATTATGAGTATCAGGCGGACGGCATCGGCTCCACCGAAGCCATCAAGGGCACCTACTTGGATAACTACAAGCAAATCTGGGATTTGTACATCACCGATGCTACCTGTGAGCCCGCGATGATCGGCGCAAAGACCGGCGAGGATGCGCTGGCGGATTTCACCTTGGGTGAGGCTGTGTTCTATCAGAACGGCACTTGGGCTTATGGCGACTGCATCAACGCCGGTATGACCGACGAACAGCTGGGCATGCTGCCTATCTACATTGGCGTTGAGGGCGAAGAAAATCAGGGCCTCTGCACTGGTTCTGAAAACTACTGGTGCATCAACAACAAGGCTTCTGCCGAGAACATCAAGGCTACCGAGGATTTCTTGGCTTGGGTTGTCACCAGCGATACCGGCCGCGATGCTTTGGCCAATCAGATGGGATTTGTAACCCCCTTCAAGGCCTTTGACGAAGGCTACACCGCTAACAACGCTTTGATCAAGGCTGCTGACGAGTATATCGCCGCTGGCAAGACCTCCGTTGCGTGGTGCTTCACGACCATGCCTTCCGAAACCTGGAAGAACAACGTCGGCAGCGCTCTGCTGGAATATGCTCAGGGCACCGGCGAATGGGATGCTGTAAAGACCGCTTTCGTGGACAGCTGGGCTACTGAATACGCCGCTGCCGCTAAATAAGCAGGATTCATTTTGAAACCGTCGCGTCAGACGTGCTTGTCGGGGAGAACCCGATCTCCGTACGGCTACCTTAAACCCCTCATGGGTTTTAAGGTAGCCCTCATCCAGAGCTTACTCTGGCGGAGATTGTGGCTTAAACAATCCTGCATGGTTATCATCAGGATTGTTAAAAGCTCCGTATGCCGCCCCGCGGCGGTTTCTTTCCTTTGTCCACAACAAACCCGAACGAGGGGGAAGAGTCGTTGGAACGTTATATTAAGAAGTATTGGCCGATTTTTGTTTTGCCTACGATGCTGGCTTTTTTAATCGGTTTTTTGATTCCCTTTATCATGGGTCTCTATTTGTCATTTTGCGATTTTACCACCATATCGGACGCCCAGTGGGTTGGCTTTACTAATTATATCAAGGCTTTTGCCGACACGGCTAGCGACTTTGGCCATTCTCTGTGGTTTACGGCGCTGTTCGCGCTATTATCGACGATTGTTATCAACTTTTTTGGTATGCTGATTGCCCTTTTGCTGGTACGCGGCATTCGGGGAACCAATCTGTTTCGTACCGTCTTTTTTATGCCCAATCTGATCGGCGGCATTGTGCTAGGATGGCTGTGGCAGGTTCTTTTAAACGGCGTGCTTGCCAAGTACGGTGTAACGCTGGTTACCAACGAATGGTATGGCTTTTGGGGATTGATGATTTTGATGCTGTGGCAGCAGGCGGGCTATATGATGATTATCTACATCTCCGGCCTGCAGTCCATTCCTGTGGAGCTGACGGAAGCAGCTGCTATTGACGGCGCCAGCCCGTGGCAAACGCTGATCCGGGTCAAGCTGCCGATGCTAATGCCTTCGATCACCATCTGCACCTTTTTGACGCTGACCAATGGCTTCAAGCTCTTTGACCAAAACTTGGCGCTCACCAACGGTATGCCTAGCAACAAGAGCCAGCTGCTGGCCTTGAACATTTTTAACACCTTCTATGGCCGTAACGGCTGGGCAGGGGCGGGGCAAGCGAAGGCTGTTGTGTTCTGCGTAATTGTGGTTACGATTGCGTTGGTACAGCTACGCTTAACCCATACCAAGGAGGTGCAGCAGTAATGCAAGCGTCCGTGAAAAGCAAACGCGGCGGATGGCTGATGACAGTCATTCTCTCGCTCGTTTCTGTGGCTTATGTATATCCATTGATTATGCTGTTTTACAATAGTTTTAAGCGTAAGGCCTATATCAGCCGCGCCCCCTTTGATTTGCCTTTGGGAAAGATGTTCATTGGGCTGGAAAACTATGAAAACGGAATTCAGCTAACCGGCTTTTGGAACGCAATGGTGTACAGCTTTTTGATAACTGTGCTTTCCGTTATCGTGATATTGATTTGCACCTCTATGTGCGCCTGGTATATCAGCCGTGTGCAGAACAAGGCGACTAAGGCTGTCTATTTACTGTGTATCTTCTCCATGGTGGTACCCTTTCAGATGGTCATGTTCACCCTGTCGAAGGTGGCTAACGTATTGCGCCTCAATACCCCCATCGGCATTGTTCCAGTTTATCTGGGCTTTGGCGCGGGGCTTGCGGTATTCATGTTCAGCGGCTATATGAAAGCCTGTCCTATTGCTATTGAGGAATCGGCCATGATTGACGGCTGCAAGCCCTTACGTACGTTTTTTAGCGTGGTGCTGCCGATTTTGCAACCAACCTACATTTCTACAGGAATTCTGGAAGCAATGTGGATTTGGAACGACTATCTTCTGCCGTACCTCATTTTGGATTTGAAACGCTATAAAACGATCCCTATTGCCGTTCAGTATCTAAAGGGTGGGTATGGGTCTGTAGATATGGGAGCGATGATGGCTATGCTAGTGCTGGCAATCATCCCCATTATCGTCTTTTATCTTGTCTGCCAGAAATACATCGTCAGCGGTGTGATGGCCGGAGCCGTTAAGGGCTAAACAAGAAAATAACGCAAAGGGAGCCGCTTGCTTGATGGCGGCTCTTTTTTTGTTTATCCGTCTGATTGTTGGCTCATTCGCTATCCAGTTAATGGCGAACTTTGGCGATACTTGCGATTAAAAAGATTTGCATTTGCTTTTTGGGTATGCTATAATTTGGATAGTTGATTCCTAATCAGACTTTTTTATTATGATCACATTTAGATTGATTCAACGAAAAGAGGTTCTTTGTGCGCTACGCTATGCTTATAAAACCGCACGCTAATACGCGTTATCGTCAATCATTGCAGACCCTTGCGATGACAGAGCTGTCTTGCGGACTGCGAGCATGGGGTATTGAAGAGAATCCGACGCTCATGATACGGGAGGGAGAAAGCTTCCTAACCTTTGAGACGGAAAAACTACCCGAAGCCGCATGGCAATTCTTATCCGATCATTCCGGCTGTTGCTTTGCAGCAAGGATGGAGGGAGAAGCGCTTTATCCCTTAAGGCGCGGAAAGGATCCCTATCTGCCGGAAGAGCTGCCTCAGTTGCTCAAATACAAAGGAAAAACCAACGCAGATTTTACTTTTATGCTTCTCCGCTGCGCTAGAGCAGCGTCGGCGTTTGCACAAGGTACAGAGCCGCTTACGATTCTTGATCCCATGTGCGGTAAAGCGACAACGCTTTTCTGCGCAATACAGAAGGGTGATAACGCCGTAGGGTTGGATGTGGACGGCAAGGCTTTGGATGAGGCGGACCTTTATTTTGAACGCTGTCTACAGCTGCACAGGCTAAAGCACAAAAGGGAGGAAAGCTCCCTTACGTTGACCGGGAGCCGAAGCGCTCGCTGCGTTTCTTATACGGTAGCGGATACGCTGGAGCATTATAAAGCAGGTAGCGTCCGTACGCTTCGGCTCATTCATGGCGAGGTGGAGGAATTGCCCCGCCTCATGCGACGCGAAAGCTGTCATCTGGCGGTGGGGGATATGCCCTATGGCGTGCAGCACGCCCCTCAAGAAGGTCGGCGCATCTCAACCTTGGAACGGCTCATGACGGATACTGCCAAAGGCTGTGCAGGAGCGCTGCGAAAGGGCGGCGTTCTGGCCTTATCATTTAACAGCCTCACGTTAAAACGGGAGCGCGCGTTATGCGCCATGGAGGCAGCTGGGCTTGTCCCCCTTGACGAAGCGCCGTACAATGGGTTTTCTCATTGGGTAGAACAGGCAGTAGAACGGGACGCAGTACTGGCGGTCAAACAGTAAATCCAGCTATATTTCTAGACAATCAGCATTTTTTGATCCAAATGGAGGAGGGTTTGTTTTGCAGATGAGTGAACTGCAGGCTATGACGGTTGTGCAATTGCGCAAACTGGCCAAAGAGAACAGGGTAAAATTGAGCGCCGGCATTGATAAGGTGGGAATTGTTCAAAGGCTGATAGAGGCTATGAGCATAGAGGATAGCGCGTTGCCGCAGACCAATAGCGAAGAGCAACAGCCTGCTGAACAAAAGACCGAATCGCCGAAGACGGAAGAAAATTTGGCAGATACGGTTGCAGAAGCGGCATTATCCGAGGATGAAGCGAAAACGCAAGACGCTCCTGTGCCTGAGCCTACTTCCACACCGACAAAGCTGGAGGATGCTCCTTTGGCAGCAGATGTTACTTCCGTACAGCCGAAGGCTGGCTATGGAGGATGGAACCAGCGTCCTGAGGAGCAGGATGGGTATCATCCTGTTTACCGGCAGGCTTGGCAGGCGCGCAGTGCCGTTCAACGCGACAGCGCTCCAAGACCTGCGTGGCAGCAGGGCCAGCGCAGCGGAGGAAGCTTCAACCGTTTTGGCCCGCAGACAACAGCCCAGCCTACCGTTCAACCAGAGACAGCGCCTGCACGTGAATACCGGGAAGCGCCTCCTACTTATCAATCGCCCCGTGCGCCGGAAAACGCTCCTAAGCTGGATGGGTATCGTTTGGGTTACCGCGCCGCCCCTCAGCGTACTCCCTATCAAAGCCGAGATAACGCTCAGGGCGGTTATCAACCGAACTATCGGCAAAATTCCTATAATAACAGCGGCTATCGGCCTACAAACAATAATTATCGTCCTAGCAGCGGCAGCTTCGGCGCTTATAGCGGCCCAGGGGCTTATCCCCAGCAGCGCGGCGCGGACAACCGTTTTAATGACAGCGTTTATCGTATGGCGAGAGAACCGGAGTTTAGTGAATCGCCCGATGCGAGCACGCCCCCGGATACGCTAAGGCTACAGGAAAGCGAACCTGCCAGCGGTATTCTAGAAATTCTTCCGGACGGTTACGGCTTTTTACGCTCCAGCTCCTTGCTGCCCGGCAAAAAGGATATTTATGTTTCCGTGGCGCAGATTAGGCGCTTCGATCTGCGTACAGGCGATTTCGTGGAGGGAAAAGCGCGTCCACAGCGAGACAGCGATAAATTTGCGGCTTTATTGCTCGTGGAAAAAGTAAATAGTCAAGATGCGGAAGAAAGTCCTCGCCGTCTTAATTTCGAGCAACTGGTTCCGATTTATCCGAATAAGCGGATTTCGTTAGAGAACGACCAGACAGGCGCTAATATGGCCATTCGTTTGGTGGACTTAATTGCCCCCATCGGCTTTGGACAGCGCGCCATGATCGTCTGCCCGCCTCAGAGCAACGGCTTAGGTATTTTGCGGGATATGAGCCGCGCCATCAAGCAAAACGATCAAGCGGCCGAGGTGCTGATGCTGCTGATCGACGTTGCGCCGGAAGAGGTAACGGAGATACGCGAAAGCTGCGACGGAGAGGTGTTTGCCTCTACATTTGCCGATTCGCCGGAGACCCAAACCCGCGTGAGCGAGACAATGCTGGAGCGGGCGGAGCGCTTGGTGGAAAACGGCCGTAATGTTGTCATTTTGCTGGATAGCCTTACTAAGCTTACCCGTGCATATCAGGCCAATGTGGTGCAGGGAGGCCGCCCCATGACCAACACAGTCACGCCTGCTGCGTTGGTGCACCCCAAGCGGTTTTTCGGGGCTGCCCGTAATACCCGCGAGGGCGGTAGCTTGACTATGATTGCAACCATCAATGTGGAAACCGGTTCGCGGGTGGATGATATTATTTTTGAGGAATTTAAGGGAACCGCAAATATGGAGCTGTTCCTGTTAAGCCCGGTACAGGGCGATCCCATTCAACCGATGATCGATTTGCAACGCAGCGGAACCAAGAAGGACGATATGCTGTTAAGCGATGAGCGCAAGGAAAGCCTACGTTCCATCCGTAAGGTGCTGGGCTCCACCACTAACGGCGAGGCGGTGGTTCAGTTGATTGATATGATGAAGAAAACCAAATGCAATGAAGATTTGCTTAGTCGCCTACAGGATTGGGTTTCTCTGTGGGAGAAAAGCGGATATATGAAACGCTAAATCCTTTTTGATCCAATAGCCGCCGCTGAGCCGGTGGCTGTTGGCTCAAATGATGCGCAGAACCGAAAATGCATAGTCAAAAGAACATGATAGCGTCTCGTGACCAGCGAGACGTTTTTTTGTTTTGTTACAGTGAAAGCACCTGAAAAGCTTGACGCGGCATGCGCTACGTGCTATCTTTACCTGTGGAGATTTTTACTTTTTCATTGTATATGAATGAGGATTTTAGCATGACGATGAATACCCCCGAGAACCGTAGACGAAGGCAGCGCAGTGATCGGCTTCGCCAGCTATATGAGGCGCGCACGTTGCCGATTGATGAGGAAAACGTAGCGGAGGGAGCAAGCCAACCGCTTGAGCCCGTTTTGCTTCAAAACGAAAAGCAGCAGAAGCCGCAGTTTACCGCTCCGCAGCTGCCATACGAAGCCTTCGAGCCTAACGAAGAACCCCAGCCCCCAAAGCCGCCGTTGTTTTCGGACGCTTACTCCCATTATACGCCTAATGAGCCGGAGCAGATTCCTACGCCGAAATTACCGGATGAAATGGACGAGCCCGGCGCTGTATCCAAGGCGTTACCAAAGCCAGAGCAGCTGTCCGCTAATTTGTCCGCCTATTACCGAATGGCTGGAGTACAGCAAACGGCTGCTGACAAGCAAGCCTATCCCGCTGCTCCATCGGCTGTAAATAATGGGACTAATTGGCTTGAGCAGCTTCATGACGAACCAGAGCAGCAACCTGCTGCTCCTCTGAATGTCTATCGTCCCCGAGAAGTGGATTGGGGACAGGCGGAACAGCGGGAAAACGGAGAATCAAGGGTTGGTTATCAAGTAGAAGAGGAACAGGATAAACCGCGCCGTCGTCGCAGGAAGCATCACATACTCCGCCTTTTGATCGCGGTATTCATTTTAGCTCTGCTGGCTGCGGGTATATACTTTTATCAAAAGCCTTTGGGAGAGCTAATCGCTTCTATCACCGGGCAGCCTGCGGCTACCGAGGCCCTTTATACCGCGGTTACTACGCCCGCGCCGATTCGCGGGTATGACGCTGCTACCGAGGTACAGATCAGTCAAAAATCCAGCGCCGCCATCAGCCAGATTAGCGGCTCGCTGAAAATGGAACGCTATATTGTCACAGAAACCGCTGTTGTCACACGCAATGCGCGGGCGGACGGCTTGTATGATTTTTATCTGTTCAGCGCGACGGACGGCAAACTGCTTGCTTATTATGAAGCAATGGAAGCTAACGGTATGATTCCGCTAGCGCAGGGTGGGTTTTATCTGTCCCAGTCTCCCTATTTAATTACCGACTCGGGCTCCGCGATGATTCGAACGGCTGAAATGGAACGTTTGGTAGGCGAATCCCTTGTTTTGCATCCTTTGATCAACGGCTGGGCTATTGTTTCCAATGAAAACGGCACTCTTCAAAACTATGTGAATGCAAGCGGACAGCTTTTGAGCCAGCTATGGTTTTCTAAAGCCTATCCCATGACGGGAGAGAAGACGCTGGCTTACGTAGATACCGGCAATTTGGTAGACACGGATGCGCGGTATGGCTTGTATGTAGCGGATGCTCAGGGTACCGCAGAAAAATGGCGTGAATCGGCTTCCATGTCGGACGTAGTGGCTACCGCCTGCGGAATGGTCTATTTTGATTCGGGAGAGCTGTATTTGTTGAATCAGCTAGACGCGCCTCTGCTTAGCACTAGTGAAGTAAAGGTCTATGTGGATTGTGACGCGATGGTGGTACGCGATTCTCTTAGCGGCAAGTATGGGCTGTTTGTTCATGGCGAGCAGCATTATGATTTTACCTATGACAGCATCGAGCCGGTAAGCAGCGATATCGTTTGGGATGTTCAGCGCCGCGAGGGAACCGGCGGAACGGCGGAGCTGTACTATGTGTCAGGCGCGTCTTATCCTCAGCCATTATCCCACTACTTCCTGTTAAAGACGGGCGATACGGAGGAATATGTGGCGCTGTCCTCGTCTTCCAACTGTCCAATGATTGTTGAGTAACGCAAGGAGGCTTTGTGCTTTGAAACGAATTTTTGCGCTTGTTTTGGCGCTGCTCCTGTCCATACCGCTGTACGGCGTACTGGCAGAAAAAACGGAAACCGAAGAAATGAGCTATGACGGCGTTGCTGTGATTCGCAATCATGAGGTTACGGAAACGGAGACGTTAAAGCTGGCGGTGGATTACCCTTCCTTTGTGGTGGACAGCCAAACGCTACAGGATTTCTTGAATCAGGAAATTTCGGAGCCTATACTGGCGCTGCGTCATATGGAACCGATGGCTGCCGCAGAGGCCTACACGCAAGGTCAGACGGATGTCATTCGCGGCGGATATTATGCCTCGATGGAAATTGAAGGCTTACTGTCGGTGGAGGCTACGGTCAGCAATCGGGCAGCCGGATCGGAAATCGTGGATACCTCGTTCTTCTGGCGTATTGTGGATTTGAACGAAGCCCGTTCCGTCACCATCGACGAGCTTTTTACACAGGATACGGCAGAGGTAGAGCTTGCAATCCGCAATGCGGTTTATGCTCAAGCGTCTGAAAAGGGAGCTCTTCTGGATAGCGTGACGCAAGCTGGGCAAGCGCCTATGCCTGATTCCTACTACATTACCAAGGAATATTTGCGCGCTATTTACGCGGCGGGAACGCTGTACTCAGACGCGGTAGTGGTGGATTTACCGTGGGATTCACTGCCGTTGACGCTGTCCGGGCTCATGAATGGAGACGGCGAAACGGAACAGAGTGATGATCTTGGCGATGCGGAAACGGTCGAATCAAATCATCTCAATACTGTCCAACCGGAAAATACGGTGGATGCTGGAACGGCAACACCCTTAGAAAGTACTATTCCGGTAACGGCTACGCCTACGGTTGTCCCCGTAACCAACGCGCCGGTAGCAGCTCAGGATACGGTGGTAGCTGGCGCGGCGTTTTCACTTCCCCCTGTGCAGACGGCTACGCCGATGCCGCTGAATGGCAACGATTCCATCATTGGGGACGTGCTGACTCACGGCCTTTGGAAACGCCTTGGCACCGATGGAGGAACTTATTATCAGTTTACGGCGGATGGCAAAATCCTGACCGTTACCGTCTCGGATTACACCCTTGAGGGAGGCGTATTAACCAGCGACGCGCTTAGCGGCACGGTGGATGTAGGCAGCGACAGCGCCTTTACCCTGTATGACGCAAACGGTCAACCGGTAGGCTATGTGCTCAACCGTATGGGAGACGCTGTAGCGCCCGAGGAGCTGGTTACCCCTACGCCTAGCCCGGTTCCGACTGATACCCCCATACCCACAGCAACGCCGACGCTTGCGCCCACGGCGACCCCCGCTCCTACGCCTGCGCCAACGCCTACGCTTTCGCCTTATATGGAGGCCCTTTCCAAAGCGCCTATGCTGGCCCCTCTTAGCGACGCGCAGTTCGCCAGACGTTCCACCCTGCAGGTGTATAGCGCCCCCACCAAGGATGCGTTCCGTCAGCGCAACGCTCAGGTGACTACCGATGAAACCGTATCGATTTATGGCATAGCGGATGAAAATTGGGTTCTGGTGAGCTATGAGATCGGAAGCGGCAGCAAGGGACGGATTGGATATATCGAAACCTCAACGCTGGACGCTCCGGAAACGGTGGCTAATCTTCATTTAATCAGCATGGAAATGACCTTGACGAAGGACTGCAACGGTACGGATGATCCCATTCTTTCCAAGGACACGCTCCGCTCCTTCAAAGCGGGGGAGCAGGTAGTACTGCTGGCCTTTATGGATAGCGAATGGGCTTATATTGAAACCACCAATGAGGGCAAACCCTGTCGCCTGTTTATCCCTCAAACGGCGCTGATGGAGGAGTAGGAACAATGGATCGCAAGGAAGAAATCATCAAGCTACAAATGGATGTTATCAATCAAATGACCCGCAGCAATCTGAACCGTATCGCTGACGACCTATGGGGGATGCCTCCGGCGCCGCCTATCGTAGCCGAGCCTCAAGCTGATCAGGTTGATCAGCCCGACCAGCCGGTACTGTCATCCGCTCCCCAAGGCAGCGCAGAGAAAGCCGCCGCACCGGAAGCAAAAAAGGAAGAGGATGTACAGCCTCCGGAAAAGATGGAGGACTTAAAAAAAGAACTGAACGAATACATCGGTCTGGACACTGTTAAAAAAGAAGTGGAAAGCCTGATCAATCTAGTGACAGTGCAAAACCTGCGTAAGGAAAACGGTTTAAAGGTGAATGATCTTTCCTTGCATATGGTTTTTTCCGGTAATCCGGGCACCGGCAAGACCATGATTGCCCGGCTGATGGCGCGCATTTATCGCAGCCTTGGCATTCTATCAAAAGGGCAGCTGGTAGAGGTGGATCGCAGCGGCTTGGTTGCCGGGTTCGTAGGCCAAACTGCTCTTAAGACGGAGGAAGCCGTCAAAAAGGCCTTAGGCGGCGTGCTTTTTATTGACGAAGCTTATGCGCTGACCAACAAGGGCGGCAACGATTATGGGCAGGAAGCGGTGGACACGCTGCTAAAGGCAATGGAGGATCATCGGGATGATCTGGTGGTGATCGTGGCGGGGTATACGGAATTGATGGAGGAATTCATAAGTTCCAATCCCGGCTTGGAAAGCCGCTTTAACCGCTTTTTAAATTTTCCTGATTATTCGGTACAGGAGATGCTGGATATTTTCGATATGCGCTGTGGGAAAAGCGGCTATGCGCTGGCTGAGGATGCGCGTGATCTGCTAAAAAGCCTGTTGGCGTTGCTTAGCTTAGATGTAAAGGGCTTCGGTAACGCCCGCGGCGTGCGCAATCTGTTTGAGCGGGCTGTGAGCGCCCAAGCGAACCGTTTGGCGCAGGCAAGCGATATCACGAAGGAAATGCTGATGACCTTAACGGCTGACGATATTCGTGTGGCTGGCGGCGGAGAGGCTGGGGAGGAAACGGTACAGGACACACCGGTAACGCCTAATACTCCCCAAACAGATACAGAATAAATAGGTATAAAAAAAGGGAGTGTCTCAAAATGATTTTGGGGCACTCTCTTGTTATAGGCATCATTTGTATCGTAAATAATACAGCAAAGCGGCGAAAAAGCAGCTGAAAACACGCCAAAGCCGCAAACATACGCATAG
>JAQUWD010000022.1 GCA_028693055.1 Eubacteriales bacterium | reverse complement strand
CAATTCAACGAATGACGAGAAAACCTTTTTAATTCAACACATTACGCACATTAGCAAATAACAGAAACGCCTCAAAGTCTTACTGGAAAAGGCTTTGAGACTTACAAGTGTCAAACGTGGGAGTATAACACAATGCGGAAAAAAAGGAAAGATGCAGAAAATAACATTACTGTGAACATGCAGCTTGGTCTTTGGGAATCGTCGGTTCTGCCAAAAGTGAACGATCCGCTGCTTCGCGCTGGTCCGGCCCCCACAGCGTCTGCTCCATCCCTTGATAGACACGCAGCCTTTCAACCGCTGTTTCCAATGCCCGCGTAAAGGCCTCGGTGAAAGAAAAACCCTTTTCCGGCCAAAAGCGGCGAATCCACAATACGCTCTTTTTACGGTCGCAAATCGGCTCCAACCGCCCTGCAAAGCGCTCGCCATATAGCACAGGCAGGGCGTAATAGGTGTATTTTCGCTGATCCTGCGGTGTGTAGATTTCCCATTTGTACGCAAAGCCAAACAATTGGGATATGACCTTTCGGTCCCAGAGCATGCAGTCCAGCGGTGGCAAAAGCCTTACTCGCTTTATCTCTAGGAAGGGCTTCGCACACGCCTTCAGCAAGGGAAGGTCGTCCGTCAGCAGATAAAACGGCTTTTTACCTTCCTCCACTTGAAGCTCGGTCAAAACATCGTCCTCCAAAAGTTGACGAAAGGCAAGTGCTCGGGCTTTGGCTGTAAAACCAGCAATCCCCAGCCATGCGTCGCTAGGCGCGTTTGGAAGCAGTCCCACTGCGCCGATACGGCGGCGCAGCTGCCAAAGCTGCCGATCCTTTTCGTCCTCAAAGGGACAAGCCGTTTGAAGCAGCAGAGGCGGCAGGCAATCCTCCGCCAGCGCATAGCTTTTGACAGTGCACGTTTTGTGATGGATGACCAGATCGCCGCGAAAATACAGCGCCTCCAGTGCCGCCCGGGACAAGGAGGTAGCCGACCAATACCAGTCCACCTTTTCCTTCATATCAAGCTCTTGGGAGGATAGGCTGCCCGCCTCGTGTATCCTTAGGAGCAAAGCCGGAGCCAGCCGCTCGATTTCCTCTCGGTTGCGGACATGCTCTTTGCAGTAGCGACGCATCGGTTCCAGATAAGGCCAGCATTCCGTAGGCAGAATGCACATGTTTTTGTCAAAATAGTCAAGGAGGGATCGCTTTTGATAAAGTAAATCATCCAGCATTTCTTTGGTGAAATTCTCTACTCGGGCTAGCAGCGCCAGCTCATGGCTTTTTCCGCATACATCCACCGGGTCATACTGGATGCAGCCGGTTTGCCGCACATAGTCAAGCGCCCCCTGAGCGCTGTGAAAGCGATTTGCACCCAGCAGTCCATGCTTTGACAGCAGGAATCGACGGGTCTGGGATAGGCTGACGGAAAAGGGCATAGACGATCCCCCTTATTTTTTTACCATCCTACCACAAGAACAAGTGTTCGTCAACGCTAAAACGCATGTTGACAAAGCCTAGTGCGCTTTGCTACAATAAGCCCATCAGGAACCCCTGAAATTCAGATTTGAGAAACGGAGTGAAAGGATGCGCCAGTAATGCTGCCATAAACCCATTAAGCTTGGGTAAGGCATAAGCGAAGCTCTTGACAGACAAGGAGCTAGCTTTGCTGTGGCAGTAAAAGCGCAGCCTTTTGGCTTCGTTTTTTTGTTGCGCGTTTTGCCTTGCCCTCTTTTGAAAAAGGAGGCCTGCTTCATGAAATTATCCATTCAAAACCTAACCTTTACCTATGACGGAAGCCCGGAGCCGGTGTTCGAGGGGCTAACCGCCGAGTTGGACACCGGCTGGCGTTTAGGGCTGGTTGGCCGCAACGGTCGCGGCAAAACCACGCTGCTACGGCTGATGCTGGGCGAGTTTGCCTACCAAGGAAAAATCGAACTGCCTCTGCAGCCGGTCTACTTCCCCTTTGCGGTTCCCGACCCGGAGCAGCTAGTCCTTTCCGTTATGCAGGACGCCGCGCCGGAGGAGCCGGAATGGCGGATGCTGCGAGAAATGAACCTGTTACAGCTCAAGGAGGACGTACTCTACCGTCCCTTTTCCACCTTGAGCAAGGGCGAGCAGACCAAGGCGCTTTTATGCGCGCTGTTCACCCGTCAGGACGTTTATCCCCTCATTGACGAGCCGACTAATCATCTGGATCTTCACGGTCGGGAGCTAACGGCAAGCTATCTGCGAAAGAAGGACGGCTTTTTGCTGGTGAGCCATGACCGTTCCTTTCTAAATCAATGCATCGATCACGTAGCCTCCATCAACAAAACGGGCATAGAGGTCATACAGGGGGATTACGACAGCTGGCAGCAGCAGTTTGATCAGCGCAACGCCTATGAGCAAAAACGGAACGAGGACTTGAAAAAGGACATTTCCCGGCTAACCGAAAGCGCCCGCAGAGCCGCCCAATGGGGCGCAGACTGTGAAAAGGGGAAGTTTCACGTTGCGGAAAGCGACGTAGCCTCCGTGGACCGCGGCTATATCGGGGCCCGAAGCGCAGCCATGATGAAGCGCTCTCAAAGCACGGTACGCCGCAGAGAGCGGGCGGCTGAGGAGAAAAGCCGTCTGCTACATGACGTGGAAAAGGTTGGCGAGCTGAAGCTGACCGTTCTCAAGCATCCCAAAAACGAGCTGATCGCCGTGGAAAACGGCGCGGTGCAATACGGCGGCCGTACCGTATGCGACGGCATTCGGTTCAAGCTTTGTCAGGGGGATCGTGTGGCGTTGACAGGCGAAAACGGCTGTGGAAAAAGCAGCGTGCTCAAATCCCTGTGCGGTCTGTCGGACGTATTGAGCGGCTCGATTCATCTAGCCAGCGGACTCACAATCTCCTACGTTCCTCAGGAAACGGATACGCTTAAGGGGATGCTGCGGGATTACATACGAGCCAGAGGTCTGAACGAAACGCTTTTGAAAGCGATCCTGCGCAATATGGATTTCAGCCGTGACCAATTTGAGAAGGACATGGAGCTTTTCAGTCAAGGGCAGAAGAAAAAGGTGCTGCTAGCCGCCGGACTCTGCGTCCCCGCCCATTTATACATCTGGGACGAGCCCCTCAATTATATCGACGTGCTCAGCCGCCAACAGGTGGAGCGGCTCATACTCGAATTTGAGCCTACGCTACTGTTAGTGGAGCATGACAGGCGTTTTCTGGAACACGTGTGCAATCGGCCGGAGATTTCTTTACAAAAATTAAATTCATAAAATAGCTTGACGCGCGAGGAAAACGGTGCTAATATGATCACATAATCATATTACAAAAACAGCCTGAATCCTTGCAAAGGCGCAAGACGAAGGGGAATGTTATAAGATGGTCAAAGACACAAAGCCGCTAACGTCCAAGGTGTACGATTATGTATACGGTAACATCATCGACGGCAAGATTACCAGCAACGATATCCTAACCGAAGGCGCTCTGGTGTCCGAGCTACAGGTAAGCAAGTCCCCCGTAAGAGAAGCGTTAATCCTTCTTTGCCAAGAAAACGTTCTGCAAGCCATTCCCCGCATGGGCTACCGCGTAGTGCAGATCACCTCGGCGCAGGTTACGCTTCTGATCGAGGCGCGGTATGCGCTAGAGCCCTTTCTTTTGGAAAAAGCATGGTCTGGCATCGGCGAAGTGCAAATCGCCCAGCTTCAGCACCATCAGGAGGCTTCCAAAAGGGACGAGCTGGTCAACACCAGTATTCAGGACAACTGGCGGCGAAACATCGAGTTCCACATGCTGCTTGGCAGCTTCGCCGGTAACGATTATTTGCTGGATGCGCTTCACCGGGTTTTAAAGACCTGCGCCCGGGCGGCGAACCAATATTTCCTCAACGTTCGCGGTATTCCACAGGGAGACGACGATATCCACGATCAAATCTTTGCCGCGATCGTAGGGCGCGACTTTGACAAGGCCCTTACGGCCTTGAAAGAGGATCTGCGACAAATCATTTAAACGAAAGGGTGGTTTTTTCATGAACAAAATGGAACGAGTGAAGGCGGCGATCAGCAAACAGCCGGTAGATCATGTGCCTGCTTGCTTTTCCCTGCATTTTCCTAAGGAGGTTGCCTCCGGGGATGCGGCCATCAAGGCGCACTTAGATTTCTACCGCCAAACGGACACGGATATTCTCAAAATCATGAATGAAAATCTGGTGCCGGAGATTGGGGAAATGAACAGTCCGCAGGATTGGAATAAAATTCCCTCCTACAATCGGCATTCGCCCTTTATGCAAAAGCAGTTGGACATGATCAAGCGCCTTTTGGATCAAGCCGGGGACGTATACTCCTTAGCCACCATTCACGGCATTTGCGCCAGCTCCATTCATCCCTTGGAGCAGCGCTACGGCTATGTGCCGGTGCGCAAAATGTTTGTGGAGCAGATGCGCACAAACAAGCAGCCGATGCTGGACGCCCGTCACCGCATCGCTGACGCTATGAGCGATCTAGCCCAAGCCTGCATCGAAATCGGATGCAACGGCATTTACTACGCTGCGCTGGGCGGCGAAAAGCATTTCTACACGGACGAAGAGTTTGCCGAGGCGGTGGAGCCCTTTGATCGTCAAATTCTCACGGCGGCGCGAGAGGCAAAGGGCGACGTCCTGCTGCACATCTGCAAGGAAAACCTCGAAATGAGCCGTTACCGCAACTATGGCGATCTATGCGACATCGTCAACTGGGGCGTTTACGAAGCGCCCTATAGCTTAGAGGACGGGCGAAAGCTTTTCCCGAACGCCGCCATCATGGGTGGCTTGGCCAATCGCAGCGGCGTACTGGTAGACGGCACCATTCCCGAGCTGGAAGCCGCCGTGCGCAAGGTCATCCATGACTTTGGCGAAAAAGGCTTCATCTTGGGCGCGGACTGCACGCTGCCCACGGAAATCCCCTACGAGCGTATAATGGCCGCTATTCATGCGGCGATTATATAATTAAAAAAACGGAGGTGTATCGAAATGAAAAGGATGCTTTCTCTGGTACTTACCCTTACGATGCTCCTGACCCTCGCCGCCATCGCGCCGGCAGCAGCCGAACAGGCTACAACCTATCCCGACGGAACCGTATCGATTTACTGCACGGGTCAACCTCAATTTCTGCAAATGTATTTTGACGGTTGGCTGGAGCGCAACCGCGACATTGCTCCCAATGTAAAAATCGAGATGGTTCAGGTGGAAACCCAGGCTGCCGGACGGCAGAAGATTTCCATGGACTATCTGGCTGGCGCGTATGACGATATGCCGGACGCGATCTACTCCGACGCAGTAGGCATTGTGGACTTGGCTTCCGCTGGCTTGCTGGTGGACGAGACCGAGTACTATCAGGCGCAGGCGTCTCTGTTCGTGGATGGCGCTGCCAACGACGCGACCATTCAGGGCAAGGTATGGGGTCTGCCGGATTCCGTCCGTCCCCAGCTCTTGTTCTACAACGCCGCCATCTTTGAGCAGTACGGCATTGATCCCGCCACCATGTCTACCATGGAGGGCTATCTGGAGGCAGGCCGTCAATTGAAGGAGAAATCCAATAGCGAGGTCTACCTATCCTATGTGGACCCCACCACCTATACTTGGCGCTATTGGGGCCGTCGCGGTCTGATGCCCCAAGCCAACGCCCGCATCTGGGACGAAGAGGGCAACGTAGTCATCGGCTCCGACGAAGGCGCAAAGCTAGCCCTTACCTTCTTGGACACCCTGAACACCGAAGGCTTGCTGTACAAGACCACCATGATGTCCCCTCCCCTGTACGAAGCCACCGACAACGGACAGATTGCCACCTTCTATATTGGCGCTTTCTGGGATGAATTCCTCCGGGCCAACCTGACCGCTACCGCCGGACAGTGGCGCGCCATGAGCGCCCCCGTATTCAGCGAGGTCGGCACCGCCGGCGCTCCCGTTTCCAACTTCCTATGCGTTGTAAACAACGGCACCAACGAATATGCGGGCCTCATCGAAAAAATGTGGTATGATTTCCACACCGATAACGAAAGCCGCAAGGCGTGGGTCAACGAAATGGTGGAAATCGGCGGCGCGTATTCCAACCCCATCACCTTGGAAATGCTAGCCGATCCCTTCTGGCAGGAAACCGCCGCCTTCTATGGCGACACCTCCTTCCGTAAGGCAGAGGGCGATGGACTGAACAACCCCAGCAAGAACATGACCGTCACCATCTCCGACGCAGAAGCGGACACCATCATCAGCGCTGAAATTGAGAAGTATGTGGCCGGTGAGCAGACCATGGAGGAAGCCATCGCCAATATGGACACAGAGCTGAAGAACCGTATCGGCCAAACCCAGATTCCATGATGATGCGTTACTAAATCTTCACTACGGGAGCCGTATCGCTACGGTATGGGCAATCACGGCTCCCGCTTTCTTAAATCCCATCGAGTCAGGAGGAACGGGCAATGGTAAAAACGCTGAAAAAATACAAATGGCCCTACCTATTCATTTGCCCATATTTTATACTCTTTTTATGCTTTCAGCTGGTTCCCACCGTTTGGACCGGCGTTATCAGCTTTGCGGAATGGGACGGTCTTCGTCAGCTCAAATGGGTGGGGCTTAGCAACTATGCCATGATGCTCAAGGATTACATGTTCGTCGACGCCTTGCGCAACACCGCCCTATACTGGGTAGCCACAGCCGTTGGGGTGCTGCTATGCTCTATGCTGATCGCCAACATGCTACATTCTAAAAAGCTTGGCGCAAAGCGCTTCTTTAAGACGGTTACCTTTCTGCCCTATGTCTGCGCATCTGTCGCCATGGGCCTTATTTTTAAAATGCTCTTTGAGGAAAACGCCGGACTGATTAACGAAATCATTCTTTCCTTAGGCGGTCAGCGGATCCCGTGGCTGACCAGCAGCCGTTGGGATCGGATTCCCGTTATTATTTTGCATGTATGGAGATTGACGCCCTGGTATACGTTGATTGTTTTATCAGGCCTGCTGAACATCTCTCCCGAATACTACGAAGCAGCCACCGTGGACGGGGCTAACGCCTTTCAGCAATTTTTCAGCATTACGCTGCCCATGCTTGGCAACATTCTCTTTTTCTGCTTTGTTACCGTGACGGTGGACTCGTGGAAGATCTTCAATGAATCCTATGTGCTGGCTGGGCCGGGCTCCTCCAACATGTCCCTATTCCAGCTGCTTTACACCTCCGCCTTTTCCACCTTTAAAATGGGCTACGCCTCTGCGCTGGGCGTGGTGCTGATCCTGATCCTGCTGCTGATCTCCGTGGTTCAGTTCATGGTGCGCCGCAAGCAGGGCGAAATATAACCGAAGGGAGATAGCAAGATGAAAAGTAAGACAATCGCCACCAAAGGTTTGATGTACCTGATCATGGCTCTCATCGTCGTCGTCTGTCTGTTTCCCGTACTCTGGATGTGCATTATCTCCTTCAAGACCGTTGGTGAAAGCATTTCCGGCTACAACGCCCTACGGGTTGAGGTGCCGACGCTAGCCAACTACGAGCGGCTCTTTCAGCTGATCCCATTGGCGCAAAACCTTTACAACAGTCTCTTTACCACCGTTTTGGGTACCATTACCACCTTGTTTTTCTGTGCGCTGGCTGGCTTTGCCTTTGCCAAATACCGTTTCCCCGCCAGAAACGCGCTCTTCCTATTTGTCATCGCCACCATGATGATCACGCCGGAGGTCGGCTCCATCCCTCTATTTATCATCATGCGAAAGATCGGGATGATCAACTCCCTCTGGTCCTTAATTATTCCCAGAATCGCCACAGCGGTGGGCATTTTCTACATGCGCCAGTACATCATGGAGGTGCCGGATGAAATTGTGGAGGCCGCACGAATCGACGGCTGTCACGAGTTCGGCATTTTCTGGCGAGTGGTCATGCCCATCATCAAGCCCGCCCTAGCCTCTTGGGCCAGCCTTACCGTGATTGCCCGCTGGAACGATTTCTTCTGGCCTTTGCTCTTTCTACGTAAGAGCAGCATGTACACGCTGATGGTTTCCGTATCCATGCTACCCACCAGCGACGGCTTATCCACCCCTTGGCAGGTGGTGCTTGCCGGTACCACGCTAGTCATCGTTCCAAGCATTATCCTCTATTTAATCATGCAGCTTTTCCAAAAGGAAGGCTTAACGGCGGGCGCCGTTAAGGGATAATACAAATCTCAGTTAAAACAGCGAACAGCTTGGAGTGATTTTGGCCCAGCGACAAGAAAGGAAACCGTAGGAATAGCAGAGCTATTTCAAGGTTGACTGACGTAGACGATGGGTCAAAAGCATCCTCAAGATGGAGTTGTTTGAATGCAAGATTAGTATTGGAAAGGGAAAAATCATGCAAAAGACAGACCCCTGCTATACTGCCTACGTACAGGTATTGAAATCCCAATTACAGCCTGCGATGGGCTGCACCGAGCCCATCGCCATCGCCTACGCCTCTGCCGTGGCTGTCCGAGCCCTTGGCTGCCTACCGGAGAAGGTGAATGTAGCCGTCAGCGGCAACATCATCAAAAACGCCAAGTCTGTAACCGTTCCCAACACTGCTGGCAAAAAGGGCATCGACGCAGCCTGCGCCGCGGGAGTAATTGCAGGCGACCCGGACAAAGAATTACAGGTCATTTCCAGCGTAACGTCTCAGCAGCTTACAGCCATCGACGACTATCTGAGCCGCAAGGTAATCACCGTTTCCATCAAGCCGGACGCGCGTCTATTCGACATTTTAGTCACCGTTGAGGCAGATGGGCACGTGGCCTCTGCCCGCATTGCGGATCGGCACACCAACATCGTGGAGGTGGAGCTAGACGGGCGCGTGCTGGAAAGTCGGGAGCTACAGAGCGACGAGGCGCAGGCCGACCCCAACGAAGCGCTACTAAGCATTGAGAACATCTACGATTTCGCCAATTCCTGCGATGTTCAGGAGGTTGCGGAGGTACTGGATCGGCAAATCGCCTACAACGAGGCCATTGCTACCGAGGGCATTACCGGCAAATGGGGAGCTGCCGTTGGCAAGGTGCTTTTAGACAGCTACGGCAATCAGGACGTACGGGTACGCGCCCGCGCCCTTGCCGCCGCCGGTTCCGACGCTCGCATGTCGGGCTGCGAGCTACCCGTTATCATCAATTCCGGCAGCGGCAATCAGGGCATTACCGTTTCCATCCCTGTTATCGAATACGCCAAGGAGCTACACTCCACCAAAGAGCAGCTCTACCGCGCCCTCGTTCTCTCCAATCTGGTAGCCATTCGTCAAAAGGCCCTCATCGGCTGTTTATCCGCCTATTGCGGAGCCATCAGCGCCGGTTGTGCTGCCGGGGCTGGTATTGCCTTTCTCAACGGCGGCGATCTTTACCTCATCAATCACACCATCGTCAACAGTCTTGCCATTCTATCCGGTACCATCTGCGACGGAGCCAAGCCCTCCTGCGCCGCAAAAATTGCCTCCGCCGTTGACGCAGCCCTAACCGGCTACCAAATGGCCCTAGCTGGCAAGCAATTCCGTGGCGGCGAGGGCATTATCAAAAAAGGCGTTGAAAACACCATCCAAAGCGTCGGGCGTTTAGGCAAGGACGGCATGAAGCAAACCGACGAAGAAATCCTAAAAATTATGACGCAGGGGTAATGCTCTGACAAGGGTTAATGCCCTTCAGCGTGTCAAAAAAGCGCTACGCGCTTTTTCGCCAGTTACGGGTACTGTTTGCGGCAGAGCCGCAAACTGCCCGCCCGGCAAAGCTGGGCGATACGAATACAGTCAGGGTAGCCTTCGGGCTCCCCCGACACCCCCTTAAGGAGTTTTTCGACAATCTGAAGGGCTAATGCCCTTGACCCGTTCATTTAGCACTACCCCTGCATATCACTCCACGTAAAAACCCCAACGCAAAAGCCCCGCGACCTTCCGGCGCGGGGCGATTCTAACCACACCCCCTGCCGCAGCAGTCCGGCAAGGGCTGATGCCCTTGACCCGTTCATTGACACGACCCCTGCAGCTCCACGTAAAAAAACCAACGCAAAAGCCCCCCGCGACCTTCCGTCGCGGGGCGATTCTAACCACACCCCCTGCCGCAGCAGTCCGGCAAGGGCTGATGCCCTTGACCCGTTCATTGGCACAACCTTTGCAGCTCCACGTAAAAACCCCAACGCAAAAGCCCCGCGACCCTCCGTCGCGGGGCGATTCTAACCACGCCCCCTGCCGCAGCAGTTCGGGGTGCAGGGGTACTACCCCTGCTTCTTTTCGCGGAGGATGAAGTGGATGGGAGTGCCGACAAAACCAAAGCTTTTGCGGAATTGGTTTTCAAGATAACGCTCGTAGGCGAAGTGCATGAGATCCTCGCTGTTGATGAAGAAAACAAAGGTGGGAGGACAGACGCTTTGCTGGGTAGCATAGTAGATTTTGAGCCTGCGCCCGGCGGTAAGGGGCGGCTGAAGACTGGACTGAGCGTCAGCTAGGGCCTCGTTGAGTACGCCGGTGGGTACGCGCTTGCTGTACTGGGCGTAAACGTCCTTCACAACGCCGAGGACGTTGCTGACCCGCTGCCCGGTTAAGGCGGAGAGGAAGAGAACGGGAGCATAGCTCATAAATTTCAGGTCGGAAAGAACCTGCTTGCGGAAGGACTCCATGGTGTTGGTGTCCTTTTCTACTGCGTCCCATTTGTTGACGATGACAATAACCGCCTTGCCGGAGTTGAGAATTAACCCGGCGATCTTCGTGTCCTGCTCAGTAACGCCGGTTTGAGCGTCGATGAGAAGGAGAGCTACGTCGCAACGGTCGATGGCGGCAATGGAGCGTAGAACGCTGTAGCGCTCAAGGGTCTCGTCCTCGACGGCTTTTTTCTTGCGCATGCCAGCGGTGTCAATGATGTTGTAGCGAGCGCCGTCCTCGTCCACAAAGAGGGTGTCGATGGCGTCCCGGGTAGTGCCGGGAATGTCGCTGACCATGGTGCGCTCCTGACCTAATAGCTTGTTGGCGAGGGAGCTTTTGCCGACGTTGGGTCGACCGACTAGCGCAAGCTGAATGACGTGCTCCGCGTCCTCCTCCTCGTCAGGCTCCGGCGGCGGAAGCTGGGTGACAATCGCTTCTAAAAGATCGCCTAAGCCTAGCATATTGGTGCTGCTGATGGCCATGGGCTCGCCGATGCCGAGATTGTAGTACTCGTAAAGCTGATCGTTCAGACCTGCATGGTCAATCTTGTTGACCACCAGAAGGAGCGGCTTGTGGGTTTTGCGTAGATAGTTGCAGATGTCCTCGTCGTCCGGCGTAAGGCCGGTGCGACCGTCGCAGAAAAAGCAGATTACGTCAGCCGTGTCCATGGCGATTTCCGCTTGTCGACGCATCTGGGAGAGTAGAACATCGTCGCTGCGCATGTCAAGACCGCCGGTGTCCACCATGCTAAAGCGCCGTCCCATCCATTCCACGTCCACGTAGACGCGATCCCGGGTAACGCCGGGGACGTCCTCCACGATGGAGATACGCTTTCCGGCGATTTTGTTGAAAAATGTAGATTTGCCAACGTTGGGCCTGCCAACAATGGCGACTAAGGGCTTGGACATAAGTTCCTCCTTTGGGTCGTTCAGTGTAAATTGCGCCCTCGCAAAGCGTCGTAGAGCGCCTGCCCGTCGTTGTCCGTCAGACGAACCGGTAGGGGAGCGGAGGCGCGGAAGGTGTCGATGGACATGTCGTCTAGGAAAAGATCCCCCTCGTGGCGTAAGGTAACTGTGCAGAGCAAAACCTCGTCGCAATCGGCGCAGTTTTCCGCAGTTAGGGCGGCTAGAATATCTCCACCTGTTAGTAGGCCGGTAACGGTGACCGTCTCGCCAAAGAAATGGTTGGGTACGGCGATGACCCGCACGGTGGTTCCCTTGGGCGCAAAGCGGTCGATCAAACGGCGAAGATGGGGCGCGGCGCTGACCCCCGTGGGTAATACATAGCGGCGGGGCTGGCTTGGCTCCGGCTCGTCATCGTAATGGGCAGCCTCCTCCATTTCCGATTCCAAACGTCTCAATAGCCCAACGCCGTTCTCAATTTGAGGAAAATCCTCGTACCAGTCCTCGGGGGGGATTTCTCTGCCGGCTAGACAGAAAAACTCGTCGCTGGGAAAGGCGAAGGTGGAGCCTAGGGCTTTGCGGCATTCCTCTTGAAAAGGGGCGATCATGTCCAATAAAGCACGGGCGGCGTCTTTGGTAAAGGGCGTTAGGGAAGCCAGCCCATCTCGATACTTGGTCAGACCAACGGGAACCATGGCTACGGTCTGGGCAGCGGGAGCCAAAGAACGTAGATCGGTAAGGGTGCGCAATAGCTCCGGGCCGTCGTTGTAACCGGGACAGACGACGATTTGGCAGTGAAAGCGGATGCCGACGGCTTTGAGCCGCTGGAGACGCTCCATAATGTTCCCCGCAAAACGATTGTTCATCATGCGGCAGCGAAGGTCGGGGTTGGTGGTGTGAACGCTGATGTAAAGAGGTGAGGCGTGGCGGCGAATGATGCGGTCAAGCTCCGTATCGTCCACGTTGGTCAGGGTGACAAAATTGCCCATCATGAGGGAATAGCGCCAGTCATCATCCTTGACGTAGAGACTTTCCCGTAGATTCGGGGGCATTTGATCAATAAAGCAAAAGGCGCATTTGTTCCGGCAGGTGCGGGGGGAGAGCGTCATGCTTTCGCCGAAATGCAGCCCTAGCGGCTCGCCTTCCTCCTTGCGGATGACAAGCTCCTCTGCGCGTCCGTCCCGACGGATGAGCGAAAGCCGGAGAAGCGGATTTGCGATGAACGCTTGATAATCAATCTCGTCGATGATTTTCTCGCTGTTAATCGAAAGCAAACGGTCGCCCGGAAGAACGCCGTGGCGCTGCGCTATGGAATGGGGTTCGATACCGGTAATCAGGTGCTCCATCAGCCTTCCTCCTTATAATTGTTACATTTGCTTGGCAAGCAAGAAACGCTGTTCATTATGCCCTGTTTTCATGGTAAAGTCAAGTATGGCAAGTCATAGCTCGTTTGATGCGACATGGAATTTGAGAAAAATGAAAAGGAAATCATTTACAACTATTGGGAGCCGTTGCGTTGACAAGCTTCTTTGACCGATGATATAATAGGAAATATCATACGGTCAGCTCTCATCGGCTGTGTGAAAATTGATACTGGCGAAATTTAAGGAGGCAAAAAAGTGAGAAAAGTTCTTTCCTTCCTATTGTGTTGTATGCTGCTGGTTTCCGCCACTTCCGCGATGGCCGCAGGTCATGATCCTAAGTATACCATGGATACTGCGGGCGCGACTGTGCTCCAAGATAGCGCTGATCGGGCGATCAGCTATAACAAGGATGATTTGGCAACCAACCCCGTTATCTCCGGCGAAAGCCCCACCACGGGCATGGAGCTGGCAGACGGATATCGCTATATGCCTATGCTGGTGCAGATCAGCAACGACGTGCAAAAGGTTGATTTTGCCGGTACCAGCACGCGCGCTCCTTGGGGCGGCCAGTATGCTGATCTCGTATATGAGGGAATGCTGACCCGCGACGGTCACACCCGTATCACGTTCCTGTTTAACGATAGCTTCGCTGAGGGACAGCCCACCAGCGCCGGCCCTGTGCGTTCCTGCCGTATTGGTCAGGTGCTGCTGCGGGAAGAGTGGCAGGGCGGCATCATCTATCGCGGAGGCCCCCGTGCGGAGGAAAACAATATCGCCGCTATGTTTGCCGAGCTGGGCGCGGGCACCAAGGGCGTTGCCCTTGACGTGAAGGAGCAGGATGCAAACCTGAGCCAACGCTTGTCCCCTGTTTTGGGCGGCCCTAATAACCTGAGCGTTAATGTTGTTAATTATCAGAGCACTGTGCCCGAAAGCACGGTTGCCACCCCCCATCCGTTCCTGTTCAGCGACGAGAACGTCTATACCGACGGCTACGAGCTGGCATACTCCATCAATTTGGATTGGGGCAACAAGCAGTATGTGTGCCATTTCTACTATGATGAGAGCAACAATCTCTATCTGCGCTACAACGGCACCGTTCCCTACCAGACCTTCACCAGCGCTGAAAGCATCCTTAGCAACCTAAAGGATGCCAAGCAGAACATGATTCAGATGAGCTTCAGCAACGTGATCATTCAGCGGGTGCCCTACGAGTACGCTAACGAGAACTATATGATGCCCGTTATGCAGAGCGTGGGTCAGGGCAATGCCGATATCTACATCGGCGGTCGCTATATTCCCGGCTACTGGGTACGCGAGTCTACCGATTCTCCCACCGTGTTCTTCGACGATCAGGGCAACGAGATTCAGCTGACCCGCGGAAAAACCTACATTGGTCATCTGCCTCCTGAAGCTGTGTTGACCTATAGCGCCGATTCCATGAACTAATTTGAGAAACACAAGAGGCTGTTGCAGAAGGATAACACTGCAACAGCCTCTTGTTATTGCTCAAAGTGGTGTAAAACCAATCCATACGTTGAGAGGTGCAATCCAATTGATTTCGTATAAAGAATTAGCGGTATGCGATATGGATCTATCGCTGTTTGCGTTTTTTGATAGAACCCAGATTGTCAACCAGTGCTGGAGAAAAGTGGAGGGACAATGGAAAATTTTAGATGTTCCCTTTGTTGATCACTGGTCGGAGGAGGAGTATCGCCAGGAGATTCAATACCTACAAAACCTCATCTGTGGCGACGGATATGTGGTGGGCGGCTTTGTGGATGGACATTTGAAAGGTTTTGCCTCCGTGGAGCCCGCCCTTTTTGGCACTTGCGTTAAATATATGGATTTGTCCAATATTCATGTATCCCGAGATATGCGTGGAGGAGGAATGGGAAGAGCTTTATTTAACTTGGCTAAACGATGGGCAAAGGATCATGGGGCGGAGAAGCTATATATCTCCGCTCACTCTGCCGTTGAAAGTCAAGCCTTTTATAAAGCCATGGGATGCGTGGAGGCGTCGGAATATAACGAGGAACTGGCACAAAAAGAGCCCTGCGATTGTCAGCTGGAATGCCTGCTATAATCGCCATACTCGATTTGAGGAGGGATTCGCATGGAATATAGACGGACTAATGGTCACGATTGCGATTTCATCGAAAATTGCAGGCTGCTGGATCAGGAACTGGATCGGCGGGTTGGCAAAGAAGTTCAGGATAAGCAATATCGCGTATACAATCAGATCGATAGCATAGAGCAGGCGATCGTCGTTTATCAAGATGACCGCCCGATTGCGGGGGGAGCGATCAAAAGATATAGTCCTGACAGTGCCGAATTAAAGCGTATCTTTGTTCAGCCCGATTGGCAAAGGCAGGGCATTGGCAAGGAATTGGTTATCCGATTAACGGAGTGGGCGAGAGAACTGGGCTATCAAAAGCTTGTTCTTGAGAGTGCAAAGGCCTTATCGGAAGCCCATGCGCTTTATCGAAGGCATGGTTTTGAAGGCATACCGAATTATGGACCTTATAAAGGGATGGATGAATCCCTGTGTATGGCGAAAATGATTGCAAAGTAAGCTTCTGTCGCATGGACTGTCATCGTGAGGAAGGACGATTTGCTTTTTGTGGCCCTTCGGAATTGATGATGTAATGCTCTACTATAAAATTGAATAAGATGAAAAAACGCGGCAAGCATAGCATGTTTTGCAATTGGCAAATACGGAACTTTTTTTGCCATAAACATAAAATACGTCTTGACACATGGAATTGATAATGATATTATATCGATGTCGATAAAACGATTCATATCAGTCTTAAGGGGGCATGTGCATGATCGGGAAGAGAAGTGTCCTTATGCAGAATCATTCCGTACTGCGGGGAGCTCGCCGCAATTGGGATTTGTACCTGATGATTTTACCCGGACTCGTATTTTTTCTGCTGTTTCACTATGGGCCGATGCTTGGATTAGAAATCGCATTTAAGGATTTTAGCTTCCGTAGAGGAATTATCGGAAGCAACTGGGTGGGCTTCAAACATTTTAATACGCTATTTTCGTCATACTATTTTCCGGTTATTATGAAGAACACGTTGTTCATCAGCCTGTATCAGTTGTTAATCGGCTTCCCTGCTCCCCTTATTTTAGCGCTAATTCTCAACGAGGTAAATAAAAGCAGTATCAAAAGAATCGCTCAGACCATTACCTATGCGCCGCATTTTCTTTCCATTACAGTCGTAGTTTCTATGCTGATGGCTTTTCTTTCCCCTTCTACTGGGCTTGTCAATCGTAGGCGCGCTTAACTCCATTACCGGCGCTGTTGTCCAACTGCCCGATAGCTATACCGGCGTACCCGTTCTGATCGGCCCTCACGGTGATCAGGCGTTTAATAACCTGAGCCCCGCAGTCAGCAGTATTGGCGGCTTTGTTATTACCTGCGATAATGCGTATCCTGCCGAAACCATGAAATGGATGGATTACTTCTATAGCGATGAAGGAATGAAGCTGCTATTCATGGGCGTAGAGGGTGTTACCTTCAACTATGTGGATGGAGTGCCTACCTTTGTGGACGACATTCTACATAATCCTGACGGCATGAATTTGGATACTGCACTTGCTCGTTACACTCCCCGTCCCGGTGGCAAGTATACCAGTATTGTATCCACCAAATACTTTTCCGGCTATGAAACCCAGCCTGACGCGGTTGCCGCTGCTGCGATGATGGAGCCTTATTTCCTTCCCGTTGAGGAGCGTTGGCCTACCTTTACCTATACGGTAGAAGAGGCAGAGCAGCTTCTAGCTTATGACGATCTGCTAACCTATGTAACCAATATGACCGCGAAATTTGTCAAGGGCGATGAGTCGCTGGATAATTGGGATCAGTATGTGGCTCAAGTAAAGGCAATGGATTTGGATGGCTATCTAGCTATCTATCAGGCTGCTTTGGAACGTTATCAGGCTGCCGTAAAATAAATCGGACTAACGGATAAACGGCATGGGGCGTCACAAATGACGCCCCATGCCTAACGAGCCGAAAGGAATCGCTCGATGAATACTCAGGATGAACGCTTGCAGCATAATGCGCTTTTTCTTCTTTGTAAAATTGCCGGCGCTAAGCGGGGAGAAACGGTGGCTATCATACAGGACGATACCACAAAGGATTACGCTAGGGCTTTGGCAGAATGCGCGCTATCCATGGGCCTACGGCCATTGCAGATCGATATCAGCCCATATGCGGGAGAGACGCGATACACGGCGTATTCAAATATGCCGCTTATTAACCCCCTCCGGGCGGCGATTGAGGCAGCCGATATCTGCTTGATGACAACCGAGCAGAAGAATACTGATTTTAGCCTATTCCTTCATGATCCCGATGCTTGCGATATATCTCTGCTGGGTGAGAATCGCCGTTACACCGTTGACGTTACCGGCATGGAGCACTGGGAAATAGACGAGGAAGAGCTGCTGCAGATGCGGCAGCGGACAAGGCGGCTGGTAAACGCGCTGAAAAGAGGCCGGAGGATTCATGTGACAACAGCGCTGGGAACGGATTTTGCTGCTGATGTTGGTACAAAGCCTCATGGGATTTACCCTGTGTTGGGTATTGTTCCCCTCTACGGGGAGGTTGCGGTCGTTCCTTCGGCGGGAGGAGTTACCGGTAAGCTGGTGGTGGACGGCGCTTCGCAATTTGCCTATGGCAGCTCGCCCTATCCCATTCGGCCCCATTTTCCGGGCGGTGATGAGCTGGAGCGCCCGCCGTTACTCATTGAGCTACAGGCAGGAAAAGTGGTTCGCTATGACGGCGATGCAGCTCAAGTGGAGCGCTTGCGCCAGTGGATGTACGAGGCGGAGCCCTATGCCGACATGGCGGATGAAGTAGGCCTTGTTACAACACGCTCGCTGGATAACGACCGATACCACTGGTTAATCGATGGCACGCACCAAAGCCGTTGCGTCCATGTGGCGCTGGGCAATGCAAACCATACGAATACATTGATTCATGGGAAAAAGCATATTGATTTTGATATGCATGCTCCTACCATTACGCTGGATGGCTTATTGATTTGCCAAGACGGGATTTATCTGGATGACGCCGTTGAGCGATTAGGGGCAGAAAAGCCATGACAAATATATGTTTTTCAGGATTGCCCGCCCACTTAACGCCCGGAATGATAGAATTCGCGAAAGAATACGGATTTGAGCTTTCAACGGGTGGATTGCATATTACGCTTAACTCCACGCAAGAGGAGCGGCTGACGATCAGCCGGGATGGTGCAACCGTCTCGATCTCTTATCATCAGCCGGTACAGATTTTTCGGGCAGTGGGTTTGGTTTTGGAGCATCTCTCCGACAAGCGCTTTGAAACGGTTGAAAAATGCTATTTCACCATGAATGGCGCAATGCTGGACGTAAGTCAAGGCGAAGCTCTGCCAACCCGCGAAACGGTGTTTCGGCTTCTGCGAATGATGGCATGCATGGGTTTGAATTGCTTGATGCTCTATTTAGAGGATACCTACGAAGTGGAGGGCGAGCCTTACTTTGGTTACATGCGTCCTCGCTATACACAGGATGAGCTGCGTGCATTTGACGATTATGCCTATGCGCTTGGCGTAGAAATGATTCCATGCATTCAAACCTTGGCCCATTTGACAGACCTGCTTCGGTGGGAGACTTACGCGGATGTTAGGGAAGACGAAAGCACGCTGTTAGTGGGGGAAAAGCGTACCTACGATTTGATTGAAAAAATGATTCGTTCATCGACCGCGCCTTTCCGTAGTCATCGTATCCATATCGGTATGGATGAGGCTTGGCGGCTTGGACAGGGAAATTATCTACTGCGCCATGGTTTGCGGGATAAGCTATCGATTATGAGCGAGCATCTGTCCAAGGTGACGGCTATCGTAGAAAAGCTTGGTCTCCGACCCATGATGTGGGGCGATATGTTTTTCCGGGCTACGTTGCCAGATGGCGAGTATTATACGCAGGACGATTTGGAATTTCCGTCTGAGGTGCTTTCTGCGCTACAACCGCAGCTGCAAATCATCTATTGGGATTACTACAGCAATCGGGAAACCATGGAGTGTATGACGAAGCTACATCAAAAGCTTGGAAGAGATGTGATTTTTGCCGGGTGCGTACGCAACAATCGCAGCTTTGCCTATAGCCATGCCAAAAGCACACAGAATATACGTGACGGGCTTTCTGTTGCAAAGGAGCAGGGTGTGCGCGAAACCTTTGCCACCGTATGGGGGGATAACTGCCCCGAAAGCAGCTTGTGGTGCATTCTTCTAGGTCTACAGCTTTATGCAGAGGAAGGCTATGCGCAAACGGTGTTGGACGAACAATGGTACCAGCGTTTTGCTTTCTGTACCCATGGATCGGCAAAGGCATTCGAGGCTATTAAGCTCATGGATGAGTTGCCTGAGGTAATGGGTTCATCTGGGAATATGAAGGTGATCAATACCAGTCGTTTTCTTCTGTGGCAGGATCCGTTGCTTGGCCTTATGGACGCCAACCTACCCGTAGCATTTGACTTTGAAGCACATTACCGCAAGCTGTCTAATAGCATGACGGAAGCCGCGGAGCGATACCCTGCTCATGAGCAAATGTTTCGCTTCTACGCCAGCGCATGCGACGCTTTGGCATTGAAAGCAGATCTTGGGCTGCGCTTGACGGAAGCCTACCATACCAAGAACCGAAAAAAGCTGGCGGAGATAGCCGATGACAGGATACCGCGCGTCCTCTCGGCAATGGAGCGGCTTTGCGAGGTACATCGCGATCTTTGGATGCGCACCAATCAATCCATCGGGTGGGAGGTGTTGGATCTGCGATACGGAGGAGCCATGCAACGGTTAAAAACCACACGCGCTCGCGTGAAGGGGTGGCTTGCGGGAGAAATTGCCGAAATAGAAGAGCTTAAACGAGAACGCCTTCCGTACAACGGCCACGACGGCTTGACGCCCGCCTATCTATATCGGGATATCGTATCGGCAAGCCGTTTGTGAGTATGAATGGAACAAATGCTATTTGGAGAAAGGAAGCTATCAAATGAATCAACCATTACGCGCGGCGATCGTTGGTCTTGGTCCTAGAGGCAGTGGACTATTACCTACTTTTTCTATGGTTAAGGAAATTTCAATTACAGCCATTTGTGATTTTGATGAAGAATTGCTTCAAAAGGGAGCGGCTCTTCTTGCGGAGCGCGGCATTCACCCAAAGCTTTATCTGGATTACCATGAGCTAATTGCTCAAGGGAATATTGATCTGGTTTACGTGATTACAAACTGGAACAGTCATATACCGGTAGCGATCGATTTTTTACGAGCTGCAATTCCTACTGCTACGGAGGTTTGCGGCGCAGCGTCTGTAGAGGCTTGCTGGGAATTGGTGCATGAACAGGAGCGCACGGGTACGCCCTTTATGTTTCTGGAAAATTGCTGCTACGGTCGTAATGAAATGGCTGTGCTACGTATGGTGCGCGAGGGCGTGATGGGTCATGTTGTCTATGCCGAGTGCGGCTATTGTCATGATCTGCGCTCCGCACTATCGAATCCGGCCCGTCGTCGTGTGAAAAATAACCTTCGTCGCAATGGCGATTTGTATCCCACCCATGGGATCGGACCTGTGGCGAAGATTTTGAACATCAACCGTGGCAATCGGCTCTTAACCATTTCTTCGATGGGAAGCGCTGCGCTTGGCATGAAGGAGTATTTTGAACGTAATGACCCCGAAAATCCATTGCGGAAGGAAAACTACGCCTGCGCGGACGTAACCTCCAGCTTGATCAAATGCGCAAACGGCGAGCTGATTATGATGCGCCATAATGTATTTCTGCCGCGCCCATATTCGCGCGCGTTAACGATTCAAGGCACGTTGGGCTTGTTCAGTGAGGAAAAAGACGCAATTCATATTGATGGGCTCCATGAGCACGAGGAATGGGAGAAGATGGATTCGGCGCTGAAGCGTTACGAGCATCCTATTTGGCAAAATTACAGCGCCAGTGAAGCAGACGGCCATGGGGGAATGGATTGGCTTGTGATGCAAGCCTTTGCTGTTGCTGTGCGCGATCACGCCCCAATGCCTATCGATGTTTATGATGCAGCCACTTGGATGTCGCTGACAGCGCTTTCGGAGCAGTCCACCGCCTTGGGTGGTATGCCGCAAATCATTCCTGATTTCACCAGCGGCAGATGGACAGAGCGCCTTCCTGAAGACTTATTCTAAACAAATAAAAGGAAAGAGGAGAGTTTCATGTTGGACTACAGAACAATCCCTGCAAGCGAATTAGGGAAAGGAAGCAATATCAAACTACAGCTATGCGAAACGGAGGTTGATCTTTATTGGGAAATGGCCATGGAACTGGTTGAGCTAATCGAAGAAAACAACCGCCTAGGCGAGGAAACGGTAATGATTATCCCCTACGGACCGCTAGGCCCGTATGCGCGATTTGTTACGCTTGTGAATCGCAAACGGATTAGCTTAAAAAAATGCTGGTTTATCAATATGGATGAATATTTGGACGAGCATGGTCAGTATCTGCCCAAAACGGATCCTCTTTCCTTCCGTGCGGGTATGGATCGAATTTTTTACAATTTAATCGATCCAGAGTTAAACGTTCCAGAGAGCCAGCGCTTTTTCCCTGAACCCGGCAATGAAGGACGCGTATGGGAAATCATCAGTAAGCATGGCAAGCTGGATATGTGCTGGGGAGGTGTTGGTATCACCGGTCACATTGCTTTTAACGAACCGCCGGAGCCGGGCGAAAGCTGCACAGATGAGGCATTCTTAGCAAGATCGACGCGTATTTTGAAAATTGCGCGAGAAACTCGTACGATTAACGCTTATATGAATGCGGGATCGGATCTGGATGGAATACCGGAAACCTGTATTACCGTGGGAATGAAGGAAATTTTTTCGGCACGCAAGGTTCGTATGCTGATGCCGCGTGATTGGAATGCCGCTATGCTTCGTAAAGCCCTTCATGGCCCCATCAGCTGCCACGTTCCCATATCGCTGTTTCAAAAGCATCCTGACGCCAAAATATATGCCATCTCTTTAGCTGCGACCACTCCGGTTATCCCAGAAATACGTGTCTATAATAAATAAATGCAAGGAAGCGCGCGTGGCACATGATGGATACATTTTGGATCGCAAATGGTCAACTGGCGCTACCTGACCAAATCGTCTCAATGGGCTCGTTGCTGGTAAAGAACGGACAAATTGCAGAGGTGAATCAGCAATGCCCGCTGGGCGTACCAGAGGTGGACGCAGAGGGCGGCTACATTTTGCCTGGTTTTATCGACCTTCACCTGCATGGCGGCGGTGGCGCCGATTTTATGGATGGTACTGCGGATGCGATACGCACGGTAGCACGCGTTCACTGCCAGCATGGCACAACGGCTATGCTTCCTACCACGATAACCTGTTCGGATGAGCTTCTGGAGGATTTTATTCATCTTTACTTACAGGTGAAGCGAGAAGGAACAGGCAGCGCAGACTTTCTAGGTCTACATTTGGAAGGCCCCTATTTTTCCTCAACCTCTAAGGGGGCGCAGCCGGTAACGGCGCAGCGTATTCCGGAAAAGAAAACATTGGAGCGTATTTTAGGCTTAGCTCAGGGCGAGATTAGGCGTTGGGACGCTGCCCCCGAAATGGACGGGATGGAAATGTTTGCCCGCACCATGACGGAGAATGGGGTGATGGCCTCTATTGCGCATACCAATGCCGTTGCCGAGGAAGCGGAGCGCGCCTTTGACTGGGGATTTTCGCATTTGACCCATTTTTATAATGGAATGACCACTTTCCACAAAGTGAATGGACTGGTTTATGCAGGGGTCATTGAAGCCACATACTTGCGAAAAGACGCAACGGTGGAGCTCATTGGGGACGGTAAGCATATTCCTCGCCAATCCATGCAGCTTGCTTTGCTACTGAAGGGTGCTGACAAGGTGGCCCTGATTACGGACGCTATGCGCGCGGCGGGTACCCATGAGAAAAAAAGCATCCTGGGCCCGTTATCCTGTGGAGTAAAGGTAGTCATAAAGGATGAGGTTGCGCAGCTATGCGACTTTTCCTCCTTCGCCGGCAGCATTGCGACAATGGATCAGGTCTTGCGCGTGGCGCATTGCACTTATGGTATTTCCCTAGCAGAGGTCTCCCGTATGCTTTCGCTGACGCCGGCGCGCTTATGCGGGGTGAGCAAACAAAAGGGAAGCTTGGAGCCCGGCAAAGACGCAGACGTGGTGATACTCTCTCCTGATTTTCAGGTCCGTAGAGTTTATGTTCGCGGCAAAGCAATTGATAGCTAAGGACAGCTTGTGTATTACAAATTTTACCATATGCGCTTGCTATTTTAGCAAGCGCATTTTATAATGGCTGTGAAAGACGATTGCGCGATGGGAAAGGAGCCGCTCCCTTGACGGATAGCAAGAATATTCAAGCCCGAAAAAAGCAGTATGAAAATACGCTGCTTCACATCATTCGCACAGAAACCTACACCTCCCGTTCCAGCTTGAAAACTGCAAGTGGATTAAGCATGGAAACGGTGCTAAGCACCGTGGATCGATTGCTAAAGGAGGAGCTTATCTATGAATCGGGTGTGGAGAACGCGCCAGTAGGGCGTAAGCCTACTTGGCTGGCGATTAACCCGTCCGGGCGGTACTGCATCGGCATCAAGTTTAGCTCGTTGGTTATATGCGGAGCGGTGCTTAACTTTGAGGGAAAGGTTGAAACAAGTATAGAAAAAGCCTTGCCGACCGACATTTCTCCAAAGGATCTCTTGTCTCTTCTATTTTTGACTATACGCTCTCTGCTCGATTGGTTGGGAGAACGCCAAGATCGCGTATGCGGTATCGGGATTGGTTGCCCGGGCGTTGTGGATCGAAAAAGCGGCGTATTGATCCGCTATATCGGCGTGAAGGGAATGACGAACATTCCACTAAAACGTATGATCGAAGCAGAGTTTGGAATAGAGACCACCATTGATCAGTCCTTGAAGGCGGCTGCGGTTGCTTATAAAAATCTGCCGGAAAACGCCAACATTAAGGATATGCTGTACGTTTTGGTAAAATCTGGCGTAGGCATGACGGTAATTGTTAATAACGAGGTTTTTGCGGGCTTGAGTAACGCTGCCGGCGAGATTGGGCATATCCGAGTTAGAAAAGAAGGAAAACCATGCTACTGCGGTAAAAGCGGTTGCTTGGAAAGCGAAATCGGCTATGCGGGTATTGCTAGAAAAATTTCCGACGGCATTGCTCAGGGGCGTTATCCGCTGCTACGACAGACTTTACCTAGGGACGCGGCTCCGACGATCAAGGATTTTGTTGCGGCTGTGGCAATGGACGACCCGGACGCCCATAAGGATTTCCGAGAAATTTGCAACCTTTTAGGAGAAGTGATTGTCAATTCAATTGCTACGCTTAATCCCCAACTGGTTATTTTTTCTGGAGAGCTTACTGTTATTCCTGGCTTTTTGGACTTTATGCAGCATATGATTAACGACTGTTGCCCCATTGAAGCGTCCCGGAACGTTCGTTTATATTCCAGCGTAGGCGGCGACTTATTTGACGCTACGGGAGCTGCGATGATGGTGCTGCATCACAACTACGGGGTTAGACGTCGATAGGCTTGCTCATCCCATTCGCTGAGCGTTATCACCATACTATCTTTTTCGGTCACCCACAAAATATCGAAAAATGTCCGCAAACACTTTTCGGGCTCTTTTCTTTTGGATGTAAGTGCCAACAAAACATTAAGCGGATGATGAAAAAACATGTTTATGTAACAGCCCGTCTGTACTCACAGGCGACCTCTTGCGCCATCTGCGTTATCATGCCTCAAGCAAGTGGCTAAACAGCGTTGGGCCTTCCTCTGACGTCTGTTCCGTCCCGTATCGTATATAGCGTTCCTATTTTTTTACTTGGTATAAGCATAAGCAGCAAACAGTTCCGGCACGCCATAGCCAAGAGCAGCGTTAAAAGCGCTGCCATAAACCGCATTAGGCAGCACAATCCATTCCACGCCCCATTTACTTGCGTATTCTTCCGTTGATTTTGCACGCGCTATCGCATCCTTGTCGACAAAATCATCAGTGAAGTCGCCCAACTGGTCGCCTAACAGCAGCACAATTTCATGTGCCTCGCAGCTGAGCGTTCTTGCGCAGCCAACGCTTGCGCATTCCTCCCGCTGACCGTTTGGGTAGTCGACGCAGCCTTTTTCAATCGCTTGACGGGCACGTTCTTTGCTTTCGCCATTTAGCTTGCTGTCATTTACAATCAAATGCCCGTCGTCAATGGGAAACCCAAGCTTGGTCATGGTTTCCAGTGTGATGTCATAAAAGCTCTTACCTAGCGCCTGATAGATGGTCGTTCCGATTTCTGTGCCGTCTAGCGCTAAATAGCGACCGTCTCCGGCGTTGCCAACCACGGCTTCATAGGAGCTGACGCTGTCGGCCTGACCGATTTTGTATCCTTGATCGTAGCGATTGGTAACATAATAAACTTCAACGCCCCGCTCTACACAAAAACGGATAAAGTCCACTGCTCCGGGCAGCGCCGTGCAGCCGTCGCTAAGCACAAACCGAGCGAAGGCTACATTGTTTATATCACCGTTAGCCCCTACGATATCGGCAGTGTAGTGCGCGCCATCCACCAAGGTATCGTCAACATCCGTAATAATCGCTACGGGACGGCTTTGAAACATCATTCGCTTTGTTCCATCGGGGCCTTCCTCGAAGCGCCAATCCGGCTGGGCAGAATCGACGCATCGAAGCGCTAGCTCGGCAATCCGTCCGCGAGCGGCAGTAAACGCCTGCTGCATCAGCGCTTGACTTTCGCCAGAAAGCTGCCAAATGGTGCTGCCTACCAGATACTCATAGCTTGGGTTAGGCGAAAAGCCTGCCGCGGAAGCAGTGCCCGTTGTCAGTCCTGTCATGACCACAACAAGCGCAAATAACGAAATCAAGGCTCGTTTGCCAAAATACCGCATCATTCAGTTTTTCCTCCGTTGATCGTTTGGCGCATTATACGGCGGCAAACCTCCTGTGAACGACGCAGCCATACGCCCGCTCGTACCCTCCTTGAGCGTGATATCATCCGGTTCTATATCGATCGTGAGAAGACCCGTTTGTTTTAGTACAAACTCCAGAGAGTCGCTTTCCGCCCCATCGATCGATTCAAATCCCTTAGGCGTTTCCAGCACCGCCGTGAGCTTGTAGAACTCCCGCCCCTGCGTTAAGGCGCTCACGGGGAAGGTTAAGTTGATATAGCCGTTTTTCGATTTCAGCTCGGAATGATTTGGGTCATAGCCCTCCGTTACATAGCCGTTGTCGTAGGGCTGCATCGTGTCCAACGCGGTCATCGTATTCGCGGCGGCAAGCCCTTGATACTCTTCCAACGCGCCGCAGGCGACGTTTTGGAACTCCTTTGTTAGCAGCAGCGTATCGTCGCCATAAATCTTGAGTAGCACATTTGACGGGCTGGTGGTCTCGTTGCGCAGGTTAAGCTCCAGATATTCCTCGTCCTCTAACCGCATCAGGTTGCCCTCGATGACGATGTCGGAGTACCCAAGCGTTGTGGAAGCGCCGTTGGTCGCGGCAAAATAGCCGCCGCCAAGCGCGGGCGAAACCTCCTTGTACATCGTACCCGCGTTCATTTCGTCCACGGTTAGACCTGTGAGCGCATTGGCGTCGGACGGCGCATAGGACGATTGCCAGATTTCCCGCCGTTCAAGCGCACCGCTTCCGGAAGAGATCGTTACCGCTCCCCTCCATTGCTTCGGCACGTTGCAGTAGTAGACAATATACATATGCTTGTCGCCCGGAGTGAAGTCCTTAAGCTTTATGACGGTTGATCTTCGACGGTTTCTGGACGACGCGAGTAAACCGTTAGCTGCCAATCAATCCGGCATGGCGTCGCTGTCTGTAAAGAATGAATTTGGAGCGTCTTATCCTGCGATTCTTTCGGAGGTTAAGCGACAGACTCAGTTGCTCAAGGCAAGGTCTATCGGCTTGGGTGGAGCCGCGCTGATGCGCTATTTGCGCGAATTACCCTATGCACAGGCGAAAGCAGCGCTGACAAAGACCGCCGATCAAAGCCGTCGATCGGGCGTCGCCGCACCCATCCTCTCGAATCTTGGACGCATCTCAGCATGCAATCTGACCTTCGGTTCCGCGGCTGTAACGAATGTGATTCCGCTGTTACCTGCCATGCATGCTCCGGCTTATCTGCTGGGTGCAAGCGGATATGAGAACATACTCACCCTTTCTGTGGGTTACTATACCGAGGAGCGACAGCCCGATGCAGTTAAGAACCACTTGGCAGCATTGTCAGCGATCCTGCAGGATGGCAAGCTAGGTCCATTCAAAACGCTAATCAATGAATGAGTCCTATCAGCAGTTGTTATCTGATGATTGTGTTTTATGAGGTGCGAGGATGGAAGCGTTGGAAAAGGCAAGAGAGTTTATTGCTAGAAATGCAAGACCGATCGATCTTGCAAGATGGAATTACCTATTTGAAAATGGCGAGGTGAATTCCATCAAAAAGGCATTTGAAGAGGATTGACATTCTTCTCCTAAAAGCAGTATAATTTAGAAACAATTTGATCACCATGAGGGAGTAGTTTGCGCCTCTGGGCGTGCCAAGCCAACAGTACCGACGCGGAACCCCGCATCTGGCTTGTCTTAATGAACAAGACTCATGTACAGCACAAAAGCTGTATATGAGTCTTTCTCTATATACAGCCGAGGATGGAAAGGAAGGAACATGATGAAGGAGTATCTGGAAAGCATCCAATCGGTAATAGCGTCGCTGAACACCTCTGCAATGGGATTATCCCAAGCAGAGGCGCAGGAAAGGCTTGAACGTAACGGGCGCAACAAGCTGGCGGAAGCCAAAAAGACGAGCCTTGCCAAGCGCTTTGTCAAGCAGCTGGCTGATCCAATGATTCTGGTATTGCTGGCGGCAGCGGTGATATCCGCTGTTACGTCCATTTTATCGGACGAATCCATGGCGGACGTATTGATTATTCTGTTTGTTGTTATTTTAAACGCTGTGCTGGGCGTGGTGCAGGAAAGCAAAGCGGAGGCGGCCATAGACGCTTTGAAGAAAATGACTGCCGCCACCTCCAAGGTATACCGGGACGGCAAGCTGCAAGCGCTTCACAGCGAGGAGCTGTGCGTGGGCGACGTTATCGTGCTGGAAGCCGGAGACAGCGTGCCCGCCGACGCGCGGCTCATCGAAGCCGCGTCCATGAAAGTAGAGGAATCCGCGCTCACTGGGGAGTCCGTCCCAGCCCAGAAGGATACGGACGTGCTAAAAAGCGAAGGCGACGTTCCCCTTGGCGATCGACATAACATGGTCTACATGGGTACCACCGTCGTCTATGGACGTGGATTGGCAGTGATCTGCCGCACGGGCATGGATACAGAAATGGGTAAAATTGCCGACGCGCTAGCGAAGGCGGAGGACGAAAACACGCCGCTACAAAAGCAGCTGGCTGGGCTAAGCCGCGTCCTTACATGGCTGGTGCTGGGTATCTGCGTGTTCATTTTCCTTGTTGGCGTGGTAAGAGCGGGCAGCTTTTCCGCCGCCGTGCTATTGGATACCTTTATCTTGGCAGTGAGCTTGGCTGTGGCGGCGATTCCGGAGGGCTTGGCTGCAGTGGTCACCATCGTGTTGTCCATCGGCGTAACCAAAATGAGCAAGCACAACGCCGTCATTCGTCGCCTGACCGCCGTTGAAACGCTGGGCTGTGCCCAAATCATCTGCTCCGATAAGACAGGCACCTTAACCCAGAACAAAATGACCGTTGTGGAGGATTGGACCGAGGATCGAGCCCTTTTGATTCGCAGCATGGCCCTTTGCTCCGACGCCGAAGCAGACGAGAGCGGCGAGGTGATCGGCGAGCCCACCGAAGCCGCGTTGGTCAGCTACGGGCTAAAAAACGGTTTTCCAAAATACGAGCTTAAGCGGGGCCTTCCCCGGGTGGGAGAAGCGCCCTTTGACAGTATGCGTAAGATGATGTCTACCGTACACAAAACACAAGACGGCTTTGTTCAGTACACCAAGGGCGCGCCTGACGAGGTGCTGGCGCACTGCACCAAAGTATTGACAAAGCAAGGCGTTGTGGAGCTTACGGATGCACTGAAAGCACAAATCATGGAAACCAACAAGGCCTTTGCAGACCGAGCGCTACGCGTATTAGCCTCAGCCTTTCGAGACTATGATCGTCAACCCGACAGCTTCACGCCGGAAGAGCTTGAAGCGGGTATGACCTTCATTGGCTTAACCGGTATGATTGATCCCATTCGTCCGGAGGTGAAGGCTGCCGTGGAGCGCTGCCATGAAGCGGGCATCGCGGTAGTTATGATTACCGGAGACCACATCGACACCGCAGTAGCCATTGCCAAGGAGCTGGGTATCCTTACGGATTCTTCTCAAGCTGTTTTGGGAGCAGCGCTGGATCGTCTCTCCGACGAAGAGCTGGAACAAAGCATCAACAGCTATCGGGTTTATGCCCGGGTACAGCCGGAGCACAAGGTTCGCATCGTAAACGCGTGGAGAAAGCGGGGCAAGGTGACCGCCATGACCGGCGACGGCGTAAACGACGCGCCTTCCATCAAAGCGGCGGATATTGGCATTGGAATGGGAATAACCGGCACGGACGTCACGAAAAACGTAGCCGATATGATTCTAGCCGACGACAATTTTGCGACGATCGTCTCTGCCGTTGAGGAGGGCCGAAAAATCTATGCTAACATTCGTAAATCGATCCAGTTCCTGCTGTCGTCCAATCTAAGCGAGGTTATCGGCATTTTTACCGCCACCATGCTGGGCTTTACGCTGCTCAAACCCACCCATATCCTCTGGATCAATTTGATTACCGACAGCCTTCCCGCGCTGGCGTTAGGCATGGAGGAGGGCGAAACGGACGCCATGCGCAAGAATCCCCGAGATAGCAAGGACGGCATTTTTTCTGGCGGCGTGGGCGTCGATACCGTTTATCAGGGGATTTTGGTAGCCGTGCTAACGCTCGTCGCATATTTTGTAGGCCATTTTATGGAATCTGGCCGATGGGAAATTACGAACAGTCCCGATGGAATGACCATGGCCTTTCTAACCCTATCTATGGCGGAAATCTTCCATTCCTTCAACCTACGCTCTCAACGAGGATCGGTATTTACGTTAAAAAAGCAGAATCTGTACCTATGGGGTTCTGAAATTTTAGCATTGCTTTTAACCACCGCTGTTATTTATGTACCCTTCTTAAAAACCGCCTTCGACTTTGAAGCGATCTCCTTGGCGGAGTATTTCGTGGCTTTGGGTATTGCGCTATGTGTGATTCCAATTGTCGAACTAGTAAAGTGGTTTCAACGGCGGCGAAAAACGCGTTAATCCATGAAGCCCTTTTCTGACTTCCCCCCAAAAACATCCCAAAAACATTTTGGGGCTTGACAGCCATTGGAAAGGGCGCTATAATTTCACCATACAGCAACGGCGCTGTGGATATTTCGTTTATCCATAGCGCTGTTTTTGTATAGAAGGCTTTTTTGAACGACAGGGAAGGGGCTGACATTGTGGCAAATCCATGTGAATTGTTTGGCGAAAACGTATTTGATGACAGCGTAATGCAAAAGCGCTTGCCCAAGGAAACCTACAAGGCTTTGAAGCGTACCACGGAAGAGGGACGTTCTCTTGATCCCGCCGTTGCGGGCGTGGTGGCTAACGCCATGAAGGATTGGGCGATTGAGAAGGGCGCTACCCATTATACCCACTGGTTCCAGCCGATGACCGGGGTAACCGCTGAAAAGCACGACGCGTTTATCAGCCCCAAGGCGGATGGAAAGGTGCTGCTGGAGTTCAGCGGTAAGGAGCTGGTACGCGGCGAGCCGGATGCGAGCTCTTTCCCCTCCGGCGGTTTGCGCGCTACCTTTGAGGCCCGCGGCTATACCGCATGGGACCCCACCAGCTTCGCTTTTATCAAAGAGGGAACCCTGTGTATCCCCACTGCGTTCTGCTCCTACGGCGGGCAGGCGTTGGATAAAAAAACTCCTTTGCTGCGCTCCATGCAGGCGCTGAACAAGCAGGCAGTCCGTATCCTGAAGCTTTTTGGAAATAACGACGTGAAGCGTGTCGTCCCCACCGTAGGCCCCGAGCAGGAGTATTTTCTGGTGGATAAGGATATGTACCGTCAGCGCCCCGACCTGATGACCACCGGACGCACGCTGTACGGCGCAAAGCCCCCGAAAGGGCAGGAGCTGGACGATCATTACTTCGGCGTGATCAAGCCCCGCGTACAGGCCTTTATGAAGGAATTGAACGTGGAGCTGTGGAAGCTGGGCGTACTATGCAAAACCGAGCATAACGAGGTGGCTCCCGCTCAGCACGAAATGGCCCCTATCTTTTCCACTGTGAACATCGCCACCGACCATAACCAGCTGACCATGGACATCATGAAGCGGGTTGCCGATCGTCACAATCTGGTCTGCCTGCTCCACGAGAAGCCCTTCGGCGGCGTAAACGGCAGCGGCAAGCATAATAACTACGCGCTGTCCACGGATACCGGCGTGAATCTTCTGGATCCCGGCGATACCCCCAGCGAGAACGCGCAGTTCCTGCTGTTCCTATCCGCCATCATCGCCTCTGTGGACGATTATCAGGATCTGATGCGCATCAGCGTCGCTAGCGCGGCGAATGATCATCGCTTGGGCGCTAACGAGGCTCCCCCGGCAATCGTGTCCATCTTCTTGGGTGACGAGCTGAACGCCATTATCGAAAGCATCGTGAAGGCCGCTAAGTATGAAAGCCACGAGCGGGATCAGATGAAGCTGGGCGTCCATATTCTGCCGAAATTCCCCAAGGATTCCACCGACCGTAACCGTACCTCTCCCTTTGCATTCACCGGTAATAAGTTCGAGTTCCGCAGCTTGGGCAGCTCTCAGAGCATTTCCGGCCCCAATGTAGTGCTGAACACCGCCATTGCGGACACGCTGCAAAAGATGGCCGATCAGCTGGAAGCAGCCGATGACCTGACCTCCGCTGTGGACGCGCTCATCCGCAAAACGTTGAGCGACCATATGCGCATCATTTTCAACGGCAACGGCTACGACGCTTCTTGGGTGGTCGAGGCTGAAAAGCGCGGTCTGCTCAACCTTCGTACCACCGTGGACGCGTTGCCCTACTACCTGAAAAAGAAGAACCTCGATTTGTTCGAACGTCAAAAGGTGTTCACCAATGAAGAGGTGAAGAGCCGCTATGAAATTCATCTTGAAAACTACGTCAAGGTGATCGATATCGAAGCGCTGAGCATGGTGGATATCGCCCGTCATTTGATCCTGCCCGCAGCGATCGCCTATTCTAAGGAGGTTGCCAAGGAGGTGGAGCTGAAAAAGGCTGTATGCCCCACCCTCTCTGTGGAGGTGGAAGCCGACCTGCTCACCGCGATCAGCGATCAGATGAGCAAGCTTTACAAAGCGACTGCCGCCGTAGAAAAGGCGCTGAGCGATATTCCCCGCGACGCAGACGCGCTAAAGCAGGCCCAGGATACCCGGGACAAGGTAATCGCCGCTATGAACGACTTGCGCACCGCCGGAGATACGCTGGAAACGCTGGTCGGGAAGAAATATTGGCCGATGCCGACTTATCAGGATTTGCTGATGAGCGTGTGATCTGCCGCCCAAACTGTTCAGACCTCATAAACGCGGTCTGACGCATTCACATTCAACCAAGCCACCATGCGCCGGCGAGCTTTTCTCGCCGCTCCAACGCTCAAGGGCGAGCGTATGGCAGGCTTGGTTTTTTGTACCCATTTTTCACCAGGGATTCGCGGTCGCTGCGGGGCAACGGCTCTACCGTGTACCGCTCTCAAATAAAAGGAGGTTGTACCATGACACCTGAAATCATCGAATATGTATCGTCAAACATCTTTGGCGTATGGTTCCTGATCGGGGCTGCGCTAGTGTTCTGGATGCAGGCTGGTTTCGCGATGGTAGAGGCGGGCTTTACCCGCGCCAAAAACACCGGTAACATCCTGATGAAGAATTTAATGGACTTCTGCATCGGTACGGTGATGTTCATTCTCATCGGCTTTAGCCTTTTGCTGGGCGAGGATATCGTGGGCTTGATTGGCAAGCCGGGCTTTGATATCTTCACCGCTTATGAAAGCTTCGACTGGTCTAATTTTGTATTCAATCTGGTATTCTGCGCCACCACCGCCACCATCGTATCCGGCGCTATGGCGGAAAGAACCAAATTCCTTTCTTACTGCATTTATTCGGCGGTTATCTCCGCATTGATCTATCCCATCGAGGCCCACTGGGTGTGGGGCGGCGGCTGGCTGGCGCAGATGGGCTTCCATGACTTTGCCGGTTCTGCCTGCATCCATATGGTGGGCGGCGCATGCGCTTTGATTGGCGCAAAGCTCCTTGGCCCCCGCATTGGCAAATTCACCAAGGACAAGAGCGGCAAGGTGGTTAAGGTAGGCGCTTTCCCCGGCCACAACCTTCCCATCGGCGCGCTGGGCGTGTTCATCCTCTGGCTTGGCTGGTATGGCTTTAACGGCGCGGCCGCTACCTCCTTGGACGAGCTGGGCTCCATCTTTCTGACCACCACCGTCGCCCCCGCTGTGGCTACCGTGGTGTGCATGATCTTTACTTGGGTGAAGTACGGAAAGCCTGACGTTACCATGTGCTTAAACGCTTCCTTGGCTGGTCTGGTTGCCATTACTGCTCCCTGCGATGTGACTGATTGCCTTGGCTCCATTGTGATCGGTGCGGTAGCCGGCGTACTGGTGGTCTTTGGCGTGTGGCTGTTGGACTACAAGCTGCATATCGATGATCCGGTTGGCGCAGTGGCGGTTCACTTTATGAACGGCGTTTGGGGCACCTTGGCGGTAGGCTTGTTCGCCGCTCCTACGGCTCCCTCCTTCGCGGATAAGGGAATTACGGCTGGCTTGTTCTACGGTGGCGGCTTCCAGCTGCTAGGGATCCAAATCGTCGGCATACTGGCCATCTTGGCTTACGCGGCGGTTACCATTTCCATCACCTTTTTGATCATCAAGGCGTGCGTTGGCCTTCGGGTTACGGAAAGCGAAGAAATCACGGGTCTTGATTTGGAAGAGCACGGCTTGGTTTCCGCTTATGCCGACTTTATGCCCATGCTGGGCAAGGGCGACGTGCCGATGGGCGCGCCGGCGGAGCTGCCTAAAGAAAGCAAGGTTCCCAAGGCGCAGGCTGTTCCCGTGGCGGATTATTCAACGGCGGATATCACCAGGAGCGGCGAGAAATACAGCAAGGTGGATATTATCACCAAGCAGAGCATGTTTGAACGGCTCAAGACCGCCATGGACGGCATCGGCGTTACCGGCATGACCGTTACGCAGGTATTGGGCTGCGGCATGCAGAAGGGCCGTCCGGAATACTACCGCGGCGTTGAGATGGAAACCAACCTACTGCCTAAGATTGAGGTGGAAATCGTGGTCTGTAAGATTCCCGTCAGCACTGTCATCGAAACCGCCAAAGCCGCCCTGTACACCGGCCATATCGGCGACGGCAAAATCTTCGTGTATGACGTGGAGCAGGTCGTCAAGGTTCGCACCGGCGAGGAAGGCTACGACGCCTTGCAGGATGTGGAATAATCCATTGCTAATCAGCCGGCGCGGCATGCGCCGTAATGAATTTGCTGCATAGCCCTTCCCTGTGGGGTTTATGCAGGGCCTTCCGAAAAGCCCCATGGCGTTCATCCCTTTCAGGACGCCATGGGGCGATTTTTATGCTTTTTACGATGGGCGATTAGAATCAATCAATTGACCGATAGAATGCTATATTCGTACCAATGGGCGTTTTCCTTTTGAGCCTGCTGCTCTACCGCCAGCCTAAACGCGTCCTCTGCTACCGCCTCGCCGCCAACGAAATAGGATATGCCGCCGTTTTCCTCGGATTGGCAATAGGCCAGCTCGTTAATGGAGAACTCGTTTCCGTCAAGAATCGCGGTACCAAAGCCGTTATCCGCAGCGCCGCTGGAAAAGGAAAAGCTGCCGTCCGACTTTAAGTCCTGCATGGCGCGGTAAACGGCCTCATAGCCATAAACCGTTCCCTCCCGCAGGCATAGGATTAAAAAGCCGTAATCCGTATCCTCGCCCACTCCGACGGAAAGAACCACCTCCGGTATGCCGTCGACGTTCAAATCCAACACAGAAAACTGACTGTAATACAGAGGCACGTCCTCCAAACGAGTCAGCCAGTCGTCCAAAAGCATGGGGGATTGATCAAACGCGTCCACAAAGGCTTCCTGACCTAGCAGCACCGCCTGATACTCCTTAGGAATTGCCACGGCGTTCTCAGCAAGCCCGGAAATGCTTACCATCAGCATACATACGATTAGAAAAGAAAAAATCGCTTTTTTCATGTCTATTCTTCTCCTTTGAAAATTTTGGTTTCGTCATTGATACGTTTGAGAGCACCCGTTTCATCCTGCAATGAGAAAAATTTAGGGAAATGAGAAAGAAGCCGCCATAAAGCGCGAAACCAGCGACATGCGCACATGTCCCGCGCTCTGTGGCAGCTTTTTTAGAAGAGTCTTTATCAATACGGATCTTGCATCCAAACAACTCCAGCTTGGGGATGGCTTTCGCCCATCGGCAGCGTCCGTCAACCTTGTCGCTGAGCCAAAATGACCCCAAGCTTTTCGTCGTTTGAACGGGATTGGTATTAAAACCGGGTTTTGGCGGTGATGTAGTCCTCCAGAGCGTCTATGGCAATCCGCTCCTGCTCCATGGTATCACGATCCCGGACGGTGACGGTGCCGGTTTCTTGGGTGTCAAAGTCCACGGTGATGCACAGAGGGGTGCCGATTTCATCCTGACGGCGGTAGCGCTTGCCGATGGAGCCGGTTTCGTCATAGTCCACCATGAAACGCTTGCTCAGCTGATCGTGCACGCTGGTGGCTAGCTCGCCCAGCTTGTTCTTTTGCAAGGGCAGAACGGCGGCCTTGAAGGGGGCCAGCGCCGGGTGGAAATGCATGACTACGCGGCTATCGCCACCTTCCAGCTCCTGCTCCTCATAGGCGTTGCACAGGAAGGCCAGCGCTAGACGATCCGCACCCATGGAAGGCTCGATCACATAAGGAATAAACCGCTCGTTAGTGACCGGGTCGATATATTCCATATTCTCGCCGCTGGTGGTCTGATGGGCCTTGAGGTCAAAGTCGGTGCGGTCGGCTACGCCGAACAGCTCGCCCCAGCCAAAGGGGAACTGGTACTCGTAGTCCGTAGTGGCTTTGGAGTAATGGGCCAGCTCCTCGGGCTTGTGATCCCTCAGCCGCAGGCTTTCCTCCTTAAGACCCAAGGAACGAATCCATTCGCCGCAAAGGTTACGCCAGTACTGGAACCACTCCAAATCCTCGCCGGGCTTGCAGAAAAATTCCAGCTCCATCTGCTCAAACTCCCGAATGCGGAAGATGAAGTTGCCGGGGGTGATTTCGTTGCGGAAGCTTTTTCCGATCTGGCAAACGCCCATAGGCAGCTTGCGCCGGGTGGTACGTACCACGTTTTTAAAGTTGACGAAAATGCCCTGAGCGGTTTCCGGCCGCAGATAGATTTCGTTGGAGCTATCCTCGGTAACGCCCTGATGGGTCTTAAACATCATATTGAACTTGCGGATGCCGGTAAAGTCGTGCTTGCCGCAGGTGGGGCAGGGGATGTTGTGCTCCTCGATGTATTGCTCCAGCTGCTCGTTGGTCCAGCCGTCGGCTTGAAGCTCCTCGCCCTGCTCCTTGCACCATTTCTCGATGAGCTGGTCGGCGCGAAAGCGAGCCTTGCAAGCCTTGCAGTCCATTAGCGGGTCGTTGAAGTTGCCCACATGACCGCTGGCTACCCAAACGTTGCGGTTCATCAGTATGGCGCTGTCCAGCCCGACATTGTACTTATTTTCCTGTACAAACTTCTGCCACCACGCGCGCTTTACGTTGTTCTTAAATTCCACGCCCAGCGGGCCGTAGTCCCAGCTGTTGGCTAAACCGCCGTAGATTTCACTGCCGGGATAAATAAAACCGCGCCCCTTGCAAAGGGCCACAAGCTTATCCATGGTTAACGCTGCCATCTCATCATGCCTCCTATGGTAAAATCATTGTTCATCATAGTGTGTAGGAAAGGATTTGTCAAGGTTGGGGGAACGCAATCGCTGGAATAATCAAAATGGTGAATTTCCGAAGTAAGTTCCACGGTGGAATTTCGAATGGCGTTTAGTCTGGGAAGAAAAATGCGGTAGCATCGAAATATGTCCGCCTAAAAAAGAGGAGGCTTCTGTAAAATCCATTGCCATATTTCTACAACGGCAGCTCCGTTGATGGTAATGACAATAACGCCAAGCCAGCGCTTCGCAACCTCTGTTAGGCAGATTTCTTCACTGCTCAAGGCAAGCATGAAAACAGGGAGTATCGGCAGTAAATACCTCCCCTGCACCCCTTCAATGACTTCTCTTCCAAAAGGCGTGTACATAAACAGCATCATCAGCATAACGCTGAGAAGCGCTATAACAAAACCGAAAACCCCTACAGCCTTGGTGGAGGCAGACAGCCGAATGGTATCCGCAGGATCTTTTTGCGCCGCAAAAACAAGCGCGACAAGCAATATAACATGCCAATCGATAATGGGGTCAAATACGCTTAGACGGCCTCCAAGCATATTTTTCCAGAAAAAGTCAAAATCTTGCCGGATGGTGTGCAAGAATATTTGAACGGTTTCTTTTGGATGACCTACGATCCAACCTAAGGTATATAGTTCTTGATAGCGTTGGTTATCGGTGGATGATTTGTCAACGCCTAAATCCTTAAAGTACATTGTGATGCTATCGAGGTTACTTAAAGCAAAGGAAAGCAGCGCGGCGAGAAAAACCGCCAAGAGGAAAGCTGCTTTTTGAAGCTTGCTCCCAAATTTTTGGTGGGAAATAAGGAAAAGCAAAAGCATGAGGGGAAAGAAAATCAGCTTGCAGGGAGCCAGAAGCAAAGCAAAAGCGCCGCAAATGACCCAGTCCTTCCAGACAAGCTTCGGCACAACATAAATCAGCCGCAGCCCATAGCTGATAAACAAAAAGGAAAGCCCAAGCATTGGGACGTCGTATGACAGCGAGCAAGCCAGCTGCATTCCCATGGGTAGTATGCCAATCAACGCAAACAGATTTTTTTTGACTGGTGTAATGCGCAACGCCCAATAGAGGCATAGAAAGTAAAACAGTAAATTACAAAGCCTGCCTAGATAGACCATGGGGATGGTACCCAGATGAAGCAAACGGGCGATTGTGAAACCAATAGCGCCGGGGAGATAGGCGATAAAGCCGGTTCGAACGTCTCTTCCCGTGGTTTCCACCAATGCCGTGTCTTCGCCAGTGCAAAAGAATGCAAAGTGCTCCTCCAAGTTTTGATAGGATTCGGAATAGGAATCGCCAAATAGGCGGAATTCGTTTAAATCGTCGCCTTGGCGTACCAGCAATCCTCCATCCTCCGTGGAGTAGGGCAGGAAAAGCATTAGGTTTGAGTAGCGGTAAGCGGTTTCGATATGCGCCGGCTCATCGGGAATGATACCGGGAACTAAAATGACGTTGAACAATAATCCGAAAACAAGGACCGCCCCTAAGAGAATGGTTTGGATCGGCTTTTTCCATTTAAAAAGGAACAGCCATGCTATCAAAAAGGTCAAGCCGGTTGCAAAAATGATAATTGCAGTGCGCATCAGGGTCCTCCTATAGAGATCGTTCTGTTTCCGAGGCTATCGCGCTTGTATCAAGCGTAAAACTATTTTATCCTCAAAACAGCGCAAGGGCCTGCTCAAAGCATTCGCTGTTGGCTGCCAGCACGCTGGACTTGCCGCCCTGCTGCAAGGGGCCGCCCTCACAATTGCCTATGCGGCCGCCCGCCTCCGTTACCAGCAAAGCCCCGGCTGCATAGTCCCATGGGCTTAATTCCAGCTCCCAGAAAACCTCGGCTTTGCCGCAGGCTACATCGCACAGGTCCAGCGCGGCGCTGCCACAGCGGCGGATGTCCGCGGCATGCTCTAAAAACAAGCCGCAGAGCGACATGCTCCGCTTGCGCAGCTCTTCCCGGTAGGGGGAGGTGCCTACGTTCACCACCGCCTGAGAAAGGGGAAGCGGCGATACATGAATCGGCTGTCCGTTTAAAAAAGCACCCTCGCCCTTTTGGGCAAAATAAAGGTCTTTACGCCAAGGCTGGTAGACAAATGCCATCACAGGCTCCCGTTTTTCCACAATCCCAACGGAAATGGCGGAGCATTCCCGTGCGTGCATGAAATTGGTCGTGCCGTCGATGGGATCGATGATGAAGGTGAGGCTATCGTCCAAAACGGCGTTTTCCTTTTCCTCTGCCAGAAACTTCGCCTCCGGCATAAGCAAAGACAGCTCATGAATCAAAAAATCCTGCACATCCTGGTCCGTCTGGGTAACGAAGTTCGCATGCCCTTCTTTTTCAAATACCTTGGGATGCTTTGCACAGGCGATGATTTCTCCCGCCTCTCGTATGACTGCCTCTATCGCCATGGAATTCATGCATTCGATCCTCCTCTGTATTTTTAGCCTTGCTCCACCCATTGCTTCCATATGTCTTCCGCCGCGCCCACGGTTGCCTTGCCGCCATTGCGTACGATGGGGCTTTTCAGCGCCGACGGGTCATTGAGAAGCTCGGCGATGATCAAGCTGTCGGTGCTCATATGTGCAACCGGGCGTTCCAGCGCTTTCTTGCCCTCCCGATCCACTAACGCTTTTGCGCCAATAGCGGCTACAAAAACCTCCAGCTCCTTCTTTCCCAGCTTATGCTTTTTTAAATCCAGCATCTGATAGGGGATCTTTCGTTCTTTGAAAAAGCGCTCTGCCTTTAATACGTCCGGATTTTTCTTGTTGGCATAAATCTGAATGTTCATCTTGGATTAGCTCCTTTTAAGACGCTTGCGCACGTCGTCGCCGACAAGGCTTAGCTTGCGCCAGCTGGACGCGTCGTTGAGCCGGGAGGCGATACGCTCGGTATAGCGCTCCTTCAGCTCCGCCATGTCCAGATTGGTGCTGATCACCGTATGCCGTCCGGCGATCTGCCGCTCGTTGAGCAAATTGAAAAGCTGCGTCACCGTGATGTTCTGCATCATTGGCTCCGTGCCAAGATCGTCAATCAACAGCACAGGAGCTAACATGAAGCCGGACAGATAATCGCTGTTATTTTCAATATAGCTCTTTCGGGCTACCTCTAGCAGATGAAAGGCACTGGTATAGGCGGGCAGTACCTCTCGCTCCGCTAGCCGCCGCGCCATGGAATGCAACAGATAGGTCTTGCCCAGACCGCTTTTGCCCGTCAGCAATAGATTGCGGCATTCGGTATCGGGGTAGCTGTCGGCATAAGTCTCGCAGACCTTTCGGGCCAGCAGCGCCATCTGCCGCTGACTGACCCCCCGTTGATCCGGCTCGGAGCTGAAAAGCGCTTCGTCAAAGCCCTCAAAGGTCTCCTTGCCGCCGTTTAAGCCCAGCTCTCCCAGCATGCGTTGGTGCAACTCCCGGTTCATACAGGAGCACATTTTACGGGACGGCGTATAGACATAGCCCTCGTCCCGGCAGATGGAACAGGTATAAATCGGTTGAAGCGCGTCCGCTGGCAAGCCGCCCGCCTTTAGCGCCGCCGCGATTTTCTGATTCATCATCGCCATGGCGGAGGGTAGACCCGCGTTCGCCCCCGGAGTCTTCTGAGGATTGAGCAAGGTGGAGCGCACGCCGCTGATGACGGCCATATGCCGCGCGTCCAATAGCTGGCGCAGACCGGGACACCGTTGGCAGGCCTCCTCCGTTTTTTGCTCATAGAGGCGTAGATTGTCCTCGCGGCGCTTTGCGTAGTCCTGCTGCAAATCCAGTATGATTTGTTCCCTCGTCACAGCTTCATCGCCTCCTCAATATCCTCGGCGCTGGGGCCGTTGACCTCGTCGGGGTCGTAGTCCCGCTGGCTATATTGCTGTTCAATGACCTTTTTGGTTCCTCTGGCAGCCGTATGCTCCTTGCGCGCGCTGTCGGTGAAGCGTTCGTGCTCCTCCTGCGCTTCTGTAATGGTGGTCACGCTTTTCTCGTGCCAGCCGTGGAGCAGCTTATCCATATAAGGCATAGGTCGCTCTACGTTGCGAGCGTAGGCTGCCGCCAAATCCAGCAGCGGGTCGCTAAACTGCCAATCCTCCCGCCATTTGCGCAGCAGCTCCCGATTGGCTTGCGTGCAGCCCGGTTCCTTCCCCGCCAAGGTAAACAACGCGCGGAGTCGCTTATCGGTTGCTTGTACGCTTTGCAGATAGGCGCTTACCGAAGCCGCGTCCTTTAGCCCCCGCTCGCTCCAGCTGTCTACGAGGGCTACCACGTCGTCCAAGCCCGCGCCCTTCTTTTTACCCGCCTGATTGGCTGCCAGCAAAATAACCTCGGCGTTGGAAACCGACGCCATCCCTCGGTAGACCGCGCGTTTGCCCTCGTCCACGGTTTGCACCGTCATACCGATGGCTGCCAGCACCGCCCGGATGCGTGCGGTTTCGTCCTGTCCCTCGCTTAAATGCTTCTTCATCTGGGCGGCGGTGGTTGCCTTGCCCTGGCTTCTGTCCCGAACCCCCAATAAAATCTTATCCAGATAGGCAAAGCTGGGGTCGCCTCGGGTCATCTCCGCACAAGCGACCTCGATAGCCTTGGGGGCAAAGTCCCATTGGGTGGTCCATTTTAAATAAAGATCAATTTCATCCACGGTGGGATTGCGCCGCTTGCCCATGTGATTGAGCAGCTTCCGCGTCCCCTTCCACGCCGCTTCGGAACGGCTGAAGATCACCTCGGCGGCGTCGGCGGTGTTCACCTGCTGCTGGTTTAAATCAGTGGCTACCTTTTGGGCTTCCTGAAAGCTGAATTGAATACCGCGGGTCGAGATCATATGACGAATCAGCATAAAAACCACGTCCGGCGGCAGCTTGAGCTGCTCCACCCATTCATAGGCTAATACCGTATCGCCGCCGTGAAGCTTGCGCTTATCGCCGAACATATCATACAGCGCTTGGGCGAAGCGCTCATAGGCTTCGTCCTTGGGGCCGCTCTGCTTCATAAACATGGTCTGCTGCACGCTAGCAAAGCGGTAAACGGGCGGGTTGTCCTTTACCCGCGTCAAAAGCCTGCGCCGCTCCCAATACCGAAGTGCCTGCTCTACCTCGCTCCGGTCCATGGAAAGCGCCTTGGATACATCGTCCAGCAGCGAATCCTCCTCGCCCATACCGCCGTGGGCATACATGAGCCCATACAAATAAACCTTCACATACCCATCGGGGGCGGAAGGCATGTACTCACATAAAAAGGCGTTGGATACGGCGGTAGCGTCCCAGAGAATCGAGGCGGGATCGGCGGTAAAGCTGGACATGAAGCGATAGTGCCCCTTTCAAAAAAACAGAGAGATTCATAAAAGCGCTTCAATTATAGCATATCAGCGGCGTAGAAACAAACGACAGGCATCTATGAATCTTCCATCAAAACAACGGAGAACCGTATTAGTGCTGCAGCTCCGCAGCGTTTTTTTGTTTGATGCCGTGAGCCGCTCTGAACTCGTCGATAGTGGCAAGCCCCTCCTTGGTAACCGGCTTAATCCACTTGCCGGAAAACGCATGGCGAAGCATAATGACGATACGAATCGGCTCGTCCACATATGCGGAAGCAAAAATCAGCAAAAACGGCGCTTTGAACACAAGCCCGGTAAGGCAGATGCAGGGCAGCACCAAAAGATACATAAAGGTAATCTCTAAAATGGTGCCAAAGGCTGCGTCACCAGCGGAACGGAAGGTGTCGTTCTGAATCCAATTGCACATGCGGATAACCGCCACAAAGGTATAGATAATCAGCATGCTGCGGCAGATTTCGAAGGATTCGCCGCTCAGGCTCATGGCGGTCAGCAATGGCGGGTGAATGGCCAGCATGAGAAGGCAGGCCCCGCAGATTGTGACGGGACAGAGCACAATCAACCGCTTGGCTCGGGCAAAGGCCAGCTCGTGATGGCCTGCGCCCACCTCCGTACCGACCAGAATAGAGGCTGCGTTGGTGAAACCGGCAAAGAAGGCGATAATAAAGCCCTCGAAGGTGCGGAACACCGCCAAAGCCGCGATAGCCTGGGTAGACTGTCGACCCAGCACAATGTTGATCACCATGTTTCCAACACCGATCAACAGCTCGTTGCACAGAATCGGGAAGCATTTTAACAGATATTTTTGGATGAAAGCCTTGCTCCAGCAAAAATGCCGCTTGATTTGTAATAAATAGGGATGCTGGGTGGCCTTGCCCATGGCAAGCAGCATCAGCACGTTGACCGCGCCTGAGATGACGGTGGCCAGCGCCGCGCCCTGTACGCCCATTCGAGGCAGACCCAGCTTGCCGAAAATCAGCAAATAATTAAATAAGAAATTGGTAAGCAGGGATACGATGGAGGCGATCAATGGCAGCCGTACCCGGTCTGTGGTGCGTAGTAGGGCGCTCATCGCCATCGATAGCACCTGTAGGGGATAGGCAAAGCCCACAATGCGCAGATACTGCACGCCAATCGCTTGCAGCTCCGGCTTATCGGTGTACAACCCCATGACGGTTTCAGGCGCGAGTACGCCCAGCAGACAAAAGAGGAGCCCCACCGTCAGCATGCAGCTAAGGGTTAGCCCGTAGGAGGAGCAAACGCCGTCCCCATCCTTCGCGCCGTAGTGCTGCGCAAAAAACAACATGCCGCCGCCAACGAAGCCCCAATAGCAGGAGAAAAGCAAAGAAGAGAATTGGGCGCACAGCCCCACGGATCCTACGGTCAGCTCGCCTAACTGCGCCAGCATAACCGTATCCACCATGCTGCCCGTTGTGGTCAGCAGGTTTTGAAGGGCTACGGGAATCGCAATGGCTGCCAGCATGCGCAGAAAGGAGCGCATGTCCTGTCCGGACAAGGCGGCGGGGGAAGAAGGTAACGATTTCATCAATCTAGCAACTCCTATGATTCTTCCAAGGGCATATGTCGCCTATTGTAAGGGCATGAAGGGAAAATGTCAAGGAATGCAAAGTTTTGAATCAGTTTCGCTGTCAGCTGGTCAGCTACTGAGGGCAACCATGGGAACCAAAGCGAGCCAAACAGCCGGATTTTAGGATATTGCTGGCAGGGCAAATGAAGAATTTTCGAAAAAACAGTCTTTTAAGAGAACAAAACAGCGTTTTACGCAGACTGCTCCCTATTTCATTCAAATGCTTTCATTTACGCGTACATCCGACAAAGATGCTCTCTTTCGCCTCGAGCTATCTTTGCTTTAGCCAGCCCAAGATAGACGATAAAGGTAACACTCAAGAACATCTTCATTTTTTTCAGGCCGCGAATGGCTTCCTTAGCAATTGCTTCTTGATTAATGGAATAGCTTTTTGATTTTGCTACTTCCCCGTCCTTCGTACAATGGGTTGTGGTGAGAAAGCGCTTGTTATTATTTGGGACTTTACGAGAAAGATTACCTGGATTGTTTTCAATTGTTTGAGCTAAACGGATAAGTTGACGTTCTCGAATGGAAGCTAGATAGTTTCGGTATGCGACGCTATACGTTACAGCCAACCGCTGCATAACTCCGCCTATTTCTAGCCACTGTTCCTTATAGAAGATACTTTTTTCGTGCAAGACTTCATCAATCATTGATATATTATATTTCTCATGAGTTTGTTCCATTAGCACAAAAAAATGCGGCTGCTCTCTCGATTGCCCGGCTGAGTCGCATTTTTCTCTTTTTGCCAGTTAGCTTAAACCAACATGGCTTATTTTCGTTGCTCCCTTTGGCGTTTTATTTTTTGTCGATGTTTATGTCTCTTATCCTTCTTCGTTTCTATAACAGCGAAATTGATTCCGAAAGTAAAGTTAGAAATCACCCATATTCGAAATCAACAAGAATTCACCAGACGTCTTACGCGCTTTCGATTTGAGCACCAGTGTTGTAAAACAAGCGATTCCAGCACGGGAGCAAATCATTCAAAGGATTGCTGAGAGCGGCTCATGCGTGATCGTCGGTTGTGCGGCAGACCATGTGCTGTGCGAAAATCCGCAATTGTTTCGTGTCTTCATCCATGCCCCGAAGAAATATCGGGTAAAAATGGTCATGGAAATGTAACACGATACCGCCGAAAAATCGATAGTTCTATTGGCGTTGGGCGTACTGCAAAATGTATCACGGATTATTTATCAAACCGAAAAGGGGCAAAATAGAAAAAAGTACCCGCAAACAGTCTCTTTTCATTTATAATAGGAATAGTAAACTTTGTTTCGGGGGATGAATCCACTTCGCTTATCGATCATCGTTGTGCCCCGCGAAACAAAAATAAGGAGGAAGAAGCCCATGATGAAAATCGGAGCACAGATGTATACAGCTCGTGAAACCTGCCAAACACTGGAAGGGTTTGCAGAAACGCTCAAGAGGATTGCGGATATCGGCTACCGAACCGTGCAGGTATCCGGCACCTGCCCCTTTGAGGCGGAATGGCTCAAGGAGCAGCTGGACAAAAACGGTCTTGCCTGCGTATTGACGCACACTCCACCCCAGCGCTTGACGGAGGAGCTTGATAAGGTGATCGCGGATCATACCGTATTCGGCTGCGATCATATCGGCCTTGGCTGGTATGCCTTCGATCCGGAAAAGGACGGTATGAGCTATGACAACTTCCTAACCGTTTACGGCTCCATCGCCCGTAAAATAGGGCAGGCAGGAAAGCTGTTCATGTATCATAATCACGATCAGGAGTTTAAGAAGCTGGATGGCAAGCTGGTGCTGGAAAGGCTGATGGAGGATTTCCCAGTAAAGGATATGGGCTTTACGCTGGACACCTTCTGGGTGCAGGCTGGCGGCGGCGACCCGGCTCAGTGGCTGGAAAAGCTGGCGGGGCGCATCCCCTGCATTCATTTGAAGGACTATGCTTACGGACGCAATATGGCCGTGCTGGGTGAAGGAAATATCAATTTCGACCGCGTGCTTGAAAAAGCCGAGGCCGGCGGCACGCAATACTTGTTGGTGGAGCAGGATGACTGCCACGGCGAGGACCCCATCGACTGCCTGCGGCGCAGCTATCAATACCTATCGGCTCGCGGCTTGAACTGAGGACGTATTCAACGCAATAGGAGGCAAGGGCTCAAGCCCTTGCCTCCTATTGCGTTGAAAAGTATGGTTTAATCTATGGCTTTGGTGGCGACCTCGTCCTTCAATTTGGCGATCAATTCGTCGATCGTCATATTGCCGAGGGTTTCGCCCTTGCGGGTACGGACGTTGACTACCTGATCCTCCACTTCCTTGTCACCCAACACCAGCATGTAGGGGATCTTCATCATCTGCGCTTCGCGTACCTTGAAGCCGATTTTTTCATTGCGTAAATCCAGCTCCGTGCGGATGCCTACCGCTTCCAGCTTCTGCTGCAGCTCCTTGGCCATCGCATCGCTGCGGTCGGTAATGGTCAGGATTTTTGCCTGTACGGGAGCCAGCCACAGGGGGAACGCACCGCCGAAATGCTCGGTTAAGATGCCGATAAAGCGCTCGATCGAGCCCAGCACAACCCGGTGAATCATTACAGGGCGATGCTTCTCGCCGTCCGCGCCGGTATAGGTCATGTCAAAGCGCTCTGGCAGGTTCATGTCCAGCTGAATGGTGCCGCACTGCCAAGTACGTCCTAAGCAATCCCGCAGGTGGAAGTCGATCTTGGGGCCGTAGAACGCGCCGTCTCCCTCGTTGATGGTGTAGGGTACCTTCAAATCATCCAGCGCGCCCTGTAAGCCCTCGGTAGCCAGCTTCCACATTTCGTCGGTGCCGATGGAATTTTCGGGCCGAGTGGACAATTCCACCGCATAGGGGAAGCCGAAGGTGGAATATACCTTGTCGATCAAATGATAAACGCCCTTGATTTCATCCCGAATCTGCTCGTTGGTCATGAAGATGTGAGCATCGTCCTGGGTAAAGCAGCGCACCCGCATCAGGCCGTGTAGCGCGCCGGAAAGCTCGTGGCGGTGCACCAAGCCCAGCTCGCCGCTACGCATAGGCAAATCGCGATAGCTCCAAGGCTTGCGCTGATAGACCAGAATGCCGCCGGGGCAGTTCATAGGCTTGATGGCGAAGTCCTGATCGTCGATCTTGGTGGTGTACATGTTTTCTTTATAATGATCCCAATGGCCGGAGCGTTCCCACAGGGCGCGGTTGAGCATAATGGGGGTCTTGATTTCCTCGTACCCGGCTTCCCGGTGAATCTGCCGCCAATAGTCCTCCAACAGGTTGCGAAGGATCATTCCCTTGGGGTAGAAGAAGGGGAAGCCCGGGCCCTCGTCCCGGATGTCGAACAGGTCAAGGTCACGGCCTAGCTTGCGGTGATCCCGCTTCTTGGCTTCCTCGATCATGGCGAGATACGCGTCCAGCTCCGCCTTATCGGTGAAGGCAGTGCCGTAGATACGCTGTAGCATCTTATTCTTTTCATTGCCGCGCCAATAGGCTCCGGCGATAGAAGTAAGCTTGAAGGCCTTCACCTTGCCGGTGGAGGGCACGTGAGGGCCCGCACACAGGTCGGTGAAATCGCCTTGCTTGTAGAAGGACAGAGCCGCGTCCTCGGGCAGGTCACGAATCAGCTCCACCTTGTAGGGCTCGCCCTTCTCCTCCATAAACTTGATGGCCTCGGCGCGGGGCAGCTCAAAGCGCTCCAGCCGATCATTTTTCTTTACGATGCGGGTCATTTCCTTCTCGACTTCCTTGAGGAATTCGGGGGTGAAGGGCTCCTCCACATCGAAATCGTAGTAAAAGCCGTTGTCGATGGCAGGGCCGATGGCCAGCTTGGCTTCGGGCTTTAGCTTTTTAACGGCTTGAGCCAGTACATGGCTGGCGGTGTGCCGCAGCACCCGCTTGGCGTCGTCGTCGGCAAAGGTGAGAATTTCCAGCGTGCAGTCATGATCGATGGGCTTTACCAGCTCTACAATTTCTCCGTCCACCCTAGCGCAGATGGCTTGCTTTTTCAGGTCTTGGCTTAGCTGTCCGGCGATGTCCAGCGCATTCATGCCGTTTTCAAATTCCCGTTGTCCGTCCTTTAAGGTAATGATCATTGGGATTCCTCCTTCTGCTTTGGGGGTACAAAAAAGCCCCCACGATGGTTGTCGTAGGGGCGAATGATTTCATCCGCGGTTCCACCCTGCTTGGCGCTTCATTAGGACGCGCTATATCGCGCGCACGCGATCCCGGTCGATGGGCGGTACCCTGCATTCGCTTCCGGGACGCTTTCAGCCAGCGGCGTACCCTCTCTTTAGCGGCGGTGTGGGCAAGGCGTGTCCCACGTCATTCCTTAGGATGAACCAATTTTAACGCGGTTTTGGCGGGATGTCAAGAGGTGAATCAGTTGGGCAGTTTTGAGCGAAAAAGGACTGCTTCGACCCTTTTGGCTTTCTGGCGAACCACAGCTTCCAGCGGCGCGACCACCGAACGCTCGCCACGATATTGCGCGGTTCTCCGCATAGGCTGCACTGCCCCGGATACCACTGATATAAACAATCGGAAGGTTTCAGATGCAGATGATATTTTTTATTCAGGCAGCGCCGACAGCTACAGGAAAAGTCGATTTCAGCTTCTCTCATTTGTTCTGAACCTCCGAAGATTTCATCATTTTACCCCCTTTGCCTATTAGTAATACAAAAAAATCCGACTGGTTGGGCGGATTTTGAGATAAATTGTCGTTTTTTCGGGATGAATCGCACTTTTTACATTACGGAACCAAGTTCAGCAGTACAAGCACGGTAAATATGCCGTTCTGTGCGGTGAGGAATAGCTCTCCATCATGGGCGGTGACAGCTTGCTGCACACTTAAAAGTCCCACGCTATATTTTTCGGCTGGGAAGCCCTCGGGGTAATTCAATTTATTCTTGCAGGTGTTTTCCACACGAACCACCAGTTTGTCAGCCTTCGGATAAACCCGCAGTCGGACAAACGGCTCGGCAGCAGCGGAAGCCGCAGCGCCATGAACGGCATTTTCTAGCAGATTCGCCACAATGGTGACTAACTCCGCAGGACAAATCGGAAGCTCACTTTCCGCCTGCGCCAGAATGTCGGTTTTCACACCGGCGGCGGCAGCCTTTCCTGCATAGACAGAGAGAATACTGTTTAGGGTATCATTTTCGCACCAAGTCATTGCGGCAGTTTTTTCCAAAGCGGTCACCCCGCGTAGATAGCGAACAATCTCCTCCGTGTTGTTCTGTTCGGCAAGATGCAGAAGCGTCTGGTTGTGGTGACGCAGATCATGCCGAGCACGGCGTGCCTCGTCCGTAGCCTGTGCCTGCGCTTGCACCTGCGTGATGAGCAGCTCCAGCCGCATCTCCGTCTGCTTGGCGCATTCTGCCACAGCGATATTGCGGATGCAAATAAAAATAACCGCATAGGTTGTGAACATCACCAAAACCAATATGAGAAGCCCCGTCGTTTGGGCGAATGTAAAATCAGTAATATGAGAAGGAAAAACGAACCATGTCATAAGCGCCAGCGTGAACAGAACCATCAGCAGCGATAAAATGCGCCATGTCTGGCCAACGTATCGTGCTGATTCACGAAACACCGGCAGAAACTGGCCTAGGAAAATCCACAGCATTGCAGAAAGCACCGTGCCGTAAGCCAGAAGATATAGCCAGTCATTTTCGGGCAGGAAAAACACCTGCAGGAGCTGCGCTACAGCGCAACAGGCGGTAAAGAATGCCGCATAGCTTAATAGGAGGAAAAAACGCTCGCCAACACTTCCGGTGGTGGTAAAGAAATACAGTGCCACATGAGCTAGGCACGCAAGCGTAAACGCAGCGATGCTGAGTGCGGGACTGCCGCTGCGAAGGGACGGTGCAAAGGTGGAAAAAGCGGTGAATAGCGCCGCCCATACAATCCAAAATAAATAGTCCCATTTCTTTCCGTGCTTGAGCGGAGCCAGATGGGTTGCCGCGATAGCGTGAGAGGAAAAAGTCAGCGCAGTATCTATTAGTGCGATCCACATAGTGTCTGTCTACCTTTCACAGAAAAAATCGTAATATGCGGTCTTTAGCTCCGCGTATGCGCCGCGAGGAATTGGAATTTCGGTATCATTAGTCAATAACGCTGATTTTGGTTTCAGCCGTCTGATCTTTGTCAGATTCAAAATATAGGCGGCGCCACAACGAATGAAGTTTTTGGAAGGCGAAAGAATCGCAAATAGCTCACTGACCGTCATGCGCACCTGCAGAACCTCTCCGTTTGCCAAAGTAATTTGCTGAATGTTTTTATTCGCTTCGCAGTAGAGAATTTCACGTACTGCCACTCTACGCATCTCGTTATTGACCTTCAACAGAATGCTTCGACGACGTTCCGGCTCGCATCGGTCTATTATTGAATCAAGCGTCTTGAAAAAATCTTTTCTCTCAAAGGGTTTTAAAAGATACCCCACTGCACCAACGCCAAATGCTTCTAGCGCGTGCTCCTTGGAGGTTGTGAGAAAAATAATTGGCGTATTGATACCGCTTCTACGAAGCTGCTGCGCCAATGTAATCCCGGTCATGCCGGGCATATACACATCCAGCAGATAGAGGCCAAACTCCACGCCTGCTTCCATACACTCTGCCAAATCGAAGGGTAGCGAAAAGATGGACACAACCAGCTCAATGCCGTGCGTTGCGCCGTATTCGTCCAGCATACACTTTACATCATGCAGATGGCTTTGCTCATCGTCACAGACAGCAATTCTCAACATTATCGCTAGGCTTCTTTCTCCGTTTTCTTTGGGACGGTTTGGCATTTTCGCATAATGGGGAATAACGCACCAGCGTCCGAAGCGAGTTAACCCGGAAATACGCCTCACCGAACCGTATTGCATGACGAGACGCTCTGATACGCTCCATTTATGGTGCGCTTCCCGAATGGCGATATTGTCGATGATACCGTCCATCGGTCTGGCTAGTTAAAGGGAGTTTACATTATATAAAAACATCAGTCTATATTCAAGAAGAGACGATTCCTGATTTTATATTAGAATTGAATTAAACATAGACGATATACATTGACAGACGATGTACTTAGTAGTACAATGCATTTTGAGGTGAGGATAACTTGCAGCTAAACGCGGATCTGCTGCGCGGCTATACGGAGGCTATCATCTTGAGCCGCTTACAGCATGGGGACAGCTACGGCTACCTAATCAATCGGGAAATCAGCGCTTTGACGGACGGCGGCTGTGAGCTAAAGGAAGCCACGCTTTACACCGCCTTTCGCCGACTGGAGCAGGGCGGGTACATTTCCTCCTATTGGGGCGACGAGCAAAGCGGGGCTAGACGGCGCTACTACACCCTGACCGGCGAAGGCGCGGCAAGGCTTGAAAAGGAACGGCTCCAATGGGAACAAACCAAAACGCTACTGAATCATTTATTGGAGGGATCGTTATGAACCTAACGGTGGAAAAGATTGTAAACGCGGTATTTGCGGGTATTGAGATGAACGCTGAAACCGAGGCCATGAAAACCGAGCTGCTGGCCAACGCGCAGGAGCGCTTTAACGACTTAACCAGTAGCGGTAAAACCGAGGATGAGGCTATCGCCAGCGTAATGGAAAGCCTTAAGGGCATGGATGAAATACTGGCGGACTATCCCCGCGAAGCCAAAGCGGCTCCAGAGGACGGCAAGAATCGCTACCATTACCCCGCCTCGGAGATACGGGAGCTGAAATGCGATCTGCGGGACGACGACCTGACCATTGAAGCCTGTGAAGGTACGGAAATAACGGTGCTCTATGAGCGGGATGACGATCAGGAGCTGGAGGTAAGCTTGTCCGACGGACGGCTGACCATCGCCCAGCCGTCGATTTTTGGTAGCGGCAGCTGGTGGCAGCGTTTGTTTTCTTTTTCCAGCCATAAGGGGGAGGTGCGGGTGCTGGCGCCCCAGAGTGCGTCCCTGTCCCTGAAGGTGAACACCATGAGCGGAGATGTGGAATCTGCCGGCGTGAAGCTGATTGGCGATATAAGCGTCCAAACCATGAGCGGCGAGCTGGAGATTTCCTCTCCCACCAAAGTGGAGAACGCAACGCTTTCTACCGCCAGCGGTGAATTGACGGCGCGGTTGGACGGGGAAAACCTCCGCTTGAAGGCAGTCAGCGGCGATGTTGAATATGCGGGGGAGTGTGACGCGCTTGCTATCCATTCGGTCAGCGGTGAAATTGACGCAACCACAAATGCCGCCGACAGCAAAATAGAATCTGTCAGCGGCAATGTGAAGGTTCGGCGGGTTTCTCAAGCGGACGCTCGAATGAACCTGAGCAGCACCAGCGGTAATATTCGCTTGGAGCTGCCGACAGGCACCCCTGTACGGCTGTCCGCTTCCTCCGTTTCCGGCCATGTGCGGAATGATTTTGAGCAGAGCGTGGGGGACGTTGTAACAGTCAGAGGGCAGAGCGTCTCCGGCAACGTGGAGCTGCGTGCCTTTTAAGCGAAATAGCGCACGCCGCCCTCAAAGAGGGGCTGGAACTTATCACCCTCCACGTTTTTGTATAGGTCAAAGCCGTTGCGTTCGCTGTGACCCATCTTGCCAAGGATCCGTCCGTCGGGGCTGGTGATGCCCTCCACTGCCAGCACTGAACCGTTGGGATTATAGCTTAGCTCCATGGTGGGGTTGCCCTCCAAGTCAACGTATTGGGTGGCGATCTGGCCGTGGAGCTTTAAGCTTTCCAAGGTGCTTTCGTTTGCCACAAAGCGTCCCTCGCCATGGGAGATGGCTACGGTGTGGATATCCCCGGGCTTGCATAGCTGGAGCCACGGGCTTTTGTTGCTGGCGATGCGGGTACGCACCAGCATGCTTTGGTGTCTGCCGATGGTGTTGAAGGTCAAGGTGGGGCATGCTTCGTCGGTATCCACGATTTCTCCAAAGGGTACCAAGCCCAGCTTCACCAGCGCCTGGAAGCCGTTGCAGATGCCTAGCATCAATCCGTCTCGGTCTTTAAGCAGCTCGTGAACCGCATCCTTCATGGCGGGGCTGCGGAAGAAGGCGGTGATGAATTTGGCGGAGCCGTCCGGCTCGTCGCCGCCGGAGAAGCCGCCGGGCAGTACGATCATTTGGCTTTGCCCGATGAGCTTCACCGCCTCCTGAAGGCTTTCGCCGATGGCGGCAGGGGTCAGGTTGTTAATCAGCAGCACGCGAGGCTCCGCGCCTGCCCGTTCCAGTGCGCGAGCCGTATCCACCTCGCAGTTGGTACCGGGGAAGGCGGGAATGAATGCCATGGGCTTTTTCGTAAGGACGGCGGGCTTTGCCCAGCCCTTGGCGGCGGCAGTGACGGCAGCAACCTTTTCGCCCTCCTGTCGATAGGGGAATACCTTATCCAGCTTTCCTTCGTAGAGCTCCTGCAAGGGGCTTAGTGCAAAGGCTTCGCCATTGAGCACCAGCGAGTAATCCTCAATCGTTTCGCCTATTTTTTTACCTAGTTCGCAGCCGTCTGCGACCTCCAGCATAATACTGCCAAAGCTTTGGGCAAAGAGATCGCCGGTATCGTCCAGCTTCGCTCCAACGCCGTTGCCTAGCGCCATTTTAAACACAGCCTCAGCAATGCCGCCCAAGCCTAGCGCCCATGCGGACAGTACCTTTTTCTCCTGAATGGCGGTATAGAGCGCCGCTAGATTCTGCATCACAGCCTGCGCGTCAAAGGGGTCGGCGGTTAATAGGCGCAGAGAATGCCCCGCCGCCTTCAATTCAGGCGAAATTACGTTTCCGCTTTCGCCCGGTGCGATGGCAAAGCTGACCAAGGTGGGCGGCACGTCCAAATCCTCAAAGGTGCCGCTCATGCTGTCTTTGCCGCCGATAGCCGCTACGCCGTAATCCAGCTGCGCGTCCAGCGCGCCCAGCAGCGCCGCGAAGGGCTTGCCCCAGCGTGTGGCATCGGAGGTCATGCGTTCAAAATACTCCTGAAAGGTCAGGTAGGCCTTTGTGGTATCAAAGCCCGCCGCTCCCAGCTTTTGCAGGCTTTCCACCACGCTTAGGTATGCGCCCTCGTAGGGACTTTGCTCCATGACCTGCGGATGGAAGCCGTAGCTCATGCCGCTGACGGTCTTAGTCTGCCCGTGAAGCACAGGCAGCTTGGCGACCATGGTCTGCACAGGCGTTAATTGATGCTTGCCGCCAAAGGGCATCAGCACCGTACCCGCGCCGATGGTGGAATCAAATCGCTCGGATAATCCCTTTTTGGAGCAGATGTTTAAATCGGAAACCATGGCGGTCAGTTTTTCCGCTACGGTAGCTCCGGCAAAGGCTACGTTTTTCACGCCGTCGTTCGCTACCGTTACGTTGGTATGCTTTTCTGCGCCGTTGCTGTTCAGAAACTCCCGGGACAGGTCGACAATGACCTTGCCCTTCCAGCTCATACGCAGACGGGGCTCCTCCGTTACCACAGCCACGGCGGTGGCTTCCAAATTTTCCTCGTTGGCGTAGGCTATGAATCGCTCTGCGTCCTCGGGAGTCACAACCACAGCCATCCGCTCCTGACTTTCGGAGATGGCTAGTTCCGTGCCGTCGAGGCCTTCATATTTCTTGGGTACCTTGTCAAGGTCGATGCGCAGACCGTCGGCAAGCTCGCCAATGGCAACGCTTACGCCGCCTGCGCCAAAATCGTTGCAGCGCTTGATAAGCCGGGTGACCCTTTCCTCCCGGAAAAGCCGTTGCAGCTTGCGCTCCACCACGGGGTTGCCCTTTTGCACCTCTGCGCCGCAGGTTTCAATGCTGGAAAGCTTGTGGCTTTTGGAGCTGCCTGTGGCGCCGCCGCAGCCGTCCCGCCCCGTGCGTCCGCCCAGCAGCACGATTACGTCTCCGGCTACGGGGCATTCCCGGCGAATATTCTGTTCGGGAGCCGCGCCCACCACCGCGCCGATTTCAAGGCGTTTGGCGGCGTAGCCCGGATGGTACATCTCGTCTACCAGCCCGGTGGCAAGGCCGATTTGGTTGCCGTAGGCGCTGTACCCCGCGGCGGCTGTGGTGACCAGCTTGCGCTGGGGCAGCTTGCCCTTCATGGTTTCGGCTACGGGCTTCAAGGGGTCGGCTGCGCCGGTAACCCTCATGGCTTGGTACACATAGGTGCGCCCGGAGAGAGGATCTCGAATCGCGCC
>JAQUWD010000079.1 GCA_028693055.1 Eubacteriales bacterium | reverse complement strand
GTGGAAATAAGTCCATGAATAACGCCTTTCTGGATGGTAGATCAGTGCTCGGAGATCAAACCGTGGGGTCAAGGGGCCTCAGGCCCCTTGCGGGCTTGGGCAGAGCCCAAACCTCCAGTGCCGCAGCACATCAACGTGAACAATGCTGCCCGAAGATAGAAAAGTGGGGTCAAGGGGCCTCAGGCCCCTTGCGGGCTTGGGCAGAGCCCAAACCCCAGTGCCGCAGCACATCAACGCGAACAATGCTGCCCGCAGGCAGCGAGTGACAAGCAACAATCCAAAAAACGTCGCAACCCAAGCCGCACTCTGCCACGAATGCAGTGCAAGCGTTGCTCTGGGGTGATGTGCTGCGGCAAAGGGCTGAGCCCTCTGCACTCCGCTATTTGGTAAACCAGCCGCTCGCTGCCTACGGGCAGCATTGCTCTGGGGTGGTGTGCTGCGGCACGGAGCTTGGGGCGCTGGCCCAAACCCCGGCAAAGGGCTGAGCCCTCTGCACTCCGCTATTTGGTAAACCAGCCGCTCGCTGCCTGCGGGCAGCATTGCTCTGGGGTGATGTGCTGCGGCACGGAGCTTGGGGCGCTGCCCCAAACCCCGGCAAAGGGCTGAGCCCTCTGCACTCCGCTATTTGGTAAACCAGCCGCTCGCTGCCTGCGGGCAGCATTGCTCTGGGGTGGTGTGCTGTGGCACGGAGCTTGGGGCGCTGCCCCAAACTTCGGCAAAGGGCTGAGCCCTCTGCACTCCGCTATTTGGTAAACCAGCCGCTCGCTGCCTGCGGGCAGCATTGCTCTGGGGTGGTGTGCTGTGGCACGGAGCTTGGGGCGCTGCCCCAAACCCCGGCAAAGGGCTGAGCCCTCTGCACTCCGCTTATTAGGTAAACCAGCCGCTCGCTGCCCCAAACCCCGGCAATAGCCTGAGCCCTCTGCACTCCACCTTTTCATTTATCCCCTAATGACTCTCCACAGGTGCAAACCCGACAGCCTCAAACAACGCCATAGCATCCTCCGAGCACAAATACTCCAAAAACGCCTGTGCCGCCTCTTCCTGCTTTGAATTCTTCATCACAGCAGCCGGATAAACAATCTGTCCACACATTTCCTTCGTTGCATAATCCACCGGCGTTAGTCCCGCGCTAAACGCGTCCGTACAATAGATCACGCCGCAATCCACGCTACCCTCGCTTACCTGCGTCGTTACTTCTTTTACATTAGAGCCATAGGTAATCTTTCCCGCCTTTGCCAACTCGTCCTCGCTCAACTCGTAAAACGCCAATATCTTCTGCGTATACTGTCCCACAGGCACGTCGCCATTCCCCATGGCCATCAGAATATCTTTGTCCCTTAGCGCCGCCGCCAGCTCGTCAAAGCTATTGATTCCAGCGGGATTGCCCTCAGGCGTTACCAACGTCACCTTATTTTCCAACAAATTGATTCTTGTACCTTCAGCAACAAAATCCAATCCCTCTATGTTTACATCCGCGCTGGCGGTACGATCCAACTGGTTCATCTGCTTCTGACCGGCGGAAAGGAACAGATCACACTCTGCGCCTTCCTGTATCTGGGTTTTCAATGCGCCGGAGGAATCAAAGTTAAAGGAGATCGTTACGTCCGGGGCGATTTCCTTGTACTTTTCAGCCGCCTGCTGCAAGGTTTCCGTTAGGGAGGCTGCGCCGAACACGATCAGCTCCACGGGCTGGCTTTGTGCCATGGCGCACCCGATGGCGCTTACGCAAAGCATTATGGACAGGAACAGGGCAATGGTCTTTTTCATGGGAATCCTCCTTTTGCTATTCGCAAAAATTATTCAAAACGTGGATTTACACGTCCTGATCGCCTGATACGAATCTAGCACGAAAACAACGCCGCTGCGTCAAAAGCACCCCAAGCTGTTTGTTGCTTTCACTAAAATTTGTATTACCGTCGGGCACAGTTCCCGTCCTCGTCTCTAAGCAGCTTTAGAGCATGTGGAAGAACGTCCATGAATACGTCCATGCACTCCATACATGCCTTTGGGCTGCCCGGTAGATTGATAATGAGCGTCTTGCCCCGAATGACGGATACTCCTCTGGAGAGCATCGCTCGTGGCGTAATCTTCATAGAAGCAGCCCGTATGGCTTCCGCAATACCGGGAGCGATTCGCTCCGCTGCGGCTAAAGTGGCTTCGGGCATATGATCCCGTGAGCTGAATCCCGTCCCCCCGGTTGTCAGAATCAAATCCAGCTGACGCTGATCGCAAAGGCGTATCAAGTTTTTGGTAATAGGGGCTGGATCGTCGCTTATCAAAAGCTGCTCTGTTACCACATATCCCGCTTCTGATAACCGGGCGGCGATGGCGGGGCCGCTTTCGTCCGTACGCTCTCCCTTTGCGCCTGCGTCGCTGGCGGTAATTACCGCCGCCTGAAAGGGAAAAGCTTCTGTGCGCAGGGCTACTGTCAATTCGTCCCCTACGGAAATTTCTCCGCCAATCAGCACCCTTGCAAAAATGCCCTCTCTGGGCATGATGCAGTCGCCCATACGTTTATAAATTTCACAATGACTGTGGCATTCCTTACCAATCTGCGTAATTTCCAGCAGCGCATCTTTTACCCGCAGCAGCGTGCCTACGGGCAAGGTGCGCAGATCAAAGCCGCTGACCACAAGGTTTTCGCCAAAAGCGCCGTCGGAAACCTCCGCGCCGCTTGCTCGAAAACCATCGATTTGCTCCTTGCCAAGTAAACTGACCTGTCGATGCCAGCTGCCCGCGTGAGCGTCGCCAACAATGCCCCAATCGGCTTTTAACAACGCCTTCTCTATTCTTTTCTTGGGCGTTCCTCTCTTTTCACTGATGCAGATAGCGTGTATAATTCCCATGCTTCTCATCCTCCAAAAGTAAAATCACCGCTCTTGCCCCCCTGCTTTTCCAGCAGGTGCACCTGAGAGATGATCATTCGTTTATCCAACGCCTTGCACATATCATAGATGGTGAGCAGCGCTATCGTCGCGCCGGTCAGCGCCTCCATCTCTACGCCGGTTTTGCCATCGCAGCAAACCGTACATTGCGCCTCAATTTCGCGCGTGCCTTCGTCAAAAGCAAATTCAACAGCGCATTTTGTTAGATTCAGCACATGGCACAGCGGTATCAGCTCGGCGGTGCGTTTGGTTGCCATGATCCCGGCGACCCGCGCTACGGAAAGAACGTCGCCCTTCTGTACGCCGCCTTCCTTGACCGCCGAAAAGCAGCGCTCACTCATGGAAATACGCCCAATGGCAACCGCCCGTCGGTGGGTTGGTTCCTTTCCGCTTACATCCACCATAATGGCATTGCCTTTTTCGTCTAAATGGGTAAAATCCATGGTTCAGGCCCCCTTGCCAAAAGTGCAGTTGGGAAAATGACATTCCGGGCAATTGAGGCACAAGCCCCCGTTTCCAAGACCGTTAAGCCATTTCGCGGTAATGGGAACCTCCGCCAGCATACGGGGCAGCGCTAGGTCAAAAATGGTTCGCTTCGCGTACATCACACAGCCGGGCAAGCCGCAAACGGCGCGGTTATCCTCCGTGTAGCTCATCATAAACATGGCTCCCGGCAGTACGGGCGCGCCATAGCCTACCAGCTTAACGCCGCTTTGACGAATAGCCAGCGGTGTGCGGTCGTCCGGGTCAACGCTCATGCCCCCGGTGCAGAGAACGATTTCCGCTCCCTTCGAAAGCGCGTTTTTGATTTCGGCGGTAATGGCTGCCGGATCATCCCCCGGCAGAGCCTGTAAAATTTTCGGGCATCCGTACTCTGCCATTTTGGCATCGACGACAGGGGTGAAACGATCTTCAATCAACCCCTTTTTCACCTCGCTGCCTGTGGCAATCACGGCGTAGGGCTTTGGCTTCATGGGCAGGAGACTGAGCAGGGGTTGGTCCCCGGCAATGCCTTCAGCCTTGGCTAACCTGTCCTTGGCAATCACCAAGGGGATAACCCGCGTACCGCACAGCACGTCCCCTTTTTTCACCGGGAAGCCGGAAAAACGCGTGCTAATGATGATCTCGCCGATGCTGTTAAGCTGCCGCATCCGTTCTACGTCAGCCAGAAATAAGCCGTCCCATTCGGCGGTCAGTTGAATTTTGCCTTCCTTTGGCTCCGAGGCGCACATGCCAGGCCCCTGACACAACCGACACAGTATTTCCGCCGCGTCGTTTTCGTGCAAAGTGTGCTCGTCGCTTTCCCAGATGTAGAGATGCTCCTTGCCCATGCTCAAAAGGACGGGGATGTCCTCCGGCCTTACGATATGCCCTTTGCGAAAGGCAGGGCCTTTACTCACGCCGGGGATGATCTGGGTCAGATCATGGCAGAGCACGTGCCCCACAGCGGCTTCGGTATTGATGAGCTTCATGAGCAATTCCTCCTGAAAAAATCGTCGATGGATTTCCTATCTATCCTTAGGGCATTCGCCTTTTAGACCATTGGTTCCTGCATCAGGTGTTATAAGGGCGGCGTTAGATTGGAAAAAACCGCTCTTGCGCCCATCGTTGCATAGACGCCAACCATGGCTCCCGTAAAACGCTTGCCCATGGCTAAACCCTCGTCGCTCAGGTAAGCGGTATCGGATAGCGTTAAAAGTAACGCTTCCGGCTGCTGTTCCGTAGCGTAATAGAGGCGGCGGCACAGTCCCTCTGCATCGCCCTTCAGCCATAGGGAAGCGCAGTCCTCTTTGGACAGGAAAAGCGGGTCGTGCAGTACCGTATTCAAACCGATTTGCTCCCGTACTCGAAGGCAAATCGCACCATCCGTTTGGCAAAGACCCAGCGTGAAAAAGCTATTCTCATCATAATACCAGCAAAGCCCGCATTCGCCCCCCTCCGGCAGCTCCAGTACCTTTACCCGGCTTTGAAAGGAAAAGGTAAATTCTGTTTGCCGACACAAGAGCAGACTGCGACAGCGAACATCATGGAGATCATAGAAATCTCCGTTTACCGTTAGTTCGCCGTCCGGCTGCCATTGAAAGGTGCTGGGTTTAGGTGGGCGAGGCGTGACCCAATCGGTTGTTTCCTTGACGGGGACAGGGGACAGCCCGCGCGGCGGCAGCTGCAAGGCGCTGGGGCCCCTGCCGCCGTTTAGCAGCGGCCAGCCGTCCGCCGTCCATGTGAGAGGGTCCAATGCAGTTTCCCGCCCCATTAGGGTATATTTCCCATGGAAAGCCCTGCCGCAAAGATAGACCATATACCAATCTCCATGTTGGGTACAGAAGGGCTTTCCGTGGCCGCAGCGCTGAATCGGCGCGTTTTCGTCCCATTGCCGTACAATGGGGTTGTAGGGGCAGGGCTCGTATACGCCGTGAAGGGTTTTGGAGCGCGCAACGGTTTCCCGGTGACCTATGCCGGTTCCCCCTTCCGCTAGAAAAAGGTAATACCAACCGTCCTTTTTTAGCAGATGGGGCCCCTCCGGCGCTCGTTTCATATCGCCATAGTAAAGCATCGTCGCGGGGGTGAGCGGCTTGAAGGTAGCTAGGTCGATTTCCATAATCCTTGCGCCCCGGTTGAGCAGCAGATAGTGCCGCCCATCGTCGTCATGAAACAAGGAGGGGTCGATGCCGTCCTCGTCAATGAAAACAGGCTTTGAATAAGGCCCTTCGGGCTTCTCGGCGGTTACGATCATTTGCCTCCTTCGAACGGGGCTGTCATCGTTAAGCCGGTAGGTGGCGCAGATGTAGAAAAGCCCATCATAATAGGATATGTCCGGCGCCCAGTATCCCCGTCCACCCGCTAACCCCTCCAAGCCGGCCCATTCGGGATTGGACACCGCATGACCAATGACCTGCCAGTGAACCAAATCTCGGGAATGAGCCACAGGAAGGCAAGGAAAGAAAACAAAGCTGGAATGAACCATATAATAATCCTGTCCTACCCGAACCACCGAAGGGTCAGGGAACATGCCCCGCCTGATTGGATTGCGATACATAGCGCTGATGGGCGCGCCAACGATTTGCTCAAAATAGGCGTTCAGCTCGCTATTTGCCACGGCAAGGTCGTAGGGCGTTAGCAGCTGGCTGTCGGGCAGCAGTGGGCTCATACCGCAGCGCTTCGTCAGATAGCGGCAGCTTTCCACGTCGCCGGACAGCGCGGCGTAATGCAGTAGGCTACGCCCGTCTGAATCAACAGTATTCAGGCTGACAAAGCTGTACTCCACCATGAAACGAAGAAAGTCGACGTTTCCGCATGCAGCGGCTATGTGGCTGTAAGGCGTGCCATGCTCGTCCATTTGATTGACGATGCTTTGGTTTTGTGATATGAACGCCTTTGCCTGCGTCCAATTCTTTTGGTTAACCGTTTCCACAAAGCCCATGACGCAGCTCACCCCTTCTGTTTCTTATACAATGAATCGAATCATTCTTATATCATGCAATCTTCATATTATCGTGCATTTCTATACTTGTCAATTGTATCCAATCCCTGTGTGCTGGGGAATAGGCAGAGGTAGGTTTTCTTGTGTAGCCAGCCTGCGGCTGTTTTTGCGCAGCCTTGACAATTCCTTAGGGTCGCCTTATACTAGCGGTAAACAATCCCCCATCTCGTTCCGTTTTGCCTTAAGGAGGTGTGCACTACGACCATTGATGATAAGTTAGACCTAATCCTAACCAAGTTAGGTGAGCATGACAAACGCTTTGAACTGATCGACCAACACTTTGATTCTATAGACCAGCGCTTTGAATCGATCGATACGCGCTTTGACTCAATGAACCAGCGCTTTGAATCGATCGATACGCGCTTTGACTCAATGAACCAGCGTTTCGAGTCAATGGATCAACGTTTGGAAACAATGGATCAACGTTTCGAGTCAATGGATCAGCGCTTCGAGTCAATGGATCAACGCTTTGACTCAATGAACCAGCGCTTTGAGTCCATCCAAGACGAGGTGACTTCGATCAAGTCCACCATGGCCACTCAGTCCGATACGCTTGCTATCCGGAAAGACCTGTTAACGTTGCGTTCGGACATGACCCAAGCCTTGGGTTTGATATTTGACATTCATGAGCAGTCCATTGGCGAAATGCAGCGCAAAGTGCAATAGCTGCTTCCTTACTTGACAATCATTCAGTTTAGAAGGCCCGCCAACGCTTTACGTTGCTACGGGCTTTTTTATACTATTTTTATATTCGAAGGAAAACCATATTGTAATGGCACGCTGCCGCACGACAAGGGAAATTCTGCTCGTTTAGGGAATAATCATTTCACATGGAAGGGAGGCATGCATTATATGGATCAGGTAACAGGGATTACGGTGTTCGTAATTGCTTTTGCACTGTTCCTGCCAGTGTTGTCATCGTGGCTGTCTAGCTATCCGCGTTTGCTGCGTATCGCAAAATACGTTATCTTTGGCGTGTACGTGCTGGCAAATTTATATGAGACCCTTCTTTTTCGCGCGTTTAACGATGCAAACGCCGTCAAGCTGGAGGTGCTGTGGTCTTACCGAGAGGCGTTGACGGTGCAAAACGATTATGGCAGCGGATTGATCGGATTGCTTCAGGCTGCGCTGGCTGGTGAAAATCTGGGCTTAACCATTGCCAGCACTGGGCTGTTGAAGCAGATTATTCTGAATATCTTATTATATGTTCCCCTTGGCTATTTACTCCCCTTTACATGGAACCGGCTATCCAAACCAATCAAGGAGGAAAACGCCGAAGCGCGTTCCTTCCTTAAACGCTTCCCGTGGCGCGTGCCGCTGATTGGTTTCTTAGCCTCCTGCGCTACAGAGCTGACGCAGCTGATCTTCCGTATCGGCTGGTTTGAGTTTGATGATATTTTGAATAACACCATGGGTTGCTTCCTTGGTTGCCTGCTTTATCTGATGGTGATGAAACGGAAGCGAAATCATCCCTGATCTCGGTAGGCTTGGGGCGTGAGACCAAAAAAGCGGCGAAAGGTTTCCGAGAAATACTTGGGATCAGAGAAGCCTACTCGCTCCGCAATTTCATAGATGCGAAGGTCGCTTTGCCGGAGGAGACGTTGGGCGGCTTCCAGACGCACCCGCGTTAGGTAATCCTTAAAGCCCATGCCTGTTTGCTTGCGAAAATAGGAGGAAAAATAGCTGGCGTTCATACAGGCGACGGAAGCCATGACCTCCAAGCTTAGGTTATCGGCAAAATGCGCTAGAATATAAGTCTTGACCCGGTCAATGGCGTTTTCCTCTTTTGGAACCGAGACACTGCGGGTTTCCAACAGGCTGAGCAGCCGCTGGTGTTCTTCGGGAATTTCCTGCGTAGAGCGGAGCGGCGTAGAACGTTCAAAATCCGGCGTAAGGGACATCTCCGCCTCGATACGCCGGTTGATCTCCGTTAAAAGCGCGTCGGTGCGCGTCGAAGCTTCACTGTCGTCCTTCCCGCTGACCACCACTACCAAATGATCGCCCTTTACAAAGGCGGTGGCTGCCGCCGCCTCTGCGCAGCTTTCCGCCTTGCTGAAGGCGGAAAAGCGCAGCAGATTGTTTTCCAGCGTGGTGCGGCCTGCTGTATCGGCAAGGCGCATCAGAATCAGGCAGCAAGCGCTTGCGTCGCTCTGCCAATGGGTCGGTTCGGCTTCCGAGCCTTCCGTGATGCGCTGCAATTGACTGTGCAGGGTTTCCATTTCCCGTTCCGCTGCCAAAGCGTCGCAGGATTCCCGTAACCGTGCAGCTAGCTTTTCCTTATCGACGGGCTTGAGCAGATAGTCGCTGGCGCCAAGGGCAATGGCTTCCTGCGCAAAGGCAAAATCCGGATAGCCGCTGAGAAAAATCACCTTCGCGTCCAAACCGTTGTCCCGCAGGCGGCGCAGCAGCTCCAGCCCAGTCATTTCCGGCATGACCACGTCGGAAACGATCACATCCGGCCGCTCCTTTTCAATAACGCTGATGGCTTGCTTGGCGCTGACAGCCTCCAGCACCGTTTGATAGCCAAGCGCGCCATAGTCCATGAGGTGAACCAGACCCTTGACGATAATCGGTTCGTCGTCAATGAACAGAAGCTTCATTTTGCTCCGCCTCCTTTTGGAAGGGCAGACGAATGACTACCGCCGTGCCAATCCGTTCCATGCTTTGCACTGTAAGCCCGTAATGGGGGCCGCAGGCCAGACGCAGGCGATCGTGTACGTTTTTTAGCCCAATGCCCCGCCAGCCGTCCTCAGTTCTTTTGCCGATTTTTTCGTTGCTCAACAGTCGCTGATTGATAGCGTCCGTCTGCTCCATGGTCATGCCTACGCCGTCGTCCATCACGGTTAGCAGTAAATCGTTTCCGTCCTGAACGGCGGTCAGGCTGACACGCCCACCACCCTTCGGCCGCAGCCCATGCTGAACCGCGTTTTCCACCACGGGCTGCAGGCAGAGCTTCAGCACCATGCAGCTGAGCAGCGCTCCGGGAATCCCTTCCTCTAGCTGAATCGCACCGTAACGCGTGGCTACCAGAGAAACGTAATCCCGGGTCATTTTTAGCTCCTGCCGCAGGGGGACGCGATCGCGCAGTTCACCAATGACATATTTGAACTGCCTAGCCAGTGATTCCACCATTCCGGCCGATGCGGGGGCGTTCTCCTCCAATGCCGTCATGCGAATCACTTCCAGCGTATTATAAAGAAAGTGCGGATGAATTTGGGTTTTCAACTCGTTTAATTCCGCCTCGGTCTGCTGAATTCGCGCGAGGTAGCTACGGTCGATATAGGTATTCAAATCTACTACCATTTGATTGAAGCCCTCGCATAATTCACCCATTTCCCCCTGCCCTACAGGCTCCACCCGCGCGTCCAGCTCCCCCCGGCGGACGCGCTTCATCTGGGAAAGCATCCGTTGAATCGGCGCGGAGAGATTGCGGGAGCAGAGGATGGCTAGTATTGCGGCGCAGACAGCCGATAGAAGAATCATCCAAGAAAGATAGCCTCGCAGATGGCTAATCTGCCGCGTTACTGCGTTCATATCAAGCTCGTATTCAATGTACCATCCTACCGAGGAAATGGGGCGGAAAATGACGCGCATGCTATCGGTCTCGTACAGTCCGTTGGCGCTGGATGCTTCCAGCACCTCGGTAGTAACGCCCAGCGGGTTTTGCTCGCCTACCAAGGCAGGGGAGCTGGAATACAGACTAACGCCCGTCTTGTCCACAATGTGCAGCTCGCCGCCGGCTGCCCAATCGTAAGCGGACAAAGCCTCTGAAAGGAAACGGTAGGGCACGTCTAATATCAATACTCCCAGAATTTGCTCCTTCATGGGCAGCTTGTCGGGGTCCAAATAGGCGCGGCAAAAGCTGATCACCTGGGTGCGGTTGGTCAGAAAGTAGCTTTCCGTATGCGGCAGACTGACCGTAAGCTCCCGGGGCGAGTCAAGCGCCTTCTTGACATAATCCAAAGAGCTCCAATCGTAATTTTCCAGCAGTCCGCGGGCACTGCCTTCGTTGGCACTGTAAATTTTTTTGGCTTTGGTATCCCAGAAATACGCGCTTCTCAGACCGGAAATGCTGTCTAACATCGATTTGGTAAAATCACGCATACCGAAATAGGTGCCGTTTGTGCTTGTGTCCGACAAAATATCCCGCAAGGAACCAAAGCTTGCGCTGTCGTAAAGATACATTAAGCCCGTTTGATGGCCGACGTCCTGAAAGCGGGCGTTCAGATTGTCCGCTACCAAGGAGACCATCTGCTGGGTGCTCAATAGCGCCTCCTGCTCCATTAAATGGGAGGAACGGTTGAGCGTGACAAAGTTGACCAGCAGCAGCGGCATCAGTCCTACTACGATAAATGCCAGCGCAAAACGGGCGAATATAGAGCGCGGAAGGATGCTAATTGGCCTTTTCACCCCTTATTCCTCCTTTTTTCTACAGCATATCACGGATTGTTGGCGCTGACAAGTTCTTGAATTTACCCCCCTAGTTTCATGAATTCATCCCTAACCCATCAAGGGCAGCCGATGGTAAGATAGAATCACAACAGGGGAAACCCTAGAGGAAAATGACAGGAGGAAGTTATCCATGAAGAAAATGCTTGCTTTGGTTCTCGCTTTGACGATGATGCTTTCCATGACGGCTGCGCTAGCCGAGGACGTTCTTCCCACCGAGGATGTGGAGCTGACCTTTTTCTGCGGTAACGGCGATGTGAAGGGCAACGAAGTGACCGAAACCATGATCGCTAACTTTGAAGCCGAGTATCCCATGATCACCATCAACAATGTAACCCCTACGGCCTCTTCCTTCTCCGAGGGGCTCAAATCGCTTGACGCGGTAGGCGAGTTTCCCGATCTGATCGAAGCCCGCGACGTTCCTGTTTGGGCTCGCGCTGGTAAAATCGCCGAGATCGATCCTGAGCTTTTGACCCTTATCAAGGAGCCCACCATTTACAACGGCAAGTGCTACAACGTGTCCACCAACTCCGTGCTGCCTCTGGGCTTCTTCTACAACAAGGCCTACTTTACCGAAAAGGGCTTTGAAGAGCCCAAAACCTATCAGGAATTCATTGATCTGTGCCAAGCCATCAAGGATGACGGACAGATGAGCCCCATCGTGGTGGGCGCGGCTGATATCTGGCATATGGGCTTTAGCTGGATGCAATGGTATATCAACTATGTAACCACGCAGGACGCGGATTTCATCAAGCACTGCTACACCGGCGAAGCCAAATGGACGGATGATTATGTTGCGAATGCCTTTACCAAGTATGCCGACCTCTATTTGAAGGGCTATGTGGACGAAGGCTTTATGAGCACCTCCGACAGCCAGATCGCTTCCTTCTTGGTTACCGGCAAGGCTGCTATGTTCATCAGCGGCAGTCACATGGTCGCTAACATTCAGGACGCTGACCCCAACTTTGAGTTTGGCTGGTTCCCCCTGTACAATGAGGACGGCAGCCTGAACAGCTACGGCGGCCCCGGACTCAACGGTTGGATGTACAGCGTAGACTGCGCCGCAGACGAGGATAAGCTGGCTGCTGCCAAGCTGTGGATCAAGTTCTGGCTGCGGGACGATAACTACAGCTACTACCTGACCACCATGACCGTTGCGCCTACCACCGATATTGAAATCACCTACGATAACGAAATTACCAACAAGATGATCGCAACCTTGTCCTCCGCCAACACGGTAGAGCAGGGCTGGAACGCAAAATGGGGCGAGAATGAAATCCCCAGCGCCTTCCGTAACTTCGCCTATAAGGTTGCTCAGGAATGGGCTACCGGCGCTAAGACCATCGAGCAAGGCTTGCAGGAAATGCAGACCGAGTGGGATGTGGAAATTCAGGACTTTAACCCCGTAACCGGCGTGGGGCTCGAGTAATAACAGTTGTTCTTGGGGCGGGGCTGTATCATTAGGAAAGGGGATTCTCCCCTATGCCCTCTGCGGTGGGTAGCGTCCTTCGTGATACGGCCCCGCCTCTTTCTAACCCTTTTTGTGAAGGAGCGTTAAAAATGCAAAGTGCCGTCAGTTCTCAGCCCATGACCCGA
>JAQUWD010000021.1 GCA_028693055.1 Eubacteriales bacterium | reverse complement strand
CCCGATCATCCATACCGTTCCTTTCTGTTGCATTGCGTACCTCCGTTATGATGCCAAATAAAATAGGAAATAGATAACGCTCCGCATTATAAAGGAAAATATGATATGGCGCAACCTAGCCGGAAGGACAGTGGTTTTGACGCCAACCCAAAGCAGCTATATGTGAAATAATTAACAATATGGATAAAATTAAACCATCTAAAACAAAATTTTATCAATTTCAGCAGGACAATCAAACCTTAAGCTCGAATATCCTTTCATAAACGAATTGAGATAAAACTGAAATCACTTCAAAGTTCAAAAGGAGGCACTTCAATGGAACACAGCGTGATTCGTAATCTAATCATGGATGGGGCTTTTAGCCTATACGGGCAGCCAAAATGGACTTTTGGTAAAAACACCTGCAACACCTATGAGGTTTTTGCGGAGAAGGTGCGCATGCCGGGCGGAGAAGAAACCTATGCTTGGCCCATTGTGGAGTTGATTGAAAAGGACGAGCGACTAACCGAGCTTTACTCCAGCTGGTTTATGGAGTCCGCTATGGGCTCCGCGATGAAGCTGAGCGACGAAACCGCAGCTCACCTGACGTTGTCCATGAATCTGCTGCCCTCCTACGCCAATCACAGTGATTTTGTGGAGCGGGTCATGAGCCTGCTACAAAAGACGGGCCTTCCTCCCCAAAAGCTGCAATTTGAGTTAAGCGAGGCGCAGCGCTTAACAGAGCAAGGCGTGCAAAACCTGAACCGTCTCCATGACGACCACGGCGTGGCGTTGCTGCTGGCCAACTTCGGCACGGGATACTCAAATATTGATTTACTAAGCGACGTTCATTTCGACGGTCTGGAGCTGGACCGTTCCTTTGCAGCGCGTATCCCCGAAAGCGAGCAAGCCTGCCGCGTCATTGTAGCCGTAGTGCATATGGCTCATACCTTGGATATGTACGTATGCGCCAAGGGCATCGAAAATCAGGAGCAGTTTGAGTTCTTTGAGGAGATCGACTGCCGCAAGGGGCAGGGCTACATGATCGGCAAGCCCATGCCCATGGAGGAGCTGCGCCAGTACATTTGCAATTATGCCAAGAAGCATATCTGATAAAAGGGGGCATGACCGCCGCAGCGGTCATGCCCCCTTTTGTCGCAACTTTATTCTAGCTCAAACGCGCCCGTATACAAGCGATAGTAGGTACCGCGCTGCTTAATCAGCGATTGATGATCGCCGCGCTCGATGATGCGGCCATGATCCAACACCATGATTGCGTCTGCGTTGCGAACGGTGGAAAGCCTATGGGCAATCACAAACACCGTGCGTCCGTGCATCAGCGCGTCCATGCCCTTTTGTACGATAGCCTCGGTCCGCGTATCAATGGAGGAGGTTGCCTCGTCCAGAATCATCACGGGAGGATCAGCCACGGCGGCCCGAGCGATGGAAATCAGCTGCCGCTGGCCCTGAGACAGCCCGCTGCCGTCGCCGGTCAGCAAGGTATCGTAGCCCTTGGGCAGCATGCGAATGAAGCCGTCCGCATTGACCCGTTTGGCGGCGGCAATGCATTCCTCATCGGTGGCGTCCAGCTTGCCGTAGCGCAGGTTTTCCATCACCGTGCCGGTGAAGAGGTTAACGTCCTGCAATACCACGCCCAAGGAGCGCCGTAGATCGTCCTTCTTGATCTTGTTGATATTGATGCCGTCATAGCGGATTTTGCCGTCCGCGATATCGTAAAAGCGGTTGATCAAATTGGTAATGGTGGTTTTGCCCGCGCCCGTCGCTCCTACGAAGGCGATCTTTTGGCCCGGCTTTGCATAAAGAGAAACGTTATGCAGCACAGGCTTGTCTTTCTCATAGCCAAAATCCACATCGTCCAGCACAATATCGCCGGTAAGGGGCGTATAGCTTACGCTGCCCTCATGATGGGGATGCTTCCACGCCCATAGGCCGGTGTGCTCCGTCACCTCCCGAAGCTTTCCGTCCTCCTGAGCGGCGTTGACCAGCGTTACATAGCCTTCGTCCCGCTCCGACTCCTCGTCCATCAAAGTGAAGATCCGCTCTGCCCCAGCCAGCGCCATGATAATGGAGGCCAGCTGCTGAGATACCTGACTTAAGGGCATCACAAAGCTGCGGGAAAGGGTCATGAAGGAGGCGATCATGCCAAGAGTAAGCACGTTTACCCCAGCAAGGCTCACGTTAGCGACCCCCGCCAAGCCCAGCGCCGCGCCGATCACAGCCAGCAGCACATAGAGGGCATGGCCCATATTGTTCATAACAGGCATCAGAATATTGGCAAACTTATTGGCGGCGGTAGCGTTTTGGCACAGCTCGTCATTTTTTTTGACAAACTCCTCCACAGTCTTATTTTCGTGGCAAAAGACCTTGACTACCCGCTGACCGTTGACCATTTCTTCGATATAGCCGTTTACGTCGGCAAGGGACTGCTGCTGATGCATAAAGTACTTGCCGCTTTTGCCGGAAAGCTTTTTGGTGACCGTCATCATCATGGCAGCATAGGCCAGCACGAACAGCGTCAGCCACAGGCTGACAGACAGCATGGCGCACAGCACCGCCACGATGGTAATTACCGAAGAAAACACCTGGGGCAGCGCCTGAGCGATCATCTGGCGCAGGGTATCCGTATCGTTGGTGTAATGGCTCATTACCTCGCCGTGGCTATGGGCGTCAAAGTAGCGCACCGGCAAGGTCTGCATATGGGCGAACATATCGTCCCGAATGCGCTTCAGCACCCCCTGCGCCACCACCACCATCAAACGGTTGTAGAGATACCCGCACAGTACGCCGCCGAGGAATACGCAGCCCATCATCAACACAGTGCGCAGCAGGCCTGAAAAATCGGGGACAGCAGCCGCCAGCAGCGGCGTAATGTAATCGTCAATCAAGGTTTGCAGAAACAAGGAGCTGAGCACGCTGACTACGGCGCTAATCAAAATACACAGCACCACGGCAGCCAGCCGCCAACGGTATGCGCCCACGTAGCTCATCAGCCGACGGACGGTCCCCTTGACGCTTTTAGGCCCACGGGAGCCTCCGGCGGGCATTTTCATTTTCATCATTCCTCATCGCCGCCTTTCATTTGAGATTCATAAACTTCCCGATAAATCGCGTTGGTTTGAAGCAGCTCTTCATGGCTGCCGAAGGCAGCGACGCGCCCCTCGTCCAGCACGATGATCTTATCCGCATCCATCACGGAGGCTACCCGCTGAGCGATGATCAGCTTTGTCACATCGGGGATTTCCTCCCGGAAGGCGCGCCGGATGGCTGCGTCCGTCGCGGTATCCACCGCGCTGGTGGAGTCGTCCAGAATGAGAATTTTGGGATTTTTGAGCAGTGCGCGGGCAATGCACAGCCGCTGCTTCTGCCCGCCGGATACATTGCTTCCGCCCTGTTCGATGTGAGTTTCGTAGCCGTCCTCAAAGCCCTGAATGAAGCCGTCCGCTTGGGCTAGCTCGCAGGCATGGCGCAGCTCCTCGTCGGTAGCGTTTTCATTGCCCCAGCGCAGATTCTCGCTGATGGTGCCGGAAAATAGCTCGTTCTTTTGCAGCACGAAGGCAACGGAGCTGCGCAGCGCGTCCAAATCGTAGCGTCGCACGTCCTCGCCGCCCACCTCCACCGCGCCCTCGCTCGCGTCATAGAGCCGGGGAATCAGCTGCACCAGCGTTGATTTGGAGGAGCCGGTGCCGCCCAGCATGCCGATGGTCTGGCCGGACTGGATTTCCAGATTCACATGATCCAAGGCCGGTTTTTCCGAGCTTTGGTTGTAGCGGAAGGTCACATCCCGGAAGCGGATGGAACCGTTTTTCACTTCGGTCAGCGCGTTCTCCGGGGTGACGATATCGCTGCTTTCGTCCAGCACCTCCACAATGCGCTCCATAGAGGCGCGAGAAATAACAATCATAACAAACACCATGGACAGCATCATCAGGCTGGACAAAATCTGCATGGCATAGGTGAACAGGCTGGTGAGCTCGCCGGTGGAAAGGCCCAACGCCGCGTCTCCGCCGCAGGCTACTACAGCCTGAGCGCCAAGCCAGCTGAGCAGTAGCATACAGGCGTACATGCAAAACTGCATCAGCGGCATATTAAAGGCAAGGGTCTTTTCTGCCTTAGAAAAATCTTGGTAAATCTCGCTGGAGATGTCGTCGAACTTCTTTTCTTCATAGTCCTGACGCACAAAGGACTTTACCACCCGAATGCCCCGGAGGTTTTCCTGCACCACGCCGTTTAAACGGTCGTAGGTTCTAAAGACCCGCTCAAAAATGGGGTGAGCCTTCGTGGCGATTAGGTACAGCCCGCCGCCCAAAACAGGAATAAAGGCCAAAAAGATCAGCGAAAGACGCCAGTCGATGGTGATGGAGGCGATTAACGAAAAAATCAGCATGAAGGGCGAACGGAACGCCATGCGGACGATCATTTGATAGGCGTTCTGCACGTTGGTCACGTCCGTGGTCATGCGGGTGACAAGCCCGGCGGTGGAAAAGTGATCGATATTGGCAAAGGAAAAATGCTGCACATGCTCAAACATATCCTTGCGCAGATTTTTGGCAAAGCCCGCCGACGCAATAGCCGCGTATTTGCCCGCCAGCGCGCCAAAGCAAAGGGACAGCGCCGCCGACAGCAGCAACACCAGTCCCATTTTATAGATATAGGGCATGCTGCCGCCAGTGATTCCGTTATCGATGAGCTGCGCCATCAGAAGCGGAATCACCACCTCCATGACCACCTCCAGCGATACATACACCGGCGCTTTGAGAGACGGTATTTTATATTCCCGTATGCTTTTCATTAGTTTTTTGATCATTTTGATCCCCTCTCCTGTTCGGTGGATTCCAGATTTTCCATCATTCTGTCTAAAAAGCGGTATAGCTGCGCCTCTTCTTCTTGGGTAAAGCCCATCAACAGGCGGTGATCCATCGCGTCGCCCAATCGGTGCATCTCCATGGAAAGCTCCCGGGATTTGTCCGTCAGCCGCAGCCGCTTCAACCGTGCGTCGTGGGCTACGCTTTCCCGGGTGACAAGCCCTTTTTGCTCCATCAACCGGATCACCTTGGAGGCGGTGGAGCGGGTGATGCCGAATTCATTTTCCAGATCCTTTTGATAAACGGCTTGCTCCTCCCGCTCGCTCAAAAAGCGGATAATCCAGCCGTTGCTTCCCGTAACGGCTTCAATCCGTCCATGGGCGTCGGTTGAGTCCATGCTTCGCTTAATGCGGTTGGAAAGGCGGTGGATTTCTTTGCCCACCATGCGGTTAGCGGTTTGATCAGGTCGCATTTCTACCTCCCTAGACAAAAATGTTGGGTGTCGTACTGTTTGACATCCAACATTATAAAAATCAGGTTTTTGATTGTCAAGTGAAGATTATGTGAAAACGATAACGCTACCCTAGCAATTCATCATAGAGCCTTGTGCCTGCCGCGGACTGGCTGGGCTCGGCTTCTCGCAATTGATATTGCTTGTCACCGTACGATGCGCCCCTAGGGGACAAAAACAGAGCGTCCTTCTTCTGGTTATCCCACGTTTCCTTTGCATAACCATATAAATGGGTTACAAACAAAATCTTGACTTTCTGACGGCACAATGCCGGTACGATTTCATTCGCCAGCTCCTTGGCTGCATCGTCGGTAGTGGTTTGAAAGGATTCGTTCATCAGCAATAACGAATTGCCGTGAAGCTGGTCAATGATGTCGCTCAGCTTTTTCAGCTCCATATCCAGCAAACCGCTGCTCATCGTTTCGTCTTCCCCGCTTGGAAAATGTGTAAAAACCTCCGTAAAGCAGGGACATGCATAGGACTGGGCCGTTGCAAACATACCGCTTTGCCCCATCGTCTGCGCCAAGCCGACGCTACGTAAAAATGTCGTTTTCCCGCCTTGATTTTGGCCGGTGATTACGGTCAGATTTCTTTGTGATAAATCCACCGTGTTACGGGAAGCCCAAGCATCATCATAACCACAACTTGACCAAGGGCGCGGGCAAAGGTGGTTTTCCCTCCTTGATTTGCCCCGGTAACGACAACGCCAAGCTCGCCGGGAGCCAGTTTAAAGTCATTCGGCGTTACGTCCGTTCCCGTCAACGCTAAAGCCAAATCGATGACGCCTTGTAGCTCGAATGCCCCATCGGCTGACTCTTCCGGCAAGGTAAACGGTATTGCAGGTATGGATTTTCTAAAATCATCGAACGAAAAATAGAAGCGTATTTCCTGCGTAAAACGGGCTACTGGTTCCGCAATGAGCCTTCGAACCCTCAGCGCCGCGCTATGCATGCGTTCAAAGCTTTGGGGATATCGTCTGGCAACGCGTTCCAGCACCTGCGTCTCAAGAAGCGTCATTCCCCGTTGGCGAAACACCCCCGTATCCTTCGCCGATTGATTGATTTGAACCTTCCAGAGATTTTGTGCTTGCAATGTCTGATTCAGCCGTTCAGCATAGTCCTGCGCGGGCTTCTCAGTGTATACGGATACGCTTCCGTTTACGATTCTTAGCTGGATTTGAATCCCGTCCATTTCTCGCCGGATCTCTTGAACCTCGGTAAACAGGCTTTTCATTTGGGCAGCCTGTCCGGCAGCTTCTGCAACAAACGCCCTTAAGCCTCGGGAGCTGCCCATAATAGACCGTTCCGCCGCGCATAGCGTAAAAAGAGCGTTTCCATAGATAAAAACAGCGTCGATGAGATATCGATCCTTTTGTGCCGGGCACGCAGCCTGCTCCGCATATTGAAGGGCGTTCTGCGCCTCTCCCACAGATTGGCAAAAGCAGCGTAGGAGACTACTGCATCGCTCCTTTGACAGCGCCGCAAACACCTCCTGACGGTAAGCCAGCATATCGTCGTCACAGCAGAAATCCTGATAATAGGCTTTCAGGCTTGCGCCGTCCGCTTTGCAGCAGATTGCTTCGATTACCTGATGAAAATTAATATCCATATACAAAGCCGGATAGCAAGCCGAGGATTTTGCATCGTCCGGATCAGCCAAAACCAGCTTATTGCCCCGCAGCACATACTCTTTTTTTAGATTCGCGCCGCGCTTCGCCGCAAAAAGCCACGGGTGCGCTTTGGAACGCGCCTCCTGCTCCCGGGTCGGGTAAAGAATGCTGTAAAAGTCCACACACACACCTTCTTAATCCTGAACCAAAATCTGCGCTTCAAGGATTTTCAGCTGACCATCCAGATCGCTTGACGAAAAAGGGATCACAGAGCCGGAGATGCGTAAGCCATCCATAAAGACGAGAAAAAACGCTGCCATCGCTTTGCTATCAAACGGAGCGTATTCGCCGCGTGCCTGTCCATATGCAAGCAACCGTTCAGTCATAGCCAATGCCGTTTCGTATCTTTGGAAAGCAAACTCCCGGTTCGCTGTGCGCACATACTCATAGGCAGTGAGCGACAGCCTGCCTTCTCCAGCCAAAATACCTTTTTTCATTTCACTCAGATAGTAGCGGAGTATTTCTTTGGCAGAGCTTCCTTTCTCCATGGCGTCGTTCAGCCGGTCAAGCCAATGATCCTTATCATCGCCCAGCAATGCCAAAAAGATTTCTTCCGTGGAAGAAAAATAGCGGTATAGCCCCCCGCGGCTCAGTCCGGTTTGGGCGCAAATGCAGCTCATGGTCAGTGCATGATACCCCTTATCCATCAGCAATGCTTTAGATTTTTCCAAAATCATTTGTCTCGTTTGATCCCCTTTTCCCGTCACAGGGCTCGCCTCCTTTGCAGAATGAAAAACCAAAAAGCGACATCAATGTCGCTTTTTATAATACGACACTAGTGTCGCTTTTGTCAAGCCGTGAAGCTGCGTATTGATTAACAACAAAATGAGCCTTGTGTGTCCGCTACTCCTTCCGAAAATAAGGCTCCGGCACCAGCACGTGCTCCTGGGCCGGATTGACGTTCCCCAGCCCGCTATCCGAGAGCATCACCGCCCGGCGAATGGCAAAGTAGCCGTACTTTTCCCGGATTTCGTCCACGGTGCGCTCCATCATAACGCGTTTTTGCCGCAGGTTGTCCTCGGGTAGAAAAGAAAGCTGCAATGCCTCCCCCACCGGGCACAGCTGGCTCGCGTTTACACCCAGCAGCCGCAGCGGCATTTGCTGCGTCCAGTTTTCCCGCAGCAAAGAATAAGCCGTTTCAAAAAGATCGAAGCTGCAATCGGTGGAAAAGGACAAGGCTCGTTGGCGCTGAAAGGTTTTCAGCTCCGTGTCCCGGAGGGTAAGCTGCACCACCCGTCCCATCAGGCCGTGTCTTCGCAGCCGCATGCCCACGCTTTCGCATAGCCCAAAGAGCGTGATCTTCGCCTCTTCCAAGGTATGCAAATCCTTAGAGGTGGTCACGGAGTTGCCGATGCTTTTGGGCTGCGGCGTTGCGTCGCTGCTCAGCACCCCCGCCGCGTCGTCCCCGTGGGCAAAGCCGCTGAGCATCAGTCCGGTTTTACCCAAAACGCTCTTTAACACGGCGGGGTTTGCATCGTGAAGCTGCCCTATGGTATAAATGCCGATATTGTTAAGTTTGACAGCGGTTTTACGACCAATAAAAAGAAGGTCTGAAATGGGCAGAGGATCCAATACCGTATCCCGATTGGCCTCACAGACCACGCTGACCGCGTCCGGCTTTTTCAAATCGCTGCCCAGCTTCGAAAAGATACGATTATTGCTCACCCCCACGCTGACAGTAAGGCCCGTCTCCTCCCGCACCGTATGGCGCAGATGGTTGGCGATCCGCACGCCGTCCTGTATGTCCATACGGGGGCCGGAAATGTCCAGCCACGCCTCGTCGGAGCCGAAGGGCTGCACATGGCTGGTATAGCGCTGAAAAATGCCGCGCACAACGGCGCTCATCCGCAATACCTCGCGATAATCCACCCCTACGGTGAGAAGCTCCGGGCAGGTCTGCCGCGCCTGCCAAATGACCTGCCCCGTTTGCACACCCAGTTTTTTGGCGGGAGTATTCTTTGCCAGCACAATGCCGTGACGAAGAGAGGGGTCGCCGCAGACGGCCACGGGCCTTTCCATCAATCGCGGCTCCTGACGGCAGGCCACGGAGGCATAGAAATTGTTCAGATCCGCATGGAGAATCACCCGCATTGTGCATCCCTCCGCAATAATTAGAACGTTTGTTCTCGTTTATTATAGAATGGGACGCGTCGATTTTCAATCGCTAAATATTGGTATTCTGCAAAAGCATTGATACCATCCATTGCGTTTTCGGAAGAAAATTTCCGAACATATGTTTTTAAATTCTTCACTTTGCAAATTCGTCTTGCTATTAGGCTGTGACAAGCTTATACTGAAAAAAATTGTAAAGCGAATGCGAGGGATATACAAATGAAGTTCTATTTAGGTTCTTATACAAGATTTGGCGGACCCGGCGTGGCGCTGTGCGAGCTTTGCGGAGATGAAATGCGCCTGCTGGCCACCGACCCGCTGCCGGACGCAACCTATGTGGTGCTAAACAAAGCTCAGGATCGTTTATTCGCCGTTTCAAGCTGTACCATAAAGGGAGAGCCGGGAGGCTCTGTCGCCAGCTATGACGTATCGGGCGGCCAGCTGATTCGCATTTCCCATCAAAATACCAGCGGAGCCGATCCCTGCTTCCCATGCTTAAGCCCGGACGAACGCTTTCTGTATACGGCGAATTACGGTGTGGGCAGCATCAGCGTATTCCCGGTAGAAAACGGCGTGATCGGTGCGGAAATCCAATGGATCGCCCACCAAGGCAGCGGCCCTAACCCGGAGCGGCAGTTAGCCCCTCATGCCCATCAGGTCACCTTCATTCCCGGGGAAAACCGCTTGTGCGCAGTGGATTTGGGCACCGATGAGGTAGTGGTATACGCTCAGGACGCTGAAACCGGTCTGCTCAAGCCCCACGACCGTCTTAACGTGCCGGGCGGCTTAGGCCCCCGTCACCTTTGCTATGGCGCAAACCATATGGCTTATTTGGTACATGAAATTGAAAGTCAGGTATCCGCCCTTCGCAGGGAAAACGATCAGTGGCTTCTGAAACAGACCCTGCCTACTTTGCCTGCGCCGGATTCGTCAAGCACTGCGGCAGCCATCCGTCTGCATGGCAATCGGCTGTACGTATCCAACCGCGGTTATCATTCCATCGCCGTTTATACCCTAGGGACAGACGGACTTTTAACGCTGGAAGCCATTGAACCAACCTATGATGATTTTCCACGAGATTTCGATTTCGTGGATGATCACAGGCTGATCATTGCCCATCAAAAGGGAACCGTCGGGTTGTATCAACGCTTGGGCGAAAAGCCGCTGTCCACCCTGGATGTTCACGGCGCAGTGTGCGTCTGCATTCAGCGATTGTAAATTTGTTTTTCCAAGCAGCTCCATATCCCAATTGCAAAACAAACTTTGCATTTTTTGCAAAATGTGCTTGACATTTTTTGCAAAGCGAGCTATACTATTTTTGCAAAGCAAGCTTAGCAATCAGAAAGGGGAACGCAGACTTGAAAACCAAAATCAAGGAACTGCGAAAGCAGCGAAAGCTTTCCCAAGAAGAACTGGCGGATGCGGTGTGCGCCACAAGGCAGACCATCACCTCCATCGAGACCGGCAAGTATATCGCGTCGCTGCCGCTGGCCTATCGCATCGCCCACTACTTCGGACTGACCATTGAGGAAGTTTTTGACCTGACGGATACGGAGGAATGAAGAAATGGAAAACAATTGGAACGCTTACCGCAAGCATCTCAAAACCCAGAACCTACAATTTAGCATATTGGCGATTTTTCTGCTTGGATTTCTACTCTGCGCATCATTGCTCAACATTAGCCCCGTAGCCGCTGAAGCCCGCTGGGCGGACGGCTGGAACGGCTTTATCCTAGGCGCGGGTACGGCGGTGATTTTTCTTTGCGTGATCGGCATTGTCATGAACCTTCGCGCCATCAAAAGCGACGAAGCCCTTAAAAAGCTCTACATCAAGGAACATGACGAGCGCAAGACTGAAATCCAGAAAACAGCTTTTCTCGCCGCCTATTGGCCGGAGGTGCTGGGGCTTATGCTGGGTGTGATTATCGGTGGCTATTTTAACCCCGTGGTTTCGCTTACCTGCCTTGGTTGCCTGCTCTACCTATGCGTGGTTCGCATTTTGTTTAAAATCTATTATTCAAAGAAGCTGTGACCCTCCGGCAACGGATGGAAAAGGCGGCGCAGCGCAGTTTGATTGTAGCAAGGAGCGCTTATGAGCAAAGCAAACATTCTTCATCAGGATACGGTAGCCTTGGACGAACAAACGGGAGCCTTGATCATCATTGACCAGACGCTATTGCCGGGAACCGTTAAGCTGCTATCCCTGACGGAGCTTGCGGAAATCCGGGAGGCCATCTACCTTCTGCGGGTTCGCGGCGCGCCGGCCATCGGCGTAGCCGCCGCCATCGGGTTATACGTCGTCATGCTGCACAGCGCCGCCAAGGATGAAGCCGCCTTCCGTGAAGCCTTTGCCGCCGCCAAGGCGACGTTGGCCGCAGCCCGTCCCACGGCGGTGAACCTGTGCTGGGCTCTTGAGCGTATGGAAAAGGCCATAAAGCGCGGCGGCACGCCCAACGAGCTGCTTGCCCGGCTTCACGACGAGGCGCTGCGCATCCGCGACGAGGACGTCCGCGTATGCCGCGCCATCGGAGAAAACGGCTTAACGCTGCTAAAGGACGGCGACGGCGTGCTAACGCACTGTAATGCGGGGCAGCTGGCTACCGTGCGCTACGGCACGGCGCTGGCCCCCATACATGTGGGCGTGGAAAAAGGATATCATTTCAAATTGTTTACCGATGAGACCCGCCCCTTGCTGCAGGGGGCACGGCTTTCAGCCTACGAGCTGATGGCGGACGGTGTGGATACCACGGTGATTTGCGACAATATGGCTTCCCAGGTGATGAAGAACGGCTGGGTACAGGCCGTTCTGGTAGGCTGCGACCGGGTAGCCGCCAACGGCGACACAGCCAACAAAATCGGCACCTCCGGCGTAGCCGTTCTGGCAAAGCATTACGGCGTCCCCTTCTATGTATGCGCGCCGTTTTCCACCATCGACCTCCGGGTCAAAACCGGCGGGGATATTCCCATCGAGGAACGTCCCGGCGAGGAGGTAACGGAAATGTGGTATCAAAAGCCCATGGCTCCGCAGGGGGTGAAGGTTTATAATCCAGCCTTCGATGTTACGGAGCACGAGCTGATCACCGCGTTTATTACGGAGCGCGGGGTGCTCTATCCGCCCTTTGAGCCGGGCTTTCGCAAGGCTTTCGGCTCCTCGGAGGGGGAAGAACCAGTATGATTAGCAAAAGAGGACGCTTCATTGTGCTGCTATGGGTTTGTCTGCTGACCTTCAGCGCCTGTAGCCATAAGGCTATTCTCATCCCACAGGCCGAAAACACCGGGCACAGGGCTAATAACGCCATCATCGACGAACTATCCGCCGGTGTTTTTTCGGTTTGGCTGGGCGACGTTCAGCTAACGCTTCCCGTATCCCTTGAAGAGATGGAAGCCCATGGTTTTTCTGTTTCTCCACCCCAGAAAAAAGCCTTGGGGCAGGATGAATATACGGAGCTGCTTTCATTGACGGGCAACGGCATATCCGCAGAAGCCATTTTCTATAATCCCGGCAACGAAGCGCTACCATGGACAGATTGCCCCTTGATCGCGCTGGCTGGCGCAGAGGGATTTTTTGGCAAATCCGGTGTGACTGTCGGTTCAACGGAGGAGGAAGTCTCCGCAGTCTACGGGGATGTGGATGAAGGCATTGACACAGAGGAATCTGTCTGGATGATGTACGGCACGTGGCTTTATCACGGTCTCGGCTTTGAGCTGGACCCGAAAACCCGTCGGGTGATCTCCCTCTTTGTATACTGCGCGCCGAATCCCTTGGATGAGGAGGCGGTGGAATGAAGCGGATGTCCAATCGCCGCGCCGCGCTCCTGTATAGCGCGCTGGCTACGCTACTGTTGCTGGTCGGTGTTACCATCTGGACGTCCATGTACTGCATGAGCGTAACGGAATATGAATACAACAGCCCTAAGCTCATGAAGGAAATACGAGTGCTCCAATTGAGCGACCTTCACGATAACGCGTGGCTGCTGGAAAACGACCGTCTCTTACAGGAGGCTCGCCGCCTACAACCAGATGTAATCGTGCTGACTGGCGATATGCTCAATTATTACACCGTCAGCGAAGAGCCGCTGCTTCGGCTGATGCGCGGCCTTACCGATATTGCGCCCACCTTTTATAGTTTTGGAAATCACGAGATCTACTACAGGAGAGAGCACGAAGCAACCTCGTTGTTTCAGAAGCTGACAGAAGCCGGTATTACCGTGTTAGCCGATCAATACAAGGATATACAAGTGAACGGGCAAGCTGTACGCATCGGCGGCTTGTACGATTATACCTATAACATCAGGCAGTTAAACGACGAAGACTACCGCAATACCGATACCTATATTTTTCTTGCAAGCTATGAGGATACAGACGCATTTAAGCTGCTACTCTGTCATAAACCAGAATTTCTGCTAGCGGAGGAGCACGCGCCTAACTGGGATATAGATTTGGCCTTGTGCGGTCACGAGCATGGCGGACAGGTCCGGCTGCCCTTGCTTGGCGGCTTTTACTCTACCCATTTGGGGTGGTTCAGCCCGTACCTAGACGGTGCGCAGCTGATCAACGGCATACCGACGGTCATTTCCAGAGGATTGGGCACCTATTTGTGGAGCAGCAGAGGCTTTCCCATCCCGTTCCGCTTTTGTAATACGCCGGAGCTTTCCTTGATCACCTTGCAGGGCGTTTGACAGACTATCTAAAATATCGTATGATAAGCATACGGAAAACAAAGGTTGCTCTTGATCATTTCTATCATCCCCAAGAAAACGGAGGAATCGCTTTTGCTATATGTTGCTTTAGCCGTTGCGCTTACTTGGGCTTTGTGCATGCCTCTCCATTTTCATTTTCACCAGCAAAAGCGAAAAGGATGGTCCCTGCTGTTTAAAGCGTTGCCTACCGTCTTTGCCGCTACCTTTGCAGGAGCGGCGGTTTTTGCGTTTCCGTTGTGCGACGCTTATGCGCGGCTCATTTTCATTAGCTTATGCGTTTGCGTAGCGGCGGATGTGCTACTGGATATTCGCTTTGAAATTGGCGGCGCGCTGTTTTTCTGCGGACACGTATTATACCTGTTGGCTTTTTCGCTGTATCGGCCGTTAAGCTGGTGGTGCTTGACTGCCTTCGTGCTGGCGGCAGGGATGATGCAATATTTCATATCCCATTATCAAAAGGAAGTACCCTCCAAGCTTATCCTAGCGGGGCTAAGGATTTATGCTGTGGCGTTGGCGGCGATGCTGGCGTTTGGCATACCGTTGCCTTTTCTGGCCTTTTCCACGCGAGCTGTGCTGGCTTCCCTGGGCGCAATCCTCTTTGTAACCTCCGACCTGACGCTGTGCCATAATACGCTTCGCCATAAACCAACAAGCTGGCATTACGTCAGTCTGGGCATTTACTATACGGGGCAGCTTCTGCTGGGACTGAGCGCCTATAACATCCCATAAAGTAGCAAAAGAAGGAATGAGCTTTGGAAAATTTACTTTTTTCTCTTCATACAGTCTTTCCCCTATTAGTAATGATGCTGGTGGGTTTTCTAGCCCGTTGTCTACACTGGATAGACGATATGGGCGTGCGAAAAGCCAATTCCTGTGTGTTTCATGTTTTTCTACCCCTTTTACTGTTTTTTAACATCCTAGGCGCCAGCAAGGAAGAAGCCGTTGATCTCAAAACCCTGCTTTTTGCGCTGATCGCCATTCTGTTCATCTTTGGCGTTATGTTTTTACTAGCTCCCAAGTTGGCGAAGAACCGACGGGATCGCGGCGTGCTGATTCAAGGAATTTGCCGCAGCAATTATGCCATTTATGGTATTCCGTTGGTATTGATGATGTATCCCGATCGGGACGTTTCGATCGCAGCCATGATGGTCACGGTAGCTGTTCCCCTATTCAACGTCCTTTCCACGGTGGCGCTCATGGTCTACAGCAATGAAAAAAGGCCTAGCGCGCTCCATATCCTCAAAGGAATTCTATGTAATCCGTTGATCATCGGCACGGTAGCCGGATTTTTGTTTTGGAAGCTGGGACTTTCCCTGCCGACGTTGATTGACAAACCGCTGCGCCAGCTCTCCACCATTGCAACCCCGCTGGCGCTGTTTATGCTGGGCGCGTCCCTTAATTTTACGAAAGCAAAGGCAAATCTGCGTTTGCTGTGCATCGGCGTAACGGGAAAGCTGATCGTCGTTCCGCTGATCACGCTAAGCGCCGCAATCGCGCTGGGCATTCGGGATGTTTCGCTGGCTTCCTTAATCGCGCTGTTTGCAACCCCCGTATCCGTATCCAGCTTTCCCATGGCTCAGCTTATGGGAGGAAACGATGATCTGGCAGGCGAACAGGTGGTCTTTACCACTTCTCTTTCTATTATCACCATTTTTTTGTGGACGTTTGTCTTGCGAGCCTTGGGATATCTGGGATAACGTTAAATATGTCGAAAACATCATAAGAATGTAACAAAAAAGTAGTGTTTTCAACGGCTAGCAGCGTTCGCAAGCCGTTGTTTTTTATAGTGATTGGGTTATAATTGATAGGTACTATATCTTGTGGTTCAAGCCATTGGGGAGGAAGTGCCCGTGTCCACCGTTACATTTTATCCGGCCCGACTTCGGGGTTCCGCATCCGTTCCACCCGCCAAAAGCGAGGCGCACCGCGCCCTACTGCTGGCGGCCTTGGGACAAAATCCGTGTAGGTTAAATGGTTTCCCACCCCCTCTGTGCGACGACGTAAACGCCATGATCGCGGGTGTGACCGCCTTAGGCGCAAAAATAGAACAAGCGGGTGAAGCATTGTACGTAACCCCCGCACCTCCGCCAACGCCGGGCGCTCCCATGATTACCTGCCATGTGAACGCCTGCGCTGCCGCATTGCGGATGTTGATTCCCGCCTTTTTGGTACGGGGACAAAAAGTGCGCTTCACCATGGAGGAAGGGCTTTTTAAGCGACCCATGGACGCTTACGATCCGCTGCTTCGTCTGCTAGGCGGGACGCTAGAGCGCATCCCTGCCCACGACGGGGAACCCTGCTCCATGATACTAGAAGGAACCATGCCGGCGGGAGAGTATTACATCAACGGTTCCCAATCCAGCCAGTTTGCTTCTGGACTATTGATCGCACTGGCTCATGCCCGCAACGCCAGCGGTCAGCCAGCCCAGTCCTTCTTAAACATCACCGGCGCTATCGTTAGCCGCCCCTATCTTGATATGACCCTAAAGCTGATGGAACGCTTCCACACCGGCTACCGTGAGCGGGAGGAGGGAGCCTTCACAATCTATCCCCGTTCCGACCTCTCGCCTGAAAGCTTGGATATTTCCGGAGACTGGTCTCAGGCGGCGGTGTTTTTATGCGCTAACGCCATGGGGAACGGAATCATGATAAAAAATCTGCTGGCGGGGCAATGCCTGCAGGGCGACGCGCGCATTATGAATGAATTATGCCGCATGGGCATGCGTATGGTTTGGTGCCATCAAGAGCTATATGCGGTTTGCCCCTCTCATGCGGAGCTGAGTCCTCTTGAGGTGAATTGCAGCAACATCCCGGACGTGGCTCCCATACTGGCGTTGACCTGCGCTACCCTCCGGGGCAAATCCACGCTAACGGGCGTGCGTCGGCTAACCATCAAGGAATGCGACCGTTTAAAGGGAACCATCGACGTATTGGAAAAGCTGGGTGTGAAGGCGGAATCCTCCACAGACGGCGATACCCTGCACGTTTACGGAACCAGAACCCTTCACGGCGGTTTTGAGGCGGACGCACTGGGCGATCACCGAATGGTAATGCTGCTGGCAACAGCCGCCGCCGTTGCGGACAGCCCCATCACGGTACACGGCGTCGAGGCGCTAAACAAGTCATGGCCCGGCTTTATCGAAGCTTATCAGTCCTTGGGAGGTAAACTGGAATGAGCAGTCGTGTGGGACGCGCCCTATCGGTTCAGATCTTCGGGGAAAGCCACGGAGCCGCCGTCGGCGTTACAATAGACGGCCTTCCCGCAGGGATTGCTCTTGACGAAGCCGCCCTTGCCGCTTTTGTGTCGCGCCGCGCCGCCAAGGGCAGCGCTATTGCCACCGGGCGGCGGGAAAGCGACCTGCCAAAAATAATCAGCGGTTTGTGCAACGGGCATACCACCGGCTATCCCTTGACCGCTATTTTTGAGAACGCAGATACCCACAGCTCCGATTACAGCTTTTTACCCGACCAGCCCCGTCCCGGCCACGCGGATTATCCCGCGCTGGTAAAAAGCGGCGGTTGGGATGATCTGCGGGGCAGCGGCCACCATAGCGGACGGCTCACCTTACCCTATGTTTTTGCGGGCGGGGTAGCGCTTCAAGCCCTCGAAGCCCTAGGCGTTCAAATTGCCGCTCGCGTATACAGCATTGGCGATATACAGGACGACCCCATAGACGAATGCACGCCGGACTGGGAAGCCCTGCTTGCCGCCCGGCAAAGAGAAATTCCTACAGTAAACGAGGCGGCTGGGAAGGCGATGAAGGAAGCGATTCTCGCCGCGAAGGCAGAGCAAAATTCCGTCGGCGGCGTAGTGGAAATCATTGCGCTCAACGTACCGGCAGGATTGGGCGCACCTTATTTTGAGGGTGTAGAAGCGGTGCTCGGTCAGCATTTGTTCAGCATCCCGGCGGTAAAGGGCGTAGAATTCGGCGCGGGCTTTCAAGCGGCGCTGATGAATGGGAGCGCGTACAACGATCCCTACGAACAAAAAGGTCAACGAATTGGCACGACGCGCAACAAGGCGGGCGGCTTATGCGGCGGCCTCACTACCGGCATGCCCGTGATTGCCAGAGCCGCCTTCCGGCCTACGGCGTCCATCGCGCAGCCTCAGCAGACGGTATCGCTGGGAGCGTTCAAGGCGGGCGAAGAAGCCAGCCGTGAATTAACGGTTCACGGGCGGCACGATCCATGCGTGGTTGTGCGTGCGGTGCCGGTGGCCGAGAGCGCTATGGCCTTGGGACTATTCGAATTATGGATCCAGCATAACGGCGACAAGCCGTTTCAGGAGAATGCATGATCACAAAAAACGAGCTTTTGACCCTATCCTGCGTCGGCTTGGGCAGCGATCTGGAAGGCGTATGCGACCATGAGGGCATGGCGGTTTTCGTACCCGGCGCGCTCCCCGGCGAAACGGTGGAAGCGCAGATCGTCAAGGTATTCCCTCGCTATGCTTTTGCCAAGCTCAAGCAAATCAACACCCCCTCCCCTCAACGGGTTGCGCCGCCCTGCCCGGTATACGAGCAATGCGGCGGCTGCAGCGGGCAGCATATGGACTATGCCGCAACGCTGGAAGCCAAGCGCAGTCAGGTATTGGAGCTGCTCACTCGGGTAGCTGGGCTTTCCCTTAGCCCGGAGGATGTTCCTCCCGTGCTAGGTGCGGCGGAGCCTTGGCATTGCCGCAACAAAACCGCTCTGCCGGTAGGCGGAACATCCAGTGTTCCGCAGCTGGGCTTTTACCGCCGCCGGAGCCACGCCATTGTGCCCATTACCGACTGTATGATCGCCATGAACGGCATAGAGACGGTCATCCGCACGGTGCGGGGCTGGATGAGAGACGCAAGGGTGCAGCCCTACCAAGAGGAAACCGGCAAAGGGGTTTTACGCCACGTCGTGGTGCGTACCAACCGTCAGGGAGACGTTATGGTGCTGCTGGTCTCCACGAAGCTACAGCTGCCGGATACGGATGGGCTCGTCAGCCGCCTCCAAGCAAAAGTGCCCGGCTTTAAGGCGCTACACCTTAGCGTCAACCAGCAACGAAACAATGTGATTTTAGGCAACACCTCCCAAAAGCTATGGGGGGAGGATGCGATTTACGAAACCTTGCTGGGCCTGACCTTTGAAATTTCGCCCCTTTCCTTTTTTCAAGTCAATCCCGCCCAGACGGAGCGGCTCTATCAGCGCGCCATCGACTTTGCGGCGCTCACCCCCGGCGATACGGTGGTTGACGCGTATGCCGGAGCGGGCACTATCGCCTTGTGCATGGCCGGACAAGCATCAAGGGTGCTGGGAATCGAAATTGTACCTCAGGCTGTGGAAAGCGCCAAAAGAAACGCGGAACGCAATGGCGTATCCAACGCAGAATTCCATGTAGGCGCAGTGGAGGAGCTTCTGCCCCGGCTGGTGGAGGACGGCTTACGGCCGGATGTGATCGTGCTGGATCCCCCGCGAAAGGGCGTAGAACCTGCCGTCATTGAGGCCGTGCTCAAGGCCAAGCCCCGACGGGTTGTCTATATCAGCTGCCATGTGCCTACGCAAGCGCGGGATATGAAGCTGCTTTGCCAAGGCGGCTATCGCTTCGAGGCCTGCCAGCCGGTCGATATGTTCTGTTACGCGGGCGGCGTAGAAAACGTCGCCTGCTTGGTACAAGAAGAAAAGGAGTGAAACAGGATGACCAGTCCCTTTACCCACGAGCAGGGCTTAGCTCTGCTACAAAAATACAATCAGGAAGCCTTTCACATTCAGCATGGGCTCACGGTGGAAGGCGTGATGCGCTATTACGCAAATCTGCTGGGCTATGGCGACGACGCGGACTATTGGGCTATGGTGGGGCTGCTCCACGACATTGATTTTGAGCTGTACCCCGAGGAGCATTGCAAGAAGGCTCCCGAGCTGCTGGAGAGTGCGGGGGTTGGACCGGATATGATCCACTCCATCTGTTCCCACGGCTATGGCCTATGCTGCGACATAAAGCCGGAGCACGAAATGGAAAAGGTGCTCTTCGCCGCCGACGAGCTAACGGGACTCATTGGCGCAGCCGCGCTGATGCGGCCCTCCAAGAGCGTACAGGATATGGAGATATCCAGCATCAAAAAGAAATTCAAGGATAAGAAATTCGCGGCGGGCTGCTCCCGGGACGTTATCCGGCAGGGCGCAGAAATGCTGGGCTGGGAGCTGGACACGCTCTTTCAGCGCACGCTGGACGCAATGAAAACCTTGGATATTGAAATGTAATCCAGTGTCAAAAAAGCGCTACGCGCTTTTTCGCCAGTTACGGGTAATGTTTGCGGCAAAGCCGCAAACTGCCCGCCCGACCGGCTAAGCCGGTCGATACGAATGCAGTCAGGGTAGCCTTCGGGCTCTCCCGACACCCCCTTTAAGAGGCTTGTCGACAATCTATGCCAAGGCTTTGTGCCTTGACCCAACGTGTCAAAAAAGCGCTACGCGCTTTTTCGCCAGTTACGGGTAATGTTTGCGGCAAAACCGCAAACTGCCCGCCCGACCGGCTAAGCCGGTCGATACGAATGCAGTCAGGGTAGCCTTCGGGCTCCCCCGACACCCCCTTAAGAGGCTTGTCGACAATCTATGCCAAGGCTTAGCGCCTTGGCCTTTTTATATTTGTTTTCAAAAACAGCCTTGACAGATCATGCTGCTCATGTTATTATATCACCACGTTATCACACTAAAGTGAATGATGACGATTAGCGAGAGGGGCAATCAATGATGAAAAAGCTTTTTGCGGCCGTGCTGGTTCTCATGCTGGCGGTTACGGGTTTGGCCATGGCGGAAGACAACTCCCTGCAAAACATTCTGGATAAGAAAACCTTTGTTCTTGGACTGGACGACAGCTTCCCGCCCATGGGCTACCGGGACGATAATAACGATATCGTAGGCTTTGATATCGACACCGCTAAAGCGGTCTGCGAAAAGCTGGGCGTCGAGCTTGTGCTCCAGCCCATCAGCTGGGATGCAAAAGAGCTGGAGCTTTCCTCCGGTAATATCGATTGCATCTGGAACGGCATGTCCATCACGCCCGAGCGCGAAGAAAGCATGGCGATGTCCTTCGCTTATTTGAACAACCAGATGGTGTTTTACACCAAAGCCGATGCTGCTGTAGCCTCTGCCGCCGATCTAGCCGGCAAAAAAATCGCCGTGCAAAATGGCAGCTATGCCGAGGAAATTTTGGCTGACGAGGCGAATGCCGAGTTGACCGCCTCCTTTGACGAAGTGTTGGGCTATGACGATTACCTGACCGCATTGATGGATTTGCAGCAAGGCGGCGTTGACGCGGTATTCATGGATTTAGTAGTGGGCGACTTCCGTATCAACGGCATGGGCGCTACGGATTTGAAGGCCGCCTTCTCCTTTGAGGACGATAACTACGGCATCGGCTTCCGCAAGGATGATATCGCGCTACGCGACAAGGTTCAGGAAATCCTTGTAGAAATGAAAAAGGACGGCACGCTAGCCGCCATTTCCGAAAGCTGGTTCGGCTCCGATATCACCGTAGTCCCCGCGGAGTAAAACAAGCGCTGTTCTATGGTTTGGGCCGTCCCCTTTATCGGACGGCCCAAACCGTGTTTTCATATCAAAAGATCGTTGAGGCATACCAATGACCATAAAGTTTTTTAACGACCCTCCCCGGCTGTGGAACCTGACGCAAATATTATTGGAGGGCGCAGGGGTTACCCTGAGCATTTTTTTTCTGACCTTATTGCTATCCGTACCGCTAGGCATGCTGGTAGCGCAGGGACGGATGAGCAACCGAAAGCTAGTGCGCGGCCCCATCGCCTTTTATATCTACATCATGCGGGGAACGCCGCTGATGCTGCAAATCATGTTCGTTTATTTTTTACTGCCGCAGATTTTGCCCTTTTCGGTGGATCGCTTTTCGGCGGTCATTTTTGCGTTTGTGGTTAACTATGCCGCCTATTTTGCGGAAATCTTTCGTTCCGGCATTCAAGCCATCCCCCAAGGCCAGCACGAGGCCGCTAAGGTGCTGGGCTACAGCAAGGCCCAAACCTTCTTTTATGTGGTGCTACCGCAGGTGTGCAAGCGGGTGCTGCTGCCGGTAACCAACGAGGTCATTACACTAATCAAGGATACGGCTCTGGCTTCTACGGTGGCTGTGGTGGAGCTGATGACCATCGCCAAGAAGCAGGTCAGCGGTTCAAGCTCCATTGAGCCTTATATTGTGGCGATTTTGCTTTACTTGCTTCTCAACGGTTTGGCGGAGCAGCTTTGTAAGCTAGCCGAGCGAAAGCTCAACTATTATCGTTAAAGGAGGGGGATTCTCATGATGCTATCTGCGACGGACATTCACAAGGGCTTTGATGGCTTGGGCGTACTGAAGGGAATTTCCCTTTCCATCGATAAGGGGCAGGTGATGGCGCTCATCGGCCCCAGCGGCTCCGGCAAGAGCACCTTTCTGCGCTGCTTAAATCAGCTGGAAAAGGTGGACAGCGGTTTGATCACTTTAGACGGCGAAACCATGTGTCAAACCAAGGAGGGAGTCTGCACCTACGCCGATGAAAAAACGCTGCGGGCAATCAGCCTGCGCATGGGCATGGTATTCCAGTCCTTCAACCTTTTTCCCCACCGAAGCGTGCTGCAAAACCTGATCGACGCGCCCATACGGGTCAAAAAAATGCCCAAGGCACAAGCCATTGAGCAAGCGAAAGCGTTGCTGAACAAGGTGGGGCTATTAAACAAAGCCGACCAGTATCCCTATCAGCTCTCCGGCGGTCAGGCGCAGCGGGTGGCGATTGCTCGCGCTCTATGCATGCAGCCGGAGATCATGTGCTTTGACGAGCCCACCAGCGCCCTTGACCCGGAGCTAACCCAAGAGGTGCTGGCGGTGATGCGGGATTTAGCCAAGGAAAAAATGACCATGATGGTGGTCACCCATGAAATGAGCTTTGCGAGGGACGTAGCCGACCATGTGGTGTTTATGGAAGGCGGACATATTATCGAGGAAGGGCCGCCGGCTCAACTATTCCATTCTCAAAACCAACGCACCCATCAGTTTGTCGGGGCGTAAAGGTTCATCATCCGCTGAATAAACGACGCAACCTCACCCCACGCGCTCTTGCTTTCCGGCAGCAAATCCAAGGAGCCTTGGAATACGTGAAACATACCGGGATAGATGGTGAAGGTGCAGTCCACACCGTGGGAAATTGCGTTTTGATAAACGATTTCACTATCGCTTAGCAGCACCTCCAGCTCTCCCGCCTGCAAAAGCATGGGCGGGAAACCGGAATAGTCTCCATAGGTAGGAGAGAGATAGGGGTTTTTCGCATCAAGGCCATCGGGGTAGGTCGTAGAAACGCCCACCGGAGTAACGCCGTCAAAGTCCTTTTCGGGAATACCGAAGGTAGGATCTTTGGTGGCGTTTTCAATATGGCTCTCGCCGGAATTGCTCAGATCCGCCCACGGTGAAAAGCCGATTAACGCCATGGGCATCGGCTCCCCTTCATCCCGAAGGCGAAGGCCGAGGTTCAGCACCAGATTGCCCCCTGCGCTATCCCCCGTCACGATAATTCTTCCCGGCTGGTAGCCCAGCGTTTTCGTCAAATAGTTCCACGCATCCCTCACATCATTCTGCTGCGAGGGATAGGGATAGGTCGGCGCAAGGCGATAGTCCAGCGTATAAACGGTACCGCCGTCGGTTAAATCGCAAAAGCGCCGTGCGAAGGTGCGATAAAGATCATTCAAACCGGCAACAAAAGCGCCGCCGTGCAATTGTAGCACCGCTACGTCGTCGCGGCCTTCGTTTCGGGTCAGGACTTCCAGCTTGCAGGTAGGCAGCTCCACAATCCCATAGGTATAACCCTCCGGGGCCTTCCACAGCTCCACATCGGAGAACACCTCGCCGCTGCGGGTTCCCTCGTCCAAGGGCAGCTTGGTAAAGGTGCGCAGCGTTCCCGCGCCTACCTGACCCGGCAGCGACACATCCCATCGTGGGCGGGAAAAGGTAAGCCCGCCAAAGGCTACCAAAAAAGCGCAGCTCAAGCACACCAGCATATGCCACCATTTCCATGTAGCCCAGCGGCGGTAGCCCATCAGCACGCAGAAGGAAAGCCCCACAATCACAAACCCATACCAATGAGCCCCGATCACCGCCAGCGAGTAAAAAACCGGCAGATAGATCAGGGCCGTCAGAACATAGAAGCGTCGGGGAACGCGTTGCTTTCGTGCTTTCGTCATGAATCCTCCTTTAGGAGCGCAGCAGGCTCAAATAGGGAGACATTTCTTTCATTTGTGCTCTGATTTGGTTTGCGCCGGGCAGGACGCTTTCCACATAGGCGTGAAAAGCCTTGGAATGGTTAGGATGCACTCGATGGGACAGCTCGTGAACGATGACATAATCAATCGCATGGTTGGGACAATGAAGCAGGGCGATATTCAGCCGCATAGCGCCGGTGGACGCCATACTGCCCCAGCGCGTTTTTGCATAGCCCAACGACAGGGCGGTAGGATAAACGTTCATGCGAAGCGCCCATTGCTCCACCCGGGGTGGCAGTCTGTGAGCCGCCTCCGCCGCCAGCCATTGAAGAATAGCGGCTTTGGCGCTGCCGCAGCTTGGCAGGAAGAGGATACCGTCTTTCTCCACCGCTTGCGGCGTCGCGCCATAGCGTAGAAGGAGCTTTCCTCCCAAAAAAGGCAGGGTCGAGCCATCCTGCAAGGTGCAGTCTTGCACCGATTCGGCTCGTTTTTTAAGCATTGCTTGTTTTGTCTCGATCCACCCCGCTTTTTGCGAGATAAAAGCCTCGATTTCTTTCGCCGCCATCCGATAGGGTGCGCGAGCAATCAGGCTGCCGTTTGGATCTAGCGACAAAGACAGGGTACGGCGCGCCGAGCGCACCAGCGTATAGGGAATGCGTTTCTCAATCATAATTAAGGCCGGGATAGTAGCAAGCGGTGCGGATGAACGTAGCGCTGCAGCTGCGGGAAAGCAGGCACTGCGCTTCGTTACGGCGAATCACGTCGCTTTCCACATGGTTTACGCCATGCTCGCTAAGGGTTTTCATGCCTGCCGCAATCAGACATTTCGCCATGCCCAGTCTGCGGTAATTAGGCGCTACATACAAGCCGATGAGCTTGGCAGCCTGCCCCTCGCCGGTAAAGGCAATCTCCCCCACCACGTCGCGGCCTCTGCTTAAATACATTGCAAAAAAATGGGGCAAGGACATATACCTTTGCAGCAGCTCCGGCTGCCATGCATCCAGACGATAAGCGTTCATACGCAGCAAGAAATTCTGCACGTCCGTAGGCGTGCTTAGGGGTACAAAGCCCATATCGTAGCCCATAGGGGCGGCGGGACGGGCATTTGGCACACCAAGCTGCACAACGTCCAGCGCGTCAATCGCGTCAAAGCCGCTTTCCATATAAAAAGCCATCATCGCGGTATTCTGAGGGGTTACCTGTGCAAAGACCCTGGCCGTCATGGTGGGGTTTTGCTTACGAAGCTGCTGTGCGCGTCCCAACAGAGCGCCCAGCAGCATGTCCTTGCCCGGGCCCTTGGAACGGATAGAAATATATAAATTGATGGGTCGTTCAGGAAAGAGGTAGGGATGATAGGTCGGTATTAAAAAGCCATCCGCGATGGTCATATTTGCGCTATCCGCCACGAGAAAGGTATTTTCCGGTGCCAGACCGTTCACACTTTGGGGCGGGTGATAGACGTACATCTGCCGGGTCATCCTTTCCGAACTGCAAAATAAGCAATTCCCTTACATGGTACAAGATATTGTACCCCAATTTGACAAGATATGCAAGTGTCGGTCAGAGCGCTGAGCCAATCCACCCGCTTCTTGTTTCTTTGTTGTTTCTTTTGGTACTTAAATCGGCGGCGATTGTTTTTCTTGTTTTCTCCCTCTTGACAAAGGCCCCCGCTTTATGCAAAATATATAGTTGAATCTTAGAGTATCACTCTATTCGCTGAAAGGAGCGGTGCACTTGCTAACGGCGTTACACAGCGCGATGGTGTTCAATCAAGGAACGCTCGCCAGACGAGATGTAACCTATACAACCGATGGCACGCTTCGTATTTCATCCTTGCCGACGGGCGAGTTGTTTTCTCATTTTCCATTAGCTAGTAAGCTAGTAACGCCGGGTCTTGTTGATGTTCATGTACATCTTCGAGAGCCGGGATTTTTTTATAAGGAGACCCTTTTAACCGGCACAGCGGCAGCCGCCCGCGGCGGTTATACAGCGGTGTGCGCCATGCCGAACCTGAACCCTCCGCCGGACAGCCCGGAGCACGTAAAGGTGCAGCAGGATCAAATTGACCGAACCGCCCTGATTCCCGTTTATCCCTACGGTTGTATCACCATGGGGCAAAAGGGCGAGGGAACGCTTTGCGACTACGAAGCCTTCAAAGAGCAGGTAATCGCCTTTTCCGACGACGGCAGGGGCGTGCAAAGTGAAAGCACCATGCGCGCCGCTATGGAGGCCATTGCAAAATTCGGCGGACTGCTAGCCGCCCATTGCGAGGATAACGCGCTGCTGAACGGCGGCTATATCCACGACGGCGACTACGCCAAGGCTCACGGTCACAGAGGTATTTCCAGCGAAAGCGAATGGGGTCAGGTGAAACGCGATCTGCACCTCGCCAAGGAAACCGGCTGCCGCTATCATGTCTGTCACGTTTCCACAAAGGAAAGCGTAGCGCTGATTCGTCAGGCCAAGCGCGAGGGCGTAGACGTTACCTGTGAGACCGCCCCGCACTACTTGCTTTTGTGCGACGACGACCTGCAGGAGGACGGACGCTTTAAAATGAACCCGCCCCTGCGGAGCAAAGAAGATCGAGACGCATTAATCGCCGGACTTTTGGACGGAACCATTGATATCATCGCCACCGACCACGCCCCCCACAGCGCCGAGGAAAAAAGCCGCGGGCTGGAAAAAAGCCTGATGGGCGTGGTAGGCTTGGAATGTGCCTTTCCTGCGTTGTATACCGGGCTTGTGAAGCCGGGAATCGCGCCCCTTGAGCGGATATTGACAGCGATGACGGACGCGCCCCGCAAGCGCTTCGGTCTGCCGGAACGCAGCATGGATAACCCTATCGACTACGCGATTTTTGATCTCACGGAAACCTACGAAATCGACCCCTCAACCTTCGCGTCTATGGGCCGCTCCACCCCCTTTGCGGGCATGCGGGTTCAGGGGCGTTGTGAAATGACAGTAGTGGGAGGAAAAGCGGTATGGCAGAGATGAAAAAGGAACGGATGCTGGTAATGGAAAACGGCACGACGCACCGGGGCACGGGCTTTGGCTCGGGTAAGGATGCGCTGTGCGAGCTGGTATTTAACACCTCCATGGTGGGCTATCAGGAAATCGTTACCGATCCCAGCTATACAGGGCAGGGCGTTGTGATGACCTATCCCTTGATCGGCAACTATGGCATTACAGACGAGGATTCCGAAACCAGAATTCCCACCATGACCGCGTTGATCGTCCGAGAGTATTGCGACGCGCCCAGCAACTTCCGTTACACCAAAACCCTAGGCGAGCTTTTGGAGGAAAACGGCATTCCCGGTCTTGAGGGCGTGGACACCCGCCGTATCAACCGCATCATCCGCAACGAGGGCGCGCAACGGGGCTTGATCTGCGACGGCTCCACCCCGGTAGAGGAGGCCCTTGCCAAGATCAAGGCCTATCAGCTTCCAACGGATTTTGTCAGCCGGGTCAGCTGTAAGAAAAAATGGTACGCCCGTACCCCCAACCCCGTCTACAACGTGGTAGCGGTGGACTGCGGCATCAAGCTCAACATCGTGCGCATGCTGAACCGTTACGGCTGTAACGTGACCGTGGTGCCCTACGACACCCCCGCCGAAACCATCCTAAGCTTCAAGCCTGACGGCCTGTTTTTAAGCAACGGCCCCGGCGACCCGGAGGACGTAAAGCCGGTCATTCAAGCCGTCAAAGCTCTGCGGGGCAAGCTGCCCATCTTCGGCATCTGTCTGGGCCACCAAATGATCTGCCTTGCTGCCGGTGCAAAAACCTACAAAATGAAGTTTGGCCATCGCGGAGGCAATCACCCTGTGCGAAACCTGAAAACAGGCAAGGTGGAAATCACCAGCCAGAACCACAGCTTTGCGGTGGACGAGAAATCACTGGATGGCACCGGCCTTGTGCTGACCCATCAGAACCTGCTGGACGGCACAGCCGAGGGCGTGGAGTGCGTAGAGGATCGCATCTTCTCCGTACAGTACCACCCGGAAAGCGCTCCCGGCCCGCAGGACAGTTCCTACCTTTTCGGACGGTTTATCGACATGATGAAGGAGGCGAAGGAAAATGCCTAAGCGCACAGACATCCACAGCGTACTAGTCATCGGCTCTGGCCCCATCGTCATCGGGCAGGCGGCAGAGTTCGATTACGCGGGCACTCAAGCCTGCTTGGCACTCCGGGAAGAAGGCTACGAGGTCATTCTGGTGAACTCCAACCCCGCCACCATCATGACCGACACGCACATCGCCGACAAGGTCTATATGGAGCCCTTAACGCTGGAATACGTCGCGAAAATTCTGCGCTACGAACGTCCCGACGCGATTCTTCCCGGTCTCGGCGGTCAGACAGGTTTAAATCTAGCCATGCAGCTGCAAAAAAAGGGTGTGCTGGATGAATGCCAAGTGGAGATTCTCGGTACCAGCTTTGATTCCATCGACATGGCTGAGGATCGTGAAAAATTCAAGGAGCTTTGCCAGCGTCTGGGCGAGCCGGTGCTGCCCTCCACCATCGCAACCACCATTGAGGAAGGCTTAAAGGCGGCGCAGGAGATTGGCTATCCCGTGGTGCTTCGCCCTGCCTTTACCCTTGGCGGCACTGGCGGCGGCTTTGCCGATGACGAGGACGAAATGCGAGAGCTTTGCAAGCACGCCCTCAAGCTCTCCCCAGTGCATCAGGTGCTGGTTGAAAAAAGCATTAAAGGCTATAAGGAAATTGAATACGAGGTCATGCGGGATCACAATGATACCGCCATTACCATCTGCAATATGGAAAACATTGACCCGGTGGGCGTGCACACAGGCGACAGCGTGGTGGTCTGCCCCAGCCAAACCCTGACCAACAAAGAGTATCAGATGCTCCGGGACAGTGCGCTAAAGCTCATCCGCGCCCTGAAAATTGAGGGCGGCTGCAATGTCCAGTTCGCCCTTGACCCTTACAGCTTCCAATACTACCTCATCGAGGTCAACCCCCGGGTGTCCCGTTCCTCCGCACTGGCCAGCAAAGCCAGCGGTTACCCCATCGCTCGTGTTTCCGCCAAGGTAGCCGTCGGCATGCATTTGGAGGAAATCCCGTTAGCCAACACCCCTGCCAGCTTTGAACCGGCGCTGGATTATGTGGTCAGCAAAATCGCCCGGTTCCCCTTTGACAAGCTGGAAGGGGCCAGCAACAAGCTAAGCACTCAGATGAAGGCCACCGGCGAGGTCATGAGCGTAGGCCGCACCTTGGAGGAAAGCCTGCTTAAGGCCATCCGCTCGCTGGAAATCGGCGTTTGCCACCTATACATGTCCAAGTTCGATGAAACCTCCAACGACGAGCTACTGGCCTATGTGCACGACGGCACCGACGATCGACTTTTCGCCATCGCTCAATTGATCCGCAACGGCGTGGATTTGGGCCTCATCTACGACGAAACCAAAATCGACATGTTCTTTCTGGAAAAGATTAAAAAAATCGTGGACTTTGAGCCGGTGCTCAAGGCGGGCAAGCAGGACAAAAGCGTGCTGTATCAAGCCAAGCGTATGGGCGTCAGCGACAAATATATCGCTCAGTGCTGGGGAATGACGCAGCAGGAGGTTTTCCGTCTGCGGCAGCAGGAAAAGCTAACGCCGGTTTATAAAATGATCGATACCTGCGCCAGCGAGTTTGACAGCTACGTCCCCTACTTCTACTCCACCTATGAGCAGGAAAACGAAAGCGTCGTTTCCTCCCGCAAAAAAATCATCGTGCTGGGCTCCGGCCCCATCCGCATCGGGCAGGGCGTGGAGTTTGACTATTCCACCGTTCACGCCATCTGGACCATTCGTCAGGCGGGGTATGAAGCCATTATCATCAATAACAACCCCGAGACCGTCTCCACCGACTATACCACCAGCGACAAGCTGTATTTCGAGCCCCTCACCATCGAGGACGTGATGAACATCGTGGAGCTGGAAAAGCCCATGGGCGTGGTGGTCAGTCTTGGCGGGCAAACCGCCATCAATCTGGCGGAGGGGCTCCATTCCATGGGCGTCAAAATCATCGGCACCGGCGTGGAAGCCATCAACCGAGCCGAAAACCGGGACGCCTTTGAAAAGGTGATGGTGGAGCTGGGCATTCCTCAACCCAACGGCGAAGCCGTCACCGACATCGAAGCCGGCGTTCAGGTAGCCGCCCGGGTGGGATACCCGGTGTTGGTGCGGCCCAGCTATGTGCTGGGCGGTCGCGCCATGCAGATTGTCAACGACGAGGCGGGTTTGCGTCACTACCTCAAAACCGCCGTGGCGCTTGACGTGGATCAGCCCGTGCTGGTCGATCATTACATCATTGGCAAGGAGCTGGAAACTGACGCGGTCTGCGACGGTGAAAACGTCTATATTCCCGGCGTGATGGAGCATGTGGAGCGCACAGGCATCCACAGCGGCGACAGCATCAGCGTCTACCCCACCTTCAGCGTCAGTGAAAAGGCCCGCCAGACCATCATTGATTACACAGTGCGGCTTGGGCTTGGCATCGGCATGATCGGGCTTTATAACATCCAGTTTATTGTGGATAAGCAGGACAATGTATTCGTCATCGAGGTCAACCCCCGTTCCTCCCGCACGGTACCCTTCCTAAGCAAATCCACCGGCGTACCTCTGGCGGATATCGCCACTCGCGTCATGCTAGGTGAAAGCCTCCACCAGCAGGGCATTACCGACGTAATCGCCCCGGAGCGCAGTAAATGGTACGTCAAAGCCCCTGCCTTCAGCTTTTCAAAGCTGCGCGGCATGGACGCATACCTAAGCCCGGAAATGAAATCCACCGGTGAAGCCATTGGCTACGATCGCAAGCTGACCCGCGCCCTCTACAAGGCCATGCAGTCCTCAGGCATGAACGTAGCCAATTACGGTACCATCTTCGTCACCATTGCCGACCAGGACAAACAGGAAGCCCTGCCGCTTATTCGCCGCTTTTATGAAATGGGCTTTAACATCGAAGCCACCGGCGGCACAGCCGAATTTTTGAAGCAGCACGGCTTACGCACCAAGGTACGGAAAAAGCTAAGCGAGGGCAGCGAGGAAATCCTGACCTCGCTACGTCAGGGGCATGTCAATTACGTCATCAACACCCGGGACCCGGGCAGCACCAGCCACGACACCGACGGCGCAAAAATCCGCCGCTGCGCCGTGGAAAACAATGTAACCATGTTCACCGCGCTGGACACGGTGAAGGTGCTGCTTGAGGTATTGGAGGAAATTACCTTGGGCATTTCTACCATCGACAGCGACTGACGAAAGGAGCGCCTCATGGAATTTCAAGTAACAGAAAATCTCCTGATCGCCCCCCGTGTTTACCACATGCGCTTAACAGGGGACACGCGCAAGCTGACTTCTCCCGGTCAATTTGTGCAAATCGCGCTGCCCGGATATTACCTACGCCGCCCCATTTCGGTCTGCGACTGGCGGCCCGGAGAAAACGGCACGCTAGATCTGATCTACAAAGCGGTCGGTCACGGTACCGAGGATATGGGCGAGCTAAAGCCGGGAACCGTTCTAGATCTGCTTACCGGCCTAGGCAACGGCTTTGACCTGAACCAGCGGGACGAGGTTACCCGCTCCCAATTTCCTTTATTGATTGGCGGCGGCGTAGGCGCGCCGCCCATGTACGCCCTGTGCAAGCATCTGCTAGCCGGGCTGAAAGCCCCCCATGTGATCCTAGGCTTTAACACCGCCGAGGAGGTCTTTTGGAAGCGGGAATTCGAAGCCTTGGGCGCGCCTGTCACGATCACCACGGCGGACGGCTCCATGGGCGTAAAAGGCTTTGTCACCAACGGTATGGCCGCCCTGCGGGGGAAGTACGACTATGTGTACGCCTGCGGCCCCGAGCCTATGCTTCACGCCGTATATGACGAAGCGGCAGGTATCCCCGGTCAATACAGCTTTGAGGAGCGTATGGCTTGCGGCTTCGGCGTATGCATGGGGTGCAGCTGCAAAACCAAATACGGCTCCAAGCGCATCTGCAAGGCCGGCCCTGTGCTTTTTCGGGAGGAAATCCTATGGTAAACACGAAAGTAACTCTCTCCGGCTGGGAGCTGGACAATCCCATCATCCCCGCCAGCGGAACCTTCGGCTACGGCGCCGAATTTGCGGAGCTTTACGATATCAACTGTTTAGGCTCCTTCTCCTTTAAGGGCACCACCTTAGAGCCGCGCTTCGGCAACCCCACTCCCCGTATCGCCGAATGCGCCTCCGGCATGCTCAACGCCGTCGGGCTACAAAACCCCGGTGTGGAGCACGTGCTCCATCACGAGCTTCCCCATTTGAAAGCCATCTTTCATAAGAAGGTAATCGCCAACATTAGCGGCTTTTCCATTGAGGAATACGTTGAATGCTGCCGCCTGATGGACGAGCAGGAGCAAATTGGGCTAATCGAGGTCAACGTCAGCTGTCCCAATGTGCACGGCGGCGGTATGGCCTTTGGGGTCTGCCCGGAGAACGCCGCCGCCGTTACCAAAGCCGTCAAAGCCGTTGTAAAGCAAAAGCCCGTTTACATCAAGCTCAGCCCCAACGTCACCGACATCGTGGCGGTTGCCCGCGCCTGCGAGGATGCGGGTGCGGACGGACTCAGCCTGATCAACACCTTGCTGGGCATGCGCATCAGCCTGAAAACCAAGAAGCCCATCCTTGCCAACCAAATGGGCGGGTTTTCCGGCCCTGCTATCTTCCCCGTAGCGCTTCGCATGGTCTATCAGGTAGCGCAAGCCGTTCACATCCCCCTCATTGGCATGGGCGGCGTATCCACCGCCGAGGACGTGCTCGAAATGATGCTAGCAGGCGCTACCGCCGTACAAATCGGCGCGCAGAACCTAGTGGATCCCTATGTCTGTCCCACAATCATCAACCAGCTGCCCAGCGTCATGGCAAAATACGGCATTGACTCTCTTACCAACATTATCGGAGGTGCGTGGAAATGAACAAGGGCGACGTGATCATTGCTTTGGATTTTCCCAGCGCGGACAAGGCCTATGCCTTTCTGGACCAGTTCAAGGAGGAAAAGCCCTACGTGAAGGTCGGTATGGAGCTTTTCTATGCCGAAGGCCCCCAAATCGTGCGCGAAATCAAAAAGCGCGGGCACAAGATTTTCCTCGACTTAAAGCTGCACGACATTCCCAACACCGTGAAAAGCGCCATGGCTGTCCTCTCCCATCTGGATGTGGACATGACCAATCTACATGCGGCGGGCACCATCGATATGATGAAGGCCGCTTTAGAGGGGCTAACCCGCCCCGACGGCACCCGCCCCATGCTACTGGCGGTCACGCAGCTGACCTCCACCAGTGAAGAACGCATGCAAAATGAGCTACTCATCAACGCCAGCATTGCCGACACCGTTCAGAAATACGCCCAGAACGCCAAGGAAGCTGGGCTGGACGGCGTTGTGTGTTCGCCCCTGGAGGCCGCCCTTGTGAAGCAAGCCTGCGGCTCCGCCTTCCAAACCGTCACGCCGGGCATTCGCTTTGCGGACAGCATAGCGGACGATCAGGCGCGTATCATGACCCCGGAAAAAGCACGCTCCGGCGGCAGCGATTACATCGTCGTAGGCCGTCCCATCACCAAGGCGGACGATCCCGTAGCCGCGTACCGCCGCTGCGTCAAAGAATTTCTCGGCTGCTAACCAACATAAGGAGGATATTTCCATGAAGAAAAAAATTGCTAAAGCCTTACTATCCATCGGCGCGGTTTTTCTACGTCCCGACGATCCCTTTACTTGGGCCAGCGGCATCAAAAGCCCCATCTATTGCGACAACCGTCTAACCTTGACCGCACCCAAGGTACGCACCCTTATTGAGGAAAGCCTTGCCAAGGTCATCGAAAAAGAATATCCAGACGTTGAAGTCCTTATGGGCACCTCTACCGCAGGCATCGCCCACGCCGCCATTGTGGCTCATCTCATGAACCTACCCATGGGCTATGTCCGCGGCGGGGCAAAGGATCACGGCCGGGGCAACCAAATCGAAGGCAAGCTAGAGCCCGGTCAAAAGGTCGTCATTGTCGAGGACCTAATCTCTACCGGCGGCAGCGTCCTTGAGGTCGTTGACGTTCTACGTCAAGCCGGTGCGGACGTTCTCGGCATCGTCAGCATCTTTACCTACGGCATGCAAAAAGGCATTGATCGTCTAGAAGCCGCTCACGTCCAAAACGTCAGCCTATCTAACCTAGACGTTCTCGCCAAAGTAGCCGTCGAAGAGCACTACATCAAGCCCGAGCAAGAACCCCTCCTCCTCCAATTCCGCGACACAGCAGGGCAGGGGCTGAGCCCCTGCATCCCAGACTGCGCGGCTTCAGCCGCGCAGGGGTGAGTGATGGTGGGGATGGTCTCCCTCGAGACTGCCTGACGGCGTTGGGCTGCGCCCGGCGGACTGCGCGGCAGAGCCGCGCAGGGGGGAGTGATCTTGGGGGTGGTTTCCCTCGAGACTGCCTGACGGCAATAGGCCGTCAGGCTCGCGTGGAGGGGTGCGTGTGTTGGCCGTATGTCCAATGGCGGGTCAAGGGCATAGCCCCTGGCAGGTTTCCAAAGGGTGCAACCCTTTGGAGCAGCTTGGGCGTAAGCGCCGGTTGTCCCCACCCACACCCCATGAACAATAACGGGTCAAGGGCATAGCCCTTGGCAGGTTTCCAAAGGGTGCAACCCTTTGGAGCAGCTTGGGCGTAAGTGCCAGTTGTCCCCACCCACACCCCATGAACAATAACGGGTAAAGGGCATAGCCCTTGGCAGGTTTCCAAAGGGTGCAACCCTTTGGAGCAGCGCGGGCGTAAGCGCCGGTTTTCCCCGCCCACGCCCCATGAACAATGGCGGGTCAAGGGCATAGCCCTTGGCAGGTTTCCAAAGGGTGCAACCCTTTGGGGGAAGAGAGGTTTGGTTGATGCCACGTCATTTGCTGAATATTACGGATTTGAGCATGGAAGAAATTGACGAATTGATGGATCAAGCGGATGATATTATGAAAACGCCGGAGAAGTATCAGGACTGTATGCGGCATAAGAAGCTTGCTACCTTGTTTTTTGAGCCAAGCACACGGACAAGACTGTCCTTCGAGGCGGCGATGATGGAGCTGGGCGGCAATGTGCTGGGCTTTTCCGAGGCATCCAGCTCCAGCGCAACCAAGGGCGAGAGCGTGTGCGATACCGTGCGCACCGTGGCCTGCTACGCGGATATTATCGCGATGCGCCATCCCAAGGAGGGCGCGCCTATGGCAGCAGCGTCAGTATGCCCTGTGCCGATTATCAATGCGGGCGACGGCGGGCATAACCACCCAACCCAGACCCTCACCGATTTGCTGACAATCCGTAAGGAAAAGGGGCGACTGAATCAGCTGGTGGTGGGCCTGTGCGGCGATTTGCAATTTGGGCGCACCGTGCATAGCCTCATGAGCGCGATGTGCCGATATAAAAGCATTCGCTTCGTGTTGATTTCGCCTAAGGAACTAAGTGTTCCCGAATACCTGCGCGAAAACTTGCAGCGGGATAAGGTCAGCTTTACGGAGGTGGAGCGTCTGGAGGACGTCATTGGCACGCTGGATATCCTGTACATGACCCGCGTGCAGCGGGAGCGCTTCTTCAACGAAGCGGATTATGTACGATTGAAGGATAGCTACATCCTAGATACGGAAAAAATGGCAATGGCGCGTAAGGATTTGTGCGTAATGCATCCGCTGCCCAGAGTCAACGAGATCAGCCGTTCGGTGGATAGCGACCCCAGAGCCTGCTACTTTAAGCAGATGCTGTACGGAAAGTTTATCCGGGAAGCGCTTTTGATGAAGCTGTTGGAGGTAAAGGCATGAATATTGACAGTATTCAAAACGGTTATGTGATCGACCATATCCACGCCGGACGCAGTATGGAGCTGTACCGCTACCTAAAGCTGGATCAATTGGATTGCTCCGTAGCCATTATTAAAAACGTGAAATCCCAGCGCATGGGCAAAAAGGATATCATCAAGATTGACCAGCTGATTAGCGTCGATTGGGAAATGCTAGGATATATCGACCCGGATGTAACCGTCAATGTCATCAAGGACGGGAAACGGGTGGAAAAGAAACAGCTGGAAATGCCCGATCAGGTGATCAACGTCATGAAATGCAAGAATCCCCGCTGCATCACCCAGACCGAGCAGGAGCTGGACCAGATTTTTTTCTTGGCAGACCGGGAAAAACGGGTGTACCGCTGCCATTACTGCGAAACCGCCTATAAACGCGGCTGAGTGTTAGCCATTTTCTATGCAGCAGCAGTTCTTTCCCAGCTTTTTGGCTTGGTAGAGGGCTTGATCCGCCGCATTATAGAGCGCTTGATAGCTGCGGCAGCGGCCCGGAACCGACGCTGCAATCCCAACCGATAAGCTCACAAACGAATCGCCCTGCCCTGCGGCGGGGCTTTTGATTTCACAGATTGCCCGAAGAATCATGTTCGCCCGTTCCCGCGCCGCATCCGGCGATGCTAAACCGCCCAATAAGGCTACAAATTCATCGCCGCCGATTCGTCCCACTAGATCGTAAGAACGCGTATATTGTCTAAGCACGTTCGCCACCTCGCGCAGCACTCGGTCGCCCTCGCAGTGACCGGCACTGTCGTTAATGGCTTTAAAATTGTCAATATCAAAAATAAAGAAATAGCTGGAGCAAACGCTGTCGCAGAGCAGCTCATAGGCTCGTTCCTCCAGCGTTCCCCGGTTCAGTAGCCCAGTTACCGCGTCCAAGGTAGCCCTTTCCTCTAAATGCTGTTTCTCGTGCTGGATCGCGCGTAGCTTTTGCTCGTTCTCTCTTTCTCCATGCACGTCACGCAGATAGCCAATCACCCGATCCACCTTGCCGCGCCCGCTGCAAAGGGCGTTTAAATGGCAGATGTACCAGCGATATTCACTACAGCCGTTTACATCCAGACAAAGCGAAAGGCTTTCCTTCCCCGATTGCGTGGTTCGATTCATCCATTGGGTAAGAAAGCTTTGCTGTAAATCAACGGGCACGTAGGCGGCGTTTAGCAGGAACGCATTCATGGCATGCACGGAGCGCCATTCCCGCTGCCCGTCCGCGCCGGGAAGCGAGATACATAGCGTATCGGTGAGCGGGCGGTATTCAAAATAAATAATCTGAGATTCTTCCAGTAATAACCGATGAAAAGAATCATTCATCATGGAACGGCAGGTTGCTTCGCCCGCTTTGAAATTGCGTACCAAACGATAAGGCACGCGAAAAGCCATCGATTGCATGATTCAATTCCCTCCCTAGCCTTTGCGCTTTGCTCAGTATACTGAGCTAAAGCTGACGTTACAAGGCTTTCGACATAAACAGTGCTGATTAGTCAAAATCAGTTGAGCAAATCTTTTCCTCTCTATCTTATGTTTGTTGGAAAAAAATATTGCATTTTTTGCCAGAACGTAGTATACTTGTTTACGAAAACGTTTAAGTTGATCTAAATAACACATTTATGACAACTGAAGCGGCATGTGGCGTTCCATAGCACCCTAACAAGGCAGAATACGGAGGGAAAGAGCATGACCTACGGACATTTTGACGACGACCATTCAGAATATGTCATTACGCGCCCCGATACTCCCTATCCATGGATTAACTATTTGGGCAGTGAGGATTTTTTCTCGTTAATGAGCAATACCTCCGGCGGTTATACGTTCTATAAGGACGCTCGCCTGCTGCGTTTGACGCGCTACCGCTATAATAACGTGCCCACCGACGCAGGCGGCCATTACTTCTACCTTCGGGATGGAGATACCGTTTGGAACCCGGGCTGGCAGCCTACCCAAACGCCTCTTGATGCTTATGAATGTAGGGTGGGCACCGGCTATACCGTCATTGCCTCGGAAAAAAACGGCTTGAAGGCCGTCCAAACCGTAATGGTGCCGCGGGGCTTTACCGCCGAAGTAACGAAGCTAAACCTGACCAACACAACCGCCACAGCAAAAAAGATTTCTCTGTATAGCTTTGTGGAGTTCTGCCTGTGGAACGCGCAGGACGATTCCACTAACTTTCAACGCAACTATGCGCTGGCGGAAATGGAAATTGAAAAAGGCGGTTCGGTCATCTACCATAAAACGGAATATCGGGAACGGCGCAATCATTACGCCGTATATGCGGTAAACGCTCCCGTGGATGGCTATGATACCAGCCGGGAAGCCTTCATCGGCTTATACAACGGATTTGGAAATCCGCAGGTGGTGGCGGTGGATCAGCCTACCAATAGCGACGCTCACGGTTGGGCTCCCGTCGGCAGCCATTGCCTCAAGCGCGAGCTAAAGCCCGGCGAAACCCTGAGCTTCGTGTTTGTGCTAGGCTATTGCGAAAACCCGGTGGAGCAAAAATTTACCGTGCCCGGCGTAATCAATAAAGCGCCCGCTCATAAGCTGCTGGATGAATTTAAGACCGAAGCACAGTTTGATGCAAAGCTGCAGCAATTGAAGGACTATTGGGCGAAGCTGCTGAACCATTTCCGCATTGACACCACCGACGATAAATTGAACCGTCAGGTAAACCTGTGGAACCAGTATCAATGCATGATCACCTTCAACATGAGCCGTTCCGCCAGCTACTTTGAAAGCGGCATCGGCCGCGGAATGGGCTTTAGAGATTGCAGTCAGGACTTGCTGGGCTTCATTCATTTAATTCCCGAGAGGGCCAGAGAGCGTATTTTGGATGTAGCAGCCACCCAGTTCCCGGACGGCAGCGCCTACCATCAGTATCAGCCCCTTACCAAGCGCGGCAATCTGGACGTGGGCAGCGGCTTCAACGACGATCCCCTTTGGCTGATTTATGCGGTCAGCGCCTATTTGAAGGAAACCGGGGACATGAGCATCCTTGACGAGGTCGTGGACTTTGATAACGATCCGGCTCTGGCGCAAACCATGCTGGTTCATTTGAAACGCTCGTTCCACTATATCGCGGAGCATAAGGGACCTCATCAGCTGCCGCTAATCGGCCGGGCCGATTGGAATGACTGCCTGAACCTGAACTGCTTCTCCGCCGAACCGGGCGAAAGCTTCCAAACAGTTACCAATAATGATACAGGCGTGGCGGAAAGCGTCTTTATCGCCGGTATGTACGTAGGCGTAGCCGACGATTACGCCAAGCTATGCGACCTACTGGGCGAAAGGGAGGAAGCCGCCTTTGTCCGCGCCGAGAAAGCCGCCATGACAAAGGCGGTAGAAGACGCGGGCTGGGATGGCGAATGGTTCCTGCGGGCCTATGACGCTTTCAGCCGCAAGGTAGGCAGCAACGAGAACAAAGAAGGTAAAATCTATATTGAGCCTCAGGGCATGTGCGTCATGGCGGGCATCGGCACCGAGAACGGCATGGCGCAGAAGGCCATGGACGCCACCAAAAAGTACCTTGAGTTTGAGTACGGCTGCGTGCTGGTTTGGCCTGCCTATACCGAGTATCATTTGGAGCTTGGCGAGGTCAGCAGCTATCCGCCGGGATATAAGGAGAACGGCTCCGTATTCTGCCACAATAATCCTTGGATCATGATTGCGCAAACGGTTTTGGGGCATGGCGACGCGGCCTTCGACCTCTACAAACGCATTGCGCCCGCCTATGTGGAGGATCAAAAGCTGCACCGCACGGAGCCGTATGTATACGCCCAAACTGTGAATGGCAAGGAAAGCTATCTGCCCGGCGAGGCGAAAAACAGCTGGCTCACCGGTACCTCTGCTTGGAATTTCTTTGCCATCTCACAGTCCATACTAGGCGTAAAGCCGCAGTTTGACGGGCTGATGATCGATCCTTGTCTGCCCAAAGAATTGAAGGAGCTTCACATTCGCCGGGAATTCCGCGGCAACGTGTATGAAATCACTTTGCACAACACAGCCGGCGGCGAAAAGGGAACGGTTCATCTGACCGTTGACGGAAAGCCCATAACGGGACAGACGATTCCTTTGCCTGCAGGGCAAGGACAAACCGTGAAGGTAGAGGCTTCCATACAGTAAAGCTTTGAATGCAAAACACCCTGCCGCGATTGATTCGCGGCAGGGTGTCTTTATGAATTCAGCTTTTTACAGAAGGTTGCGGTACAGGGCGGCGATTTCCTCTACGCTGGTATCGCGCGGGTTGCCCGGACGGCATGCGTCTGCAAAGGCGCTTTCCGCCAAGAACTGCACGTCCTCCTCTTTGAGGATGCCCTTCAAATCGGCGGGAATGCCTACGTCTTGTCCCAGCTTGCGCACGGCGGCAACCGCAGCCTTGCGATATTCGGGCTGGGTCATCTTTTCAGCGCCCTCCACCCCCATAGCCTTGGCCAGCTGCAAATACTTTTCACCGGTGTACTCCGCATTATACTCCAAAACGCTGGGTAGGATAATGGCGCACGCCATACCATGAGGCGTGTTATAAAGGGCGCTTAAGCCGTGAGCCATGCTGTGCACAATACCCAAGCCTACGTTGCTAAAGCCCATACCCGCGATATACTGCGCCATAGCCATGCCGTTACGTCCGTCCGGCGTATTGGCGACGGCATTGCGCAGATTAGCAGACACCAGCCGAATGGCTTCCAAATGGAACATGTCCGTCAATTCCCATGCAGCCTTGGTAATCAAGCCTTCAATGGCGTGGGTCAACGCATCCATCCCCGTAAAGGCAGTCAAGCCCTTAGGCATAGAAGCCATCATATCGGGATCCACCACGGCGATTTCGGGGATATCGTTGGTATCCACACAGACAAACTTGCGCTTCCTTTCCACATCGGTAATGACATAGTTGATGGTCACCTCGGCTGCGGTACCAGCGGTGGTAGGAACGGCGATGGTGAAAACCGCGTGGTTCTTGGTGGGCGCAACGCCCTCCAAGCTGCGCACGTCCGCAAATTCCGGGTTCGTGGCAATCACGCCGATGCCCTTCGCCGTATCCATGGAGGAGCCGCCGCCGATGGCGACGATGCAGTCTGCCCCGGAAGCCTGATATGCGCTTACGCCATGCTGCACGTTTTCAATGGTGGGGTTAGGCTGAATATCGCTATAGATTTCATATTGGATTTTCGCGCCGTCCAACACGTCCGTTACTTTTTTGGCAACGCCAAATTTGATAAGGTCTGGATCGCAGCAAATAAAGGCCTTCTGATGCCCACGGGATTGCAGCTCGTGAGGGATTTCGGCAATGGCCCCTTTTCCATGATATGAAATAGTGTTGAGAACAATACGGTTTGCCATTTTCACACGCTCCTTTTTGATGCTTTTATCTGACCTGTAGAAAGCTTGGCTTGTCTACCTAACACACTCCATTATACGAGCTTTAATTCCTTGATGCAAGGCGATTTCTCTCACAAATTGGAAAAGTGCGGCAATAAAAGAAGCCCGGGAGCTTTAATGCCCCCGGTGCTTCTCTTTGCGTTTCTCCTGCCGAAGATCAAACTGACGCTGTTCCTCCGCCTCGCGCCGCCGCTTCGATCTGTCCTTACGTTCCAGCTTGCCCTGCTCCTGCTGAAGCTTCAAAGCTTGTTGAGCCATCGTACCGACCCCCGTGCTCCGGGTCGCTTGACGCGCTTCGCGCTGAAGGCGCTTTGGGTTCTTGCGACGTTCTTCGCTAGGGACTGCTTCAACGCCCGGACTAAAGTGCAGCTCATTCCAACGCTCCAACAAAAGTTGGTACACCGTATAATCCTTTGGCTCCGCGCCAAAGACGATTCTGCACGCCTCGTACCTTCCGTTCGCTTCACGCTCATACAGACCGATCCAAAAGGGTTCCTCAAAAAGCACCGTCAGCCTTGCTCTGACCTGATCCATGCCGGTTCCTCCTTAAAGCTACTGGCAAAGAACGGACAACCAAGGAGGCAGGTTACTGACGGCTTACGCCGCTCCCGGACTACCAGCCGGGACGTGTTTTTATCTTTGCGCTTCTATTGTAACGCTTTTTTCGACTGCGTCAAGGAAATGCCATCGATAGCTTCTTCCCCCGCCTCCATGGCGCAGTTTTCCGGATCGTACCCATCCCGTCGATTCACGCGGGCGTTTTTCGGCGCAGGGATACGATACCGGCAGTGAAGCAGCGGGTCCTCGGTCTCTGCCATCCATTGGGTCAATCGGCGCTGCAAATCCTGATAGACGGACAGGCAAAATGGATCGTGAACCAGATTATGCCGTTCCATTGGATCAACCGTCAAATCAAAGAGCTCCTCTCTGGGACGCAGCGTATCCAAATAGCCCGCCGCATGCAGCGTTTCCTTGCTGGGGGAAGCGTCGATATTCGGCGCAACAACGCCTAAATAATCGTCATACCGCACAATCAGCTTGTAACGCTCCGTTCGCACGCAACGCATCGGCTCGTAAGCCGCATGGTAATTGACCTCGGCAAAAACTGCGTCCCGTATGGGCTCATCCTTCTGGATAGCCGGAAGCATGGAATAGCCCTGTAGCCAGTCCGGCTTTTCAATCCCTAACAGCTCACAAAGGGTGGGAAAAACATCCACCTGCGATACCAGATGCTCGCAGGTTTTGCCCGCCGCCGGATTACCCGGATAACGTAGCAGCATAGCCACGCCAATGCCGGAATCGTATAGATTGCACTTCATAAACGGCCAAGCAATGCCATGGTCGGTGGTCAGCAGTACAACGGTGTCATCCTCGTGTCCAGTTTCCCGCAGCGCGTCCAGCACAATGCCTACACATGCGTCCGCTACCTGAGCGGAGCACTGATAGTCCGCCATATCCTCCCTATTTTCGGGGGTATCGGCGACCGTCTGCGGCGGCATGACCCGGTCTGGATTGATGTGATGCAAAGCATGGTTGGGATAGGGACGATGTGTATTGAACATCCCGTAGGAAAGAAAAAAGGGCTTATCGTGCTCTTCCTTGAGGAATGCCGCGACCGTACGGGCATTGGTTTGATCCCAAGCCACAGTATCCAAGCCGGGAGTGTGAATCCAATCCTCGAAGGGTAAGATGCGGGTATAGCCCAGCTCCGAATCCCCATCAGCCTCATGCTGGACGCCGCAGAGAACCGTTTCAAAGCCCTGCGTTGCTAAGTAGGAGGAAAGATGCCGCTTCCGGTCCGCCAAGGCAAAGCCGCGATGGGCAAGGCCCAACAGCCCCGTGCTGTGGCAGGCTTGGCCGCAGGTAAGGGCGGCGCGGCTTGGCGAGCAGGTTGGCCCGCCGCAATAGGCGTTGCGGAACAAAACGCTCTGGTCGCTCAACTTCATCGTGTTGGGCATAGGGATGGGATAACCGTAGGGCTGCCAATATCTTCCGCTGTCATGAGTATGCATGTATAAAACGTTCACTGTATGCCTCCATCAATGAAAGAAGCGGAGCCCACACGCTTCCCGAATGGGATGTATTCTACTGGATTGCTCCAAGAAAAGCAAGCCTTTCAAAAGCTTCACTAATCCGATAAGATTTTTTCCAAAAGAAACATGATAAACGATTGACATATAAAAAATCAGTGCTATAATTAGCTCATCAATTGAAACGGAATGACCTTACCACAATGTGGTAACGATTGACATACCGTTTCGAAATGAGAAAACGAAAGGAATGAACGACTCCATGAAAAAGCTACTCTCTCTCGTTATGGCTCTCGCCATGGTGCTTACCATGGTCGCCGCCGCCAGTGCGGAATCCCCCGTAACCATTACCGCATGGGTCTCCGATGGCGCGGAAACCGTTGTATACACCGAAATGTTTGACGATTTTAACGCCAATCATCCCGATATCGTAGTGGATTATCAATTTTTTGCTCAGGACGAGCTGCTCAACAAGCTGCAAACCGCTCCCATCGTCGGCGACACCCCCGAGATCATCGTGATCGACGGTCTGCAAATCCCCTATTTCCAGGATATGGATATGATTGCCTGCTTGGACGACTATCTCACCGATGAAATGAAGTCCGACATTCTCCCCTCCGTATGGGCCGAAAACACCTACGGCGGCAGCATCTATGGCGTAGCCCAGTTCGACTCCGGCATGGCCATGTGGACCCGCAAGAGCGTGCTGGAAAGCATCGGCGCTCGCATCCCCACCTCCTACAAGGACGCTTGGACGGTAGAGGAATTCGAAAAAATCCTTGCCGACTGCAAGGCTGCCGGCTATGAGTATCCCCTGTATATCCGTCAGAACAAGGCAAGCTCCCTTTACTTCACTTGGATGCCGGTTATCGCCTCCTTCGGCGGCGATTTCCTGAACCGCGATACCATGACCGCCACCGGCACGCTGGACGGCGAAGGCACCATCGCCGCCTATGACTGGATGAAGAAGATGATCGACGCAGGCTATGTCAACGCTGCCTGCGACTATGAGGACGCCTTCTACAGCCGCAACGAAGCCGCCTTCTCTGTACTGGGTCACTGGAAATACAGCGAGCATGTAGGCGCTTTCGGCGACGATGCGATCATCGTGCCCATGCCCAATTTCGGCAACGGCGTATTCACCTGCTCCGGCTCCACCGTGGACGTGATGACCACCGCCGCAGTTGAGCGCGGCGTAGCCGATCAGGCTTGGACCGTTCTGGAAGCCATGGTCAGCCCCGAGTACATCACCATGGTAACCAGCGTCAACGGCGGCGTTCCCGCTCGCTCCTCCGTCATGGACGGCTTGGAGCAGTGGCAGCCCGGCGGACGGCTGTACCTGTACCGTGAGCAATTGGAGGGCGGCATTTCCTACCTGCGCCCCATCACCCCCGCCCACGCCACCGTATACAACGCGGTTCAGAGCGTAGTGGAGGACATTCTGGCAGGAGGCGACCCCGCCGAGTTGCTGCATACCGCCGCTGAGTATGTGGATGAAATCATCTATGAAAACGGCTGGAACATTGCGCAATAAACCCTGATCAGCGCGATACCCGGCCGGAGCCATCCGACCGGGTATCCTTTTGCCCTGACGCTTACCAAGCACCCCATGCACCCTTTGACCGAACGGAGAATGAAAATGAGTGAAGCAACCATGAGAAAACCCGCCAGACATGCAAGCAGACTGGCTCGCTCACAGGCACGTGCTGCGTGGGGGCTTTCTGCGCCGGCAATTACCATCATGTTCCTTTTTATGATTCTGCCCTTCTTCATGTCCTTATTCTATTCCTTCACCAATCGACGGCTGGTGGTCAGCCCCAAAAACCCAACCGCCTTCGTGGGCTTTGACAACTACGTCAAAACCTTCACCAACCGCACCGCGCTCCAAGCCTTTGGCAACACCTTTGAGTATACGATCATTCTGGTTCCCGCCGTGCTGGTGCTAGCCACGCTGCTAGCCATTCTCGTCAACCGCAAGGCGAAGGGCGTTACGGCCTTCCGTATGATCTACTTTTCTCCTCAGGTGGTCACCATGACCGTTGTCGCCGTCATCTGGGGCACCTTTTTTTCCAGCACTGCAGATGGTTTGTTCAACACCATTTTGGGCTTGTTTGGCGCAGCGCCGCAGCGCTGGCTACAGGACCCGGCGCTGGCTATGCCCTGCATCGCCATCATGTCTATCTGGCAATGCGTCGGCATGCAGATGATCATTGTTCTGGGCGGACTACAATTCATCCCGGAGGAAATGTACGAGGCCGGCACCATTGACGGCGCTTCCACCTTGCAGCAGTTTTGGTACATCACGATTCCTCAGCTCAAAAACACGCTGGTTTACGTCTTTATTTCCAACACCATTTACTCCCTTAAAATGTTCACGCAGGTGTACATGCTAACCCAAGGCGGCCCCAACAACTCCACCACCACGCTGGTATACCTGATGTATACCGAGGGCTTCACCAACAACCGCGTGGGCTACACCTCCGCGCTAGCCGTTGTGTTCTTCCTCATCGTGCTGGTGATCTCTCTTATACAAAACAAAGTGACGGAGGGTGATTGATATGATGGCAGGCAGCAAAAAGCAAAAGAAAATCACTTCCTTCCTGTTCTATATCCTCTATCTATTTGTCGCCGTCATTTTTTTAGCGCCGCTGGTATTCCTCTTTGTCTCGGCTATGAAAGAAGAAACCCAGCTGGTATCCGATATGTCCACCCTAAAGGCCTTTCTCCCCTACGGGAGCCTGACCTTGGATAACTATGTTCAGGTTTTTGAAAAGCTGGACTTTCTTCATTACTTCCGCAATTCCGCGCTGACCGCCGTGTTTCAGGTTGCCGTAGGGATGTTTATCAACGGTATGATGGGCTACGCCCTTGGCTTGCTCACCTTCCGCGGGCGCAAGGCGCTGGTTTCCCTTATGATCGCCCTGACCATCATCCCCACCGAGGCCGTCATTATTAACCGCTTCATGGTAGCCTTCCAGCTGGGCATGATCAACACCTTCTGGTCGCTGGTGATTCCTAATCTGGCAACGCCCATGTACGTATACCTATTCTATCAACATTTCCGCGGCATGCCCAAGGATTTGCTGGAGGCCGCTGTTATCGACGGCGAAAGCTATACCGGCATCTTCTTCCGCATCATGACGCCGCTGTCCAAGCCCATTTACGCCACCGTTGCCATTATGTCCTTTATCCGCGCGTGGGGCGACCTGCTGTGGCCCACGCTGGTTACCCGCGATAACACTTGGCGCACCCTTCCCCAAGCCCTTCGCGGTTTAAGCGATTCTGTCTATACCTTCTGGGGACAAATTTTCGCTTTCAGCGCCATGATCACGCTGCCAATATTGGTGATCTTCTTGGTATTCCAGCGGCAGTTTGTCCAGTCCGTTGCTATGACGGGCATTAAGGGGTAACGAGATGAAGCTCAAGTATCTGGGAACCGGCGCAGCCGAGGGGATGCCGGCGCTTTTCTGCCGCTGCCCCGTATGCGCCCGTTCCATGGCCGAGGGTGGCAAGAGCCTGCGAATGCGTTCCTGCACCTTATTGAACGACGAGGTACTGCTGGATCTTTCCCCCGATATTTATGCCCAAAAGCTTCGCTTCGGTCTGGGGCTGGATCGACTGAAAGCCATCGTCTTTACCCATTCCCATCCCGACCACGAGGATTCCTACGCCTTGCAGCTTCGTGCCACCGCCTCCTGCTCGATCCGTCCGGGCGTTTCTCCCTCGGAGGATGTGCTGGCCTTATATGGAAACCAGTGGGTAAGGGAGCGCTTTGAAAAGGCGTTAGCCGAAGCGGAGCATGCAGACAAGGAACGGTTTTGCTTTCATGAGGTTTGCGCCTTTGAACCCTTCACCGTGGGCAGCTATACCTTTCACCCTTTGCGTGCCAACCATCGGCCCATCGCGGTGGAGGATTGCGTGATTTACGCCGTTACCGATGGCAAAACCGCTTTTCTCTATGCTAACGATACCGGGGAGCTAAGCCCGGAAAACGACGCTTATCTGGCGAAAACCGGGCTTTGCTTTTCCGTGGTCAGCATGGACTGCGCCCGGGGGCTGTTGCCCGGGGACGGACATATGGGCTTTCAGGAATGCCTAGCCCTGCGGGAACGGCTGCAAAAAATCGGGGTGGTCTCGCCCGGCACTCGATACATTCTGAACCATTTATCCCATATGAACGACATGACCCATCAAGAATGGAAGGAATTTGCAGCTCCGTATCGTATTGAAATAGCATGGGACGGTCTTGATGTCGATACAGAAGCAACAGCCGCGCCGTAAATCAAGGAGAGGAATGATTGCCCATGGCGACGATCAAGGAAGTAGCGCGGCAGGCAAACGTATCGGTGACCACGGTTTCCCGCGTGCTCAACAGGCGAGGATACATCAGCGAGGACATGTACGAGAAGGTGCACAACGCCATGAAGACGTTGGACTATCAGCCTAACGAAATTGCGCGTTCGTTGATTAAGCGCCGTTCTAGGCTGATCGGCGTGCTGATTCCTACCATTACCAGTACTTTTTTTAGTCAGGTTGTGGATGAGCTGGTCCGTATCACCACCGAAATGGGCTATAAAATCATCCTCTATTGCTCTACCAATAAAGCGGACAGCGCGCAGGGCTACGTCAACATGCTCAAAGCCAATCAAGTGGACGGGATCATCTTGGGCATGCATTCCCGGGAGATCGAGCGGGAGCTGGATAAAAACCTGCCCGTGGTTTCCTTTGAGCGTTACCGAATCGACGCGATGCCCGTCATTGTGTGCGACAACCTGTCTGGCGGCCGGATGGCGGCGCAGGAGCTGCTGGATTGCGGCTGTCGCCGCCCCGTCATGCTGGGCGAGCGTCGGACGGAGCTAGCCCCCGCAAACGACCGCTTTATCGGCTTTGAGGAAATCATCCGCGCACAGGGTCAGGAGCCGCGTATCATCGACGTGCTGGAGCAGGATACCTTGGGCAGCAATTACAGCCGCTCGGCAGCGGCGTTGTTTGACCTTTGCCCGGATGCGGACGGCGTTTTCTGTTCCAGCGATCATCTGGCCTCCTATGTGCTGCAGGAGGCTCATCGCCGGGGAATTCAGGTACCCAGTGACGTGAAGGTCGTCGGCTTTAACGACGATCTTTTAGCCCCCATGGCTACCCCGCCGCTGACAAGCGTTCACCAACCTATCCGAGAAATGTGCGAGGCGGCGATGGCCCTGTTGATTCGCCGCATCGAGGGTGAAACCATTGACAATACCGCCCTATTTCCCGTCCAGCTAGTTCGGCGGGAAAGCACGAGGGGTTCATCCAATAAAGAAAGAAGCTGATTCGGCATGAGAACGGAATTGGAACGCTGCACGCCCGAGGAGGTCGGCATTCCCAGCAAAGCGATTCATGCTTTGCTTACCAAGCTGGAGAATGGCGGCTTTACGCAAATGCATGGGTTTATGATCATGCGCCACAACAAAGTCTGTGCGGAGGGCTGGTGGTCTCCCTTTGCGCCCGGCGTTCATCACTGCGACCATTCGCTCAGCAAAACCTATACAGCCACGGCCATCGGCATTGCCGAGCAGGAAGGTCTGCTCAGCCTGAGTGATCCCGTGGCTATCCTTTTGCCCGAAAAGATGCCCCAGCCCATCAGCGAACGCTTGAGTCAGCTGACCGTGCGTGATTTGCTGGTTATGGGCAACGGCAGTGAGCAGGAGCCGGTGGGCTACCCCAAGGATTGGATGGAGCAGTATTTTCGCCTGCCCATCGAGCACCAGCCCGGCAGCTACTGGCGGTATAACAGCCACACCTCCGCCATCCTATCCGCTATTGTGGAGAAGGTCAGCGGCGTTAGCATGCTGGAGTATTTAAAGCCTCGGCTTTTTGACCGAATCGGCATCGACAGCGCCCATGTTCTATGCCGTCGCGATGCTTCCGGGCTTTGCCTAGGCGGTCACGGCATGTTTACCACGGTGGAGGACAACCTCCGCTTAATGAAGCTGTACCTCAACGGCGGTCAATGGGACGGCGTGCGCATCCTAAGCGAAAAATTTGTTCATGACGCGACTACCCCCCAAATGGACACGCAACCTGCCCATGCCCATACGCCTTGGATTTATGACAACTGCGTCGGCTACGGCTACCAGCTTTGGATGTGCCGACCGGAGGGCTCCTACCGCGCGGACGGCGCTTACGGTCAATTTTCCGTGGTGCTCCCCAAGCTGGACATGATCATCTCTCTTCAGGAGGATGGCTATCTGGGCGAGCACATGTCTCATAACGAGCTGCGGCTGCTGGAAGGAAAGCTGGGCGGCGACGCGCCCGTCCACGGCCCCCAAGCCACGCTGAACGCCCTATTCGAGCTTCTGCTCCCCGCCGTACAGGAGGAAGCGCTGCCGCCCAGCGACGAAGCGGCGCTGCTCCACGAGCGCACTTTTCGTCTCTCCCTACCCCATCCCGCCGGGCACAACGGTTGGCGGCAGCGGGAGCTGGATGTGACGCTCAAGCCCATAGAAGGTAAGATTTCCTTTGGCGTGCTCTATGGGATGGCGAAGCATCGGATCGATTATCCGGGAGCCGACCAAATCCGTTTGCACCTTCACAACGGTCTGCTACAGGTCGTTTGGATAGAGGACGGCGTTCAGCGAGAGCTTCTGGCGGACGCAAGAGGCGGACGAATGCAGGGAAAGCTTTGCTATTCCTATGATCACGAATTACTTACCGACGTCAGCGCCGTGGCGTGGTGGGACGATGAAAATCGGCTTCAACTGGATTTGCTCTGGTATGAAGCCGTGGATGAAAACCGCTTCACCTTCACCTTTGAGGGAAACCAAGCGTACATTGAAAAATGCATTGTAGCCGGAGTGAACGGCGCTTCCGCCCGGGAAGCAGCCCGGTATGCAATGGCATAACGAGGAAGGAACCTATGGAAAAACTATATAACGGCATTGTTCTCCCTGAGGAATGGCCTCCTCGTCAGCTGGACGAGCAAGGCCTTGGCGAGCTACCCGTGCCCTATTTACGCATTCCCCCACAGGTGGTGGAGATCGACCTAGGCCGTCAGCTCTTTGTGGATGATTTTCTCATTGAGGACAGCTGGCTGGAGAAGCGGTACCATCCGGCGCGCCTTGACCCGGAGCCGATCCTTTTCCCGGAAACACCGATGGAAATGAACCGAGGCGTTGCTCCCGTAGCCGCCCCCTTCACGGACGGCTGCTGGTATGACCCTATAGACGGCGTTTACCGCCTTTACTATCACGCTGGCTGGTTTGACGGCACGGCCTTAGCCGTTTCCATGGATGGAAAACACTTTGTTCGCAAGCGGCTGGACAACCAGATAGGCACAAACCGTATCTTTCAGCCAGAGCCGGGTTGGCAGCGGGACGGCTCCTGCGTATGGCTGGATCAGGAAACCGACCATCCCGACGAGCGCTATAAAATGTTCCACTATTTCCGCACCCCTCAGGAGGACGTGGCGCAGGTAGCGGTCAGCGCCGACGGACTGCATTGGAGCAAGCCTGTCACCACTGGCGTTTGCGGTGACAACACCTCCTTTTTCTACAATTCCTTCCGGCGCAAATGGGTATTCTCCATCCGTACGGGGCTGCCCACTCCTTGGTACAGCCGAGGCCGCAGCTATTATGAATGCGACCGTTTTTTGGAGGGCGCCTCTTGGGCGCAGGAGCAAATCGTTTTCTGGCAGCGGTGCGACCAGCGGGATTTGCGGGAATGCGAGCCGGGTACGATTTACAATCCTCACTTGCCGCCGCAGCTCTATCACCTAAACTGCGTGGCTTATGAAAGCGTACTGCTGGGGATGTTCGCCATCGTCAAGGGTTTGGATCAGTCCCATAACGCCAGCTTTGAAAACAGCGGCGTACCCAAGCGTATCGACCTTTATACCGGCTTTAGCCGGGATGGCTTCCACTTCAGCCGGGATAGCCGCAAGCCCTTCATACGCTGCTCCGATCAAGCGGGAGACTGGGCGCGGGGATATCTGCACGCCTGCGGCGGGCTGTGTCTCGTTTCGCCAGACGAGCTATGCTTCCCCATTGCGGGCTTTTCCGGCGCTTCCCCGGCAGAGGGCGGTCATGTTTACGGCGGCGCGGCCACCGGCTTGGCTCGCTTGCGCCGGGACGGCTTTGCTTCCCTGCATGCCAACGGAACGGTGCAGGGCATGCTTAGCCGCAGGCTGCGCTTTATGGCGGGCCGTTTCCTGTTTATAAACGCAAGTGCCTTATCCGGCTTCGTCCGCGCCCAGCTTGAGGATGAAAACGGCTGTCCGCTGCCGGGCTTTACCTTTGACGACTGCACCCCGATGATCACGGACAGCACCAAGGCACAGCTCCATTTCCGAGGCGGGGAGTTATCGACCCTGTGTGGAAAAATCATCCGCATTCGTTTTGAACTACTATCGGCCGATTTGTATTCCTTCTGGATTTCTGGGGACGAAACCGGCAAGAGCGGCGGATATGTGGCGGCGGGCGGCAGCGCCTATCCCGGAGCTAGAGATATCTAGTATTAGGAGGCGATTTTCTTGCGGCTTTTGATCCTATCGGATGCTCATGCCAATATCGCCGCGCTAAAAGCAGTGGCTAAGGACGCGGGAAAGGTTGACGCGATCTATTTTGCCGGCGACGCTGTGGACTATGGCACCGACCCCAACGAAGCCATTGACTGGCTTAGAGAGCAGAACGCACACTGCGTCATGGGAAACCATGACCGTCATCTGTTGAATATTTTGGACTCCGGGGAAGCGGAGACTTTCCGAGGCACGCGTCAGTACAAATGGGTGCACGATAATTGCGACCGTATCTCATCCAAGAACGTTGCTTTTCTTCGCGGGCTGCCCATGGGTCTCTGCTTTACCGCCGACGGCGTAGCATACCTGATGCGTCACCAGCTTGTGGACGGCTCCTACGACATGCCGGAAAGCTTGCAGGCCTTTGATGACGACTGGAGGGTTCACGCCTCGGAAGCCCTCATGAGCTTCAACCAGCGGCGTATGATCTTTGGACATACCCATCGGCGATGCGTTCATCAGCTGGATAACGACCGGCTGTGGCTCAATCCCGGCTCTGTATCCTACCGCCGCCCAGACGACCGGGATAAACGCGCCCATTACATGCTCATTGAAAACGGGAATATCCATTTTCGAGCCGTGGACTACGACCGAAGCGCGATGCTCGCCCGCGCCATGGCTTATGTGCGCGCTGGAACCATGCTGGAAACCGACCTACAGGACGCGATGTTCTTCTTTGGAAATGCTCTTACCTCTCGCGAGCCACTGCCTAAGGCATAAACCCATTTTGATATAGAAGCAAAGGAGACCCTTTTATGACAACCAACGTAACGGCGCTGCGCGCTCCCTGGACTAGAATAGACGTACCGGAAACCATTCCTCACGGCGATATGCCGGGCGATAAAATCTGCATCGGCGCAGAGCACATTCAAAAGGCGGAGGCGCTCTTCCCTGCCCTGAAAGAGCAGCTAGCCGAGCAATTGGCCAGCAATCCCTACGGTCGAGCGGTGCTTTGCGTGTGCGGCGGGAGCGGCGTAGGCAAAAGTGAAATTGCATCAGTCCTCGCCTATTATCTAAACACTATCGGCGTGGGCGCTTACATCATGAGCGGCGACAACTATCCTCGGCGTATTCCGCGTGAAAACGATATAGAACGGGAGCGCGTATTCCGTGTGGGCGGACTGCGCGGGCTGGTGGACAGCGGTCGCTATACTGACGATATGGGCGCTACCCTGCGTAGGCTATGGGCGGAAGAAGCCGATTGCGATCCTTCCCAGCTTGAAGCCTATCCGTGGCTTTCCATCTATCAGCAAGCGGGCCGCCGTTGCCTAGACGGCTATCTGGGCACGCCTGACGAAACCGATTTTGACGAGGTGAACGGGCTGCTGGCTCGCTTTAAGCAGGGCGCGGAAGCTCTGCTGCTGAAGCGCATGGGCAGAGAGCTTACAGAGCTATGGTATGATACGGTGGATTTCCGTAAAACCAACGTGCTCATCATTGAATGGACCCACGGCAACAGCGATTTCTTGCAGGGCGTGGATATCCCGATCCTGCTCAACAGCACCCCTGCGGAAACGCTAGCTCACCGCCGTGCGCGCAACCGTGACGGCAAAACGGACAGCGCCTTCACCACCATGGTGCTTGCGCTGGAGCAGCGAAAGCTGGAGCAGCAAGCCGTAAAAGCGCGACTGATTCTTTCCAAGTCCGGCAAGCTGCTTTCCTACCAAGATTATCGCCGCCTAATGGCGCAGGAGTAAGGAGGTTTTTTCCATGAACAACGGCGCTATGCTCAACGCTTATCCCGACAGCTTGGATGGAACGTTATCCGGCGCGGTTCAGCTATTATCCCGGCCGGAATTCAAGGACGTTTTTCGGTCCTTCTATGTGCTCCCCAGCATATTCAATACCGATCTCGACCGAGGGTTTTCGGTGATCAGCTATGCGCTGAACCGTCTGCTGGCAACGCAGCAGGATATCGACGCGCTCCGCGCCCAAAAGCTGGACTTGAAGCTGGACTTTATCCTGAACCATCTTTCCGTACTAAGCCCTCAGTTTCAAAGCATCCTGAAAGAGGGCGACGCATCCCCCTACCGTGACTTTTTTATTGATTGGAACAAGTTCTGGGAAGGCTACGGCGCTATGACGGAGGGCGGCTACATCCAGCCAGAGGCAAGCTTGCTCAAGGATATGTTCTTCCGCAAGCCGGGCTTGCCCATCCTGATGGTATCGCTGCCTGACGGCAAGGATGTGCCCTACTGGAACACCTTCTATCAGGAGGTTCGCTATGACCTTCTTGACGCGCAGGATTTAATGAGCGCCATGGACATTCAATACGGCGAGGCCCAAGCCTTAAAGCAGCGGATCAACGACGGGCTGGAAGCCGGGCAGGCGCCCTCCGCCATCGATTTTAGCGGCTTTGAAAGCTATCGCAAGCCCTGTGTCGAGCTGCTGAGGGGGCGGCGTAAGTATCTGGGACAAATGGACTTAAACCTGCAAAGCGAGCGGGTCTGGGAGTATTACGATACGGTGCTTGGGCAATTGGCGGCGTACGGCGCGTCCATCGTTCGCCTTGACGCTTTCGCCTATGCGCCCAAGCGCCCCGGCGCGCGGAATTTCTTAAACGAGCCGGACACTTGGGAGGTTCTGGAGCGGGTGCGCGGGCTGGCGGATAAGCACGGACTAACCTTGCTGCCCGAGATTCACGCCTCCTACGGAGAAGGAAATTACGCACAGGTAGCAGAGCAAGGCTACATGACCTATGACTTTTTTCTGCCCGGTCTGCTCATCGACGCGCTTGAAAACCACAATGGCGACACGCTGGTCCGCTGGATTGAAGAGCTGCGGACGAAAAAAATCCGCACCGTCAATATGCTGGGCTGTCACGACGGCATTCCCATGCTGGATTTGAAGGGGCTGATTCCAGAGGAGCGCATCCAGCGTCTGATTGACCTGATCGTAAGCCGGGGCGGCTTAATCAAAAATTTACACGGCCAAAAGAACGTTTACTATCAGGTTAACGCCACCTATTATAGCGCCCTTGGAGCCGACGACCGCAAGCTGCTGCTGGCGCGCGCTTTGCAGCTATTCACGCCGGGCAAGCCTCAGGTTTGGTATTTAGACCTGTTTGCTGGGGAAAACGATTTGGAGGCCGTCCAGCGCGGCGGAGCAGCGGGGCACAAGGAGATCAACCGCACCAATTTATCCTCCGAGCAGCTAGACGCCGCCCTTCGCCGTCCCGTTGTGCAGGATCAGCTGGCTCTCTTACGCATGCGGAACACCTGCCCCGCTTTTGATTTCGACGCTGAGCTTACCATTGAGCAGCCCGAAAAGGACAAGCTGCTTCTCACTTGGTCATTGGGCGAAGCCAAGGCCGTTTTACGGGCCGATTTAAGCAGCTATGCCTTTACAGTAGAAGCAGATACAGTGGACGGCCCCTTTACCTATAACATCTAAAGGAGGGAACCGTGATGGCGCAACGCATGATG
>JAQUWD010000116.1:1306-2817 GCA_028693055.1 Eubacteriales bacterium | reverse complement strand
TCCGCCGCGCCCGCCAGCTTCGTCCCGGCCTCCCGCGCCTTTTCTATCACGGTCTGGTCGCCCACAATCATCTCCCGCATGCTTCGCCCGGTGCTGATGTCGAAATTGCCCCAGCTCTTCCACTGCGCTATGGGGCAGTACTTCTTCGCCAGCTCGATTTGCGGCTTTCCTATCCCCATTGCAAGATACTTCGGGTTTATTTCCGCCGCCGCCCGTGCGTAGGACATGGGCTGCTGCACTACCACCCGCAGATTGAAACCTACCGCCGCCGCCTTGGCGTTGGAGGTCAGCTTGTTAAAGACCTTTTCGCTTGTGTTGGACGGCGCTGTCTCTCCGTTGATGTCTTTAATCAATCGCAGGATGTACTCCTGCCCCTTCTTTCCATAGGCGCGCTCCACGCTTTTCTTCACAGCCAGATTGTATTCGCCGTTGCGATAATTGTACCAGCGCATCATATCCTGTGCGGCCACCACATACGCCCCGTAGCGGCTCATATCGTCCACGTGCCGGGTGAAGGTGTCAAAAATATCTCCAATGATTAACGGATTGCTGGCGTTCTCCTGCACTGCCTTGGTCATGCCCATATTTTTCAGGCGATATAGGCCGCTGCTGTCCCCCCCGCTCAGCTGATCTGTGTTCTTGGTGTCCACTGTATTCTGATCCACCCGGATGGGATAGTAGTCCCTTTCACCGAACTTCTCATAACCATACAGCTGCATGCTCGCCTCGTTGCCCCATTGGGCGCATACCCTCGACATGTACCGCTGCATCTTGTCGGCTAACGCTTTTTCCGCATCCGTCAGTGTGTCGGTAATGGTTTGCACGTCTGCTTCCGTCAGGTGCACTGTGTCCACGCCCTGCTCCTTCAACACCACGCCGACCTCGTAGAGATGCTTCTGCGCCTGCTTGCGCTTGCTCAGCTCGTATAGCTCCATGCTTCCGGCCTTGGTCAGCTCAAGGGTTCCTCCGCCCAGCTCGAAGGTCTGCTTCTTTGCGTTCTTCCCGCCCAGCGCCTTTACGTTGATTCCCTCGGTAGCCTCCTTCATGTATTCGCTGGCATGCGTCAAATACCGTATCTGCTTATTAAACCCTTCCCGCAGCGCTTGGTAGCGTTCCTCCGCCGCTCCGCCCAGCTGCTTGAAGAAATGCCATGCGTCCAGCATGTCCGCGTTCAGTAGCTCGTCCATCAATCGCAGCGCTCCCCGTCGCTGCTTGGCGCTCTTGCGCGTCCCCAGCTCCGCAATGGTGCTTTCCCCACCTTGATCGATTGTCTGTCTCCGGCTCTGGTCGTGGAATTCGTTGGCCGTAGCCACGGCGTGGCGCATGGCGGTTGTCCACTTGCTCAACTCCCGTAAATTCTGCGCATTCATTTCTCTTAGGCTCCCCGCCTGTTCCGCCTTGTCCGCCAACGCTTCCAAGCCCTGCGCCATAGCCGGGTCGATTTCATATTGATTGTTATCCCCGTCATACTCTCCATTCTCGGCCTTGCGCATGGCGGCGGATAATTCCCG
>JAQUWD010000116.1:0-1206 GCA_028693055.1 Eubacteriales bacterium | reverse complement strand
CCGGGAAGTACTGGGGCGCGATCTCGCTTAACTCGCTCCATGCCTGATCCAGCGCTATCCCGTCGCTGGCTCTCAGCTTCATCTGTCCAAAGGTCGCGTTGTAGTACGCGCCCATGCTGCCGGTCTGGTTCGCCGCCTCGCCCCGCTGGTTCTCCGTCAGGTGAATGGGCGTGTTTTTTAGGTAGCTCCGTATTTCCTTCACAGCCTCTTCATGGGCGCTGTCAAGGGCGCTGGATTTCTCCATCACGCTTTGTCCGATGTCGTTCAGCTCCGTGTCTACCCGGTTGATCTCCGCACCCTCAGTCGCCGCATACCCGAACGTGTCCGCAATTCTCCGGGCCAGCTCGTCCTGATCTACGCTGCTGTTCATTTCCCGGCTGATCTCCGCCGCTAGTCGGCTTGCCTCCGCCGCGCTCATACGGTAGCCCCGCACCTGTTCTAGCGCCGTATCGGCGGCGGTCAGGCTTTCCTGTATGTTTTCGTCGGTTTCGCGCAGGGAATAGCGGACGTCCGGGTTCTCCGGGTCAAATGTGCCGATGTTGTCCGTGGCGCTCTTGATCTGGGTAGGCTCAAGGGGCATATATAGCATGTTTTGTGTTTTATCCTGTTGTATAATCAATCCATCGTACACATTTATTTCGTTGATAAAATCATCGTCATATACCGTGCGGTTTAGCTCGTTGACGATTTCGCCGCTATGCATATCATAATAATCAGAAGGGGTTAAGCCATTTGGTGCATCCATTTTTAACGGACGCTCCATTTTTATATATGCCTCTATTACCCTCCCTCCTTTTCCATTTTTATCATGGATAGCAGCATAGTTTTCAGCGCTATGCTTGTCACTGGTGAAGAAAAACCCGCCTCTTCTGCTTTGCCAATAGTTTTCCCCGATTCGTGCTTGGTCAAAAGCATTAAATTCATTTCCCGTCCCATGGTATACCACCCTCGGCGTTCCGTCCTCGTTGACCACCTTGCTTTTTCCAAACCAGCGCTTGAATTGCAGGGTTTCTTTTTGATCAACAAGCGTCTCGTATCGCACACCATCCATTTTGACAAAGCCATTCGGATATGATATACCCACGTTTGACACTTGTAAGTCTCAAAGCCTTTTCCAGTAAGACTTTGAGGCGTTTCTGTTATTTGCTAATGTGCGTAATGTGTTGAATTAAAAAGGTTTTCTCGTCATTCGTTGAATTGCCTTCA
>JAQUWD010000020.1 GCA_028693055.1 Eubacteriales bacterium | reverse complement strand
TAAAACAGGATAGGCAGTTTAAAAGGTTCCTGACGCGAGGCAAGCACAGCATCTCCATTGAACTTTACTTGCTATGCTTGGGTTTCAATCTGAACAAGTTGTTTGCCAAGGCCAATAGCAACCGATTAAAAACCCATTTGTTTGACAAGCTGATATCGTGAGTATTGATAAATAAATAGACATGGGAGTGGGTTCTGGAATGTGCCTTGCTTTGCTATGCGTATGTTTGCGGCTTTGGCGTGTTTTCAGCTGTTTTTTCGCCGCTTTGCTGTATTATTTACGATACAAATGATGCCTATAACAAGAGAGTGCCCCAAAATCATTTTGAGACACTCCCATCGTTTTCAAATTTGTTGATTATCGTTTGAGTAATTCTTCTGGCGTCATCGCCTTGACAGGCGATTCCGTATAGTCCTTCACGTTTCGCGCAACGATTAAGACCATATGGCAGCGCGCGGCAATTGACGCAACCAGCGCATCCTCAAAGTCCGTCCTATTGGATGCAACCGCCGCATAAACATCTTCTCCCAGCGCATCTGAAATTCCAACAAGCTGTAGTAGATTTTCCATACTCTCTTTTGCCTTAGACCCATCTTTCAGACTACGACGCAGAAGGTAGAAAATATCCGTTGCAGCAGAGGCAGACACAAAGCTTTCACATTGCTTTAGCGCGGACTGCTTCAACTTTATATCCAAATCGAACGAAACGATCAATGGAATCGCATCAAAAAGTTTTGAAATAAACGGATGCTTTTCCACCTTGGCTCCGTCTAACAGGTGAAAGGTCGGGCCCGACCCATTTAAAGGAAGTGAGCGGATGGAACAGGGAAAGGTGCAGGCGGCGTTTACGCTCCCCTCGCATTTGTCTTGCGCGGAAACCGACGATGTGCGCATCAGACGCATGATGAACGATTACGGCAGTTCACTTTTGCGCATGTGCTTTCTGTATCTTCGGGACGATGCGCTGGCGCAGGATGCGGTGCAGGACAGCTTCCTTAAGGCTTACCGAAAGCTGTCCCAATTCCGGGGTGAAAGCGGCAAAAAAACATGGCTGATGCGCATTGCCATCAATACCTGCCGGGATTATCAACGCTCCGGGTGGGCAAAGCAGGTGGACAGCCGGATATGCCTTGAGGAGCTTCCTCTTTCCGCAGAGGCAGCAGAGCCGGAGGACGATACGGTGATCCGCGAGGTCATGCTTTTGCCAAGGAAGGATCGGGAGATTGTTTTGCTACGCTTTTATCAACAGATGAAAATCAAAGAAATTGCCCAGACGCTGAAAATTCCTACAGGAACGGTCACCTCGCGGCTAAACCGAGCGAAGGAGAAGCTGCGCCTCCGGCTGAAAGGATGGTATTTTGATGAAGACGAGCTTTAAGCAACTGGCAGATAGAAGATTGAGCGGCCTTTGCTGGGACGAAAGCAAGCGCAGAATGTGACCGCTGTATAATACACGCCGTCCATGATGGTCAGTATCTGCGCGTCCATTTCTGCCGTTCCATCATAGCTTTCAAAAAGCCGGTTCGCTTCTTGGGTTTCCTCACAGACAAAGGCATCCCATGGTTCGTTTTCAAGATTGACCTTTGCTCTGCTGATCTCGTTCAGCTCCTCATACACATTGCGCTGGGAGATGGGGTCGTTCTCGCCATTTTTACCGATCGACATGTCTGCATGGGCATCGATCGTCATCCACACATGCGTACAATAGAGCCAGTAGGCAGCCTTTTCGCGAGTAAGTCGTTGACCGCTTGCATGCACCACTGCATTGGAAAGCGCAACCAGCTCATCGGGATAGCGCAGCTTGGATGCGGAGAGCAGCATCTGCAAGAAATCTCGTTCCGAAATCGAAGCGGCATTTGTCTGGATGTCCGTACCAATGATCCCTGCCTCTTGTGCGGCTTGGATTTCTTTATCCTGACGTCCCGCTACCCAAAGCAGCGTTATTGCGACAAACACCAACACAATGACCGTGCAAAGTGTCACGCAACGATGCTTTGTGAGGATGAATGAGCCTTGGTTCTCTGAAACGCTGGGAGCGCTCGCTTCCTTTATTTTCTCGGCAACGGCTGGCGCCGTTACTGCAACAGGCGCGGGCGAGTCATCCTCGCTCTCTTCCTCTGCCGGTTCATCATCATTCTCCTGCGTATCCAGACCAAAGGACTCCGATAGAAGGGAATCCGCCGAAACATCAAACAGCTTGCAGATCTGAGAGAACTTGCCCAGATCAGGCTGCGCCTTGCCGCTTTCCCATTTGTAGATGGTCTGACGGGACACAAACAATGCCTGCGCCATGGCTTCCTGCGTCATCCCCTTCGATTTTCGCAAGGCGGTCAAACGCTCATTCAGTTCCACGGTCATCACCTCTTATCTAAATTATACCATTTGCTAGCCAAAAGTCACGTCCTCAGTTGGTGGCATTGGTGTAAACAAAGGTTTACATTGAGGTAGAACGCTTACAAAAGAGGAGAATACTTTGACGCCGCCAATACCATCCCTTTTTTGAATTCTTGCATTATTAGCGCATCCCTAGCAAGGGATGCGTTTGTATTCGCCACCAAAACATGATACAATATTCTCGATCCCGTTATCCCAACGCAAAGGAGTACCGACCTTGATAACCTTCTGTACCTTATTTAGCGGTTCCAGCGGCAACGCGGCTGTATTATGTACCGACGAAGGCGCTGTGCTGATCGACTGCGGCATGAGCGGCAAACAGATTTTGGCGGCTATGGCGGCGGCGAGGCTGAATCCCGGCGACTTAAAGGCCTTACTGGTTACTCACGAGCATAGCGATCATGTGAAGGGCGTGGGCGTGATTTCCCGTAAGCTGGATCTGCCGGTTTATGCTACTGAGGGCACTTGGCAGGGCATGGAAGCCAGCACCGGGCCGTTAAAGGAAGAAAATCGAGTTGTGATTACGCCGGGGGAAAGCTTTTTCCTTCAAAATATGGAAATCGCACCTTTTTCCATTCCTCACGATGCGGCGGAGCCGGTGGGGTATCGGTTCTATCTGCCAGGGCATAGCGTGGCCGTGGCTACGGATTTGGGATATTTTTCGCAAACGGTACGGGATGCGGTGCTGGGGGCGGAGCTGGTGCTGTTGGAAAGCAACCACGACCCGGAGCTGCTGCGGCATAACCCCAATTATCCGGCTGCATTGAAGAATCGAATTCTGGGAAAAAAAGGGCATCTTAGCAACGAAAGCGGGGCCGGAGCGGCGGTGGAGCTGGCGCAGAACGGCGCAAGGCATCTGCTGCTGGGCCATTTGAGCCGTGAAAACAATACGCCGGATATGGCCTATCAGACTACCCGGGACGCGTTGGAAACGGCGGGCGCGGAAATCGGCCGGGATGTGACACTCCGCGTAGCCGCTCGGGATAGCGTTAGCGCCCTTTATACCATTGCATAAGGAGGAAGCCGCTATGACACTTCGAGTGCTGGATGATCTAATCGCCCCGCCGGGAAAGGGCGTGGTGCTTCTATCCATGGACAGCGAGAATGCTTCTTTGCTAAAGCCGGGCGTCACTTTGACCGACGCGCTGGGAAAGAACCATCTGCTGGAATCCGTTGCTTTGCAAGACGGAGTATACACACTGCATCTGCCAAAGGCGGAGCCTGCCTATTTTGAAAGGCTGTTTCGTAACGTGCTGGTGGACGCGACGGCTCTGCGCTTTTCCACGGGGGAGGACGACTGATGGCCGTAACGCTGCTTTGCGTGGGAAAGCTGAAGGAAAAGTTCTATCAGGACGCGGCGGATGAATATCTAAAAAGGCTGAAGCGTCTGATGCCCGTCACGGTGATCGAGGTTCCCGATGAAAAGGAACCGGCAGCCCCCTCCGAGGCGCTCAATCTACAGGTGATGCGTCGGGAGGGTGAGAATCTTCTTCGCCACATTGCCCCATCCACCTATGTAATCGCCCTTTGCATCGATGGCGTCGCCGTCACCAGCGAAGGGCTGGCTGCCCGGCTTAGCGGCTTATTTACCCAAGGCAAAAGCGAATTAGCCTTTCTCATTGGAGGATCGCTGGGTTTGCATCCCGAGGTAATCGCTCGCGCTAACGAGCGTATGAGCATGAGCGCCATGACTTTTCCGCATCAGCTGGCAAGGGTGATGCTGCTGGAGCAGCTTTTCCGCGCCTCCAAGATTAACCACCATGAACGATATCATAAGTAACAGGAGAGAAAACATGATCCGATTTGAATGCGACTATGCGGAGGGCTGCCATCCCGCCATTTTAGAAGCCCTCGCCCAGACCAATTTGGAGCAGACTGTAGGCTATGGCTTGGACGACCATTGCGAGCATGCCCGGCAGCTAATCCGCAAGGCCTGCGCAGCCCCGGAGGCCGGCGTACATTTTTTGGTGGGCGGCACGCAAGCAAACGCCACCGTTATTTCTGCCTGCCTAAAGCCTTATCAAGGTGCCATTGCGGCTCAAACCGGGCATATTAACGTGCACGAGACCGGAGCTATCGAGGCGCTAGGTCACAAGGTGCTGCCGCTGCCCAGCGATGACGGAAAAATAACAGCGGAACAGATCATGGCCTGCTGTCGCGCACATTATAACGACGCCACCCACGAGCATATGGTACAACCCGGTATGGTTTACATCTCTCAGCCCACCGAAAACGGGACCCTGTATACCAAGGCGGAGCTGAACGCCATCCGGCTGGCCTGCACCCAATACAGCTTGCGGCTATTCATTGACGGGGCGCGGTGCGGCTACGGGCTGGTTGCTCCCGGCAACGATGTGACCTTAGCGGATTTGGCGCGAATCAGCGATGTATTCTATATTGGCGGCACGAAGGTGGGCGCGCTTTTTGGCGAGGCGGTGGTGATCACCTCCGAAGCGCTCAATCATGATTTCCGCTATTATATCAAGCGTCACGGCGGTATGCTGGCAAAGGGGCGGCTATTGGGAATACAATTCGAGACGCTGATGAGCGAAAACCGATATGAGCAGATTGCAGCTCATGGGGTCGAGCTGGCTTGGGAGCTGCGTCGCGCTTTTGAGGAATGCGGCGTTCGTCTTTTGTATGACTCGCCCACCAACCAGCAGTTCCCCATCTTACGCACGGAAGAGCTTAGCAAGCTTCAAAAGAAATACGCTTTCAGCTTTTGGCAGCAAATGGGCGAGGGTTGGGCGGCGGTTCGCGTGTGCACCTCGTGGGCGACTGACGCTCAAGCGGTTCGGAATTTAATTCAGGACGTCCATGATGTTTGCCGGAGGTAGCATGAACAATATTGTGCTGATTGGTATGCCGGGAAGCGGAAAAAGCACCTTGGGCGTTCTGCTGGCGAAGGCCATGGGGCGGGACTTTGTGGATACAGACGTGCTGATTCAGGTAAAGAATGGAAGTAGGCTGCAAGCCTTGCTCAACCGCTTCGGCGTGGACGGCTTTCTAAAGCTGGAAGAACAAGCAGTGCTGGAGCTAGATGTGGAAAACACGGTGATTGCTACCGGGGGCAGCGTGGTTTACAGCGCCGCCGCTATGGAGCATCTGCGCCAAAATGGAATCATCGTTTATCTGGAGCTCCCCTATGAGGAAATCGAACGCAGAATTCGCAATTTGTCCACCCGTGGGGTGGCGCTGCGGGAAGGGCAGACCCTGCGGGGGCTGTACGACGAACGTATCCCTCTTTATCAAAGCGCTGCCGACGTCAGCTTCCGTCAGCCGACGGGCAGCGCCGAGAGCGCAGTAGAAAAGCTTTGTGACATTTTAAAGTCAGGCAGGTGAGGTCTGTGGCGCGAAAGAAAAGCGTCCTTCTAAGCAAGATTAAGGAATCCGTCAACTCCGTACTGCCCATTACGGGTATCGTGCTTTTACTGGGCTTTACCATTGCGCCCATTGATATCAGCGCCTTGATGTCTTTCGTTATCGGAGCGCTTCTGCTTATGCTGGGCATGGGATTTTTCACGCTGGGCGCGGAAATGTCCATGACCCCGCTGGGCGAGCGGGTAGGCGCGGTCATGACTAAAACCCGCAAGCCTTGGCTCATCCTCGTGGGCTGCTTTATACTAGGCGTGATCATCACTGTTTCCGAACCGGATTTGACAGTCTTGGCCACTCAGGTTCCCTCCATTCCCAACGAGGTGATCATCCTCTCGGTGGCTATTGGCGTGGGAATTTTTTTAATGGTGGCGTTTTTGCGCATTTTGCTCCAAATCCCCCTGCGCTGGTTGTTGATCGGCTGCTATGTGGTTGCCTTTGCGCTGGCCTTTATCGCTCCCAGAAATTTTTTAGCTGTAGCCTTTGATTCCGGCGGCGTTACCACCGGGCCGATGACCGTGCCCTTTATTATGGCCTTTGGCGTTGGCATTGCCTCCATCCGCAGCGATAAGCAAGCGGAGAACGATAGCTTCGGCATGGTGGCGTTGTGCTCGGTGGGCCCGATTTTGGCGGTGCTTTTACTCAGCCTGTTCTTTAGGCCTGTGGGCGGCGACTATATAGCCGCTGTGATTCCCATGGTTAACGACTCCATTGAGCTAGGTCAGCTTTTTATGGCGGAGCTGCCCCATTATCTAGCAGAGGTGTTTACAGCCCTCAGCCCCATTTTTGTGTTCTTTGTCCTTTTTCAGATTTTTGCCATGCGGCTTAGAAGGCGGGCGCTAGTACGGTATATCGTCGGTCTTGCCTACACCTTTTTCGGGCTTACGCTATTCCTGACCGGCGTAAACGTCGGCTTCATGTCCGTAGGCAGCGAGCTGGGGCGCATCATCGCTTCTCTGCCGGAGCGTTGGCTGCTGGTTCCCATTGGAATGGTGATCGGCTACTTCATCGTGGCTGCGGAGCCGGCAGTGCACGTGCTCAACAAGCAGGTGGAAGCGATCACCGCCGGAGCCATACCGCCTAAGGCAATGTCCATGAGCCTGTCCATCGGCGTATCGGTATCGGTAGGGCTTGCCATGCTACGGGTGCTAACCGGCCTGCCCATTCTGTGGCTGCTGATTCCCGGTTACGGCTTGGCCATTGTGTTAAGCTTTTTTGTACCGCCTATTTTTACTTCCATCGCGTTTGACTCCGGTGGAGTCGCTTCCGGCCCCATGACCGCAACCTTTTTGCTGCCGCTGGCGGTGGGCGCTAGCTCCGCGCTTGGCGGCGACGTAGTATCCGAGGCTTTTGGCGTGGTTGCGATGGTTGCCATGACGCCGCTGATTACGATTCAACTGATGGGCATGATTTATCAGCATAAGCTGGTGCATAAATCAGCCCAAGAACCTATCCTTCCACCGGAGGAAGAGATCATCGACTTGTAAAAGGGGAGCACTATGAATCAGCTATCCTTTGTGATTACCATTACGGAACGTGAAAACGGCGAGCGTATTAAGCTGTTCCTTGAACAAAAGCAAGCCTCGGTGGTGATGAGCATGCCGGGGCTTGGAACAGCCAGCGACCAGACCTTGAATCTGTTGGGGTTGGAGGCTACGGAAAAGGCTGTGCTGTTCAGCTTGATTCCCAACTGCCTGAAAACCGAGCTGATGCATGGGCTTTTGTATAAGCTGCGGATTTACACGCCGGGGGCGGGAATCGCAATGTCAATCCCGCTGGAAAGTGTAGGAGGAAATGCGCTGATGAAGGCCATTCTAAACGATCCCTCCCCAGAGGGAAATGAGGAGAAAGATATGAACGATATGCCCTATTCTCTTGTGGTTGTGATCGCCAATTGCGGCTGTACCGATCAGGTCATGGATGCGGCGCGGTCTGCCAATGCCACCGGGGGTACAGTGCTCCACGTGAAGGGTACGGACGCACTGAACGCAGAAAAGTTTTTTGGGCTATCCTTGGCGGATGAAAAGGAGCTCATTTTGATTGCCACGGAAAAGGCGCATCGGAATGAAATTATGAAATCTGTGATGCTGAAGGCTGGGCAAAAGACCGAGGCGCACGCGATCTGTTTTTCCTTACCCGTGGATCAAATTGCGGGCTTTCGCTTGACAGAGGAGCTAGAAGCGCTGTAAATCCTTAGCGGGCTTTGCAACGGAAGCACTGGAACCTTTTTCAAAGAAAAGAGGCCTCGCTGCGAAAGGCCTCTTTTCTTTTGCTTACCCTGCTGACAAGGAGCTGCTTGTGCTGCATCCAGTGTTTTCCTTTTCTCTCATAGGGGATAATTTTCTAGCTTCTCGATATCCGCTCCCAAGGAGCGCAGCTTCTCCGGTAGATTCTGATACCCTCTTTCAATATGCCCCGCCGGGTCGTTCAGCACCGTCTCACCCTCCGCCATCAGTCCGGCGATCATCAGCGCTGCGCCCGCCCGTAAATCCGTGCTTCTCACCGCCGCGCCCCGCAGCGGATACCCACCGTCGATCATCGCCACGTTGTTTTCCACCCGGATATGCGCTCCCAGCCGGGATAGCTCTCCCACATGCATAAAGCGATTTTCAAACACCGTTTCGTGGATCATGCTGGTTCCGTGACATTTAAGCGCTACAACGGTCATCGGCGCTTGCATGTCGGTGGGAAATCCCGGGTAAGCTAACGTGCGCACCTCAAAGGGCGACGCTGCCATACCGTTTACCCGCACGCCTACATGGGTCTCACGCACGCCCACGCCCGCCTCGCTCAGCTTGAACAGCAGCGACCGCAAATGCTCCGCGCAAGCGCCGCGCACCAGCACGCTGCCTTCCGTAACTGCGGCGGCGCATAGCAGCGTTCCTGCCTCTACTCGGTCGGAAATTGGGCTGTAAATGGCTCCGTGAAGCCTTTCCACCCCCATGATGGTTACCGTTCCCGTACCTGCCCCGGTGATGCTGGCTCCCATTTGGTTAAGGCAATTGGCCAAGTCCACAATCTCCGGTTCCTTAGCGGCGTTTTCCAAGGTTGTCGTTCCATCGGATATGCTGGCAGCCATCATCAGGTTTTCCGTCGCTCCCACGCTGGGCAGGTCAAGGTAAATTCTCGCCCCGCTCAGACGACCGGAAAGCTGACGCTTGCCGCCCAAAGGATAAACCTGCGCGCCCATGGCCTGAAAGCCCTTCACATGCAGATCAATAGGCCGCTGCCCGATGGCGCAGCCCCCCGGCAGCCCCACGCACGCGCTGCCGCTCCGTGCCAGTATCGGGCCCAGAATGAGGATGCTGGCGCGAAGCTTGCGCATATTGTCCTCGTGGGTTGGGCTTTGAGGGTGCAACGCACAAATGGAAATATCTGTGCCGCTACGCTGTACCTCCGCGCCGCAGTCCCGCAAGATTTGCAAAAGCGTTTCCACATCAGTAATACGCGGCACCGCCTTAATAATGAGCGGATCCTCTGTCAGCAGCCCCGCCGCCAGCAGCGGAAGCACCGCATTTTTGGCGGCGTTTAGCTCCACCTCGCCGCTGAGCACCGGGCTATGTCTGATTAGATAGGTTGCCATGGCGTCCTCACCTCAATAAGCGCGACACGCCGCAGTTGGTTTCTGAGCATGTTCATCCCTCCTGTCGCACTCATTCTGGCCGGTTTTCTGCCGCCTCATGTTTTGTGGAAAGGTTTTTCAACCTATGTAGGCTCTTGTTTTGCGGATTTCCACGGCAGGGTTTCTCAGCATAGCGGCTGCTAGATAAAGCCGATTCGTCGGCTTTCTGCCGCCAATTGTCATTGCCGCCCTTTTCCATTGCTGGGAAAAATGATATAATCAGGGCAGCTTTTCGAAAGGACGCAAGCCACATGAACCGATTTGTGTTAAAAGCCCCTTATCCGCCCTCAGGCGATCAACCCGCAGCCATCGACGCGCTGACCCGGGGTGTTGAGGAAGGCAAAAAAAATCAGGTGCTCCTAGGCGTTACCGGCAGCGGCAAAACCTTTACCATGGCTTCCGTAATCGAGCGGGTACAGAAGCCTACCTTGGTGCTGGCTCATAACAAAACGCTGGCAGCCCAGCTTTGCAGTGAGCTTCGCGCCTTTTTCCCCGACAGCGCCATGGAATACTTCGTCAGCTATTATGATTATTACCAGCCCGAGGCCTACATTGCCGCCAGCGATACCTACATTGAAAAGGACGCGTCCATCAATGAGGAAATCGACCGTCTGCGCCATAGCGCCACTGCTGCCGTCCGTGAGCGCAAGGACGTCATCATCGTCGCTAGCGTCAGCTGCATTTACTCCATGGGCGACCCCAGCGAATACGAGGGCATGATGGTCAGCATGCGCCCCGGCATGGAGCTAAACCGGGATAAGCTGATTCAACGCCTGATCGAAATCCAGTACACCCGCAACGATTATGATTTTACCCGCGGCAGCTTTCGGGTACGCGGAGATGTGCTGGAAATTATTCCTGCAAACGAGCGGGAGCATGCCCTGCGCATCGAGTTTTTCGGCGACGAAATCGAGCGGATTCGGGAGATTGACGCGGTATCCGGGGCTGTGGTCAGCACCCTGGAGCACGCAATGGTGTTCCCTGCCACACACTATGCCATGGATCGGGACAACATGAACAATAATTTGGAATTTATCGAACGGGATCTGGAAGCGCGGGTACAGGAGCTGGAGGACGAGAACCAGCCCATTTACGCCCTACGCCTAAAACAGCGCACCCGCTACGATTTAGAAATGATGCGGCAAATCGGCTTTTGCACCGGCATCGAAAACTACAGCCGCTACTTTGACGGCCGCAAGCCCGGCGACGCGCCCTATAGTCTGCTAGACTATTTTCCCAAGGATTTCCTTATGTTTATCGACGAAAGCCACGTGACCTTGCCCCAGGTGCGGGGAATGTATAACGGCGACCATGCTCGCAAAAAAAACTTGGTGGATTACGGCTTCCGTCTCCCCTCCGCCTTCGACAACCGGCCCCTCGTTTTTGACGAGTTTAAGCAGCGGGTCAATCAGGTGATCTACGTCAGCGCCACACCGGGGGATTACGAGCTTTCCATCAGTGAAAACACCGTGGAGCAGATCATTCGCCCCACGGGCTTGATTGATCCCTTGATTTTGCTGCGCCCCGCCACAGGGCAGGTGGACGATCTTGTGGGCGAAATCCACAAAACCGTGGAAAAGAACGAGCGAGTGCTGGTAACCACCCTCACCAAGCGCATGGCCGAGAGTCTCACCGATTACCTGAAAAATCTTGGAATCCGCGTCAAATACCTTCATAGTGATATCCAGACCATGGAACGTACCCAGCTCATCCGCGACCTGCGACTGGGCGAATTTGACGTGCTGGTAGGCATTAACCTGCTGCGGGAAGGTCTGGACATGCCGGAGGTCAGCTTGGTGGCCATCATGGACGCGGACAAGGAAGGGTTTTTGCGCAGTGAAACCTCTTTGATTCAAACCATCGGCCGCGCGGCCCGCAATGTGGACGGTCGCGTCATCCTCTACGGCGACGTATTGACCGAGAGCATGGAGAAGGCCATCAATGAAACCAACCGCCGCCGAGCGTTGCAGGAGGCCTACAACAAGCTCCACGGCATCACACCCCAGAGCGTAAAGAGCACCGTGCAGGCGCTGCTGAAGATCACCAACGATATGAAGGCGGGCGCGCCCGATACCATGACCGACGAAGAGATACAGGAGCTGATGAAGAGCATCGAGGATCAGATGCTCTCGGCGGCCAAGGCGTTGGACTTTGAAAAGGCGGCCAAGCTTCGGGACGAGCTGTTCAACCTCAAGGGAGAAAAGAAGGACGGCATCCAAAAGCCCCAAATGCGGCGGCACCGCAAGAAGAAGTTTTAAGGAGAAACCAGCGATGAACGATATCATCCAAAGCCTCTACCACCGCAAGTCCGTGCGGGTATTTGAAAACCGCCCCGTGGAGGAGGCGGTGAAGCAGGAAATTCTATCGGCGGCGGCGCAAGCCCCCACCGCCGGGAATCAGCAGCTTTATACCATTTTGGATATTACAAACCCGGAGCTGAAAACCCAGCTATCCGTGGCCTGTGATTATCAGCCTTTTATTGCCGTTGCTCCCATCGTGCTGGTTTTTACGGCGGACTGTGTCAAATGGCGGGACGCCTATTTAGCGGCGGGCTGCGAGCCCCGTCCTGCCGGACCGGGGGATTTAATGCTGGCAGTCAGCGACGCGTGCATCGCCGCCCAGAATGCAGTGGTCGCGGCGGAAAGCCTTGGCCTTGGCTCCTGTTACATCGGTGATATCATCGAAAACCGCGAGCGAATCAAGGAGCTGCTCACCCTGCCGGACGGCGTTTTCCCCTGCGCAATGCTGGTGCTAGGCTACCCTACGGAAAAACAGCTCGAGCGCACCAAGCCCCAGCGCTTTGCCCTTTCCCACATTGTTCACGAAAACGGCTACCGCCGGTTGGAGGAAAGCGAGCTGCGCGAGATGTTTGCCGAGCGCGCCGCCCGTCAGCAAACCGGGGCGGAATGGGACTTTGACCGCTGGATCACCGCCTTTTGCACCCGGAAGTACATGAGCGGCTTTTCTAAGGAAATGAGCCGTTCAGCAGGCGAATACTGGAAGGAATACGACGGTTGAGCAAAGATGGGCTGTCTGTCCCTAGGCCTTAATCGAAGCGTGGGTCTTTGTTCTCAAAAAAGAATACATCTGCCGGCGTTCCATCCTCATAATCCACCTCATGGTTGGGGTATGCCTCGATCAGTCTAAAATTGCCGTTGGTATATTCATTGATGACGGAATTCCAAAAATAAACAGAGCCAATATTATGGGGATGTCTCTTGAGCTGCCATTTACCGCGATGCAGCTTGAGCACCTGATACAGGCTTTCTTTACCGACCCCGTTCCTACGATATTTGGATAGGATGAAAAACTCGGATATACAATAATCTGTTTTTTCCTCCGGAACCTCCGGATAATCGTTCACCATGATAAACCCAGCCAATTTACCGTTGACCTCCACGAAATAAGCCCAACGTTTGGATTCGGTCCAATAGTAATCAAGATATGGATAGCCATATAATCCCAGGCTGTTTACATCCAGCTTGTTGTATTGCGAAAACTCATAGCTGTATTTTTCCAAAAGATTGGCAAGGATTTCTCGCTCTTCAAGCTTTACTTGTCTTATTGTTACTTCCATATCATTCAGCCTTTCATTTCATTCAATCGAGCAATGGCGGATACCTAGCGATCACACCATGAACCCACTACAGGATACCATAACGTGCCAATCCTCGGCAAGGCTTTCCTTCGGCCAAAAAGGGTTGCCGGAAAGGAACGCGGCGATTGAGGAAAAGCCGCCGCCGTGATATAATAGACGCAAGGACAAGGGAATAAGGAGGCGGCTTTCTGATGATAAAGGATACGTTTTTATCGGTTACGGGGGAAACGCTGGACAAATGTCTCTGGCCTGTGGAGGGCGAAGCAAAAGGAATTGTTCAGCTGGTACATGGCATGGCGGAGCATATTGATCGTTACGATGGGGTAGCCTGCGCGTTAAACGCAGCCGGTTACATCGTCGTGGGTCACACCCATTTGGGCCACGGCCCTAACGCCAAAATCAAGGGCTATTTCACCGACAAAAACGGCTGGGACGCGCTGCTCGACGATACCCATCGGCTGCGCAAGGATACGCAGGCACAGTTTCCTCGGCTGCCCTATTTTCTATTGGGGCACAGCATGGGCAGCTTTGTTGTGCGCACCTACTGCCTCAAATACGAAGCAGGTCTTGCCGGGGTCATCATCAGCGGCACCGGCCATTTTGACAAGCCCATTCTAGCGGCCGGAAGCGCCATTGCCGGGCTGCAATGCCTGCTGGGGCAAGGGCAGAAGCCCAGCATGATTTTGCACAACATGAACTTTTCCGCCAACAACAAGCAGGTGGATAACCCAAAAACAGAAAGCGACTGGCTCAGCCGTGATGAAGAGCAGGTGGCGAAGTATAACGCCGATCCTCTCTGCGGCTTTCCCTTCACCGCCCGCGCCTACGCCGATCTGTTTACGGGGCTAAAACAGCTGTATCCCGACAAGCTGGGCGCGATGATCAAGGATATCCCCATCTTGATTTTCTCCGGCGACCATGACCCGGTGGGAGCCAACGGCAAGGGCGTTACCAAGGTTTATGAGGAGCTGAAGGCCGCCGGGGTCAAGGATGTTACCCTAAAGCTCTACCCTGACGGGCGGCACGAGATGTTCAACGAATTAAACAGGGAAGAGGTCTATGCCGATCTGGCGAGTTGGCTGGGCGCGAAGCTGTGACGGGTAAGTAGTAGCCGTCGGCTCTGCAGCGCAGACTGATTAATAAAGAAGGGATCGTATCCTGCTTTACCCACTATTAGGTGAGGGAAGCAGGATACGATCCCAATTTCATGCAGTCCTTACAGCTGCTCAAACAAAAGCTTAATCAAATCCGTGCCGTCCATCAGCACCGGCTCGCATTCCATTTCCTTCTCGCAGAATTTTCGGGTGGGAATGGCCTTGCCTGCGTCCAGTGCTTTTCTAACCACCCGGCTGTCATAAATGGCATAAGGGACGGGATGGCCGTCATGGGTGCGAGTGGTTAGCAAGGTGGGATGGTCGCTTAGCAATAGAAGCCGGAAATCCTCGCCCCGCCGGGTCATCTCGTCCAAAAGCGGTCCCACTACGCGATACTCCACATTCTGGATAGCCTCTAGCTTTTTGCCCAAATCCCCCGCATGGGACATTTCATCCGGCGCTTCAATATGAACGGCGGCAAAATCGTCTCCGTTTTTCAGCGCTTCCAAGGCACAGGCTACCTTCCCCTCGTAATTGGTGTCCAAATCGCCGTTTGCGCCGTCTACATGAGGTGTTTTCAGCCCAGCCAGCCCTGCGATGCCCCAGACCAGCGGCACTGCGCTGACCACGGTACCGTCATGTCCGTACTTTTCCCGAAAGGATGGCAGCTCTACCGCTGTAGCCGCTCCCCAAGGCCAGATCATGGTAGCAGGCAGCTGCCCGCCAGAGACTCGACGCTGATTGATGGGGTGGTTCTTGAGCACCTCATAGCTGCGCTCCATCAGCCCACGAATATCCTCCGCCAGCCGAATCGCCGCCGGGTCCTCCGTCGCGCGCTCCAAATGGGGCAGATACGGCTCAATAACCTGCTCCAGCACATTGTGAGGCTCCGTCAGCCGCACGGCCTGCAAATCCCTTGCGTCGGACTTCATCACGCCTACATGACGAAAAGTGTCGGTGACGGTTATCGCTAGCCCGGCCCGCTTCATCATATCGGCAAAAACCCCATCCTCCAATAGATCGTTCATCAGCGTGGTCGCTTCCACGCCATGAATGTTGCCGCCATTGTGGCTGCGGATGACAAGTCGCCCCTGCTCGTCAGGGGTTACGGCGCAGAGATTCACCCGAAAGCTAAGGCTCCCGGAGGGCAGCTTCACCCCCATGCCCGCCGCTTCCAGCACGCTGCGGCCGGTATAATACGTCTGCGGCGCATAGCCGAAAATGCTCAAAATCGCGGTGTCGCTTCCCGGCGGCATGCCGTGCGGAACAGTTAGCGCTCGACCGCAATAGCAGCCCGCCGCTCGGTCAAAGGCATTTAGCGCCAGCGCTTCCAGCGGGGTCTTGCCCGCGAGCTGGGGCAGGGGAGCGTCGGCCATGCCGTCGCCGATTACTAGTAGGTACTTCATTTTTTACCGCACTCTCTTTCTATAGCTACAGCGCCCTGTTACGGCGCGTAGATGATATCGTCCCGAAGTCTGTACAAAGTCGCGCCGTACTTCTTTCGGCAAAACGCGTCTACAAACCAGTCAATCTTCTTTTCTGCGTCAAACTGCACATAGCCGTAGCGCTCGCCGTTTCGCTTTTCCCCCTTCATGTTGCTATCCGTCCAGTGCACCATGTCGGTTTCCGGGTCGTAATCGGCGGTGTAAATCATGCTATGCGCGCCTACGCCATAATAATAATTCGCCGCCATCTGAAAGTAATCGCCCCGCTGAACTTGCTTTAGAAAGGCCCGCGCCGCCTCTTGGTTTTCTTCCTTGGAAAGGTTGGAATCGTAACGGAACTGAGCCGCCACCACGAAGGGGTTACCCTCGGCGGCGGAGACATCCTTCCATTCCACGCCGTATACATAGTCCTTGCATTCGTCCTTGGGCAGATTATCCGGGATTTTTAACTCCACATCCGGATACTCGGCCAAGCGATATTTTTCCGCATTTTGCCTAAACAAGTAAACGGTAAAGTTTTTACATACATAGATATCGCCGCTGTACTGAGCCCGCTGGGCTTTGCCGCCGGCTGCGTCATATTCCTTTTCCGCCAGCGCCAAAATATCGTTGATAAAGGCTTCCCGCGCTGCCGCGTTCCCCTCTACGGGAGCCGCGTCTGTCGTGGCGGCTTCGCCAGAAAGCAGGCCGCCGTTTTGCTCGATGGAGGACGAACCGCCCTGATCGGATATGGTAATGACCACCTCCCCTAACGCAGACACACCGCCCAGCATCAAAAAGCATAAAAGCGCACAGAAAGCGCGTCGGATTGTAAGCATCTGTATCAGCTCTCCTTTCGCCGTGCTTATCATAGCATAAACGGGCTTATCGGCGCAAGATGATGCACTGCACCGTCTTATTCAAAAGCGCCGTCTTTGATAATACAGGTACTTTATGGTATACTACCTCCCGTACCATAACGAGGGGGAGGGGTTTGTTCTTGCGCTTCACCAAAATGGAAGGCATTGGCAACGACTATCTCTATATCAACGGTTTTGAGGAAAAAATTGAGGATCCCGCCGAGCTGAGCGTGCGCATGAGCCGCTATCACTTCGGTTGCGGCTCCGACGGCTTGATTCTAATTCTGCCTAGCCAACAAGCGGACTTTCGCATGCGGATGTTTAATAACGACGGCAGCGAGAGCGAGATGTGCGGCAACGGCATCCGCTGTGTGGCAAAATATTGCCACGACCGCGGCTTGACGGACAAGACCCTATTAACGGTGGAAACCGGCGCGGGCGTCAAAACCCTCAGGCTGAACGTTGTTAACGGGCAAACCGAAAGCGTGGAGGTGGATATGGGGCAGCCGGAGCTGGACGGCCTACGCATTCCCACCACCGTTCCGGGAAACCCAGTCATCGGATATCCCGTTGAGGTCAATGGGCGAACCTATCCGCTGACCATGGTAAGCATGGGTAATCCCCATGGCGTCACCTTTGTGGAGGATCCCTCCACAGCGCCGGTTACGATAGACGGCCCCGCTTTGGAGGTCGCCCCCCTCTTTCCACGAAAGGCCAATATCGAGTTTGTTCACGTCGTAGATCGTACTCACGTGACCATGCGGGTTTGGGAGCGGGGCACCGGCGAAACGCTAGCCTGCGGCACAGGCGCGTGCGCCGTACTAACCGCCTGTGTGCTCAACGGTCTGACGGAACGGGAGGCAGAAATCACTTTGCCCGGTGGAAAGCTGACGATTCGCTGGGACGAGAAGGATCGTCACATCTATATGACCGGCCCGGCTGTCTTTGTATATGACGGTCAATGGCTGCAAGATTAAATAGGGGGAGGAACACGCATGCTAAAGGTGAACCCAAACTATGAAAAGCTGCCGGGCAGCTATCTCTTTGCGGAGATCGCACGCCGGGTCAAGACCTATTCCAGCGAAAACCCTCAGGCTGATCTGATCCGTCTAGGGATTGGCGACGTAACCCGTCCGCTGGCTCCCGCCGTGGTAGAAGCCATGGTTAAAGCTTCCCGGGAAATGGGCGAGGCGGAAACCTTCCGTGGCTACGGGCCGGATTACGGCTACGATTTTCTGGTGAACGCCATCATCAAAAACGATTACCAAGCCTTGGGCGTGGAGATTGCTTTTGACGAGGTTTTCATTTCCGACGGCGCAAAATGCGATGTCTCCAACGTGCAGGAGCTGTTCAGCAACGACGCGGTCATTGCCGTCACCGACCCCGTCTATCCGGTCTATGTGGATTCCAATGCCATGATGGGCCGTGCCGGAGAGTATGTGAAGGATCGCTGGAACCGCTTGTGCTATCTACCCTGCAACGAGGAAAACGGCTTTGTACCGCCTTTGCCCGATCGCCCCGTGGACGTGATCTACCTATGCTACCCCAACAATCCCACGGGTACCACTTTGACCAAGGCGCAGCTCAAGCTCTTTGTGGATTATGCCAAGCATACCGGCTGTGTAATTGTTTACGATGCGGCCTATAAGGCCTTCATCACCAGCGACGCGCCCCATTCCATTTATGAAATCGAGGGTGCCAAGGATGTGGCGATCGAATGCTGCAGCTATTCCAAAACCGCCGGCTTTACCGGCACCCGCTGCGGCTTTATGGTGATTCCCCACGGGGTTGTCGGGATGGGCGGCAATGGGCAGCCGGTGGAGCTAAACGCCATGTGGAAGCGGCGTATGGGCAGCAAGTTCAATGGCGTTAGCTATCCCATCCAGCGGGCGGCAGAGGCGGTTTACAGCGTCGACGGCTGGCAGCAATGCATGGCGAACATCCACTATTACCTTACCAATGCCCGGATCATTCGGGAGGGCGTGCAAAAAGCGGGCTATACTGTGTTTGGCGGCGTAGACGCACCCTATGTGTGGATGAAAACTCCTACGGGCATGGACAGCTGGACGTTCTTTGACAAGCTACTCCACGAGGTTCACGTGGTAGGCACTCCCGGCGCAGGCTTCGGCCCCTGCGGAGAGGGTTACTTCCGTCTGACGGCTTTTAACACGCTGGAAAAAACCCAAGAAGCGGTGGAGCGTATCCAACGGCTTGGACGGTAAAACACATATACAAAAAAGGGACTGTATCACCAACAATGCCCGCCGATCCGGCGGGCAAAACTGGGTCAAGGGCTAAAGCCCTTGTCAGGGTGCAGGGGCGGAAGCCCCTGCCGTGATACAGTCCCTTTTTTTGATTTGCAATTAGTAGAGTAAATACACTAGCGTGGCAAAAAGTCCTAGGCAGAACATCAATAGCCCGAAGCTGATGGAGCGGGTCAGCTGCCGCGATTCCTTCGTTACCTCCTCGTGGAGGGCCGCAAAGGCAGCGACAAAGCTGAACTCGATGGGCTTGCGGCGGTAAAAGGAGAGATTCAGCAAGCCGACAAAGCCGTCCATAAAGGTACCCAGCGCAAAGGTGAAGCGGTTGCCCACAGGGATTGGACGCGCCCGCTGCCGGGGAGAAAGCACCGTTTTCTGCGCGGCATAGACCGCGCCGTCGCCCGTGCCGTCCATCAGACGGCCTAGTACCATGCCTAAGCCCTTGAGGAACAAAACCACCCAATCCAGCAGGCGATCCAGCACAAAAGCCACGCCGTAGCCTACCCAGCTGAGAAGCTTGAGGACGGGACGGTACACCATGTCCTCCAAATCAAACCGAAGCGCAGTTTTACTCTTCTCGCCTTGCTTGCGGCGACCCAACGCCCACAGAACGCCATAAAGCGCAAGACCAATCACGATGGATTTCAACGCGCCCAGCAGATTTTCACCGCTGAAATAGGCAATGGGCAAATGGGCGGGAGTCCCCGCCTCCAGGAAGGACTGCGATAAGCTGCCAAAGCCGCTCATCAATACTTGCGGTAGCACGCCAATCAGGGGAATCAACGCGGCGATCCATAGCAGCGCACCCATCGGCAGGGGAAAAGCCCAGCGCTTCATCCCATCGTATTCCGCTTGGCGGGTGGGATGCTTTTTCACAAAAAGACAGACGTAAAGCTTGAGCATGTAGCAGAGGGTCATGCCGCCCGCCAATAAAAAGGCGTATTCTGAAAGCTGGTATAAAGCAACGCTTTGCCCCTGCGCCTGCAAATGAGCGATCAGCTCCAGAATGCCTTCATGCAGTAGAGATTTGCTCAGATACCCGCTGAACAGGGGTACGCCGCTGATGCCCAGCGCTCCACAAAGGAACGCGGCTTGGAACAGCGGTTTTTTGCGACCAAAGCCCTGCACGTCGCAAAGGGCCAGCTGATGGGTATTCATGGCTACCGCGCCCGCACAGAGGAATAAGACCAGCTTGAACAACGAATGGTTCACCATATGCCCCACCGTACCGTAGGCGGCAAGCCCATTTTCCTCACCCAGCATGCCGCACAGGCCGATACCTACCATGATAAAGCCGATTTGGCTCAAGGACGAGCAGGCCAGCGTACGCTTCAGGTTGCCAGAGAGGATCGCCAGCGCCGCGCCTAGCAGCATGGTAATCACGCCCAAGCGGAAGATCAAATCGCCCCATGCAAAGCTGCCCTTCATCACCAAGCAGGTAAGCACCAGCATGCCAAAGACGCCCGCCTTGGTGAGAATGCCGGAAAGCAAAGCGCTGGCAGGAGCGGGCGCTACCGGGTGAGCTTTGGGCAGCCAGATGTGCAGGGGGAAGGAGCCGGCCTTTGCGCCAAAGCCAAACAGCACCAGCAAAGCGGGAAGCCAAAGCCTGTCCGCTCCCACCGCCGCCGCCGCGCCGGATAATTCACCGTAGGAGACGATCACCAAGCCGTTCGGCAGCAGGAACAAGCCCATCAAGGTCACCAGACCGCCAATGATCGCGATGTACAGGTAGGTCTGCGCCGCCCGCATGGCGGCGGGGTCTTCCTCATGAGCCACCCACGGATAGCTGGCTAAAGACATCACCTCGAAGAAGAGAAAGGTAGAAAACAGCGTTCCCGATAGAAACAGCCCCACCGTTGCGCCAAAGGTCATCAAGGTGAAGAAGGCATACCTTCCTACGTTTTCCTCATGCTTGAAATAGTCCAAGCTGAACACGGAGGTAATCAACCACATCAGCCCCGCCACACAGGCATATAGCGCCCTAAAGCCGTCGGCTGTCATGGAAAGCCCAAGCCCGCAGAAGCCGTCCCATTGAAAGCTTTGCGCTGCACCCTGAGCCGCGGAAACCAGAAGCCCGATCAACGCCGCCATCACCGCGGCGGCAGCGGTCACCATGACCCAAACGGCGTTCATGGCGCGCTTGCGCCCCAGCGCGTAGCTTAAAGGCGCGGCCAGCATGGGCACAACCGCCACTAAAAAGAGCAGAACATTTCCTTGCATACCGTCCGCCTCCTTCCTAGAATTGTCCGCCCGCTACGGCGGTCAGAAACCGTACCAGCGGAGCGGAAAAGAATGCCAGCGCCAGCATAACGACGCAGAGCACGCCGAGGCAGACCTTCATACGCCAGCCCGGATCGTAGCTGCGCTCTTCCAAATGGGCCGTTGGCTCCAAGGGCAGCGCATAGGTGGAAACGGCGGGCACCAGCAGATAGATAGCCGTCAGCACGGCGGAAACGATCAACGCGCCCATGCCGATCAGTCCAAAAACGCTGCCGCTGTTCAGCCCAGCTGTAGCCAGCGCCCATTTGCTCTGGAAGCCCACAAAGGGCGGGATGCCCACCAGCTCGATGGCGCAGAACAGGAATACCGCGCAAATAAAGGGCATGCGCTTGCTCATGCCGCGAATATCCGCCACATAGCTCTTCCCTGTCTGGATCATGATTGCGCCTACGCAGCTAAAGAGAGAAATTTTCATCAGCGCGTGAAAGACCATGTGCATCAGTCCGCCCCGCAGACCCTCGGGGGTCAGAAGCAGCGCGCCGAAAAGCACGTAGCTTAAGTTGGACATGGTGGAATAGGCCAGTCTGCGCTTTAAGTGCTGCTCCCGTACCGCCATGGCGCTGCCGATGAGGATGGTGCCGGCGGCGACGCACAGGCATACGCTTTGAGCCCAAGTGCCCCGCATCCTGTCGGGAGAGAAGCAATAGTAGCTCATGCGGATCACCGCAAAGGCGCCCGCCTTAACCACAGCCACGGCATGCAGCAACGCAGTAACCGGGGTAGGCGCAATGCTGGCGGTAGGCAGCCAGCCGTGGAGCGGAAAAACCGCCGCCTTCGCGCCGAAGCCGAAGAAGCCGATCACAAACACAGGAAGGAGCACGCTCATGGGCGCGGTCATCATAGCGGGAATGCCGCCATATACAAAGTTACTGTTGCCGCTGTAATGCACCACGGTTACCAAGGCGATAAAGCCCAGCGCCGCGCCGCCCAGCGAGTAGTACAGGTATTTACGACCGGCGTAGACGTTGCGGCCTCCCATGCCATGCATGACCAAGGGCAGCGTCGCCAGCGTAAGCAACTCGTAAAAGATGTACAGCGTCATTAAATCCTCGCTGAACGCAATGCCCAGCGTAGCAAAATAGCTAAGCAGGTAAAAGCCGAAGAAGGTGTTCTCTCCGCCCTCGTGCCGCATGTACTCAAGGCCGTACAAGGTAGCCAGCGGCCATAGAAAGGCTACCAGACCGCCAAAGACCCGTCCCAGCCCGTCCAGACGGAAGCTGATGGACAGCGCGTCTGTTACCTGCAGCCACGTGTGCTGATGATCGCCGGGGATGAAAAGGCTCAGCGCCACCAAGACCGAGGACAGCACCGTTACAGCCATCACATAAGGATTGCGCACCTTTTCGGATTTAGGCTTAAGCAAAAACAACCCGATTGCTCCCAGAAAGGGGCAGAGGATAGCGGATAAAAGAATCATCAAGCCACCCCCTTACAGCAGCAGCGCGGCAAGAGCTTCCGCCGCGTTCTGCACAATCGAGGGACAAAGCCCCAGCACAATGGTAAGCGCCGTTAAAATCAGCAAAGGAATCGTCATGCCCCACGACGCCTCGCAGGGCGACAGATCAATGGCAGCCTCCCCCGCGTTGTGGCCGGGGAAGAAGCCGTCGATACTCACGGGCAGCAGATAAGCGGCGGTCAGCAAGGCGGATACCAATAGCACCACCGGCCCCAGCCAGCTAAACACGGCAACGCCGCTGCCGATCGCGCCCGTAGCCAGCTGCCACTTGCTCATAAAGCCGGACAGGGGCGGAATGCCCACCAGACCAATACCCGCCAAGGTGAAGCACCACATGGTCACCGGCATACGCTTGCCAACGCCCTTCAGCTCCCGCACATCGTGGAGGCCGGTTTTTACAATCACAGCGCCGGCACACAGGAACAAAGCGTTTTTCATAATGCTGTGGAAATATAAATGCAGCATGGAGCCTACAAAGGCGGTTTGGTTGAGCATAAACACGCCGAACAAAATGTAGCTTACCTGGGATACCGTGGAATAGGCCAGCCGCTTTTTCAGCCCCGTTACCTTGAAGGCCATCATAGAGCCCATAAACACGGTGCACAACGCCAAAATCAGCAGTACGGTCTGCACCCACGTTCCACGCAGGAATTCCGGCCCCACCACAAAGTAGATGACGCGAATAATACACAGCACGCCCATTTTCGTAATGACGCCGCTCAGCACCGCGCTGGCGCAGGCGGGCGCGATGGGGTGAGCGGTAGGCAGCCAGCCGTGCATGGGAAACATACCCGCCTTGGTGCCAAAGCCGATGATCGTCACCAGCAGCACCCACAACAGCATAGCCCCCTGTGAAGAGACCGCTTCCGGGGATAGTACGCCGCCGGGTGTAAACACGGGCGTAACCGCATTTTGGGTGAAAAAGAAGATACCGAATAACCCCATCATCGCACCGGCGACGGAATACACCAGATACTTGATGCCCGCCGCTACGGCTTCCTTGGTCATATTATGAAGCACCAGCGCCACAGACAACAGCGTCATCATTTCAAAGCAGACATACATGGTCACCAGCGTGCCCGCCAAGCAGATGCCGTTAAGGGCGCCCAAGGTCAACAGGTAGAAGGTATAATAGCGGCGCTGGGCGGGATCGTCTCCCAGATAATCGAAGGAAAAGGCCCCCGAGTTGAGCCACATGGCTCCCACCAGCAGCAGAAACAGCCGCCCTAGCAAATCCGATTGAAAATAGATGGGAATGGTTCCCGTGATGGAGAATAGGTACAGCTGTCCATCCCCCGTCAGGCTCAGCCAGACGGACAGCGCCATATTCACGCACAAGGCAAGGAAAACAAAGGCGTTACGCGTTTTCTTTCCTTGTATACAGGGCAGGAACCAGCATAGCATGCCGCACAGCAGCGGAAACAGCGGTGTAAACCATAGCAGAAAAGCTTGCATTCTCATTCCTCCCTACGCGAACATTCTCAAGCCGCGGGTAATCGCCATAACGATGGGCTGCGCCAGCAGTCCCACCAAGAAATTCAGCGCCGTCATAATCCACAGAGCCGTCACCGTGCGCGGGTCCTTACGGAAGGCGGGGGGCTGGAAGCCCTTCTTCGGCGGGCGGTAAAGAGTGATCACGGTACGCATGAAATACAGTACGTTGAGGAAGGTACTGAGCGCCAGCGCGGAAAGCATCACCCACAGATGCACGCCGCCGTATTCAAAGGCCGCTTGGCTGAAATACAGCTTACTGACAAAGCCGCCCAAGATGGGGATACCCACCAAGCTCATAGCGCTGACAGAAAAGCAGATGCCCGCCGCGGGATAGCGATAGCCCGCGCCCCGCAGGTCGGAGAAGCGCTTGCTATCCCCCGACGCGTCTGCCAGCCCGGAGGTAGCAATGAATAGCGAGCTTTTCGCTACGGAGTGCATAATCATGTGGTAAATGGCGGCAACAAAGCCCGCTTCGATTCCCAAGCCGATGCCGGCGTAAAGGTAGCCAATTTGCGCGACGGAGCTATAAGCGTTCATGCGCCGCAGGTCATGGCTGCGGATTGCGCTCAAGCTGCCCAGAATCATACCCGCTACGCCGAAGATGAACAGCAGGTTCATAACGTGGCTGCTATGGATGATGTCCATGCCGATGACGCGATAGAAAATTTTCATCAGCAGAAAAATATAAGCCTTGCTGACGATGCTGCTTAGCACCGAGGACGCGGCGGGCGTGGAATAGCCGTAAGCGTCGGGCAGCCACGTATGGAAGGGAAACAACGCGCTTTTGATGCCCAGACCCACAAAGAACAGGCCGGTGATGACCGTAATGGGAACCTCATACTGTCCGCTAGCGTGGAGCTGCGCAAAGCTCTGCTGGATATTCTCCATCAGCAGATGTCCCGTCAGGTTGTAGGTCAAGGTAATCGCGATTAAAATTAAACCGGAGCCCAACAGGCTCATGATCATATACCGCATGGCGGATACCAGCGTGCGGCCGTTCTGCCGGGACATGATCAACACACAAGCGCCCAAGGTCATGATTTCGATAAAGACATAGCCGGTAAACAGGTCGTTGGTGTACAGCATGGAAATCATCGCTGCCAAAACCAAATCCAGCATGACGCAGAACAGGTTCTGCTTATGGGGGTCCACCTGATATTCCAGCTTCTGCATGCCGCCTAGCGTGCTGACCAACAGAACAATGCTGAAAACGACAGCCAGCAACGCCTCCAGAATGCCGCCCCGAAGCTCGTTGCCCCAAGGCGCGGGGAAATGACCCATCATGTAGGTATAGCTCTCGCCGACGGATAGCAAATACGAAAGCAGCCATGCATTCAGCGCAGCCACCACAGCCGCCAGCGCCACCGTCCACCATTTAGCAATCTTGGGGGGCAGCATCGAGGCGGTCACGCCGCTGATCATGCATAGCATGATGGAAAAGAAGGGGACGTTCTTTACAAACTCCATCAGTTGTCCTCCCCCTTCATCAGCAAGGTAATTTTGTCAATGTCCAACGTATGGTAGCGCCGGTAAAGACGGATGGTCAGCGACAGCGTGACTGCCGTTACGCTGACGGATACCACAATGCCGGTCAGCACCAAGCCGCTGGGAATTGGGTTCACGTAGTTCTGGGCTGAGGTGATACCGTCGGTTAAGATGGGCGCGGTACGCCCTTCAATGTAACCCACGGAGGTAAGAAACAGATAAACGGCGGTATCCATGATGTTGAGTCCGATGATTTTCTTAATAAGGTTGCGGTGCAAGAGCAAGGTTGTAAAGCCGATACCGAAAAGCAGCACGGCGATGATTTCCTCAAAATGCTCCTCCAGCAGACGCGGGATGGCTTCCAGCATCCTACATGCCTCCCTTCCGAAACAGCGAGTAGAAGGTATACATGGTACACATAACGATCAGTCCCACACAGACGTTTAGGGGCAAAATCAACCCCGAGGAGAGGATCGCGCCGGGGATTCCCAACGGAATGCCGCTAGCCAGATGGTTCGCACCGGTAAAGAACGAATAGCTCTTCAGCCCCGCGTAGGTCATTAATGCTAGATAGCTGATCCAGCGGGAAAGCTTGTAGGTAAAGAAGCGGGAGGTCTTCTCAAAGCCGAAGGCATTAAGGTACAGCATCAAGCCCGCGCCCATTACCGCGCCGCCGCTAAAGCCGCCGCCGGGGCTTAAATGACCGTTTAGCACAATGTAAAAGCCGAACAGTAAAATAACGGGAACCAGCACCTTGGCAGCCAGCTGCAGCACCTCGTCGTTCTTGGGCTCGTGATGCCGATCGTCGAACTCCGCCTCCAGCATCGCCGCGGAGGGGTGCTCGGCGGAGTGGTCGCCCAGCTTTAGCAGCATAATAACGCTGCATGCCGCCACAAAGAGCACCGTGGACTCGCCAAAGGTATCAAAGGCGCGGTAGTCCAGAATCATACCCGCCACAAAGTTGATTGCGCCTGTTTCTTGGATGCCGCTTTCAATATAGCGCTGGGATACCTCGTTGTTGTAAGGGTTATCCTCCGCGCCGAAGGGGGGCAGCGCCACCGCCGTGCGCAGCAGGAACAGGATGATAAAGCTACATACCAGCAGCGCCAGTCCGCGATAAACCCAGTTGAGCACCGCTACGCCCTTATGGGTAGCCCAATTATGGATGCGATTGAACTGCTCCTGCTCCGCCAGATACAGATCCTCCCGCTGCTTTTCCTCGCGGGCCTCTCTTGCGTCAAACTCTTCGGGGCTCAATTCCCGCAGGGATTCCTCGGAGGGCGTGCTGAGCCGCTGGGTCAGCTCCCGATCCAGCGTGCTCTCGTCGTCGTTCATCCAGCCAAGAAAGCGTTTCAGAAGGGACGGTTGCTTATTTGTCATGGGCGTCCTCCTCCTCGTTGCCTCGAATGGCATGGATTTTTTTCAGTGTAATAAAGAATAGGATAGAGGTAACGCCCGCGCCAACGGCGGCTTCCGTTATAGCCAAATCCGGGGATTGCAGAAACATCCACACAATGCTCATCAGCACGCTGTAGGCCATGAAAATGACCACGCTGACCAGCAAATTTTTACTGATGGAGGTAGCAATGGCGCAGATCACCAAAAAGCCCAGCACGATTACAGTAAATAGGTTCATTTGCGTATCAGCTCCATTTCCTTCTCCGGATGCTCATTGGTGGTAAGCTCCAGCCGGGCGATCAAATGCCCAGCCGTGGGGCTGGTAAGCCACAGGAACACCGTCACCAGCAGGTATTTGAGAATGACCCAGCCGTCGTTCATGCTGACGCATAGCGAGAGCACGACCAACAGGAGCCCTAGCGAGTCGCCCATGGAAGCGGCGTGCATCCGATTGATCACATAATGAAAGCGGTACTGGGCAACCACGCCGGTAGCCAGCACCACCAGCCCGGACAATAACAGCGCCGCCGTAAGCCCGAAACGAATCCAATCAAGCATCCTTAGCCGCCTCCTTTTCCGCTTTTTGTTCTCTTTTTTCCAGCGCCACGCCGATATATACCTTGCATAGCACCACCACGGCCAAAAAGCCCAGCAGCGAGTAGATAAGCGCTACGTCGGCCAAATAGCCCTCGCCCAGCATAACGCCCAGAATGCAGATCATGCACAGCGTCAAGGTACAAATCATATTGATGGACACCACCCGGTCGGCAATGCGCGGGCCAAGGATGGCGCGGAGCAGGCACAGAAGGGTCAACAGGCTTAAAATCACCAAGGCTACCGTATACATCGTACGATAAGCGTCTACAATATTCATGGCTGCTCCTCCTGATCGCCCAGCTTTAGCAAAAGCCGTTGAAATTCCAAGTCCTCAATACCCTGTGCAAAGCTCTCGTCCAAGCAGTGCACCGTCATTTCCCCATCCTCCAGCATCACGGTAATGGTGCCGGGGGTTAAGGTGATGGAATCTGCCAGCACGCTCCTGAGCCCCGGATTGCGAAGGGGCGTATGAAAGGTGACCAGCTGAGGCTTGATCTTCTTTTTAGGCGAATATACGATTTTCATCAGGGCAAAGTTCGCTTTAAAGATTTCCTTAATCAGTAGAAAGAAATAGCGCGCCATGCCGGGTATCTTTCGGATGGCCTTCCATTCCGCCTTCGGGCTGTACTCTAGGAATTTTACGCAAAACCAATACAGCGCGGCTGACAGCACCGCACCGAAAGCTGCGATTTCCCAAGTAAAGCGACCGTTCAGCACCAGCCAGAACGCAAAAAAAATGATTGGCATAACCAGCCCTCCTTGAGATAACATGTTCTTCCAAATTATTTAATAGGTAGGAACACACGCAACCGATTGTACCTCCAACCTACAGGATTGTCAATCAAGGGAGCGCTAAGAATGCGAATCCGTGTCGAATGGCGACGCGCCTTCCTTATTATATGATACGTTGACAGCGTAAGCGCCGTTCTGCTTTCGATAACCGCTGGGAACCACGCCCTGCGCCCGCTTAAAAACCTTAGTAAAGTAGTTTTCGTCAGGAAAGCCTACCGCTTGGGCAATGGTACGAATCGGACGGGCGGTATTGCGCAGCAAATCCCTAGCAGCCTCCATCCGCGTATCCAGAACCAGCTGACCTGGGGTTTTAGCAAAGCCTTGGGCGCAGAGCTGAAACAGCTTGGTCTTGCCCACGTTTAGCGCTTGGCAGAGCCGTTCCGTCGTCAACGGTTCGGCATAGTGGGATTCAATATAGCTTTTTAAGCGCTGGGTATCGCTGCGCTCCAAATCCGCCTCCATGCCATAGAGCCGCACCTCGCTGATGCAGGCCTGTACCAACTCCATGCAGGCGTTCATCTGCTCCGTGGAAACTCGTTTTAGGCTTAAGAACGCCTGATGAAGCGCCTCCTTGTCGGAAACCCAGCCGCAGCGCTCCAAAACCCGCTTCCACTGCTCCTCTCGGGGGCTATCGTCCAAAATCTGCCCGCAAAGGATAAAGGCTACCGTTTTTCCTTCCTCCGTAACGGGCAGCGCCAGCTCGTACAAGCCCGCATGGCAAAGATACTTGCGCTTGCCCCAAACCCCCGCTTCCCGAAGGGCGGACAGCGCCCTTCCGTCGCAGGCCGCGCAGCGCTCATAGCCCCCCATTTCATCGGCGATCATCCGGCAGAAGGCAGTTTGGTAGCTGCTGGTATATACCTCTCGCGAGTTCTCGTCCATCAGGCCAAATTTAATACCGGTACAAAGATATAGGTTATTCAGCAAATGCCCCAGCCGTTTCAGGCTGTCATCCGTAATCATTAAGAAGTCTCCCTTCCTGATACCGCTACAGTATAGCATTATCGACGTAAAAACGAAAGATTTTTCTATTTCTTCGAACGTTATTCTCTCCCCTGCGCGGGCGTCCTGTGTTACTATCATGCCATCAAAAGCGCTGAACGCTTTCTTCGAAGGGATGGAGATACGCATGGTGAAGCCGATTTTAGTCATTATGGCCGCCGGGCTGGGCAGCCGCTACGGCGGGCTCAAGCAGATGGCCCCTGTGGACGACGAGGGGCAAATTCTGATGGATTATTCAATTTTTGACGCGCTTCGCGCCGGCTTTGGTCGGGTGGTCTGCGTCATTAAGCCGGAGCACGAGAAGGATTTTCGGGAGATCATCGGCTCCCGCTTAGGTAGTGAAACGGAGCTGTGCTTTGCTTTCCAACGCCCGGACATACTTCCTGCCGGCTATACCGTGCCTCAAGGGCGGGTGAAGCCTTGGGGCACAGCCCACGCGGTGCTTTGCGCCAAGGAATATCTGGACGCGCCCTTTTGCGTCATCAATGCGGACGATTTTTACGGTCGGACTGCCTTTGAAGCCATTGCGCGTTTTTTAACAGAGGAGCACAGCGCTACCGAACACGCCATGGTGGGCTACAAAATCGAAAACACCCTGACGGAAAACGGCAGCGTCGCCAGAGGCGTATGTGAAACCAATGAGGACGGCATGCTGATCGGGATTCACGAGCGTACCTGCATCGAGCCTCGTCCCGGCGGAGCCGCCTTTATCGAGGACGGGCAGGAAACCTTTATTCCCGCCGGAGTGAACGTCAGTATGAACCTATGGGGCTTTCAGCCCACAATCCTAGCAGAGATGGAAAAGCGCTTCGCGCCGTGGCTGGAAGCCAATCTGCCTGTAATTCCCCTGAAATGCGAGTATTTCCTGCCACTGATTCCCAATCAGCTATTGCAGGAGGGAAAAGCAACGGTGCAGGTATTGCCTACCCAAGAGCGTTGGTACGGCATGACCTATGCAGGCGACATGCCCGGGGTTCAGGCGGCGCTTCAACAGCTGCGGGAGCAGGGCGAATATCCCGCAAAGCTCTGGGGACAATCTATTGAGAAGGCGAGGAACGTTTGATGGAAAAAATATACGGTCAATTTCGGCTGGAGGGCGCGCCGCTCTACTGTGGACGCTACGGCAGCGGACATATTAACGACACCTATCTACTGGCAACGGATCAGCCCCATCTTTACATTCTACAGCGGCTGAACAACAAGGTTTTTCCCAATACGCAGATGCTGATGCGCAACCTGATTGCGGTAACAGACCACCTGCGCAAGCAGGACAGCGATCCCCGCCATGTGCTGGTGTTGGTGCCCACCCTAACCGGCGACCCTTACCTGACCACGGAGGAGGGCGACGTTTGGAGGCTGTACGAGTTCATCACAGACAGCCTTTGCCTAGACAAATCAGAAACGGTCAACGATCTGCTGCAAAGCGGCGTGGCCTTTGGCTCCTTCCAAAATCAGCTAGCGGATTTCCCCGCCTCCACCTTGGGGGAAACCATCCCTCGCTTTCACGATACCCCCAACCGCTTCGCGCTGCTTCACAAAGCCATTGAGGCGGATCCTCTAAACCGCGCAAAGGCGGTCGAAGCCGAGATTCAGCGCTTTTTATCCCACGAGCAGGAGGCCGACGCGCTGCTGAGCCTGAACCGCAGCGGTGAGCTACCGCTCCGTGTAACCCATAACGATACAAAGCTCAACAACGTGATGCTGGATCGCCGCACCCGCACGCCCCTTTGCGTAATTGATCTGGACACGGTAATGCCGGGCTTGGCAGCCAACGATTTTGGCGATGGCATTCGCTTTGGCGCAAGCACCGCCGCCGAGGACGAACGGGACCTAAGCAAGGTGAGCATGTCCCTTGAGCTGTTTAAAGCCTATGCCACCGGCTTTATCGGCGCCTGCGGTCAGCGGCTCCGCCCCTTGGAAATCGAAACCTTGCCCATGGGCGCAAAGCTGATGACGCTGGAATGCGGCGCGCGCTTTTTAACGGATTATTTGATGGGCGACGTTTATTTCCACATTGCGCGGCCTGAGCACAATCTGGATCGATGCCGCACCCAGATCACGCTGGTCGAGGATATGGAACGCAAATGGGAAGACATGGCACGTATTGTGGCCCAAGCCAAAGAATAAAAAACCGACTTACTAACCATCCTGGCACACGACGGTCGGTCAGGCTTCCGGGGTGATGGCTGCAGTATCCATCCAAATGATTACGCCTTTTATCACAGCACTTGACGGAGCCATGCACGATGCATTGATAGTGAAGTGTGGATTAAAATGGACAGAGACCGTATCATATTTTACACTCACAAAGAAGTGAAATGATTCTACTCCAACAAAAACGGCGCATTAATACACTCTTTTGAGCGTACTAATGCGTCCAATTTTGTTGCATTTTAGAACTTAAAACTAGATTGTTATAGTGAACTATTTCAATAATCTATCTCTATACTTTTAACTCTCTCATCTTGTCTTTTGGCGAAAAACTCGTAGATTTGCAAATCATATTCATCTTATTATAATCAATATTCTTTGTTTTAAGTTCATTTATTCTGGAACAATCTTCCCAATTGCAGTTATCACATATATATGCTCCAAAATATGAATTGTACGAAACAATTTCACCACAACGCGGACATCTTTTCATCTGAGTACCTCCATAAATCGAAAATATCCATTGAATGTAACGCCTTCAAATGGTTTTTGTTCCACATGATTTGCATTCAATATTTCCTTTGCTTCTTTTTGTGGGTATGGTTCAAAGTATACAAGGTGTTTAATCCCGACTTGCGCAATTTTATTTGCACATAAATTGCATGGATATGTTGTTGAATATAATGTAGCTTTATCTAAATTTGCCGAAACACTTAGTCTTGCCATGTTTACAATCGCAGATTCTTCTGCATGCAATGCTCGACAATAATCCAGCATTTTAGAATTGTCTTTCACAATGCCAGAAATTATTTTTGATAATTCATCATCTCCTATTGCTTCTTTAATTTGTGTATCGAGCTGATTTCGTATGTATTTTCGGTAGCACATTCCATATGTATTTTGGCAGGGGCGTTCGGAAGCTGGCACTTCATTATATCCAGAACTAAAAGTGTTTCCGTACTCGTCAATGATTAATGCTCCCACCTTACGCTGCGAACATGACGAACGCATACTGTTTGCATAGGCCATGGTCATCAGTGTTTCCATCTCTGTTGGTTTAAATACTGTAGTTTGCTCTATAAGATGAACATACTTTTGCACTATAGACTTTAGTTCATTGTATTCATCTGTTTCCTTTGTATGTATTGTTCGTTCATTTAGAATAATAATATCGGCCATTTGATAACACAGTGTGATCTGTTGCCCATTTTCACTTTTCTCATCTTTATCCCGACCATCATCTATATCAAATAAAGCCCCATTTCTATTATATTTTTCCATTGTTCTATTCCAACGAACATCACGACTAGCCCATACAGCAAATAAATAAAAGTTGCTATATTTGGATTTTATGGTATCAATTTCATGGGTGTTTCTTATGCTATCCACGATAAATTTCGTTTTCTCAGAAGATTCTATCTTTTTAATTGCTTCTTGAGCTAGAAAATCATTTCCTTTTTGAATGCGAAGTTCATTTCCAATATTTTGGAGATCGGTTCGTGACGCCTTCGCCGAATTGGTGGATCTCCTTAGGATTTCGGATAATGAAATGTATTCATATCCAAATTCATTCAGTACATTTTGACCAATATAAGTACAACCACTTCCAAAAGGGCCTGTTAAACCAATGATAATTTTTTCTGGAATGCAAATCGCCCCCTTTTCTACACCCTATTCATATTATACCATTTATCAAGAAAACATCAATAATTATAATCGTTTTTCACCCATTGTTACACTTTTTCACGTGCCTTAGCGTCATGCAATTGCTTACAATGGCTTTTGCAGTGTATATAAAAGGGAGTGCCCCAAACGACTTTGAAACACTCCCTTTGACTATACGTTTATCCCTTTACAACCTTTTCGCCCTCGATGATGGCCTGCTTGTTAATGTCCAGCATCGCGGCCTTCTTCTCGCCCAGCCAATCCCGAAGGGTCTCAATCAGGTTCTCTTGGGTAACCACATCGGTTGCCTCGCGAATCGCCCCCAGCATGACCATGTTGCTGGTGCGGGCATTTTGCAGTTGATCGGCAATTTCGTTACAGTGTACGGGGATTACCTTGATATCCGTACGCAGCTCCACACCGTCGATCAAGGTAGCGTTGTACAAAAGAACGCCGCCCTTGGGCATTTTGGGCATGAACTTCACCAAACTGGGCTTGTTCATGGCAACCAGCACCGGGGGCTCGCTGACCAGCGGGCTGCCGATGGGCTCGTCGCTGACAACCACGGCGCAGTTGGCTTCGCCGCCGCGCATTTCGGGGCCGTAGGCGGGCATCCAGCTGACTTCATAGCCCTGCCGCATGGCAGCCTTGGCGATCAGCTGCCCGATGAGCAGCACGCCCTGCCCGCCAAAGCCCGCAACCAGGAATTGCTTTTCCATTATTCAGCACCTCCCGTGGTAACGTCCTTGTACACGCCGAGGGGATAGGCGGGAAGCATGTCGCTCTTCACCCATTCCAGGGCTTCCTTGGGGGTCATGCCCCAGTTGGTAGGACAGGAGGAAATGACCTCCACCATGGTAAAGCCCTTCCCTTCCATTTGCAGCTGGAAGGCCTTCTTAATCGCCGCCTTGGCCTTTTTGATATTGGGCACGTCGTGGACGCTGACCCGCTCGATGTAAGCCGGTCCGGTCAAGGTGGACAGCATTTCGCTGACCTTGACGGGGTAGCCGCAATGGTTTACATCCCGACCGTAGGGGCTGGTGGTGGTCACCTGTCCGGGCAAGGTGGTGGGAGCCATCTGCCCGCCGGTCATGCCATAGATGGCGTTGTTGACGAAGATAACGGTGATCTTTTCTCCGCGGGTTGCCGCGTGAACGATTTCTGCCGCGCCAATGCTGGCCAAGTCGCCGTCGCCCTGATAGGTAAACACGGCCTTATCGGGATGTACCCGCTTGATGCCTGTGGCTACGGCGGGCGCGCGGCCATGAGCCGCCTCCATCATATCGCAGTTGAAGTAGTCGTAAGCGAATACCGCGCAGCCGACGGGAGCCACACCGATGGCGGTGTCGCCGATGTTCAGCTCGTCCAGCGCTTCCGCCACCAACCGATGGATGATGCCGTGGGTGCAGCCGGGGCAGTAATGGAAGGGCTTATCGCACAGCATTTTGGTCTTTTCAAATACGATGGCCATTACTGCTCGCCCCCTTTATCGTTATTATCGAATTGCTTTTTCAGCGCGTCGATGGCCTTGTTAAGGCCGGTAGCCAGCGCGTCCGCGCCCTTGGCGATTCCATCAGCCGCCTTAGCCGCCGTGTCCTCAGCCTGCTTTTTCAAGGTCTCGGTTTTCTGGGCAAATTCAGGGCTTTTCACGGTTTCGTCAATCTTCTTGCCGATGTCGCCAAAGGCGGCGCCTACGGCGTTGACCGCATCGTTAAACAGCTTTCCAGCCTGAGAGAGGATATCCTCGCTATAGCCGGTTAGCTCCTTGATTTTGCCCACAATCTCGTTCACCGTGGGCACCATGCCGCCGGTACGACCGTAGAACTCCACCGGGCGCTCGCCGTTCACCGCCAAGCGCACGTCGTCCACCATCTGACCCATGCTCATTTCCACGCAGAGGTATTTCTCAGCCGTAGGAATGGTGGCGCGGATCGCCGCTTCGGGGAAGGGCCACAGTGTGATGGGCCGAATCATGCCCACCTTGATCCCCAACGCCCGGCATTTGCGCATGGCGCTGCGAACAATACGGCTGGTGGTGCCATAGGCAACGATAACCAGCTCCGCGTCCTCCACCTGCTCCTCCTGCCAGCGGCATTCGGCGGCTTCAATCGCGTCATATTTTTCCTGCAAATGCTTGCAGTGGTTTTCCAGCACCTGCGGATCGATGTACAGGCTGTTGATCACCGCCCGAGGCGCGTCCTCCGTAGGCACATGACCGGTAGCCGCCCATTTCTTTTCCTGAAGGTCCGGCGCGGGCTTGCGGTTGGAAGCCTCGTCCAAATCTACAGGCTCCATCATTTGACCAATCAGGCCGTCGCCCATGATCATGACGGGGTTGCGGTAGCGATCCGCAATGTCAAAGGCGTCTTGGGTCAACGTAACGGCCTCCTGCACGGAGCTGGGAGCCAGCACGCACATGTGGTAGTCGCCGTGTCCGCCGCCCCGGGTTGCCTGATAATAATCGCTCTGGGCGGGCTGAATACCGCCAAGGCCGGGGCCGCCCCGCACCATATTGACGATGACGCAGGGAACCTCAGCGCCCACAATATAACTGATGCCCTCCTGCTTTAGGCTAATTCCGGGCGAGGAGGAGCTGGTCATTACGCGCGCGCCCGCCCCGCCTGCGCCAAAGACCATATTGATTGCGGCAACCTCGCTTTCGGATTGAAGAAAGCAGCCGCCTACCTGAGGCATGCGCTTGGACATATATTCGGGTATCTGGTTCTGGGGCGTGATGGGGTATCCAAAGAAGAAGCGGCATCCCGCTTGGATGGCGGCTTCTGCAATGGCCTCATTGCCCTTCATCAATTTCTTCATGGAGCCAACCGACCTTCCTTCCTGCAAAACTACTTTTCTACGGTAATGGCCACATCAGGGCACATGGTGGCGCAGAAAGCGCAGCCAATGCAATCCTCCGGCTTGGCGCAATGCGCCGGATGGTAGCCCTTTTTGTTCAGGTGAGACTTGTCAATTTCCATAATGTGCTTTGGGCACGCGTCTACGCAAAGCCCGCAGCCCTTGCATACGTCCTCGTTGACGGTTATGCTCGCCATTTGCTTACCTCCTTCGTAACCCCTGCGTAACGCGAGGTATTCATTCTATTATACCTAACGGGACTTCAATGTCAATGGAAAGGAAATGACCGCTTTGTATTGGAATTGTGTTTTTCCTTCCCACTCAAATGGCAACCCGATGATAATCCACCTGAAAAGAAACCTGAAACCCGCAATGCCGGTACAAGGCCAGCGCGGCGGGATTTTGGGAATCCACCTCAATCAGCGCCTTCGCCGTGTTTTGCAGCGCCATTTCAACAGCGTGCCTCATCATATGTCCGCCAAGCCCCTGCCCCTGATAGGCGGGAGCGATCGTCACCCCGTAAATAAAGGTTTCGTCTTGTTCCTCGTTGCTTAATACGAAGGTGCCCACCGCCTCGCCGTTCCAGCGAAAAAGATAGCCCCTTCTTTGGTCGGAGGTGGAGATAAAATTCGAGTAGCTGTCCTCCCGCGTGCACTGAAAGGCCGCGGCAGAAATAGCCGCAAAGGTCTCTTTGCTTTGGAGCGTAACTCGTTCGACAGTTCCCGCCTTCTCCGCGGCTTGCAGCTCAGGCGGTAATGCGGATAGGGTCATCCGATATTCGGCGTGATCAAAGACTCTGTGGGGAAAGCGCGCCAGCACCAGCGCCCCGGATGTGCTTTTGGCTTCCGTTTCCAGCAATAAGGAATGAATACCGACAAGGCGCAGCTCTTCTGCGGCTCTCTCATAAAGCTGCCGAAAGAACCCTCTTTGCTGATACATCGGCAGCGTGGCAGCCATGATTTCCGCCTCTGTTGGGTCGGGCATAAAGACGGCTAAAAACGCCGCCAGCGTATCCCCTTCATACCCCAGATAAAAGCAGGGCAGCTCAGGATTGAAATTAAGATTATTCGATAGGTAAGCGCCGTTTTCAAGCCCGTCCTTTTGAAAGCTGGCTTGCTCCAGCGCTCTGATGCTTTGCACGTCCTGCTCGGTAAGCGTATTCTTGGAGACGATTTTCATAGGTCATTTCCTTTCCGTAACGCAATCATGCCGCAAGGGCAGCCCCTTGCGGCAAGTATAGCACTACGGCACAGGTTGAGCAATCGGTTCTGCTCGCTGAAGCGTCATGCCGTTCATCCCTTCCTTTTTCGGATGGGCACAAGCAAATCCAGCTGCATAATTTGATCCAGCGTGTCCATATCGTTATCAAAAATATGGATAAAGTTTAAGTGTTCCTCCAGCATTCCGCCCATCATGCATTCGGGGGCGCGCCAATCGATTTCGTACTCCTCGCTGCTCTGCGCCCATTCGTACAGCCATTTCCACTCCTCAAACGCACCCATGGGAATCATGTGCGCGCCGTACAAGCCGCCGCCATAGTGCTTTTTAACGAAGGGCGCGGGCAGCTCCAAATCATCGGGAACCGTAATCCAGTGCTCATAGCCGTGTACGCCGTCAACGTCGTGGTTAAAGCCGAAAACGCGGAAGTCCGGCTTTCGCTCGCAAAGGCGGCACTCCAGAATCATTTTTCTAAGGGCGGCGAGACAGTCCGCCTCCGGGGAATCGCTGACCCGATGAACCGCCGCCACGGTCACGGGGGCGACGTGAATAATCCGCACCTCTTTGTCGGTAAGCTTTTTCAGCACTGCATTCGCCTTGTTCAAATCATCCATGTTTTTTTCCTCCGCTATACTCATTGGGGACAGGGAAAGGGACTGAGCAAGGGAAGCAAGCTCGCCGTCCGCCAGCAAATCCAATCGGATGCTCTTTCGGATTCGTTCCTCAAGCCGCGTCGCAAGACCGTCCAGAATATCCCTGACCGTGCCGAGGGCGGCTAGCTCATCGTCCAGCTCCTTGAGGTTCTCTTGGAGAATCGTCAGCGTTTTCAGCTGCTCCCCGTCGTCCAGAATCACGGCGATCTGCTTGAGGGGAATACGCAGCTTGCGCAGAATCAAAAGGATCTGCAGCCTGCGCACGGCGGTTTCGTCATACATACGGTAAGCATATTCCTCCCGCCTGCCGCTTTGCAGCAGCCCGATTTTTTCATAATATCGCAGCATTCTTGTCGACACGGAATACCGCCGGGAAACCTCGCTTACCGTCATGCCTTCCATCCGCTCGCTCCCTTTCTTTCTGCATTATAAACTGCGACACGGTGTTCAAGTCAAGGGGCTATGGCAACCATTTCTCCGGCGCGTCAAACCGCGCTTGCAGCTCCTGAAAAAAGCAGTGCAGGTGATAGCCGTCTGTGGTGCCATGGTGCACGGTGACGGATAAGGGCATTTGGACGCGTCCGTTTTCCTCCACAAACCCGCCTGCCTCCAAGCTGGGAACATAGTAATCCTTGATGCCGTGGTTTTGCAGCGCAAAGCTTTCAAAGGTAAACCACGGAATGCAGGAGATGATGTAGGCATTCTCAGGGGGAATTCCCTTGGAGGTTATGATACCATGATCCTGCCCGTAGCGGGCGGTATCCTCCAAATAGGCGCGATGAAAGGCGGGAAAGGAATCGTCATGGGCAGTCCACAAAAGCGAGGTGGTCTCCGTATCCTGATGAAATTGGGGATAGGCGGGGGTCAGGCAATTCCAATGGCCTAGGACCCCCTCCTTCATTCCCACCCGAAGCGCCGGGTGATTGCGAAGGGTCTCCGTAACCACATACAGATAGGCGGGGAAAAAGCGATACCCCGCTTGCTTCAGGGCCTTCCGAGCAGCGGTTACAGTAAGCTTCACCGTCACGCCGTAGGAGGTGGGCGCCATTTGCGTGTAATAGTAAAAGGCCTCCGCCATAGGCCAGCTTTCCCTTTGGATGGGTGTAAAATCAGGTTCTATTCTCATAATGGGTTCTTCCTTTTCCATAAAATGCGAAGAGCGGCAGCTCTCTAAACCAGCATACCGCAGCCAAGCGCACAATCAACCTGCGCAGCGTAGACTCTACGCTGCGCAGAGAAAAATGTTCACGGATTATTCAAACGGCAATGATTGACAGCCGCATGGCAGCATGATACGCTATGACCGAATGAACGGTTTTGGTTTTACCGTAGATAGAGCCGCTCGGAAAGGAAGAAACGTGAGTTATATTTCCTTTGAAAACGTAACCAAAGAATACCATATGGGTGAGGAAACCGTACTAGCTGCCAACAAGGTGAGCTTTGAAATGGAGAAGGGCGAGCTATGCGTAGTGCTGGGCCCCAGCGGCGCGGGCAAGACCACCATTTTGAACCTACTGGGCGGCATGGATAAGGTATCCTCCGGCAAGATCATCGTGGGGGGCAAAGAAATCACCGGCCTCAGCGGACGGGAGCTGACGGAATACCGCCGGCTGGATGTGGGCTTTGTGTTCCAGTTCTATAATTTAATGCCAAACCTGACGGCGCTGGAGAATGTGGAGCTGGCCCGGCAGGTATGCCCCAAGGCCCTCAACCCGGTAGAAATGATGGAGCGGGTGGGGCTTCAAAACCGAATGAACAACTTCCCGGCTCAGTTGTCCGGCGGCGAGCAGCAGCGGGTGTCCATTGCCCGTGCCTTATGCAAAAACCCGGCGTTGCTTCTATGCGACGAGCCTACCGGCGCGCTGGACAGCAAAACCGGCGAGCAGGTACTGGCCCTGTTAAAGGACGTTAGCGACCAGTACAATACCACCGTAGCCATCATCACCCATAACGCCATGATCGCGCCGCTAGCCCAGCGGGTAATTCACGTGCGCAACGGCCAAATCGAGAAGATCGATTTAAACGATCACCCGGTTGCCGTGGAGGAAATTGAATGGTAACCCACAGCATGCTGCGGCGGAAGCTCTTCCGAGATATGTGGAAAAATCGCATGCAGTTTGTCGCCGTTATTTTGTTATGCGCTTTGGGCACATGGACCTTTAGCGGGCTGGACGCGCTGTGGCGCACCTTGGAGCTGACCACCCAAACCTATTTCGATCAACAAAATGTAGCCGACCTGTGGATTAATCTATACTCCGTCGACCGAGAAGCGTTACAGACCGTCCGCGCAACGGAAGGCGTAAAGCAGGTACAGGCGCGCCGCACCATGGAGCTAAAGGCGGATCTGCCCCACGAGCCCACCCTGCGGGCTGACGCTTACGACGGCAGCATCTCCATCAACACCCCCTATCTCCTTTCCGGCGAAGTGCTGGGCGGCGCCGATTTACGGGGCTGCCTGCTGGACGACGGCTTTGCCAGCGCCAACGGGCTGAGCGTGGGCGACAAGCTGACGTTGAAAATAGGCGGCGTAGCCTATCCCTTCTGGATTCGCGGCACCTGCAAAAGCGCCGAGTATTTAAACGATAACCAAAACACCGGCTACGATCCTCTTAACTATGGCTTTGTTCTGCTCAACAGCCGCGCCATCGCCTCTTTGCCCCTCAATCAACTGCTGGTAACCCTAAACGACAAGGCAGACAGCGACCGGATAGAAAAGGAAATCGGGCAGAAATACCCGGAAGCGCTGATCGTCAACCGGCAAGCCCAGCGCAGCACTGAGGGCGTCGATCAGGACGTAACCATGTTCCACAACCTATGCTATGTATTCCCGCTGCTGGCCTTCGCCGTAGCCGCCATGATCGTGCTGACCACCCTGACCCGTATGCTGGAAAACCAGCGTATGCAGATGGGTACCCTAAAGGCGTTGGGCTACCGGGATCGTCAGATCCGCAGGCACTATCTCAGCTATGCCTTTTACCCCTCCGTGGTCGGCTCCTTCATCGGCTTGTTTGTAGGGCGCAACACGTTGCCTAATGTGCTGTGGGAGATGGAGAAGGCGCAGTTCCAATTTCCCTATCGGCTGGTCGCCCCGGTTTCTTGGTCTCAGTGGGCGGTATGCGGCCTTGGCGTTGTGCTTGCCTGCGCCATTTGTAGCTATACCTACCGCAAAAGCGCTCAAGAGCAAACCGCCTCGCTGCTTCGGCCAAAGCCTCCCAAGGCTGGGCAAAAGCTACTATTGGAACGCCTCCCCCGCCTATGGGGGCGTATGGGCTTCAACGCCAAAATGGTATCCCGCAACCTCATGCGCAACAAGGGCCGGACGGCGATGTCCTTAATCGGCGTGCTGTGCTGCACCATGCTGATTATCACCTCGCTAGGCTTGCAGGACAGCGTTGCCTACTTTGTGGGTAAATATTATAAAGGCACCTTGGCTTATACCGACCGGGCCAATTTATCCGGAGAAGCCGACGAGGTGGAGAGCTACCGCAAGCGGATTGACGCTGACCGGGTAGAGGGCCTGATGGAGCTTTCCGTCAGCGCCAGAAGCGGTCAAAAAAGCCGCACCACCTCCTTAACCGTCATGGAGGACGATCAGCAGCTGATGCTCTTAGGCAAGGACGAGGTCTGGATGGCGCTGCCCTCCGAGGGCGTGCTGCTCAGTGAGAAGCTATCGGACGTGCTGGGGCTTCAATCGGGGGATTCCATCGAGATATGGCTGGCGGGCGACCGCGAGCCCATTGCTACCAAGGTGTCCGGTATTGCCTACATTACCGTGGGTCAAAGCGTCATCATGAGCCGCAGCGTATGGGAAGGCTGCAAGAAGGGTGCGTTTGTGCCCTCGGCGCTGCTTCTGCGCGGCTTAAGCGACCGGGGCCGCAGCACGGTGGAGGCCATGGACGAGTGGGAGGACTGGGACGATCCCGCTCAGCAATACGAGGAAACGCTGGACATTATGAACAGCATGATGGGCATTTTCACTTTGATGTCCGGGGTGGCTTTAGGCTTGGCCTTTGTGGTGCTCTATAACATGGGAATCCTAAATTTTTCGGAGCGCTGCCGGGAATACGCCACGCTGAAGGTGCTGGGCTACCATCAGAAGGAAATACGCAAGCTGATGACCAGCGAAAACAATTTGCTTACCGGCCTTGGCGTGCTGCTGGGCGTTGGGCCCGGACGCTGGCTGATCGACGCGGTGCTCAGCTCCTGCGAAAGCGACAGCATGGTCTTTCTCTCTACGGTATCCCTTTCGTCCCTGCTGATCGCCTGTCTGGGCACCTACGCCTTCTCTTGGCTGGTGACCCGTTTCTTAACCCGCAAGGTGAAAACCATCGATATGGTGGAAGCCCTAAAGAGCGTTGAATAGCATTATGGAAAGGATGAATCCCATGAAAAAGCTTTTTTGTCTTTGTATCGCCTTCGCCCTGCTGCTAAGCGGCAGTGCGCTGGCGGAATCTACCGCCGCTACCGCGTCTGTCTCCACCGCCAACGCTGTGGCGGAAAGCGTCAACACCTATGATCTTACCGCTCCTTTTTCCGGGGTGGTGCAGCCCTTTACTTGGAGGCGCGGCGACAAGGTGCTAGCCAAGGACGTGCTCTTTACCTTGGACACGGTAAAGATCTATGCCCCGGAAACCGGCACACTGCAAGGCGTGTTTGTCAGCGAGGGCGACCTATGCGAAGCGGCTATCGCCCAGTACGGCATGATTGCCGCCATTGAAAAGACCAAGCCCTTCGTCGTGGTATGCAATACCAAGGGCGCATACGACAGCACCGAAAACAAAATCATTCATCTGGGCGACACCCTATACATCGAGGAAACCAAGGACACGGACAACGACGGTGAAGGCCGGGTCATTGCGGTTTCCGGCGATGATTTTACCCTCGAGCTAACCGCCGGAGAATTCGACCCCGCCGACGGGGTCAAAATCTACCGTGACGAAAAAATGGGCACCAAAACCTGCGTAGGGCTAGGCTCCATTGCGCGGGCGGCAGACGTGCCTGTTACCGGCAGCGGCCGCGTGCTAAAGAGCTATTACCGTCAGGGTCAGCAGGTGCGCAAGGGACAGCTTCTATTTGAGCTTGCCCCCTCGGATGCGGAAGCCTCTGTGACCTCCGCCGAGGTAACGGCGGCCTACGACGGCGCGCTGTCCGCCCCGCTGGTGGTCTCCGGTCAGCAGGTATACAAGGGACAAACGCTGATTACGGTGCACGACCTATCCTCTATGCAGGTGGTGGCCGAGGTGGACGAAATGGATTTGGACAAGGTACACGTCGGCGACAGCCTGAATTTGGTATTCGACCGTTACCCGGACACGGAAATCGCGGGTGCGGTGCGCTCCATTGCCCAAATGGGGCAGGAAAAACAGAACGCCACCTACTATAACGTGGAGATTTCCTTTACAACCAGCTTGGAAGTGCTGCCCGGCATGAACGCCACCGTTTATCTCCCGGCAAGCAAGTAGAAAGGTCGGTAGGCATTATGGCGACTGCCTTTACGCCCAAGGAACGGGAGCGGATCCAGCGTCAGCTTCTGGACGCCGCGCTGAGCCTCGCCTCCCAAAGCCGACCGCTGCACGTCAGCGTCGACGAGCTGGCACGGATGGCTGGCATCAGCAAGGGCGCGTTTTACAGCTTTTACGATAACAAGGAGATGCTCTTTTTGGATATGGTGGAGCGTATCCACCGGGAAATGTACGGCAACGCGGCCAAGGTACTTGCCAGTCATGCCGACCGCCCCATTGAGGAGCGGGTCAGTCTAGCGATTAGCGAGGTCTACCGGGTGGCAAGGCAGCGCAACGTCATTGCCTTTATCCGGGAAGAGGTTCCCCGTATTCTGCGCAAGCTGCCTCCCGAAAAGGAAAAGGAGCTATACCGCAGCGACAGCGACTATATCCGCGACCTCATTTCCCAAAGCAAAGCGCAGCTCACCACCGATATAGAGACGGCCTGCGTTACGGTGCGGCTGCTGCTGATGACCTTACTTTTCCGCAACGAGGTGGGCGGGCGCTACGACGACGCTGTCAAAACCCTTATCGACGGCGCATGCCAGATACTGGTAGTGAAGGCGGCCCACCCGGCCGCCAAGGAGGAGGCGCTATATGGCTGATACAAGCTGGCTGGACGCCTATTTGCTACATCAAATCGGCGCGGTGAAGGATTACAAGGAGGAATGGGGCTGGCATAGGTATATGGTAGGCGGAAAAATGTTTGCGGCTACCTGCTGCCCCGGCGACGTGCACGCCGTGGAATATGCCAACCACCCCCTATTGAATCTCAAATGCGACCCCTTGGAGTCGGAGTTCCTGCGCAGTCAATACACGGATATTCTTCCGGGCTTCTATTCGGATAAACGCTGTTGGATTTCCGTACGCATGGATGGCAGCGTTCCCCGGGAGCTAATCCAGAAGCTTTGCGACGGCTCCTACGCCTTGATTTTTGCCAAGCTGACCAAAAAGCTCCAGCGTGAAATACAACAAAGATACAACCCCCTCTCTTGACACCGTCCCGGCGGTTCGGTATAATCCCGTGCAAGGCCATGAAGGGAAGAGTACCTTCTACCGCCGGGTTTCGCAGAGAGCCGCTGACGCTGAAAACGCGGCAAACCCGTGGAAGGGAAGAACATCCCCGAGCCTCTGCCCCAACGAAGCTTCTCTTGTTAAGCAAAGAAAAGGCTTCCAGTAGGCGCGGACGGGTACGCCCGATACAGCGAATGGAAATCCATTGGTTTCCGTGATTGAGTGGAACGCTTGACGTTCAACGCGGGTGGTACCGCGGAGGCTTGAAAATACTTTTTTTCAGCCCTTCGCCCCGACTTTAGGGGCGAAGGGCTGTTTTCTGTCTCTTCCCCCATTCTGGAGGGAAAACTTATGGAACGGACCCATTACTGTGGAACCTTGCGCCGGGCGCATATCGGGCAGCAAGCCGTCGTCTGCGGCTGGGTGCTGACCCGCCGAGACATGGGCGGCGTCATCTTTGTGGACGTGCGCGACCGGGAGGGCGTTTTGCAAACGGTCTTTGACCTAAAGCAGGTCGACCCCGACAGCTTTGCCGCCGCCGAACGGCTGCGCAACCAAAGTGTGGTTTGCATCACCGGGGAAATCCGCCTTCGGGACGAAAGTACCTACAACGCTTCTTTGCCCACCGGCGAGGTGGAGCTGGCCGCGCTGCACATGGAGGTTCTTTCCACCTGCGACACCTTACCCTTTTCCCTAAGCGACGAGGAGCCCGTCCGGGAGGAGCTACGCCTCAAATACCGCTATCTGGATTTACGCCGCCCTAAAATGTACGAGAATCTCCGTTTTCGTTCCATGCTGATCCGCGAAGCCCAGCGGCTTTTGGACGACGACGGCTTTTTACAGGTGGAAACCCCCAACCTTTGCATTTCCACGCCCGAGGGCGCGCGGGATTATCTGGTGCCCAGCCGGGTGCACCCCGGCACCTTTTACGCTTTGCCCCAAAGCCCGCAGATTTACAAACAGCTATTGATGATCGGCGGGGTGGACAAATACTATCAGGTAGCCCGCTGCTTCCGGGACGAGGATTTGCGCGCCGACCGCCAGCCGGAGTTCACGCAGCTGGATATGGAGCGCAGCTTTGTAGATCAGGAAGACATGCTGGCTTTTCTGGTAAAGCTATTCAGCGATTTATTTCTGCGGGTGATGGGCCGCCCCATCCCCCATCCCTTCAAGCGCATTACTTGGCACACCGCCATGGACGTATACGGCAACGACAAGCCGGATCTGCGCTTTGACCTACCCATTGTGGAGGTCAGCGACATTGCGGACAAATGCCAGTTTACCGTGTTCAACACCGTTCGCAAGGCTGGCGGCGTTGTGCGCTGCATCAACGTAAAGGGTGCGTATTCCATCTTTACCCGCTCTACCATCGATCTCTTGACCGCCTTAGCCCTCAAGCTGGGAGCCAAGGGCATGGCTTGGATCCTTTACAAGGATACCGGAGAGATCAACTCCATACTGCCCAAGTATTTTAGCAAGGAAACATGGGCGGAGCTGGAACAGCGTATGGACGCCGAGCCCGGCGATTTTCTGCTTTTCTGCGCCGACGAGCTAGACGTAGTACGCCGCGTGCTTTCCGGCTTGCGGGTCAAATGCGGCGACCTCCTAGGGCTCATTGACCACAACGATTATCAGTTTGCCTTGGTTACCGATTTTCCCATGTTTGAGTACAAAAAGGACGAGGGGCGCTACGCTGCCATGCACCATCCCTTCACCATGCCCTTTTTAGAGGATGTGGACTTGATGTTTGACGACAAAACCAAGCCCCTTGTACGCTCCCAAGCCTACGATGTGGTCATGAACGGCATCGAGCTTGGCAGCGGCAGCGTCCGTATTCACCGCAACGATATTCAGGCAAAGGTATTCAAGGCCCTTGGCTTTACCAAGGAGCAGGCCCGGGAAAAATTCGGTTTCTTTCTGGATGCATTCCGCTTCGGCACCCCGCCCCATGCCGGTTTTGCCTTCGGCATCGACCGTTTATGCATGCTGCTCTGCGGCGCGTCCTCTTTACGGGAGGTAATCGCCTTCCCCAAGACCAAGGACGCTAGCTGTCTCATGACCGGCGCGCCAGACTATGTGGACGCTTCCCAGCTAGAAGCCCTCAAGCTAGGCGTGAACGTTGCGGAAGCGGGCAAAGCGGAGCAATCCCAGCGTCTGAACCGGGAAACGGTTCAGAACACCGCTCTACTGAGCATGCTCACCCTCAGCCCCGACGAGGAACGCCGTATGGACAAGGAATTCTCCAGCATCATCGACTTTGCCGGAGAGCTATCCACCCTTCAGCGGGAAGCCCCCAAAAAGCCCCGCGCTCCCGGTCGCAACCAAAACATACGTCAGGACGTTCCCGGCGAAAGCTTCACGATCGACGATGTTCTCTTAAACGCCAAAACTACTGACAGTCGCTGCATCACCGTCCCCAAAACCTTCGAGTAGGGGCTCTGCCCCTACACCCCGCCAAAGGGACAAAGCCCCTTTGGAAACCCGGGTCCTGCCCGTTTCACGGGCAGGAAAACCCATAGGCTACCCTGACTACATTCGTATCGACCAACTTTGCCGATCGGGTGGGCAGTTTGCGGAAAAGCCGCAAACTGTACCGTAACTGGCAAAAAAGCGCGTAGCGCTTTTTGACACGCTGTCCTGCCCGTTTCACGGGCAGGGTGAGGATTATGTGCGACTTGTTGATAATCAGGAGCTTTGTTTGATTAGAGAAGGAGTAAAGCAATGAACGATAGGATTCCCGCGCTATGCGGGCTTACTGTGGTCGAATTGGTTCGACTGCTAGATAGGGGCGAGGTTTCCTCTACGGAGATTACGCGGGCTTATTTGAACTGTATTAGAGAACGAGATTTACAAATTCATGCGTTTTTAGAGGTGTTTGAGGAGGAAGCGTTGGCTGGGGCGGCGATGGCGGATCAACGACGGGCTGAAAAGAGAACGTTATCAGCTTTAGATGGGATTCCTGTAGCCATTAAGGATAACATGGTCATGAAAGGGCATTTGTGCTCCTGCGCCAGCAAGATGCTAGCTGACTTTCGCTCGCCTTATACCTCCACCGTTGTTGCGAAGCTACAGGCAGCGGGCATGCCCATTTTGGGGCGGCTGAACATGGACGAGTTTGCCATGGGCTCCAGCACCGAAAACAGCGCCATGGGGGTTACGAGAAACCCTTGGAATTTGGAGTATGTGCCGGGGGGCTCCTCAGGCGGGTCAGCCGCTGCCGTAGCGGCAGGCATGACCCCCGTTGCGTTAGGCAGCGATACCGGCGGCAGCATTCGCCAGCCGGCCTCCTTCTGCGGCGTGGTAGGCGTAAAGCCCGCTTACGGCACTGTCAGCCGCTATGGATTGGTGGCCTTTGCCAGCTCACTAGATCAAATCGGGCCTTTATGTAAGACCGCCGCGGATGCGGCGCTCGTTATGAATGTCATCGCTGGCTACGACGCTCACGACGCAACCAGTGACGGCGCGCTACAGGCGAATTTTACGACGGATATCAAGAAAGGCTCCGCGCCGCTTTTTGGGCTTTGCTTCGGACTGCCCAAGGAATGCTTCGGTCAGGGATTGCAGGAGGAGGTCAAGGATGCGCTCTTACACGCCGCCCAGCGCCTAAAGGCCTTAGGCGCGGAGGTTAAGGAGGTCAGCGTGCCTTCCCTGCCCTATGCGTTAAGCGCTTATTATGTGATTTCCAGCGCCGAAGCCTCCAGCAATTTAGCCCGCTTCGACGGGGTGCGCTACGGCTACCGGGCAAAGGAATATGCGGATTTGGATGAGCTGTACCGCAAGAGCAGGCAGGAAGCCTTCGGCATGGAGGTAAAGCGTCGCGTCATGCTGGGTACCTTCGCGTTAAGCAGCGGCTATCAGGATCAATACTATCTAAAGGCGCAGCAGGTGCGGGAGCTTTTGCGCTACGACGTTGCGCAGGCTCTTACGGACTGCGCAGCGCTGTTAAGCCCGGTTGCGCCTACCCCCGCCTATCGATTGGGCGAGAAAACCGCCGATCCCATGGAGATGTATCTAGGGGACATCTATACCGTTCCTGCCAACATCACGGGGCTGCCTGCCGTCAGCCTGCCCTGCGGCCTATCCTCCTCCGGACTGCCCATCGGCATGAGCCTAATGGGCGCGCGGGACAGCCTGCCCACGCTGATGGGAGCCGCCGCTTGCTACGAGCAGAGCGAAAAGGTGAACGCAGGGCTGCATCCTTACGACTTTACGGAAGGGAGCGAACGGAAATGAAATTGGGTTATGAAATGGTCATCGGCTTGGAAACCCATGTGGAGCTTCATACCCGGAGCAAAATTTTCTGCTCCTGCTTAAACGCCTTCGGCGCGGAGCCCAACACCTATGTCTGCCCAGTGTGCATGGGTCTGCCCGGGGCCTTGCCCGTATTTAACGAGCAGGTGCTGCGCTACGCCGCCATGGCGGGCATGGCGCTGAACTGCCACGTTCATCATCGCAGCCGTTTTGATCGTAAAAACTACTTCTATCCCGATCTGCCCAAGGCGTACCAAATCAGTCAATTTTATCGTCCCCTCTGCGAGAACGGCTTTCTCATCGTTCAGACTAGTGGGGGAGAAAAGCGGATCGGTATCACACGCATCCATATGGAGGAGGACGCGGGGAAGCTTCTGCACGACGAAAAAAACGGCACCGCGTTGGATATGAACCGCTGCGGGGTACCCTTGATCGAGATCGTTTCGGAGCCGGACATCCGCTCCGCTGAGGAAGCCGTCTGTTATTTGCGGAAGCTTCGCGCCATTTTGACCTATACAGGGGTCAGCGATTGCAAAATGAACGAGGGTAGCCTGCGCTGCGACGTGAACCTTAGCATCCATAAGCCGGGGGAGCCCTTTGGCACCCGCACGGAGATGAAAAACCTCAACTCCTTTCAAAGCGTTGAAAAAGCGATAGAAGCCGAGTTTGAACGGCAGGTGGCAGCGGTGGAGGCCGGAGAGACCGTTGTGCAGGAAACCCGACGCTTCGACCAAAAAAGCGGCAAAACCACCAGCATGCGCCGCAAGGAAAACAGCGCGGACTATCGCTATTTTCCCGACCCCGATCTGCCGGAAATCTACCTAACCGACGAGGATATGACGGCGCTTCGAGAAAAAATCCCACCCTTGCCCGACGAGCGCCGAGAGCGGTACATGAAGGAATACAGCGTCAGCGCCTATGCGGCGGAGCTGTTAACCGCGGAGCGCTGGCTAGCCGATTATTTTGAGCGGGGCGCGGCAAAGGCCGAAAGCCCTGTAGCGTTAGCCAACCTGATCCTGGGCGAGGTCTTTGCCCAGCTGACCGCCAGAGATACCCAACATACGGGGGAGCGGGACGAAAGCAGCCTGCCCATTTCTCCGGAGCATTTAGCCAAGCTGAGCGACCTGATGAACAGCGGCAAGGTCAACAGCTCCACCGGGAAAAAAATCCTTGGGGCGCTGTTTCAGGAGGATTGCGACCCGGAGCGTTACGCGCAGGAGCATGAGCTGTTCACGGTAAGCGACGATCGCGTTTTGAACGCGGCGGTGGAAAAGGTGCTTGCGGCGAACCCCGACATGGTGGTAAGCTACAAGGCGGGAAAGCTGACCGTGGAAAAGGCGCTGATGGGGAAGGCCATGGCGGAAACCAAGGGAAAGGCGGACCCGGAGCGGCTGCGCCGACTGCTGCTGGACAGCATCGCTCGGCTGTAATCGCGATTGCTCTAATGGAAAGGGGAACCCTCATGACAATTATCGATACCCATGTGCATATTTACCCGGACGCGATTGCGCTACGAGCCGCCGCTTCCATCGGTGAATTTTATGACATTCCCATCTGCATGGACGGCACGCTGGACACGCTGCTCACCCACGGCCGAGCGGCGGGCATTTCCCGCTTTTTGGTGCACAGCGTAGCTACCACATGGGAAAGAGTGCATTCCATCAACGATTATTTGATGAAAACCGTGTCTCAGTACCCTAAAGAGCTGATCGGCTTTGGTACCATGCACCCGGATTTTCCCGATATCCCGACGGAGCTTGAGCGCATGAAGGCGGGCGGGCTCCACGGGGTGAAGCTGCACCCGGATATCCAGACGTTTTTGCTGGACTCCGACGCGTCTATTCAAATGTTCCGTTTTTTTGCGGAAGCCGGATTACCGGCGCTGGTGCATATGGGCGATTACCGCTATCCCTACAGCCAACCGGCGCGCATGGCGAGGGTGCTGGATGCGGTGCCGGGGCTTCGAGTCATTTGCGCCCATTTGGGCGGCTGGTCGGTATGGGACGACGCATGGAAAACCTTAGCAAAGTACGATAACGTATGGGTGGATACCTCCAGCAGCCTCTACGCGCTGGAGCCGGAGGAGGCTGTGGAGATTATCCACCAATACGGCGAGGACAAGGTGTTTTTCGGCACGGACTATCCCATGTGGAAGCCGGAGGAGGAAATCGACCGTTTTCTCACGCTTCCGCTTACCCTAGCCGAGCGGGAACGAATACTACACGGTAATTTTGAGCGTTTTATGGGAGAAGCGTAAGGGTCAAGTCTCCCTTAAAAATTTGCTCATCATATAACCAAAAATTTTTTGATATTCCACTTTCCACCATTGGTCGTTGGTCTTTTCGAGCACCCGCACCGTTTCCCCTACAGGAACGCGGAAAAGCACGACAGCGGATTTGCTGGGCGAGCTGCGCAGATTGACGGTGCTGCCGCTGGAGGCCACCACAACGGCGGTGCTTTCAGGCTCCCCGCAGCTCTCTGCCTGCGCGTAATCCACAGCGTCCAAATATCCGGCGCAGCACCATTTGGATAGATCGCTGTCAATCCTTGCCTTGGGCGGCGTTGCATTGATGATCTCTAAGGGCCTGACGCTAGCCACCAGCCCCATATGATAGTAATCGTAAGGCAGATCCGCTCGGTAATACTGCCCTCCCGGCTTATATTCCGCCTTCAGACGGGATAAATCGGTTCTGGATTTGAAAATAGCCATTCCCACCTGTAGCTGGTTTACGCTGGTTATGGTTTTCACGTCGTAGCAATACTCGCGAATAATACGGTTGGAGCCATGATAAATCTTTTTTCCAAATTGTTGATACGCATATACAAAAGCGCCGGAGCAATCAATGCCCTTATCGTTGTTGCTGCCGGGCGAAGCGTAAGGCCATCCGATGATCCCCCGAAACACATCCACTAACGCACAAACCGGTATCATCGTTCTTCCCCCTTTCGAGCGCAAAGCGCCCAAGAAAGGATATGCCTAACGCTCCGCTCCCGTTCGTGCTACGCCCAAGGTGGGCTTTTCGCGGTCTACCCATCGCCAAGCGATCATTCCCACGCGCACACCCAGCAATCAAGAAAGAGGCTGGGACATATATGAATCTCAGTTAAAACAGCGAACAAGTTGGGGGATTTTGACGCGGTATTCGTATAACAGCTGCGCAAAGACGGAAAAAGTGACAGTGCGATCAAGAACAGCTTAACCGGCAAGTGCAAGAGCGTGATCGTAGATGCGATGCGCAATGACGACACGGAAACGGAGAGGAAATGACAAACGCTCTTGGTCTGGATGGAGCTTAGGGGAAAGGATGGTACGCCGCTGTTTAATTTGGTAACGTTTGAGGAGTGGGAAAAAGAGCGGTAGTAACTAAGCATAACTCAGCACTCAGCATAATTATGAGGTGCATTGTATTCATTCATTGAAATATCTATTTATTTGTAGTATAGTATTTACGTAATTTCATAGTGGGTGAAAATGAGAAACAGTTTTATGTGAGGAGGATTTCATCGTGATCATTGTTTTCACGCTGATTTTGATTACTATTTTATTCCAGTGTATTACATGTGCAGCTGAGGCAACAGAAATAATCGCCCTTACCCCAGCACCACCTCCAGAAATCTTTGTGTCGTCATCTGCCATGCAATGGGTTTCGCTTTTGGCTAGTGTATTTACAGTTGTGGCTGTATTTGTTGCCGTTTCTCAGCTAATATCTAGTAATCTGCAGCATAGAGAAGACGCCAAGCGCAGTTCTGCAGACAGGGCGATTGATATTGGTAAACTGTTTCAAAGCCAGTTAATTATGGAAATGTCGTTTAATACATTGGTGCTTGGATTTTCCGGGCAGAGCAAGTTATACGAAAAATGCGACAAACTACATTGCGACACCTTACGCTTTACACAAGAAGAATTTTTAGAACTGTTTGGAATGGATGCAGAAACTGCTTATGAAGGATGCCAAAAAAACATCACCCCGTTACTGCTGAGTATGGCTGCCGAGAAGTATGACGAGCTTTTACAATCAAGGGAGCAGGAAACAGCTACAGAAACAGAACTCTTCAAAACAATTCAAGATGCTAAGGCGAAGCATGAATTTGACGAAAAACGAATGAATTTGCTTAATACACTCGAATGGGTGGCTATGCTCATCAACACGCGAGTTGCAGATGAGGCGGTGATTTATCAATCGCTCCACCAAGTTTTCCTTCGCTATGTCCGACTTGAGTATCCAGCTATCGCTTTAATGAATTCGGATAAACGCGCTTGCGATCAGTACTACACAAACATTATTCAATTATATCGTCTCTGGGAGGGACGTTGGCTGGAAGCCTGTGTGCGAGATCATGTTCTTTCCGAGGAGAGAAAGGCAGAAGAAAACCGTCAAAAGGCAAAGCAGCAAGCAAGACGCGATCAAAATGTAAAATATGCTCCGCATGTATCGAACCGTTCTTGACACATATGCTATACTGTAATTGGAAGGAGGGATTATGATGTTTCCAGAAATGGTCAAACTTTTTGATCTCGATTTTGAGGCTGAGCTACAAAAGCTTCTTGCCTCGCGCTCTGCCTCGGAGAATGACACTACTTCAGAGCAATTGGTAGACAAGAAATAAATGCAGAATTTAAGCGGAGGTAGGCGACCTTCGCTTTTTGTGTATAGCCGATTTTTATGTCTTACGTCCTCGGCGGACGACATCCAAAGCACGGTATTGTGGACGCGTAGGGTGTAGAGTATGGAAAGGACACAGCCAAGCACCAATATCGTATAAAGAATGAATGAGGTGTACGGGAAGGACAGGTACACATTCAACCCATAGTTATCATCGCCTGCCATAATTATAAGAGACGCGGCATTGATGACAATAACGGCTGAAGAATACACCAACCAGCCAGATTTAACCCCATACCGATTTCGGGTTAGGACAATCCGAATATAATAGGCAATATATGACAAATGCCAAATTGTAACACAATAGCAGATAAGTGTCTATTGAATCAACGAAAGCGATAATGCTGTTTGTAGTTTCCTTGGTTGTTATCAGATCTTTCAACAATATCCCAAATGCTTTTGCGACGAGACGGGAAATGATAAACGAAAAGAGTCCAGTGCCTACCTCTACGGTGAACGTTAGGCGTATCCGTCTCCTGCTGGTTTGAGGTGCATTGGGACATATAAATATGTCCTTTCCTTGCTGCCTAATACTTATCTCATATGAATAAGAAGATGAATGTGAGAAATGCCTTACTGCAACACATTGTGAATGAATACTTTTCTAAGTGAGCTTTCAAAGCACTACTCAGATGATTTAATAATTCACGTGTGTGATGGAGCGGCCTGGCATAAGGCCGATGGTCTTGTGATACCTAAAAATATCTCCCTTATTTATGCCTCCCTACACTCCTGGAATGAATCCTATTGAACAAATATGGAAAGAAATAAGAGAACGTGGTTTTTGCAATGAGGCTTTTTGCTACGCTTGAAAAAGTTGTAGATAGACTCTGTAGAACAATTTGCTCTTTGACCTACGATACTGTTAAAATATTACTCATCGTGAGTGGATTACATCTTTTTATTAAGTTAAGATTCGTATTACATATCTTTATAAATGGAAAGGGGCTGTAACGTTTTTAGCGTTACAGCCCTTTGGTCGTAATCAGTGTTGCCTAAGCGTTTACCGCTTATCGGTATCATCCTCCGCGGCGTGGTAGCGCTGCATCCGGGTGGCTCGCCTTGGGGCAGCCTGTTGGTCTGTAGAATCGGCGGACGTTCCCATATCGATTGGACGTGCGTAGGGATTGGCGCGCTGCGCCGCATCTGCCGAGGGGGCAACGGTCGTAGCGGAGGGGATCGTGGTGGGCGCTGCGGGAGCAGCCGGGATTCCGCTTTGAGGCTCGGAGGTCTTTACAGGAGTCATATAGGGACTTCTGATTTCGGCATTTGCTTCCTTACTACTTGCGTCGGCTGTGCCTTGCACCGTGCCGTAAGGCGTTGCCGGCTTTTCAAAGCCATCGTAGCTCTTGCCGGTAATGCTACCGCTGCTAAAGGGATTGGCGCCGGAGCTGCCGTAGGGGACGCTGCCGGTAGTCGAGCTGTTTACGCCTGTCGGTCGGTTCGGCGTATTCATGCCGGTAAGGGCCGACGAGCCGTTTACCGAATTTTGCGGCTTGGTGTTTTCGTTCTGCCGCGTGCCGCTGAGGGGAGGCGCAACCACTGCCCTGCGTGCATAGGGGCTCTGCGCCGTTGTGCTCGCTGCGCTAGCGCCGTTGGTTCCGTTTGTGCTGCTTGCGGTTGGGCTTGTCGCTGCGCGTCTGCTAGCCGCCGCCCGTGCCGCCGCTGCTTTGCGCTTCTTGTTCTGGTTCATGGCATAGGCGTATACGCCGCCTGCGCCGCCAAGCAGGAGAACGCCTCCGGCGATCACACCCCAAGGAGCGGAGCTGGTCTGGGTTTCCTTGCTTTCATCCTCGTAGGTAATGGGGATCATGGTACCGATAACGAAGGTAGCGGTGGGCTCTACGCTGGCTGACGGCGATACGCTGGCCGATGCAGCCGGGGTAGCCGTAGCGTAAGGATTGAAGGGCGCGTAGCTGGTTTGCGTGGTTACGCCCGTATTCTGCCAAGAGCCCACGTTCCAATCCTCCACGGAGGAAATGTTGCCCGTGGTGGCGCTGCCGGTGCTGCTACCGGAGCTGCTACCGCTGGTGGAACCGCTAGTGCTGCCGCTGGTGGAGCTGCCGGTGCTGGTGGTGGAATTGTTGATCAAGCCTTGCTTGTACTCGTTGCTGGTAAGGAAGCTGGTCAGCTCCGTCAGGTTCAGCTGATGGAAATAACTGCCGTGCACCCAGCCGGTGGTACCGCTCTGGTTGACATAGTACCAAGTAACGCCGTTGACCTCTTTGCTGCCGATGATCAGGGCAAAGGCATAGCGGTTCAAGGTCTTGATCTTGGTGCCGTTAGGGGTTTGACGGAAGTTGACGGTGGAGCTGGTTACGTACCCGTAGGTGGAGGGGCCATAGGGATCGTAAGGCGCGGAGGAAGGAGAAGCGGAGGGCGTTACCGTGTTTTGAATGCTTTGCAGATACTTCTGCACCTCTGCGTCTGTCATCTTGCGGATCTGCTGATCCGCCCGGATGTATCCGGCGCTTCCGTTATAGGTAGCCTTGTGCCAGCCCACGTTGTTGACATAAACCTGACCCGTGACGTAGACCACCGTATCCAGCGCCAGATACTGAGCCGAGGAGTTGGAGTCGGTGTAGGTACGCAGGGGTACATTGGAATAGGTGGTAATGTAGTAGCCCGTGCTTTGGGCGGGTGACGGGGTTTCCGTCGGATTTTGCTTGTTATAATCCGCAATCAGCTTTTCCGCCTCTGCGTTGGTGATATGGCGGGTGGAGGAGTCGGGCAGCACGCCGGACTGCAAGGTACCCAGCACTGTCTGTACGCTGTCCCAGCGGATGCTGTCCTGAGTGGCTTGCCCGTTAATATACAGCAGCGTATTGGTAGGCAGCGTAGCCTTGATGGCGCTGTCCTGCATACTGTAGCTGCTGCGCAGCGCCGTTTGACCCGTCGTAACCGCATAGCCGAAGTAATAGTCGGCTTCTAGGGGCTGATAATAGAACTTGATCTCGGTTGGAGAGGCTACGCCCGTATCGCTGACGGAAATCGTCCAAGAGGTGTTGCTGCCGGAGCTCAATTGATAGCCGCTGGGCAGAACGGAGCCGTTCGGGGTAACGGTGCTCTGGCCGGGCTTGAGGCTGAGACGCTCGCTGGCAATGTTCTGGTTGGTGGTCACGTTCACATAGTAGACCATCACCGTGCCGCGTACGCTGTCGCTGACCAACGTAAAGGTGACCACATTAGGCCTTGCCACCAAATCGCTGCCTACGTTAACCGTATAGCTGGCGGCTGCGCCGCTGCTCAGGCTATAGCCGGACGGAATGTAGCTCGCATTGGGAGTAACGGTATGGTCGCCTACGCTAAGGGTTAAATACTCCGGGGAGTTGTTCAGCTGCTGACCGATCTGATCCACGTAGCGCACCTCCAAAGTGGCGGTGGTTACGTTCTTTTTATAAGTGAAGGTGACGTGATCGGGGCTAGCTTTGCCGTCCGCAACGGTGATCCCGGTTGCGTCTGCCCGTTGATAGGTATAGCCCTCGATAAGCGCGATGTACTCCGTGAAGTCAGCCGTGCTGGCGTCCAGCTGAGCGTTGAGGTTCTCGCGGATGGTAGCGCCCTTCTCGTCCAGATAACTAAAGGTAACCGAGGCGGGAGTAGGCGGAACCACAACCTTCTGATAGATTAGCTTGACGATGATTTGTCCCGCCGCGCCGCCGTCCACTGTGAGGGAAGCTGGCTCAGAACGCTGATAAGCGTAACCGTCGATGGAGGGCGCGTAGGAAGTAAAATCGCTATAGGAGCCATTTGCTAGGGTTGTGTCTACTTGTTGGCCGCCGATGGGGCTGCCAGACTCGTCACGGTATTGGAACGTTACCGTAGCGGAGGTGGGGTCGGCCTTGTAGACGAGGGTGATCTCGGCGGGATTCGCCGCGCCCCCGGCAATGACCAGCTGCTCCACATTGGCACGCTGGTACGTGTAACCGCTGATCGCCGGTGCGTAAGAGGTGAAGTCCGTATAGGTGTTGTTGCCAAGGGCTTGCTGGCTCTGACCGTCGCCGATGGTATTGCCCGCTTCGTCGCGGTAGAGGAAGGTCACCGTGGCAGAGGTGGGGTCGGCCTTGTAGACGAGGGTGATCTCGGCGGGGTTCGCCGCGCCCCCCGCGATGACTAGCTGCTCCACATTGGCACGCTGGTACGTATACCCGCTGATCGCCGGGGCATAGGGAGCAAAGTCCGTATAGGTGTTGTTATCGAGCGCCTGTTGTCCCTGTCCGTCGCCGATGGCATTGCCCGCTTCGTCGCGGTACAGGAATGTCACCGTGGCGGAGGTGGGGTCGGCCTTGTAGACGAGGGTGATCTCGGCGGGATTCGCCGCGCCCCCGGCAATGACTAGCTGCTCCGCATTGGCACGCTGGTATGTGTACCCGCTGATTGCCGGAGCATAGGGAGCGAAGTCCGTATAGGTGTTGTTGTCTAACGTCTGTTGTCCCTGTCCGTCGCCGATG
>JAQUWD010000078.1 GCA_028693055.1 Eubacteriales bacterium | reverse complement strand
ACGTTCCTCCTGCGCCGCAGCATAGCTCCCGCGAGCAATGTTGCCGTAGGCAACGAGCGGCGCAATCACAGTTCCAATAGCGGAGTGCAGAGGGCTCAGCCCTTTGCCGGGGCTTGGGGCAGCGCCCCAACGTCCCTCCTGCGCCGCAGCGTAGCTCCCGCGAGCAATGTTGCCGTAGGCAACGAGCGGCGCAATCACAGTTCCAATAGCGGAGTGCAGAGGGCTCAGCCCTTTGCCGGGGCTTGGGGCAGCGCCCCAACGTTCCTCCTGCGCCGCAGCGTAGCTCCCGCGAGCAATGTTGCCGTAGGCAACGAGCGGCGCAATCACCCAACCAATAGCGGAGTGCAGAGGGCTCAGCCCTTTGCCGGGGCTTGGGGCAGCGCCCCAACGTTCCTCCTGCGCCGCAGCATAGCTCCCGCGAGCAATGTTGCCGTAGGCAACGAGCGACATGAACATTCGCTCTCGCTTCAAAGCGGCTTGTTCATTTTCATCGCGACCGTCATAGCCCTTCGGGCTGTTCCTCTCGCTTGCTACTCAGGCTATCGCATGGGTACGTTGGGCTTTGCCCAAACCCACCAAAGGGTTTCACCCTTTGGAATCCTGCCAAGGGCTTCGCCCTTGACCCTCTTTTTATTTACTTAACCTTGAGCCATTCACTAAGCACAGGCAGGGGAGATATCCCCCCTGCCTTTCTTTCCCTTACACTTTTCTTAGTAAGGACGAGCCGCCCAAATTTCTTCCGTCAGGGTCGTTGCATAGGCGCTAGTGATTCCGGGAGCGCAGAACGCCTGGTCAGGAACCACGGTCATCGCGTCATAAGCTTCGCCAGCCTGAATCTTCTTGATCAATTCCATAACGGTGGTCGCCTGCATGGGGTTGCACTCAACGTTGCAATTGATCTTGCCATCCAGCGTATATTTCAAACCGTCGTGAGTTGCATCGTAGGAGATCAAAATCACGTCGCCGCCTACGCCATAGGTGATGCCAGCAGCGTCCATCGCATCCATCGCGCCATAAGCTTCGTTATCGTTCTGGCACACAACCACGTTGAACTGTCCGTTGTAGGTCTTGATGAAGCTTTCCATAACTTCCTGACCGCCAGCCTGCGTGAAATCGCCGCTCTGTACGTCCAGAACCTTCCACTCAGCATGATCCTTCGCGATGTTGTTGAAGCCCTCGGTACGGCCCAAGGTGGCGGAAGCGCCTACGGAGCCTTCAATAACCAGGATGTTAGCCTCAGTGCCAGCTAGATTCTCGGCCAGCCAGTTGCCGGCGGCTTCGCCTTCCAGAACCATGTTGGTGCAAACCTGAGAGGTGTACAGGGAAGGATCGGCGCTCACGCTACGGTCAGCGATGATCACGGGAATGCCCGCTTCCTGCGCTTCGCCCAGTACGGTTTCCCAGCCAGCTTCCTGCACGGGGCAAACCACGATGTAATCCATTTCCTGTTGGATGAAGGTACGCACAGCCTCTAGCTGCACCGCATGATCGTTATCGGCATCCACAAAGGACAGCTCGAAGCCGTTTTCAGCGGTAAAGGTGCTCTGATAGTCGTTGGTGTTGGCAGCGCGCCAGTCGGACTCGTGCCCTACCTGAGCAAAACCAACCGTAATCACATCCTCGGCAACGGCAAAGGAGCAAAGCCCCAGCGCCATGATCAGCGCAACCAGCACAGCAAGCATTTTCTTCATAACATAAAACCCTCCACTTTCTTTTTTCAGGACTCTCGCCCTGTTTCTGTGGTATATTCTACGCCATAAATGACATTTTCTGAATGCAGTACCGTTTCAATTCGGTTTATCCTGATTCTATTTTTCATTTTTTCAAACCCGTAAAAAATGAAAAAGTAGAAATCTTTTCCAAATTAGTTGAAATTTATTTTGTGGTGTTCTTTTCCCGTCGGTACTCGCTGGGGGTCATGCCCGTCTCCTTTTTAAACAGATAGCTAAAATAATGCGGATCGTTAAAGCCTACCTCATATGCAATCTGAGAGGAGCGCAATTCCGTTGCCTGCAATAGCTCCCGGGCTTTTCCAACCCTTAGCTCCGTTAGATATTTTGTAAAGGTTATATTGGTTTTCTGGGTAAAAACCGTAGAAAAACGGCTGTTGGACATTCCAACAAAGCCCGCTACATCCTGTAGCATCAAATTGGGGTTGTTAAAATGCTGAGCCAAATAGGCGCGCGCACAAGCCACCGGGGTATTGCTCTGGGCGGAATCATGGGTGTCACGGTAGGCAATCGCTTGCCGCATAAGCCCTGTAGCCGCCGGAAGATCGTTTTCCATTTCCTTGCCTTTGCTTAGTAAAAGCTGCTCATACTACCCTAGCTGAAGCTCCACGGAGGGGTCGCCTCCTGCCTCCCTCACCATTCGGGTGGCCGTCATCAACACCTCTACATGAAAGTAATCCGCTGCAACGGCGGAATGAATATCAGCCGCGCCCAACGAATTAGCATACTCCCGTAAAATTGTCTCCACCTCGTCGTGGGCTGCATACTGCATTCGTTCAAATAGCGGACGAACGTCCATCTCCACAGCAGGAGTGAACACATCGGAAAGCTCCTTCGCACCGACGATTTGCAGGTTGGCTGCTTCGGCTCCTCCCGCACGCACCACATGCCGGATATGGCGAGCCGTCTGAGCAGCCTGCGATATTTGGGCAAAATGATAAACCGTTTCCCCGATAGCCGCCAGAATCGCAGTACAACGAAACTGCGCCAGCTCGCTGACCGCCGAGCGTGCAAAGGCATAGCTACGCTCCTCCGCGTCGCCCTCGTTATCCCCTAAAACCAAAGCAAAGGAACTATGCTTGCCATGGCAGAGCTGCACCGTTCCCCCATGGCTTTCCGTCAAGGTGTACAGTGCATTTTGGCAATTCTCCCGTTCCGCTTCGGGGGGCGTATAGGAAATGTCGATTACCGCATAGCACTTTGCCACTAGATTGATGCCTAAACCCCGTAGCTGCTCCAATAGCTTCTGCCCATCCTCCGGCGGTTCAAAAAGGATAGCGGACAAAAGCTTCTCCCGCACAAAGCGATTATTGTTTAAAAAGCGCTGATGCAGCTGCTCGTAGCTTAATCGGTTTAACCGCTCCTGATCAATGGCTTGCTTGGCGTGTAGGAGCGCTTCCCCCAAATCCTTAGCGGTAACCGGCTTCAGCAGATACTCCTGCACGCCGAGGCTCATGGCTTGACGGGCGTAGTTAAAATCGTCGTACCCGGATAAGATAATGATTTTCATCCATGGCATCAGCCGCTTCACTTCTTTGCAAAGCTGCATTCCATCCATGAAAGGCATGCGTATATCGGTCAAAAGAATATCGGGGCGCTCGTCCTGTAGCATAGGCAAGGCAATTTCTCCATCCGGCGCTTCGCCCACCAGCGAAAAGTCACCCTCCTCCCATAAAACCGAGTTGCGAATTCCCTCTCTGATGGCAATCTCATCATCTACTAAAAAAACTTTATACACGTAATTCTTCCTCTCGTTTAATGGGTGTGCGGAAGCTGACGCAGGTGCCGCCGGAGTCGCTTTCCAGCACAAGCCCGCTTTCCTGATTGTAATATAAACGAATCCGCTGATCCACATTGTATAAGCCAAAGCCGGATGCGGTGGAGTCCGGCATAGACTCCAGCCTAGGCGCCGCCACACCTGTAGCAAGGCTGTTGCGGACGTTACGGAGCTGTTCCTCGGTCATCCCCCGCCCCGTATCCCTAACGCTGAAAAGCAGCGAATTTTCCTCCCGCACGCATTGCACGGTAATCTTTCCCCCGCCGCGCTTGTACTTAATCCCGTGATAGAGTGCGTTTTCCACCAGCGGCTGCAATAAAAGCTTGAGGATATAGCACTCCCTCAGCTCGTCCGGGATAAGCACTTCATAGTCCAGTATATCCCGGTATCTAATTTTTTGTATCGAAAGATAGCCCAGCAAATGCTTGATTTCCTGCTCAATTGGTATCCAGTCTGCGCCGGAGGATAACGAAATTCTAAAAAAATCGCTCAGCGCCTTCGTAATTTGGATGACTTCCCCGCTATGGCCGGATTCCGCCTGCCAAACGATGGTATCCAAGGTGTTGTATAAAAAATGCGGATTGATCTGTGCCTGCAGTGTACGCAGCTCCGCCTTTTTCAAGTTTTCCTGCTCTCGCTGGTTTTGCTCAATCAACGATTCTAGCCTATCTGCCATGATATTAACCCGATCCGTTAGCGTGCTCAGCTCCTGAATATCCGTTGAAGGCACCCGCGCTCGAAGATTTCCGTCAGCCACCAGACCGGCAAAGTGCTCCAGCTGAACGATCGGCTCGTGGATAGAGCGCGCCAAACGGCGGCGCATTTGAAACGAGATCGCTAACGAAACCAGCAAAAGCACAAGCTCTGCTCCCACCGAAACAAGCACAATATTACCCAAGCGCCTGTTCTTGAAGCCAACATTGGTCACCTCATGGGACGTCACGTTATCCAGCATATTGCCGATAAGCGCCGCAACGGAGCGCACCTCCTCCAACGTAGCCTCGCTATCTACCACGGGCTTGCTTTCAATGATGTTTTGTTCGATAGCCCGAACATAGCCCTCCAGCGTATTCATGGTACGGCGAGCAACGGTCAGCTCCAAGCCGCTTTCCTCGTCCTCGCTGTGTTGAATCAGATCTTCCAGCGTCACGTTGATTTCATCAAGGGAAGCGTAAAGATCGCTGTTGGCAAAGCTGTCCCGATCCGCAATAATGTACCAGAGCTTATCCGGCAGCTCCGTCGTTACCACAGGCTTCATTGCGGCAACCGCCTCCATCCGCGCGGTGGAAACGCTGTAGCTGCTTACATAAATCAACATGGTAGCTAAGCTGATCAACGCCGGAAATAGGAGCGTCCACGTCATCAGCTGGCTGGAACGGTTCACCTCGCGGGCGATGCTGTGCATGTTTTTCTTCACTTTAGTACCCTCGGGGAGCAAGGTCGCTCAGGTCGTCAAATTCTGTAAAAACCTGCTCCTCGGGATGGGTCACCTTCGGCACCGCCTCTCCCGCCATCAGCTTTTCAGCCAGCTCCATCACCAAATCGCCCAGCATGGGGGTGCATTCTACAACGCAGTTGATCTTGCCAGCCTTCAGCCCGTCGATAGCCTCCTGCTCCCCATCCACGGTGACAATAATGATATCCTTACCGGGTACCAGCCCCTGCTCTTCAAGCACGTCAATCGCGCCAAGGGTCATGCCGTCGTTATGGGAATAAAGCACGTCGATTTGATCGCCATACTTCTCAAGCAAAGAACGCATGCATTCCTTGCCCTTGGAGCGTAAAAAATCGCCAGAGACCGTTTCCAGCGTAATTAAGCGGCTGTCTTGATCCACTACGTCATGGAAGCCCTGATAGCGCTGCAAACCGGGCGTGGAATCCTGCGTGCCTGCAATTTCCACAATGCAAAGCTTGTCCGCCTTCATGCGTTCCGCCTTTTGAACCAAGTATTCCCCGGCCCTCACACCCTCTTGATAAAAGTCCGCGCCCACATAAGCGTCGTACAGACTATCATCCTCGGTGTGAATCAGGCGATCAACTAAAATCACCGGGATACCCGCATTCTTCGCTTCGGTCAGCACATTATCCCACCCATCCTCTACAATAGGTGAAAAGCTGATCACATCTACCTGATAGGCAATAAAGGAACGGATCGCGTCAATCTGGTTTTCCTGACGTTGATTGGCATTTTTCAGCATCAAGGAAATCCCGTGGCTCTCCGCCGCGCGGGTGATGCTTTCCGTATTGCCCAACCGCCACGAGCTTTCCGAGCCAAGCTGTGAAAAGCCCAGCAGCTTGGCTGTATTTTCCGTATCGGCTGCTTTTTGTGTACCGCACGCGCTGAATAGTCCAACGCATGCCGCAAGCCACAAAAGCAACAGACTGCGCTTCCATTTCATTTTTTCGTGCCTCCTTAGCATGGAGAAAGCAAACGGCGACGATCACAAGCGTTTCATTCCCCGACGGTTCTTCAGTCCCCCTTTGGGTGTGTTTCAGTATAGCATAAAAAAGAACATTTTACAGCACTGGATTACCGAAGGGAAATAGTAATGAGTAAAGTTCTCACATAGACTGCTATGAAAGACTATCCCTACCGCGGACGTACGCGGCATGATGCAACCGTTTTTATGGGATAGGCGATCAATACGACTATACTGTTTGTAAAGGTGGTAAGAAAAGTGAGTCAAATTCGTTTTCGGAGCCTGACCCTGCCAAAGGGCGACGTCTTTTCCAAATCAAAAACCGTTGCAGCCGATCCCATGCCGTTACTCCCTCCAATGTCGGACACTGTAGACACAACCGGCTTACAGCGTTTCTGGCTGGATATCCCCTATGCAAGTATCAGCGAAACCCAAACGCTGGCGCTTTTCCTTCCCAATACAGGCGTGGGCCCCTTCCCGCTGGTCATCAACATCCATGGCGGCGGCTTTGCCTTTGGCAATAAGTATATGGGGCTGGACGATATTCTTAAGCCCGGTCTTGCGAAAGGCTTCGCAATCGCGTCCATCAATTATCGACTAAGCGGCGAAGCCAAATTTCCCGCCGCTATCGAGGATACAAAAGCCGCCATTCGCTTTTTGCGTGCCAATGCCTCTAAATACTCATTAGACCCGCAGCGTTTTGCCACATGGGGGCAGTCTGCCGGTGGCAATCTATCCGCATTGGCTGCCATCACCGGACGTATGACCGTCTTTACTAACCCCTTGCTTGGAAACGCCAACGTTTCCTCACAGCTATCGGCGGCGGTGGACTTTTGCGGACCCATTGACTTTTTAACCATGGACGATCAATATACGATCAACGGATTGGATGGTCAAAATCATAACAGCGCTGATTCCTTTGAATCCCAATATCTTGGCGCGCCCATTCAGACAGTGCCTTGGCTGGCAAAGGAAAGCAATCCCCAGACCTATTTAACCATTGACGGCTGCCCGCCCTTCCTCATTGAGCATGGAACCAAGGATGAAAACATTCCCTATCAACAATCCGTCATTCTATCGGAATACCTACTGACGGCGCTTCCACCAACAGAGATCAACCTTCGTCTGCTGGACGGCGCTACCCATTGCTCCGCGCAATTCATGACAGAGGAGAATATCGAGTTCACCTATGCCTTCTTAGCAAAGTACCTACAAGCCTAGCTTACGCTTGATCCCCCTCGCAGCATGCAGAGCAGCACGCAACGAGGGGGTGATATTTCGTTGACCAGAAAGCCAAGACCTGTTATACAAGACCCAGCAGCCTCGCCATATTCGCCGCCAACGCACAGGCAAGCAATCCGCATAGGGTTGGAAGCATAAAAGCCAGCGCCGACCAGCGCTTACTACCCGTTTCCTTGTAAATCGTCAACATGGTGGTAGAGCACGGCCAATGCATCAAGGAGAAAAGCATTGTGCATAAGGCGGTCAACCATGTCCAGCCATGATCCACAAAAAGGGTTTTCATTTCCGCCAGACTTTCCATTTCCACCAACGTGCCCTGAGCCAGATAGGTCATAATAATGTTGGGAATCACAATTTCATTGGCGGGAAAGCCTAAAATAAAGGCTAGTAGAATTACGCCGTCCATGCCCACAAACCGGGCGAAGGGATCCAGAAACCCAGAGGCATGGTTTAATAGGCTCATGCCATCCACCTGTACGTTTGCCATTACCCAAATCAGCAATCCGGCAGGCGCAGCCACAGCCACAGCGCGGCCCAGCACGAATAACGTACGGTCCATCACGGAGCGAACCAATACCTTGCCGATTTGCGGCCGCCGGTAGGAAGGCAGCTCCAGTGCAAAGGAGGATGGCACTCCCTTTAGCACGGTTTTGGATAAAAGCCACGATGCGAAAAAGGTCATGGCAATACCCAGACCGATGGCCGCCGTCAGCAGCACCGACGATAAGAGAGACGACCCCGCTCCCTCCACCAGAAAGAACATGGTCAAGATGGCGATTAAGGTAGGAAATCTCCCGTTGCAAGGCACAAAATTATTTGTCAAAATAGCAATCAACCGTTCCCGAGGCGAATCGATAATGCGACAGCCCACCACGCCGGCAGCGTTGCAGCCAAAGCCCATACATCAGCACAACGCCTGCTTGCCGCACGCTCCGCAGCGTTTAAAGGGACGATCCAGATTATACGCTACCCGGGGTAAATAGCCCGCATCCTCTAATAGAGTAAACAATGGAAAAAAGATCGCCATGGGCGGGAGCATCACGGAAACAACCCACGCAAGCACCTGATAGACCCCTAGCACCAGCATGTCGTGGAGCCATCGAGGCGCGCCCAAAGCAAGTACAGCCGCGCTCAACCATCCCTGCACCACGCCCAGCTTTTCTGCCAGCCATTGAGAGGGGACGTTTGCACCAACAATGGTCAGCCAAAAAACAAAACAGAGCAATAGAAACATAACTGGATATCCCACCAGCTTGCCCGTCAGCATTCGATCCAGTCGACGGTCCATTTCACTGTAGCCCTTGCCTTCCTTTGCTACCGTTTCACAGCAAATGGACTCTGCTTCTTTCAAAATAGAGGACACCACCGCGTCCTTGAAGTGTTCGCCGTCCAATTCGTTCTTTTGAAGGATTTCCCGCGCCTGTATCAGCGCGGCACGCACCGTTTTGTTATGAAAAACAGTGTAGCGCGCGTCAATCTCCTTCAAAAGCAGCTCGTCTCCATCCAAAAGCTTTAGGCTTAGCCAGCGTGCCCGTTCCTCCCCCGCTATGGGAGCGATTGCCGGTGTAAGAACCGCAATAGCCTCCTCAATGGCCTTCGGATAGGGAATCGTCCGGCAGTGTTGTACTTTGCTGGTCATCAAGCCGTCCAGAGCCGTGAGCAGCACTGAAAGCGTTTTCTTTTTCCGGGCGATTGTACCCACGACAGGTACGCCAAGGCGGCGAGAAAGGCCCTGTAAATCAACGTTAATCCCTTTTCGACGCGCTTCGTCCATCAGGTTCACACAGACGATCACATTGCCGGAAATCTCCATGGTTTGCAGCACCAAATTTAGGTTTCGCTCCAAGCAGCTCGCATCGCACACAACCACAACGCCGTCATGAGCGCCAAAGCAAATGAAATTACGCGCTACCTCTTCCTCCGCCGAATGAGCCATCAGAGAATACGCGCCGGGAATATCCACCAGCACATACTGATGTAGTCCGCTCTGACATCGGCCTTGGGCATTAGCAACCGTTTTTCCCGGCCAATTCCCCGTATGCTGGTTCAGTCCCGTCAAGCCGTTAAAAACCGTACTTTTACCAACGTTTGGATTTCCCGCAATCGCAATTACTTTTTCTTTCGGCGATTGCCGCTTGATCGCAAGGCCCTCATCAACTGCCCTGCGCCCGGTGGAGCCTGTGGTCAATCCCATTCGCTTTCCTCCTTTCTATCATCGGACGGCAATTTCACCACAGTCCTCTTTCCGCAATGCAATTACCGCATCTCGAATTAAATACGCCTTGGGGTCGCCGCAGGGACTACAACCCACACATTCCACCACGGTTCCCTCCATCAAGCCGATATCCAGCAAACGTCTGCGCAGCGGTCCCTTGCTATGCAGGCAGGACACGCAAGCTGTCTGCCCCGGCGCTAGCTGCGCCATCGTTTTTTTACAAATCATTGCCATACACCTTCCTCGCTGAAATCAGAGCAGATAGATGCTCCCTGCAGTCAAGGTATTCTAAAAAACGCGTTGTGTGAGGATGCAGTCTATGGAATTCGTTTCGCAGTTGTAGAAACAAAGAAGGAAACGAGCCGAGCGAAGCAACGCAGACCACGCTCTAGCTACCAGCATTCAAACGGTAAGAACGGCCTGCAACACCCACAAACCACAGTGAAATCATTCGCGCTTTTCTACAGCCAAAACTCGCATGCCAAGGCATCAGTTCCTTATTCATAGGCGCGCACCTTCTTTACGAAATTGCGGGTCTTTTCCTTTTGTGCGTGATCGAAAAGCTGGGCGGGTCTCCCTTCCTCGCAGATAGGCAAACGGGTTGAAGCCATGAAAGACCATGCCCATCTTCTGCTGCACCCGGAGCATCGGGTCCATGAGCGCACTTCCTTCGAGCGTGCCGCTAGTTCATTCGTTCGCATACGAACGCTTCAGCGTTTCGGTGGATAGCTGATACCACCAAAGCCTGTCCCGAATGCCCGCACCGCTCTTTGCGTGATAGGCAGCGAATGCATCCGCTGTGTCGTCGGCTTCGGGATTCTCCTCATCGAACGCTTCCGCAAGGGGAAGCAGGTTATCATAGCGCAGCGGGCTACTTTCCATGTCCGCATGGGAAGCCGTCTGATCAGGCTGGAACGCGGGATTACTGGCAAGTCCATCAGATAACCGCTGTCCCACGCGGTCCGGATAGCGCTTTCATCGGGATGATCAGCGATATCATCAAACGGACACTTGGCCAGCGTACCCAAAGCAATCAGCACTGAAGCGATATCGCAAGTCACGGCCTTTCCCTGCTTGTCCACAATGTGCATGCTGTATTCGCTGTGGATCTCCCCCGAATCGTCCATCTGAAACAGATCAATGTTTTCGATTGTTGGGTCGCTCCACAGTCTGTAGAGCGTCAGACGAGCGTCTATCGTCGTCAGAACGTCCGATTCCGTCGGTCACGCATCCACGCCCATCACCTTGTCTGAGTCGCAGACAAATGCGAAGGGCTCGAGCCTGACGAAAACGGCATTCTCCATCGGCTGAATGCCAGCATTTTCTATTCTGTCGCAGAACGATGTTAGTCTGCCTCCTGAACCCTCAGTAACCTCTTTCCTTTCATGGAATCCCTCCTTTGTTTGATATTAAATCTTTTTTGTTTCAGTCTTCTGCGTTATACGAAATAAGTTGGTGTACTTCAACTACCATGAACAGAATGACTCAATTTTTATTGACCAATGAGACTTGCCTGCTATACTTGGCTGTGGTAATAAAGCGGAGGTCAATGATATAGCACCAACGTATTCGCTACTACAGCAAATGAAAATTGCAGCACAAAAACAGCCCCGCCGACTCTGATTAGGAATCAGCAAGGCCATTTCTTTACGTTATCAAATTGTTATCAAATGCGATCGCAAAGCTCCGCAGATCAAGCAAAATCAAGGGGTTCTTCGGGGGTTTGCTTACTCCCACTCGGCAAGTTATGACAAATACTAAATATATTTGTTTGGCATATTTGTTTTTAAATCCAGTTGTTCCGCTAAATCAAGGAGCCATCTTCATCGTAGCACAGATTTTAGTATCATTCCAGTATCACGGAATGATTTTACATCTCCGTGCGCAGACGATGGTTGATGTCAGAAGCACTGTACAGTACACGCAACACGGTTACTGTCGCTTCCTCAACCACAAAGACTGCAACGTAATGGTCAACAGGCAACTGTCTCATTCCTAGGCTCTGTTCTGGCTGTGAAGGAAGCAACGAACAGCGCTCTGGAAAAGCATTTAGCGTTTCAATAGCTTCGGCGATGCGGTTATATTGCTGCATCGCCGTGCCTGGTGCTTGAAGCTGCTCGGCAATGTAGTCATAGATTGCTGCCATATCCGAAAGTGCTTTGTCAGTAATCTTTAGTTGATATTGTTTCATTTATGGCTCTCTCTAAAGGCGGCAAAAGCACTACTTGCGTCTTGCACTCTCCCTGCCTGCATGTCCTGATAGCCCGCCTGCAATGCACTACGAAGTTCCTGCGTGGTCATATCATCAGTGTTGATCGAAACAGGGGCTTTCGGCAACGATAGCGAAAACGGAATACTGCCTGTCAGGCTGACTTGTCGGAGAAACATATCGACAGCGGTGGCCATCGGAATGCCCAGCTGCTTGAGAACTGCTTCTGCGTTTTGCTTGATCGTAGGGTTTACACGGAGGTTGAGCGTCGTTGTCTTTTCCATGCAATCATCTCCTCAAAGTTATTGTAACGCAAAATACGTTACTTGTCAAGGCGCAAATCGCATTGTAAAGTATGACATCCGAGGTGGGTAAACGATTATGTTGTCATTATTTACTATGGAGTGACGGAGAATGAAAAGCCAATGTCGTGTGAATTCAATATGGGTTCTGGTTGCGTAGAACTGAAATGGTCGGATGGGCTGATGGGCTGATGGCAAGCATCATCTGCGATGCTGTGGAGCAATCGTTTGAAACGACGCTGAAGCAACACGCACAAATGGAGTGTCTGATCTGGAGCGAGCAGCTGTCACATGCGCAGCCGGTGATGCAAGATGGTCTCGAGGATTATCAAAAACACGTGACGAAGCAAAGACGAGAAGTCCAAGCGCAAACAAACAATGTGTTGGCATCCGAACTTTCGTTCAAAGAAAGATACTACATATCAAAACGACGAATGGGCAATTTCACAAAGCACATTGCGAAAAAAGTCCGTGCAGAATTGAGACGATTACAAGGAATTCACGATCAACATTTAAAAACGTACGATATATACTGTAAGGGAGCGAGGAGGTGACAAAATGGGACTGCTCGATGGGTTTAAATCGTTTAGCTTTGAGGAAGGCGTTCCGTACGTTTCCATTACAGCTAATGGCGTTACTTTCAATAAGTCGGTCGTGCTCAAACTCGATTATGCACGACATGTACTGCTGCTGATCAACGATGAGGAAAAGCAAATTGCTTTGCAAGCCTGTGATGAACAAGCAAAAAACGCAGCGCCATTCTTCAAAGAGAAAAAATCTGGCGTCATTTCCGTGAGATGGAATGGTAAAGACTTGCTTAACACGCTCCAAGACATTATGGGCTGGGATCTGAAAAGTAAGGCATATCGTGTTGACGGTAGTTTCGTGAAGTCCGAAAATGCCATTCTCTTCGATCTCAACCGAGCTACCGAGCTCAAATGATGGTGTCCAGCGGGAAACCGCAAGACATAAAAAGGGGCTGTCTCAAAACGGTTAGAAGAAATTAACCAGTAAAGACGGCCCCATTGAATCCCTAAACTTCCCGAGACCCCATAAAAACAAGCGCCACGGCTGCCCGAAAGGGTGTACCGAAGCGCTTGTTTGCTGTATAATTGAATTGCAATGAAACAACTACAGCAAGAGTATTATACTCAAAGAGGATGGGAACATCAACAGCTAATGTTACCTCTTGAAACGGAA
>JAQUWD010000115.1 GCA_028693055.1 Eubacteriales bacterium | reverse complement strand
TTGGTGGGCAGCATGCGGAGCTATCGCGGGAATAAGATGCTAGAAAGGGTGAGCGAAGCGAACCGAGCCACCGAGCCGCCAATGGCGGCGAATGGCGAAGCCCAAAACCCGAAGGGGATTGGGCCGCTAGAAAGGGTGAGCGAAGCGAACCGAGCCACCGAGCCGCCAATGGCGGCGAATGGCGAAGCCCAAAACCCGAAGGGGATTGGGCCGCTAGAAAGCCTAACCGGGGAAAACGGCGGGCAGACGGCTTCACCAAATACGGAAAAGACGGTTATTGAAACGCAAATGCCATCGCTTAACACACAAAACCCGTCGTTTGATACGAAAACGGCTTCGCTAAATACGGAAAAGCCGCTTGCTGATACGCAGGCGCCGAATGCGCAAACACCCTCGAAGGTTGAGGAAAGCCAGTGGAAGATTGTTGAGCCGGCGAATCAGGACGGCGATACGAGGGCGCGGCAGGAGGCAACGGGTGGGCATGACAGCGTGCTTGCCGGGAAAGCGGCGCGGCTTAATACGGGCAGCGGAAGCGCGGATATCACCCTCAGCGGTATCGCGGCGGTGAAGGACGGAACCGTCTATTTGGCGACCGACGACGGCGGGACGGTACGCGCCAAGGACGTGCATACCGGCACGGAGATGGACGCGCTGTTAAGCTCCGAGGAGGCGGGACAGCTGGACGCGCTGGGCGTGGAAAGCATGATAAGCGGCTATGACGCGAGCAAAGCCACCACGGCGCAGTATGTAAACGCCTATGGCGGCGTGTATGCCCGCGCCAAGGTGGGGATTGGCTACCAGCAGGCGGCGCTTAATAGCGAGACAGCGCAGCGCTACATGACCGAATCGGCGCGAACGGACGCGTGGGCGGCAGGAGACAGGGCGGCTGCAAAACAAAAACCCGTTTTTTCAATCAAGGAAGAACACGGCGAAAAATTTGTGGAGGTCGATACTGATCAGGATTTGTTTGGAGGATTAACGCCGAATGAAACGATGAAAAAGGCAAAAGAGTATATCATCGAGCACTTCAAAGGCAAGTCCATTGGAAAGGGAGAGGTAAACGCTTATGTAAGCGGAAGAACGGCAAAGGAGTACTCAAGACCAGCGAACAGTAGGTTAACCGACGAAATAAAAATTACAAAGGGGAAAGCTGCTACAGAACTTGAAAATCTGCTTACAGTCAGCCGCTTTCTGGAACACAAATCAGATGATGGACACCATCCAGAGGCGGTTAATGGGTGGGATTACTACGAAACGACATTCCGTATAAACGGAGACCTTTATACGGGAAAAGTGGCTGTGTTAAACGGAGATGGCTTTAAAATATTGCATGATATAACCCAAATAAAAAAGCCATCGGACGTACACGCCGGATTACCAAGACAAAGCTTGGGTTCCAGATCATCCGATGACAATACTAGTATACCCAAAAACATGCAAAAAAGCAACGGCGTAACAGAAAAATACTCCCAAGCGGCCTTTGAGCACCTAAGCACATACAAGCGGCAGAGCCTGCGCCAGAGTGAGCGGGTGCTGGACGCGTTTGGGAAAAAGTACGGCCTGAGCATCCGATTCGTGGACAGCATCAAAGCCGGGAAGGACGCGAACGGCCAAGGCCGATATGCCAACGGGCGATATGACCCCAAAACGGGAACCATCGATATCGCGCTAGACGCGGTGGACGGTGCGTATGTTTACGTGGGAATGCACGAGGCGGTGCATAGCCTGCGGGATGGAAACCCGGAGGCCTACGAGCTGCTTAGGGACACGGTGACGGATGCGCTGCTAGCAAACGGAGAGGATGTGGACGCGCGGCTGAACGAGCTGAAAAAGCTGGGATATGACGCGGACACGGCCATGGAAGAGCTGGTGGCCAACACGACCCCGGTGATCTTGACCAACCCGGAAACCGTGCAGAAGGTGGTCAGCGAGGATAAGACACTGCTGCAAAAGATCATGGAGAAGATAGGCGAAATTGCGGACTTCTTCGATGAGCAGCTTGCAAAGCTGAAGCAGCGCGGCAGCTGGAAACAGATGGCGGTGCTGGAAAACGATTTGGATAGCCTGCGCAAGATCGAAAGAGCGCTGCTTGATGGGCTGGAGGAGAAACGCTTGGTTTCTGAAACTGTCAAAAATACAGGCGGCGTCAAAATGTCTGTTAAAGAGAGCTTCGCTACAGATTATGACGCTTGGGCAAAGGATAAAACACAAGAAAAGACAATCAATGTGGGAACCACGCCGCAGACGCTTGTTGATTTGGGAGCCAAAAATCAAACAGTGGTAATGCATAGTGCGGACATCAATCATGCACTGCGTCATGATGGTATGACGGATGAAATCATGAAGCAGATACCTCAGATGATGGAAAACCCAATTATTGTTATGAAATCCTCACAGTTGGGTGACAAGAACAACCATCAAGCGTCACGGGTGGTAATGTACGGAAATGTTGAAGATGAAAACGGAGTGCCTGTCATTGCGGTGCTTGAGCTGCGCGAGCGTCAGAAGGGCGGACAAATCTTGGATATGCAGCTGGTGAAAAATGCTTATGGCAAAGATAGTAGGTTGGATATACAGGTAAAAAACAGTGAAATTCTGTATCTTGATCCAGACAAAAAGAGAACCAACAGCTGGTTACAGGGCCTTGGGCTCCAATTGCCCTCAGATGCAACCAACTATGGTTCTATAGGAAGTATATCATATCCGAATGGCTTTGTCAAAATGGATGGTGTGCGATACGAGACGCGGGCGTTTAACACTTAATAGCCAATAAAAACCATCAAAGTCAATAATGGCTTTATTTTTTTGAGAAAATTTGAAATACATATTGTCGTAATGTGTCGTTATGTGATATAATAACGTGAGGGTGAT
>JAQUWD010000077.1 GCA_028693055.1 Eubacteriales bacterium | reverse complement strand
GAAAAGCCCCAAACGAAGTATATCCTACAGGTTGCATTCGCCCTGCTGGCTTTGATTTGCTTTCTAATGCCGATGTTTCAGATATCGGCTTGGAAGAACGTATCGTTGAAAAACGATTCCAACGGCAATGGCATCACCATGCTTTCCATTGCTACAGATATCCAAAGCGGCTTGAGCAGCATCGTTCGCAAGGCTAAGCTGCCCCAAGAGGTAACCACCACCATCGTTGCGGATGCAAACCAGCTGGTGATGACGGGCTGGGCGACCCTTGCCGGGTTTATAGGTGCGGCGATGCTGTTTGTGCTGGTTTTTCTAGAAAATCTTGGCGTTCAGTGGGGCAAATGGCGTACGCCTTTGATCGTGACGTTATGCGCAGCGGGGATCCTAAGCGTGATCGTTGGGATGATAGGCTTTCATGGCTTTGCGGAACGTTTGAACGCCGCTGCCTCCGTAACGGACGAGGCGCTCCAAAAAGTAACGGCTAAGCTGTATCAGGGCGATCACGTACCTGTGTTTACCGTAAGCGGATGGGCGTGGGCGGGCATGGCGGCTCTTCTTTTGCTGCTGGGCGTTCAGCTGCTGCCCCAAACCAAGGGCAGTCTGCGTAAGAGCCTGATGTGGTTTGTATTGCCGGCGCTGTGCATGTATTCCTTCTTCGTCATCCTTCCGGCTATTTCCAGCGTTTATCTGGGCTTTACCTCCTATGACGGCGTTACGGAGGCAAGCATGCGCTTTATCGGTTTTGATAACTACGTGAACATCTTCCAGTCCGCGCGCTTTGGCTCAGCTACGGTGAATACGCTGATCATCGCGGCAAGCTTTACCGTATTCGTCAATCTGCTGGCGCTGGCACTAGCCATCGCCGTAGACCGGGTGCGCTGGATTAAGAATGTGTTTCGCAGCGCCTTTTATCTGCCGGTGCTTATTTCCGGCATTATTGCGGGCTTTATCTGGCGGATTATGTTTAACTATTCCTTTGGCGTGCTGAACTTTGTGCTAAACGCGCTGGGCATGGAATCCGCTAAGTTTATCGATGTGATGCCAAACGCCCTTTTATCCATTATCTTCGTCCTACTCTGGAAACAGGTGGGCTATTATATGATCATCTACCTTGCCGCCCTGCAGGGGATATCCGCTGACCTGATGGAGGCCGCCTCTATCGACGGAGCCAACAGCCGACAGACCTTCCGGCACATTACGCTGCCTATGCTAGCCGGATCGTTTACCATTAATCTAACGCTGGCGTTGATCAACGGCTTGAAAATATTCGATGAAATCGCCATTTTAACCGACGGCGGGCCGGGCTTCTCCACTGAAACCATTACCTACATGGTATACAAGGTCGCCTTTGGCGAGATGCGGCAGGGCTACGGTACGGCGATGGCTGTGATCCTGTTCTTGATTATCCTTGTGCTGGGCGGCTTACAATCAACGATTTTGCGCAAGCGGGAGGTGCGGCTGTAATGGACGCGAGTATCAAAACCACTCCGATTCTCAAAAGGAACCATCGCTTCAAGGGAACACCGCTGTTTGTTTTCATGGTGGTTCTGTCTCTTTTGTACGTCTTTCCGCTGATTATCAGCTTTATGTCCGCGTTTAAATCTAACGGCGAGATCTTGCGGGATCCCATTGCGCTTCCTTCAAGCTTTTACATCGGTGGCTTTGAATACCTCTTTGCCAAGACCGATTTTCCCAAGGCGTTTTTTAACAGCGTTTTCCTGACGGTGGTTAGCGAGGCGCTGATCGTATGCGTGGTGCCTATGGGCGCGTATGGCATCGCCCGTACCAAGGGCAAGCTCTCCTCGGCGATTTATACCTTCTTTTTGGCGGGAATGATGATTCCCTTTCAGGCCTATATGATTTCGCTGTTTAAGCAGCTGAACACCATCGGCTTGTTTGGATCGCTAGCCGGTCCTATCGTGATCTACCTCTCCGGCGCTACCGGCTTTGGAACGCTATTGTTCACCTCGTTTATCTCCGGCGTACCGGTAGAAATCGAGGAGGCGGCGCAAATCGACGGCTGCTCCAACCTGCGCACCTTCTGGCAGATCGTTTTTCCGCTGTTGAAGCCCTGCACCGCATCCATGATCATCCTAAATGGGCTGGGCATCTGGAACGACTACCTGATGCCGTCCTTGGTGCTGCCCTCCTCCGGCGCGAAAACCATCAACGTGGAAATCTACCGTTTTGCGGGCGAGCTTTCCTCCCGGTGGGACATCGTGTTTTCCGGCGTGGTATGCGGCATTGTGCCTATTTTAATCATTTTCTTCTGCCTGCAAAGCTACTTTGTCAAAGGGATTACCGCAGGCGCGGCCAAGGGCTGAGGAGGGGATTCAGATGGCGTTTAACGAAGAAATGGCGCGGACATGGGCTGAAAAAATCGTAAAGAAGCTGGAAGAAAAAATGCCCGCGGCTGTCCAAAAAGCGCAAGGTCTTTCCTTTTTACCCTATACGGTGAAGGACGGGCAATGGGCTCCCGGCCCCTTTGACGGGCTGTGCTGGTGGACGAACGGCTTTTGGCCCGCCGAAATGCTGATGATGTATGCAGTGACCGGCCAGAGTCTCTATCTGGAGGAAGCAAGCCGCGCGGAAAATATGCTGGACGGCGCTTTTCAGGATTTGGAGCATCTGCATCATGACGTAGGCTTTATGTGGCGTATTTCCTCCGGCTTTCACCACGAGCTGACCGGGGATGAGAAAAGCAAGAAACGGGCGCTGTTTGCCGCCCAGCTGCTGGCTGGGCGTTACAACCCCAACGGCTTCATCCGCGCGTGGAACGGCGAATGCGTGGGCTGGGCGATTATCGATTGTATGATGAACCTTTCGCTGCTCTACTGGGCTAGCGAGCAAACCGGCGATCCCCGCTACCGCCTGATTGCCATGAGCCACGCTGATACGGTGCTGACTCACTTCTTTCGCCCGGACGGCTCCAACGAGCATATTGTCTGCTTTGATCCGGAAACGGGAGCGGTGCTGGAAAAGCCCGCTGGGCAGGGGGTTGCCGTCGGTTCTCAATGGAGCCGGGGACAGGCGTGGGCGCTGTATGGCTTTGCCATCAGCTATTGCCACACGGGCGCGGAGCGCTATTTACGGGCAAGCTTACGTTCGGCGGATCATTTTATCGAACAAGTGCAAGCCGATTGGCTGCCCAATTGCGATTTCTGCCAACCCAGCGAGCCGATACTAAAGGACGACTGTGCCGCTGGAATTGCCGCCTGCGGCATGCTCAGCTTAGCCGACGTGCTGGGTACGAAAGGGGAAAAATATCGGGAGGGGGCGTTCCGGCTGCTAAAGGCGGCGGAGGAAGCCCACGCCGACTGGTCGCTGGATAATCCGGCTATTTTGACCCACTGCACGGGAGCATACCATTCCAATGATCACCACATCGCCATGAATTACGGGGATTTCTATTTTATTGAAGGGGTGGCGCGGCTGCTGGGCGAGAAGCGGCTGCAATGGTAAGGAGGGAATACCGTGAAAATTCAAAACCCCATTCTGCGCGGCTTTAACCCCGACCCCTCCATTGTGCGGGTGGGGGAAGATTATTACGTCGCCACCTCCACCTTCGAATGGTTCCCCGGCGTACAAATCCATCATTCCAAGGACTTAGCCCACTGGCGGCTGCTGACGCACCCGTTGGACCGGGTATCCTTGGTGGATTTGCGAGGCGTGGGAGCGTCGCAGGGCGTATGGGCGCCCTGCCTGACCTTTGCGGACGGTTTGTTTTATCTGGTGTATACGGTGGTAACCGCCTTTTACTGCAATATGTATGATACTCATAATTATCTGATTACGGCGCCTGATATTCTAGGCCCATGGTCTGAGCCTGTACGCCTGAATGATTACGGCTTTGACCCGTCGCTTTTTCATGATACGGACGGTCGGAAGTATGTGGTATCCATGGTCACGGATCATCGCGTGCCTAAGAAATACGCAGGACGGCTGATTTTGCAGGAGTACGACGGAAATACGAGGCGCATGGTCGGCTCCGCTCGTGAAATCTATGCCGCCAGCCCCATTTTCTTAGAAGGCCCCCATCTTTTCAAGCGCAACGGTTGGTATTATCTATTCGCCGCCGACACCGGCACCGGCGAGGGTCACGGGCAAACCGTGATGCGCAGTCGGGACGTTTGGGGGCCTTATGAAATGTATCAGCCGGAAAACGCGCTGCGTACCATCGAGAGTGAAGCGTGGAGCGTGCTGACTACCCGACATCACCCGGATTTCCCGCTGCAAAAATGCGGACACGCGGATTTGGTGGAAACCCAAGGGGGCGAATGGTATGCCGTTCATCTCTGCGGCAGACCCAGCAAGGGGCGCAATCCATCTGACGCGCCCCGCTTTGCGGGAGAGCGGCGCTATCCGCTAGGCAGGGAAACGGCGCTGCAAAAAATGGTATGGACAGCGGATGGATGGCCGGTGCTGGCGAACGGTACCACCTTGCCAGACGAATGGGTTTCCGTACCCGAGCTTCCCGCCTGCCCGTGGCCGGAGACTCCAGCCCGGGATGAGTTTGATCGAACTGCGTTGGACGTCTGCTGGCAGAGCTTGCGCGTACCCTTGGGGCCTAATTGCCTTACCCTTGCCGAGCGTCCGGGCTGGCTTCGGCTTTACGGTCAAGACGGTTTAGGCTCCCGCTTCACCCAAAGCCTGATAGCCCAACGGCTGACGGAAATGAACGCCTCTGCGGAAACACGGGTCGTCTTTGAACCCCGCTGCTTTAAGCAAATGGCTGGGCTGATTCTATGGTATGATCATGATAATTACTTGTATCTCCATGTCACCTATGACGAGGAGCTGGGCAAGGTGGTTACGTTGCTGAAGGCCGAAAACAAGCGTTATACCACCCTCGGCGGCTATATTCCGATTGCGGAAGGTCAACCCATACAGTTGGGCTTTACATTGACTGACATGAGGGCGCAGTTCTTCTATTCGGTGGATGGCGCACAAAAAAGCCCCGTCGGATCGGAGGTTGACGCGACCTTCTTATCCGACGAGGCTTGCACGGAGGGTTGGTTTACGGGCACTATGGTAGGGTTATGCTGTCAGGATTTGACGGGCAGCCGCTTACACGCGGATTTTGATTGGTGCGAGGTAATACCCATCTAGCGCTGTTCATCCCTTTTGCGTAAAGCTGTTATGGCATTTGCTGCAGGTCACCGTCACAACGCCGGTGCCCCGCGGCAGACGCAGCCAAGAATGGCAATTGGGGCATTTGAAATACTTATATTGCTTACGGTTTTTGTGGCGCATCATGGCCTGCTTACGCTTGGTCTTGGTGCGCGTCAATTTATTTTCATAGCGTCTGTTTTCTTCCCGACGCTTATCCACATTGCGGGAAAACATGCGGTAAATCGCATAGACGTAAGCCGCAAAACCTACTAGCGTGAAAAGCGAACCCATGAAGGGCAAAACGGCTGCACCCTGTATGGAGCCAATAATGGAACCAACCAGATAAAAGCCCAAGCCGGACCACAACAGTGCCATGCCCAGCTTGTCCGCGCCATACCGTCCGCTCATAAAAGAGCGAAAGCCTTGTTTAATACGTTGCCATAAAGACATCCTGTTTATCCTCCAATCCAAATCCGTTCCTTGTGATTAGCAGCACCCGTAATAACCGCGGGAGCCGCAGCAGCAATTGCATAGCATGTTGACTACGCACAGCGCCAAACAGGGGTTGCCCATGCACAGGGAGGCGTAGCCCCCTTGGGTACTGCGCTGCCCATAGCTTTGACCGCCGGCATTGAGCTGGGCCAGCAGCTCCCGAAACGCTGGCTCGTCCGGCGCCATCTTGACGGCTGTCCGGGCGTCGTTTAGCGCCGCAATACGGTTTCCAAGGCCCATGTTAGCTTTCGCGCTCCAATAGTGCCATGCGGCTTTATGATCCATGATGCCGTGCAAAATTCCCAATGCGTCCTCGTAGCGCTTGCTTAACACCGCATTGGAGGCGGATTTCAATTGGGGATCATTTTCGGTATAATCGGTGGTTTGATAGTTGCGCCGTCCGCTACCGCCCCCAAAAAGATCCTCAAAATCGAAGCCGAAGCCGCCAAAGCCGCCTTGATTTCCGCCGTATCCGCCGGAACCGCTGCTGCCATAACCGCCGTTACTGCCGTAACCCCCGCCGTATCCACCGGAATTACCGCCATAGCCGCTATTTCCGTATCCGCCGTAATTACCGCCATAGCCGCTATTTCCGTATCCACTAGAATTGCCGCCATAACCGCCATAACCGCCATAACCGCCATAACCGCCGTAGGGGTTGCCGGAATTGCCGCTCTGGCTATAGCTCTGCTGTCCTTTATGCTTGATTAAAAGATTATAGGCCTCGTTGACCTCTTTCATCTTCGCCTCGGCCTCGGCGGAACCGCCGTTCAGGTCGGGGTGATATTTTTTCGCCATTTTGCGGTATGCCGCCTTGATTTCGTCATCCGACGCACCCGGCGACAGTCCCAATACCTCAAAGGGGTCTCTCATGCCCCAGCCTCCCTTATGATGCCATTACGGATTGGTTACGGCGGGCTTGTCCTTATCCCGCTTTTGCTGCTTTATGCGGTAACGGCTCCAGCAGCCGGCATAGAGGATATTGCGCAGAATTTCCACATCCTGAACAAGAGGAAGCACCTCGAAGGCCTGTGTGCATTCTGCAATCAGCATGGTCAGGCTTTCCTTGCAAAAATCCTCGTAATCCTCCTGCTCGGCCGCTTCCGTCAGCGGATTATACCGCCCGCGCTTTTGATCCTTCGGTAGGTCGTCATAGGCGTCCATCAGATAGATAAAGCGCCCCAGCGCTTCGCCCATGTGTTCTAGGGTATCGGCCCATTCGTCCTCCCTGCAGCGGTACAGACAGCCCAGCATTTTGGCGGTCTGGTTCGCTAGCACATCAGGCTCCGGCGCGCCCGCTTTTTCGGTTTGGCTGATGCGCTGCAAGCATTGCTCCATGGCGGCGCATTTTTCCGGGTAGCGCGCTTGAATCTGCCGGTAGGGCTTTTCCAGCGCTTTCATGCTTAAAAAGCTAGCGACGCTGCGGTCGTCCTGCCAGTCGTCCCGGCATTTATGATAGCTAAGCGCCACGTTCATGTCCGCGCAATAGTCGGACAGCTCGTTTCCCACATAGGCGTGAGGCTTGAAGGGGTGTAGCGCACAGCGCTCCGACCCGTCCGTTTCCATCGGCTCATACAGGGAGCTTAAGACAATCCATAAAAAGGTTAGATCATAGCTCAACGTCATCCGTCCCAGATTGCCATAGCGCTGACGGAGCGTTCGGCACAGGCCGCAGTAATAGGCGCGATAGCGTTCCTGACTTTCCTTGGGTAGCGTATCCGCCGCAATGGTCACGTAGCCGAACAAACGATATCACCTCTTTGGGGGTTAGGGTTGGTCGTCATGGTGGGATGCGGTAAAATCAGCGTCTACGGCTCCGTCCTCGCTGCCGTTCCCGTTTTGGTCTACAAAACGGCCCACCGCCTGCAAGGCGTTGGTCAGCTCGCCGCAGAGCCGCTTTAATTCGCCGTCGTTCTTATCGTCCATGGCTTTTTTCACCTTTTTGCGCAGCTCCTCAATCCGCTCCCGATCCTGAGGATTCAGCTTCTTCTGGGCGTTTTTAGCTTCGTACATCAGCTGCTCGGCTTGATTGCGCAGCTCCACGCTCTGCTTGCGCAAAGAGTCCTCGGCGGCGTAGCGCTCCGCGTCCCGTACCGCTTGATCAATTTCGGCGGAGGACATGTTGGAGCTTTGGGTCAGCGTGATTTCCTGATGCTTGCCGGTTCCCAAATCCTTGGCGGAAACGTTAACAATGCCGTTAGCGTCTATGGAGAAGGTTACCTCGATTTGCGGCACGCCCCGCATCGCTCTGCGGATACCGTTAAGGCGGAAGCGCCCAAGCGTTTTATTGCAGCTGGCGATTTCCCGCTCTCCCTGCAACACATGAATATCCACCGAGGTCTGGAAGTTGGCGGCGGTGGTAAAAACCTGACTGCGCTGGGCGGGCAGCGTGGTATTGCGCTCAATGATGCGGGAGAACACATCTCCCATGGTCTCAATACCCAAGGAAAGCGGGGTGACGTCCACCAGCACCAGTCCCTTGACCTGCCCTGCCAGCACGCCGCCCTGCAAGCACGCGCCCATAGCTACGCATTCGTCGGGGTTGATGTCCTTGCTGGGCTCCTTGCCTGTAATGCGCTTGACCGCCGCTTGCACGGCGGGGATTCGGGTGGAGCCGCCAACCAGCAGCACCCGTGACAAATCGGCGGGCTTTAGTCCCGCGTCGTCCAACGCTTGATGGACGGGGCCCATGGTAGCCTCCACCAAATGGGCGGTCAGCTCGTCAAATTTCGCTCTGGACAGGGCTATTTCCATATGCTTGGCGCCGTTTTTATCCGAGGCTAAGAAGGGAAGGCTGACGGTGGTGGTTGCGGCGGCGCTTAATTCAATCTTGGCCTTCTCCGCCGCTTCCCGGATGCGGCTCATGGCGGTGGCGTCCTTAGTCAGGTCGATTTTCTCCTGCTTACGGAATTCCTCCACCAAATAGTTGGAGATGCATGCGTCAAAATCGTCGCCGCCCAAGCGGTTGTTACCGGCGGTAGCCAGCACCTCGATGACGTCGCTGTCGATATCCAGCACGGATACGTCGAAGGTGCCGCCGCCCAAGTCGTAAACCAAAATGCGCTGAGAGCCGCCCTTGTCCATGCCGTAGGCCAGCGCCGCCGCCGTTGGCTCGTTGATAATCCGTTGTACGTTAAGACCGGCGATTTTGCCTGCGTCCTTGGTAGCCTGCCGCTGACCGTCGCTGAAATAAGCCGGAACGGTGATAACCGCGTCGGTTACAGGCTCGCCCAAATAGGCTTCCGCGTCCTTTTTCAGCTTTTGCAGGATGATAGCGGAAATTTCCTGAGGGGTGTAGGCCTTGCCGTCGATTTTTACACGGTTGTCCGTGCCCATCTCCCGCTTGATGGAAAAAACCGTGCGGGAGCCGTTGGTGACGGCCTGCCGTTTGGCGGCTGCGCCTACAATGCGCTCGCCGTCCTTGGTAAAGGCTACCACGGACGGAGTGGTGCGGCTGCCCTCCGCGTTGGGGATAACGACAGGATCGCCGTTTTCCATATATGCCACGCAGGAATTTGTGGTTCCTAGATCAATGCCAATGGTTTTACCCATGAGAAAATACCTCCTTGTAAGGTCGTCTTCTATCATAACCTATTTCTTTATAAAATGTTTAGCGTAAAAATGAAGAAACCGTAAACATTCGCATGAATGGACAGTTTTCAGCGCATCCTTGTTTTCGAAGGGGAAGGATTGCATGAACTTTTATCTTTTCTTTTTCAGCCTTTATGGCGTGATGATTTTGCCGCTAACGTTACGGTTTCGCCTGCGGCTGGGCAAAAAATCCGGCTATCGTCTTCGTATGCAGGCGGCGGGGCTGCCCTTTGTGCGCAAGCGAACCTCCGACGATCATCGGGACGAGCAGCCCATTCAAGAGAAGGAAGTGGCGCAGACCCTTGCTTCCGCTGATTTGGCGCTACTGCGTGCGGCGCTTAACAGACAGGTGCTGCGGCGTATCTTTTCCATGCTGAAATGTACGGAGCTAGAGTTATACGGACGGTTTTCCTTTGACGATGCGAGCCTAACGGCTCTTGCTTTTTGCGGGCTTACCACGGTGCTAGGAACGCTGAAGCGAATCGGCGTGCTGCCGGATGTTTTTTTCTGGCGCTTAGAGGCGGATTTTAAGGCGGAGGGTACGGAAATACTGGTACAGGGTATAATTCGTCTACGGCTGGGCAGTCTATTGCCTGCGACGGCGCTGTTCGCCCGCACTTACCTACGGGCAAAAGGACGGCGGTCTAAGGAGGAAGCATATGCAGCAGCATCCCATTGACAATATGATGCAAACCACCATGGAGAACATCCGCAGCATGGTGGACGTGAACACCGTGGTAGGCGCGCCTGTGGTGGGCGGTAAGGGAACCACCATCATTCCCATCTCCAAGGTAAGCTTTGGCTTTATCGCCGGCGGCGGCGAATATGCCGCCGAGGATGGTAAGAACCGAGCCATCCCAACGGAGAATTTTCCCTTTGCCGGCGGCACCGGGGCGGGCGTTTCGGTACAGCCCGTGGGCTTTTTGGTGGTAGGGGACGGCACGGTGAAGATGCTGCCCGCCCAAACCAATGGAGCCATGGAGCGCATTGTAGAGCTTCTGCCGCAAATCATAAAGGATTTAGACAGCGATAAAGAGGAAAAACCGCAAGGCAAGAAGGCCGTGGTGACGGAGCAATTCACCTTTGAGGAGGACGACGCAAACGCATGAAAAAGCTGCCTTTGAGGGGAATGCGCCGGGTGGCTCTTGTGCTGTTTTGCACGGTGCTCACCTTACTGAACGGCAGCGCCAGGGCGCAGAAGAACGGAAACACAACAATGAATACTTCCGCGAAAGCCGCCGTGCTGATTGAACGCAATACCGGCATGGTGTTGCTCTGCTGCAATGAGAACCAAGCGCTGCCCATGGCTTCCACCACGAAGGTGATGACGGCCCTCATGGCGCTGGAAAAGGGAAGCTTGGAGGATAAGGTCACCGTTGGACGCAACGCCTACGGTGTGCCGGGCACCAGTATTTATCTGTCCGAGGGTGAGCAAATCAGCCTGCGAGATTTGCTTTACGGGCTGATGCTGGCAAGCGGAAACGACGCGGCTGTGGCAATCGCGGAGCATATCGGGGGAACGGTGGATTGCTTCTGCCAGATGATGACTGCCCGCGCGGCGGAGCTTGGCTGTGAGAATACGGTGTTCATCAACCCCAACGGTCTGCCGGTACAGGGGCATCACACCACGGCGCTTGATTTGGCTTTGATCGCCAGAGAAGCGATGAGCCATGAGGAGTTCAGGGAAATCGTCAGCACGCGCCGGGCCTCCATTCCCTGGGAGGGACGTGGTTATCATCGTATTTTAAACAACAAAAACCGTCTGCTCAGCGATTATAGCGGAGCGACGGGTATAAAAACTGGATATACCAAGGCGGCGGGGCGCTGCTTGGTTTTTGGCGCGCAACGGGAGGGGCTTGAGGTAATCGGCGTTGTGCTAAACTGCTCCGATTGGTTCAACGAGGCCGCCCGAATCATGGACTTGGGCTTTGAACGCTATGAGTATTTTACCGCCTATACGGCAGGCGAAATGGTACGAGTGCTGCCTGTGGAAAACGGTACCCAAGAGACGGTGGCTGTCACCGTTGCTAGGGAGCTGGGAGCGCCGGTTTTGAAGGGTCAAATTCCTACGCTGGAATATGATTTGCCAGAGACGCTGCCCGCGGGAATGCCGCAGGGGCAGGAAATCGGCGAAGCGCGGGTAATGCTGGAAGGAAGAACCTTGGCCAGCGCGCCCCTTGTCATTTGTGACGAACTGGGCGTACGGGATTATGGATACGAGCTTAATCGCTTTATCAGGCTATGGCCCATGGCTACGGAGAGCGTGGGGGAATAGCTACGCTTCCTCTTTTGTCTCATAGACCCAATAAGGCCCCTTTTCCTGATAGCCAAGCTTTAGGGCTAGCTGCACCGATTCCCGATTGGCAGCGTCCCAGCTGGGATATAGTCCCTTCTCCAAGCAGGCCAAAATCAGCTTTGCGCAGCAGGCGGCGGCAATTCCTTGCCGTCGCTTATCCTTGCGCGTATCTACCTCGATTTCGATGCCCTTGCTGTAGTAAATAAAAGAGGAAGCGCCGCCCACCAGCTCACCGTTTTGCACCGCTACAACGCCCAGACCATGGGATAGAAAATCCTGCTTTGTGCCAAAGCATAAGTCTTTTGACCAGCCTTCGGCCTTGGCAAGGTCATAGAATGCCCCGTCGATGAAATGGAGGGCTACATCCGGCGGCAGCTTTTTTGCAAGCTCCGCAAGCCATGCCCGATCAAAGTTGTCCCCGTTTTTTTGAATGGCGTACCGCTGCTTGGGGATCGCGTCGGGGAAAATGGCTTGGATGGTTTGCTTCCAGCTTTCGTTTTGCGGAGTTAAAATGGCGTAAGCATCGTTTAGCAGCGCTTTGAAGCCTTGAAGCAGCCTTGAAGCCTCCGCGCCTTCACCGTCTCCGGCGATGAAAACAAAATCTAAGGTTTTACAAATTGCCGCCTTGGGTGGCTTTCCATCCGCTGACGGGCAAATCCAGATTTGGCCCAGATTACCCTCCAAAGCAGTCCAAACCATGGTTTCTTCGCAGCTTTGAAAAAGCGGAGCGACGCGTTCAAGCGCCTCGGCTCCTTCGACTTTGAGGATTGTTGGATTACTCATAACGTCCTCCTGTATTGGAATGGTGAAAAAAGAGAGGAAGAGCGTTAGTTCTCTTCCTCGTTGCTTTTGAGGACGTTTCCCGTCAGCCGATGCAGCACCTCGCGGTACGCCTGCTCCACGTCGCCCAGATCATGGCGGAAACGGTCGATATCCAGCGGCTCGTGGGTTTTTGCGTCCCAAAAGCGGCAGGTATCCGGAGAAACCTCGTCGGCTAGCAGTATTTCGCCGTGAAAACGCCCGAATTCCAGCTTGAAATCGATCAACTCAATATTGATCTCCCGCATGCATTCCCGCACGATTTCATTGACGCGCAGGCTGATTTCCTCCATACGCCTGATTTCCTCGGCAGTGGCTAACTCCATGGCTGTAATATGGGTTAGATTCACCAGCGGATCGTCCAGCTCGGAATCCTTTAAGCAATATTCTACCACTGTATTCTTAAGCCTTGTACCGTCGGGGTAGCCGATGCGCCCGGCTAGACTGCCCGCCACGATATTGCGCACCTTTACCGTTACGGGGATGATTTCTACTCGCTTGACCAGCGAGCAGCGATTGTCGATTCTGCGGATAAAATGATTGGGCACGCCTTTCTCGCTCAGCAAAGTAAACATGTATTCGCAAATCATGTTGTTAATCTCGCCCTTGCCGATGATACGCCCGCGCTTCAAGCCATGAAACGCAAAGGTTTCGTCGCGATAATAAACCACCGCTTCGTCGGGATTTTCCGTCGCGTACAGCCGTTTTCCCTTGCCCTCGGTAATCATTTCGGTGATGTTGCTCATGCGCACTCCTCTTGCCTCAAACCCTTATTATGCTTACAACGTTGTATTCTATCACGCTTTCATCAGGCATGCAAGCGCGGCGCGTCGAGTTATGCCGGAAAAGCGCGAATGGCAGCGAGGAATAGGTTATACAAAATGGGAGTGTCTCAAAATGATTTTGGGGCACTCTCTTGTTATAGGCATCATTTGTATCGTAAATAATACAGCAAAGCGGCGAAAAAGCAGCTGAAAACACGCCAAAGCCGCAAACATGCGCATAGCAAA
>JAQUWD010000114.1 GCA_028693055.1 Eubacteriales bacterium | reverse complement strand
AAGCGCGCTCCACACCGCTCAGTCTAGGCGGCAGGACGGTCAAGCCGCGCTGGAAACCCAGCAGCGCGCGGCAGCCGAAGCCGCCGAGGCATGGCAGAACGCCTTGGGCGATCATGGGTTTAGCGACGAAGCATCCTATGAAAAAGCTGTGATGCCGGACAGCGCCATGAAAGCCTCCAAAGCTAAAATAGACCAGTATGACCGCCAGCGTCTCAGCGTAGAGGCCGCCGTACAAAGCCTAACCGAGCTATGGGCGGATAAACAAACCATAGACGTTACTGTTTTGACGGAGCAAAAAGCGGAGATTGACCAAAAGCTGAAAGTCAGCGACGCTGCGCAGCGGCGAATCTCCGCCGTGCTTACCCAAAATCAGCGGATTCTGCCTCGGCTAAAGGCCAGTGCGCAAAGGCTGAAAGCGCTTGCCGAGGATGCAGAGCAGACCGCCGATCTGTACCGCACCGCCAGCGGTTCCATTACCGGCGCACAAAAGCTACCCTTTGAAAACTACATCCTGCAATACTATTTCCGTCGGGTTCTGGTAGAGGCCAACCGCCGTTTGGCCACCATGTCCGACGGACGCTACAGCCTGTGCCAAAAGCAGGAGGAGGCCGGAAAAGCCAAAAGCGGACTTCTCCTTGATGTGCTAGACCGCCACACCGGCAAAAGCCGGGACGTGAGCACTCTGTCCGGCGGTGAATCCTTTTTAGCTTCGCTTGCCCTGGCGTTAGGTTTCGCCGATGCAGTGCAAGCTCGTCAGGGAGGCGTGCGGTTAGATACTCTATTCATCGACGAAGGCTTCGGTACCTTAGACGAAGAAGCATTAAGCCGCGCCATGGACGTGCTACGAAATCTGGCGGGCGGCAGCCGTCTCATCGGCGTAATCTCCCACGTCACCGGGCTAAAAGACGCCATCGATCAGAAGCTGCTTGTCCGGAGGGATGCGTTGGGCGCAAGCCATATTCTCATTTCTGCCAGTGAATAATCCCTCTTCCTTTTTTGTCGGGTTTGCGGTAAAATGGCTTGACCCTACACGAAAGGCGTATGCTAATGATTGAATTGATAGTGAATCCTGTGGCGGGCAACGGCCTTGCCAAGCAAATCGGAGAAGAAGCAGCTGCCTATTTAACCGAAAAAGGCGTGCCCTTTACCGTGTCGCTGACGGAGCATCCCGGCCATGCCACGGAGCTTGCCCAGGCGGCGGCGGAACGAGGAGTGGATACGGTGATTGCCTTAGGCGGCGACGGCACGGTCTGCGAAACTGCCGCCGGATTGGTACACACCCAAACAGCCCTCGGCATCGCTCCGGCGGGCACCGGCAACGATTTTATCAAGACTGTCGGAACCCCCAGAGACTGGAAAAAAGCGCTGGATTTTATCCTCTCTCATCCTGCGCGGCCGGTAAATACCGGTACGGTGAACGATCGCTTTTTCCTAAACGTTTGCGGCGGCGGCTTTGACGTACTGGTGCTTACCTATGCGTTAGAGGCTAAAAAGCATTGCAAGGGCATCTGGCCCTATTTATATGGCGTTCTACGCGCCATTAAAACATTCCGCCCCTTTGAAATGCACCTTGAAGCGGGTGATCAAGCCTTTGACGGCAGCTATATGATCTGCTCCATCGCTAACGGACGCTATATTGGCGGCGGCATTCCCATCGCCATGATGGCGGATGTAACCGACGGACTGCTGGATGTGGTCGCCGTGGACGCAGTACCCCGCTGGCAGATTCCTTTTTATCTGCCGTCCCTGATGATGGGTACGCTTTACAAAAAAAAGATTGCCCACCATTATCGGGCTAAAACCTGCGCCCTATCCTCTCCCAATATGCTGCTTAATTTGGACGGCGAAATCCTGCCCATCCCCTCCAGCCGCTACACCTGTGAATGTGACGCGCTACTTTTGCATTGGTGAACGGTTGATTATGAATCTTTCATAAACAATAGGCGTAATCAAGCACATTTTTCGGTTTCCATGCTATAATAAGCATACGAGCCGAAGCCTTAGCCGGGCCGTCCGTTTCTAAAGGAGCGGGTGGAAAACAAACGCAAGGCAGGAAAGGAGACGCTGACCATGGCCGGAGTAACAAATAAGGTGAAGCTGACTTTTTTAAAGGGTATGGAAGCAATTGGTCAATCCGCATCCAACCTTGCCAGCAACGCTCAGCAAAAGCTTCAGGAATTGAATTTAGAAAACCAACGCCGGGAAATATTAACGGATTTTCCCCTTCGCGCTTATGACCTATGGCAAAAAGGAGAGGTTCTGCCGGATTCTTTAAGCCAAATGCTGAAAGAACTAAGCGAGCTGGATGAACGCCTTGGCGTATTACGCGCCCAGCGCTACGCAAAGGTAGAAAGCGAGCAGCCTAAGGGTGAGGAATCCGCTGCCGAGGGAACGGACGAGACGGCGACGGAAAGCGAAGCCCCGCAAACCGCTCCGGACAGCGAGGAATCTACCGACGATCATTCGGCAGATGAAGCAAAAGAGGAGCCTATGGATGAAGGCGAAACCGGAGACAACGCATAACAGATAAAGACTTCTGAGGGAATGAGCGCTTGCTCATTCCCTCAGCTTATTGTGCTTGGTTTTCGTAATCCTAAGATCACGTATGTGTTATCTGGGGCGGGAATTTAGGTGCCACATTTATTGCTCAACATTGAACGTATCAAACAAAAGCAACCGTTTGGCATTCCAAACGGTTGCTTTTGCATCATTTATAGATGATTTATGGCTCCCCAGGTAAGACTCGAACTTACAACCCTTCGGTTAACAGCCGAATGCTCTGCCATTGAGCTACTGAGGAATATGAAATGCGGCAGCGATCTACTCTCCCGGGCCGTCACCAGCCAAGTACCATCGACGTGCTAGGGCTTAACTTCTGTGTTCGGTATGGGAACAGGTGGAACCCCTAGGCCATTGCCACCGCAATGGGTGAT
>JAQUWD010000076.1 GCA_028693055.1 Eubacteriales bacterium | reverse complement strand
AGCCCTTTTCGCACCGATTTTCAGTTTATCACCAAAAGCAAGATGAAGACCATTCAAAAATTAAGCAAGGGAAGAAAATAAATTACAAAACTTCAAAACAGAAAAACAAACCGCTGTAACCGTTATAATGTAATGGATTGCAACGGTTTTTTGCTTCTTGTGCTGTCAAAGACGGGAGTATACAACGTATACAGGCAAAAATCAAGCACAATTTTTTCTCGTTAAGACCGAACGCAACCATTTAGTCATTCCGTCAAGTATGCATGCTCTGCAGCTTGTCGTATCTCATGCTTTTGAATCATAAAGTGAATGTATTATTGTATCCCTCTATACTATCTTTGTCAATGTCAATTTCATCAAAGCGACAGAGCGCTTTTTCGGCTTGTTACGCATGACCGTTTGGGACAATAATAACTCATCAAAATGCTGACAGGAGAAAATCAATGAAGGATATTATTTTGCAAGCTGGTGAGACCGCCGCACATGTCAATGCCTTTGGTGCAGAGCTTAAGGGGCTTTCCCTGAACGGCATTGAGTATCTATATGATGGAGACCCCCTTTATTACGCTCGTACCTCTCCAACGCTTTTTCCTATCATCGGTCGATTTCTCAGTGATACCTACTATGTTGGAAGTAAAGCCTATCACATGGGAATCAATGGGTTTGCCCTAGAGAGAAATTTTACCGTGGAGCATGTCAACGATCATACCTGCGTTTTTCTACTTTCAGCAGACGAACGTACCCAAGCCATGTACCCCTTCTCTTTTCATTTCTGGGTTAGCTATGCTCTAAGCGAAGGAAGAATGGATGTGACTTATACCGTAGAGAACTGCGGAACCAATAAAATGCCCTTTAGCGTCGGTTGCCATACAGCTTACCGCTGGCCTTTGTTGGAGGGAGAAACCGCTAAGGAGTACGAGCTGCGCTTTGAAAAAAACGAACAGCTCCGTTCCTTTAACCCTTTTAATTGGAAAGATGCGGACTTCGTGAAAGGCAAAAACCGTCCCCTCTCACACGAGCTTTTTTCCAACTATACCCGCAGTATGACGGAAATACAGTCAGCATGGATTGAATTCGGCAGTCGTGCAGGAGACCATGCAGTACGTATCCAGCGGGAGGAAATGCCATATCTGGCTATGTGGACGCTGCCGAATGAAAATGCGCGGTTTGTTTGCCTTGAACCCTGTACAAGCGTTCACGCCGGTGCGGCTGCCACCCTTGAAGAGCGAAACGGAATCATCATTCTAGACGCTGGTACAACAGTGAAAAAGCATTTTGCAATTGAGCTCAGGTAGCATTTTATGAAACGAGGAGAACAAAATGAAAAAGAGTTTAACGGTCTGCGTCGTAGGTTGCGGCGACTTTGCAAGAAATTTCGTGCCCTTGTTTAAAGCTCATCCTTATGTGAGTAAAGTCTACGTCTGCGATTTGCTGCCGGAACGCGCACAGGAATACAAAAAGATGTTTGACGTAGAAACCATAGACTCCTATGAGCAGGCTCTTGAGCGTTCAGACGTCAACGCAATTGCCAACTTCACCCAGCGCCATCTTCATGGGGATATCGTGCGCCGCGCTCTTTTAAGCGGAAAGCACGTTTATTCTGCCGTACCCATGGCCAGCAAAGTGGAAGAATGTCAGGAAATCGTTGAGCTTGTGAAAAAAACGGGCCTCACCTATATGATGGGTGAAACCTGCATCTACTTCCCCAGTTCAATGTTCTGCCGGGAAAAATATGCCGAGGGTGCTTTCGGCCGCTTTGTATACGGCGAAAGCCAGTACTATCATGACATCGAGCATTTCCCGGCTAATTTCAAGGCGGATTTAACCAGCGCCGGCGTACCGCCCTTTTTCTATCCCACCCATTCCACGGCTATGATGCTGCATGCCCTTGACACATACGTAACTCGCGTTGTCAGCTTTGGCTATCAGGATCAGGAGGATGACCTTTACTATAAAGTTGGCGTGAACCAATGGGACAATGTTTTTTCCAACGAGTACTCGCTGATGCAGCTAGCCAACGGCGGCGTGGCACGCGTCAACGAATGCAGACGCATCGGCTACAAAGCGCCTTCCTCCAGCATACAGTCCTTTTATGGCACCCAAGGTTCCTACCAATTTAACAACGCTCAACATCTGCTGTACAGCAAGACCCCTAACGGCGTTGGATTGGAAAACGTTAGCGATTATGTAAATCCCGAAGCTATGACAGCCCATAAGGCAGAAAAGGATTTCATGCTCCGTGTGGCGAACCATGAATGGCAAGGCAATTCATATTCACCCGTACAGGAGAAGGAACGCAAGCGCCTGCCAGAAAGCTATAAGAATTTGGGAAATGGTCATATGGCGTCTCACCAGCTACTGATTGATGATTTTTGTTCAGCAGCATATTCTGGCGCCTTACCAACAGTCCACGCATGGTTAGCGGCCAGATATACCATTCCTGGTTTGATAGCGCATCAATCCGCATTGCAGCACGGCGCTGCATTAGACGTGCCGGATTGCGGCATGCCGGAGTGACCTTGTAACAAATTTCCGGGCTTTGAAAATCAGGAAAGGATGATTTGCATGTACCGCCTGATTGTCATTGACGATGATATTGACGCCGTAAACAGTATTTCAAAGAATTTCCCATGGGAACAGTTTGGTTTTTGTCTGATCAATTCCTTTCAGGATGGCATATCCGCGCTTGCGTGGCTCAAGACACATACGGTGGAGGTTATTCTATGCGATATTAAAATGCCGCGCATGAACGGTATCGAGCTGGCAAGACAAATGCAATTGCGGCATCGACGGGAGCGAATCATCTTCATCAGCGGCTTCAAGGACTTTGAATATGCGCGCAAGGCGTTGGAATATCACGTATGCAGCTATTGTATCAAACCGGTTACCTTTCGGGAGATGCAGAAAACCATCCAGAAAATCCGAGAGGATATAGATCAGGAACGCAGCGTCATACCTAGCGAGGACGTTTCGAGCATTTCCGAAATGCCTTCTCCTATTGCAGAGCCTCGGCAAAGTATTACCGATGTAAAGATTGAGCAAATTCGGATGTATATCAGCCGATACTATGCCAGTATAACGCTCCGGCAATTAGCTGGTTTCATGCAAATGAACACAACCTATCTTTCCCACTATTTCAAGGATAAAACCGGACAGAATTTGTTCGGCTATATCACGGAGGTGCGGCTAAACGCAGCGTTGACGCTATTAAAAGCGGAGAGTCATCTCAACCTGACCGAGGTGGCCGAGAAGGTTGGCTATACTAATACCGTCAGCTTTTCCAGAAGCTTCAAAAATCAATTTGGCGTAACGCCCACCGACGTCCGTCGGGATTTCAGTATTGTGGAGGCGCATAAGTGAGCCGCAGAGCAAAGCGTCAAAAGCAGACCAAAACGAGGAAACGCTTGAGTGTTCGCTGGCAAATCCTCATCACGACGCTGGTGCTGGCAGCGTTGGCTACCGAAGTGTTTTTTCTAGCTTTAGGCAGCTCCAACCGCCTCGTTTCCTCCGTTTCAGACGTTTGGCAGGAAATCCTTGAAACGCGGGGGCAGCAGGTGCGCGATGTTCTCTTGATGAACAATCCTTATCTGACGCCCGATACACTCTATTTGGCAAAGCTGGAGTCAGTATTTTACGGAATTTCCGTTGCAGATTTGCTTTCCGAGACCGCGGCAAAGGATTCTCTTGAGACGGACATCGCCACCCGTATCTTAGCTGTAACCAACATTTGCACCAACATTAAAAAAGGAATCTCCTACAATGCCAGCTTGCGATCCTGTTACTGGATGCTAGCCGATCCCTCCGCTCCGTATGTGCTTATTAACGGCTCTGCCGTTCTCAAGTCGGAATTGAACGACGTAGCATGGATCAACACCTGCCAAGCCATGGATAGAGATATTCTGATGCAGTGGCGTACCCTTCCGCTTTCCTATCTGAATACGACAAGAGCCTTTTCCATCTACCGGCGCATCGAATCTGAAAGCTTTCTTCCGGGCGAAACCATTACGGGATATTGGGTATTAAATTATGATCTATCAAGCGTTCTAAACGCTTTGGTCGCTAATGCATCCAGCTCGGAAAAAGCATTCCTGTTCGATACTCGTCTGGGCCAGAGCCTGTCGGTGGGTACGATTTCCCTTGGGCAGGACGAGGAATCTCAATTGATGGATATCGCCAAGCAAGTTGGTGAAAATCAAAGCATGACAGGGAGCTTGGACGCCGGTCACAGCAAAAACCTGTATTACCGCGCCGAAGCGATCTGTGAAGGCATGGTCGTGACTATTTGCGTGCAGAACGCACAGCTCAATCAGGCGTTGGACAACACCGTTGCGTTTGTAACAATCGTATTGATCATCAGCTGCTTTACCATTGCCGGCATCAATATCAACAGCCTGATCCGTTATCAAAAGTACTATAACGGTCTTCGAAAAATGTTCAGCGCCTTACAGAGCACGGACGCCAGCCAAAGGGACGATGCGCGGGAAACCACGGGCGGCGATTATTTGCTGGAGCGTATCCTTAATAACGAGGTAGACTTGGAGGAATTACAAGGGCTGATCGAATCTAAAAAAGAGCTAAAGTCGGAGCTGGACGCTCTGTACGGGCATGTGCAAATCAATTCTCACTTCATGCTTAATACACTGGATTCCATTTATTGGTTCAGCGTTGCCAACACCGGCGCATATAGTCAGGAGTCCGTGATCATTGAGGATTTCTGCCAAATTCTCAAATTTGCACTGGATTCGTCCGATCTCTATACCTCTTTGGCGGAGGAGCTGGAATGCTCCCGTAAATTTGTAGAGCTCCAGCAGCTGCGCAAGAATATTTCCTTCCGTGTCGTTTGGGATACGCCAGAGACGCTGAATAGCGCCCGGGTGGGAAAGCTGATTTTGCAGCCAATTATTGAAAATTGTATTCAGCATGGTTTTCCGCGCACCCGTGCGGAGGATTACTATATCCGTATTTCGTCAGAGTTGACCCAGGATGGATTTCTCGTTCTCCGCGTGGAGGATAACGGAAGCGGAATCAGCGACAGGGAAATATGGCAGCTCAATATGAGCATGAAAAAACAACGCTATTTGCGTAGCCGTCATATCGGTATGGCGAACGTCAACCGTCGTTTGCAGGTGCAATTTGGCGAAGGAAGCGGCGTTTCTCTGCACGCTGTGCCGGGCGGCGGTCTGTGCGTGTGCTTAAAAATGACCTACGGCGTTTATACGCCGGAGAGTGAAATTGATTGACGTGATAACGTCAGAAAAGAGGTAGGTATTCATGGACGCCATTTCATTCGCTCAAGCGATTAACGAAGCGCTCTATGCTATGGTTAGCTACAGGGATGGAACGCAGACGCGCATGCCGTTGGAATGTATCGAAAGTCCTGACGGCATCATCGCATCCTTTCCGGAAATACCGGACTGGTCTCAAATACGCGCCATTGATTTTGCACCGGAGCTGGGATGCGCCTCTGCCGGAGACGCGGGGTACTATGTCCTTCCCCATGGACAGAACGGCACGGGAGATTCTATCCTTTGTAAGTTCCGGCAACGTCCCAATGCAGAGAGGGTGGCAAGCGAGCTTGTGATGCCCATCTGGGGTGTTATTCAGCCCCAATACAGCTTTACAGCTATCGTATCCTCTATGACCTATGAGTATCAGCTGGTCACATCCGTCAAAGACGGGATTTATCATTGTTATGCGCGCTTTACCTTAGATGGAGAAGCTCCCTATGAGCCAATCATCATTGAATACCGTACGCTCCCATCCAATGCGGACTATAACGACGTAGCGCTCGCCTATCGGAAATGGCGTGAGCAGCGCGGAGAAATCCATCTCTATGCGAACCGCGCCAAAGGGCGTCCAGCCGCGCAATACACCGCAGACAGCGTCTATGTGCGGATTCGGCAGGCGTGGAAGCCCGTTCCCCCACTCGTGCGCGAGCAAACCCCGGAAAACGAGCCGCCTATGCACGTCGCTGCAACCTTTGAGGATGTATCGCAGCTACTGGACGTTTTCCGCGCCAAGGGAATTGACAAAGCCGAGTTATGCCTTGTAGGTTGGAACAAAAGCGGGCACGACGGACGCTGGCCCCAGATTTTCCCCGTAGAAGAAAAGCTTGGCGGTGAAGCCGCTCTTCGCGCGCTGACCGCTAAGGCAAGCGCCATGGGTTACGCCATGGTATGCCATACAAATTCAACAGACGCCTATTCGATTGCCGACTGCTGGAAGGATACCGAGCTAATTCATGACCGCGACGGAAACAAGATGAAAAACGAAACCGCTTGGAGCGGAGGCGATATGTACTGGGTCTGCCCCCTGTGCGGTTTTCGTCAGGCTCAGGAGCTGCTGCCAAAGGTTCGGGAGCTTGGCTTTCAGGGTTCACATTATATCGATGTGATATCGACCATATACCCGCGAGCTTGTCATGACCCGGCCCATCCTGTTACCCGTAGGCAAACCGTCGCCCTGTGGAATCGAATTTTCCGACTGGCACGGCAGGAGTTTGGCGGAATCAGCTCTGAGGGGGCGTATGACTTCTCCGTACCCGAGCTTGATTTTGGGTTGTATGTATGCTTTGGGCTCAAGGATCCGACCTTCGCAGACGAATGCATACCGTTATGGCAGCTGGTTTATCATGGCTACACGCTCAGCAACCCGTATACCAAAACCGTCAATCCCACCCAGACCGACCTGCTAAAGGTGCTGGAATATGGCGGTCGTCCCACCTTTTATTATGATTCCAAGTTTGTTACGCCCGAGGAGGGCAAAGAAGTAAACTGGATGGGAGAGGATGACTTCCATTGCCACACCGCTGAGGAACGAGAAAGCAGCGCCGCCTACATTGCGCGCGTATCGAAATGGTACAAAGAGATAAGCTATCTGCAAACAGTACCTATGAAGCGTCACGATATTATGCCGGACGGCCGACGGCGCGTTCTATACGAAAACGGCGACGAGGTTTTGGTGGATTATGTTAAGCAAACCGCCCACCTTAACGGAAAGCAAATTCTTCCATTATTATAAATGATTCTCAACACGTGCTTTTTAGCACGTGTCATTTGTTTTCCATGGTAAACGTTCTTCCATAAAACATATCTGAATGCTACTAATCCAAATTTGGATGATAGACACTCCCTACAAAGAAAAATATAATAAAAGTACTTCATTCGAGAAAAGAATATCATAAGGAGGAATTTGGAATGAAGAAAATGATCGGTTTGGTTTTGGCATTGGTTATGGTTCTCTCCTGCACTAGCTTTGCAATGGCTGATGACGCTGTCACTCTTCGCTTCTGGATGTGGGACGATGCGCAGGTACCCGCAATTCAGGCTATGGCGGACGAGTACACCGCCGCTCATCCCAACGTAAAAATCGAGATCAGCTGTCAGGCTGACGTATCCGGCTTGAATCAAAAGATACAGGCAACCATCGGCACCACCGACGCGCCTGAAATCTTCTTCATCAACTACAATCTGGCCGCCGAATACATTCCTCTTGGCATTGTGGCGGATCTCAGCTCTTATGAGATCGACCAGAGCGAGCTGGCTTCCGGCATTGTAAACGCCTATACCGTCGACGATAAGGTTTACGCCGTTGCCAAGGATACCGACTCCTACGCAGTGTTCTATAACAAGAGCCTGTTCGACGCAGCCGGCGTGGCTTATCCCGAGAATGATTGGACGATCGAAGATTTCTGCGAGACCGCTAAGAACCTGACCTCCGACGGCGTTGTTGGCTGGACGAACAGCGGCTCCGATCGTGTGTACTACAACTTCATTTACTCTAACGGCGGCGAAATCTACAGTGCAGACGGCACCGCCTCCGCCATCAACACCCCCGAAGCGGCTGAGCCCATTCAAGCCCTGATGAATTTGGTATCTGAGGGTTATGCCTATACCGGCCCTCAGCTGTCCGAAGTCAGCGACACCACTGCCTTTACCTCTGGCATCGCGGCAATGACCATCAACGGTTCTTGGATGATTTCTCAGTATGCTACCGCTTTAGGCGATAACCTTGGTATCGTTGAGCTGCCTTCCGGCAAGGCTGGCAAGTTCAGCTCCAACCATGGCATCGGTTACGCAACCACCGCCGCCAACGAGCATATGGATGAAACCGTTGACTTCCTGCGCTATCTGGCTACCTACGAAGCTCAGGTAAAGCAAATTGAGGTTGTTATCCCCGCAAACCTGACCTGTGCCTCCGATTGGGAGAATGTATATCCCAATGTGAACGTTGGCGCCTTCATGAACGCACTGTCCTACGGCCGTGGATATCTGTCCACCGTCAACGCCACCTTGGCCCGCACCGCCTACCAAGAGACGCTGGCAAGCTTGAGAAACGGCGACTTCGCAACGGCTGAAGAATTCTGCGCCGCTGCCGAGCAGGCTGTGAACGACGCTCTGGCTGAGTGACTTAACCCTTGAGTGGATTTTCCACTCCTTGCAAGGCTGCCGGGACAGCAGATTTTACTGTCCCGGCAGCCTTCTTTCCCAACTGGCACATCATTTCATAAGGAATCCTTTGCATTTCCCCTTGCTCAACACAGAAAATCCGCGGTATGAAACCGTTTGAAGCGATATACGCCGAGCATCAGATTCGACTGACGAGGAGGCCTTTCAGATGACTAACTCAGCAATTTCAGAGCGCGATTTACGCGCTCGTCAGCGTTACGACAGAAAGGAAATTTCCGTAGCCTATCTTTTCCTTCTGCCGTTGCTGGTCGGCATCATTATTTTCTTTATCGTACCTATTGTTGAAACCTTTTACTATTCCTTCACAAGCTGGAAGGGCGTAGGGGTGGCAAAATGGACAGGGATTGCTAACTACATCAAAATGTTTTCAAAGGACAAGAAGTTCGGTTTGGAAATCAGCAACACCTTTGCCTTTGTGTTCGGTTCCGTGCCGTTAACGTTGATGATTGCGATCGTGATCGCGTCCATGATGAATGCGCGCATCAAAGCGGTCGGTTTTTTCCGCGTGATTTATTTTCTCCCCAATGTCACCATGGTAGCCGTTGTCGTAATGATTTGGCGCTGGCTGTTAAACTCTGAATACGGCATTGTGGACCTAGCGCTTAATTCCCTGTTTGGCATACGACCGGCGTGGATGAGCGACACCAACCTAACAATGCTTAGCATGTGCTTGATTTCCGTATGGTCTGGCGTAGGATACTGCATCGTCATTCTGCTTTCAGGGCTGCAGAGCATCTCGCCGACCTACTATGAAGCCGCTACCATTGACGGCGCCAACGGCATTCAACAGTTTTTCAAAATTACGCTGCCCTTGGTAACGCCTACTCTTTTCTTTCTGCTTGTAACCCGCGTGATCGGTGCGTTTAACCAGTTCGACATGGTTTATCTAATGGCTGATAACGCAAGCTCCGGCGCGGTGGGGCCGGTGGTCAATAGTCTGCGAACGCTGGTATTTGGCGTTTATCAATCCGCATTCGCCGATATGCAAATGGGCTACGCCTGCGCAAAAGCCGTGTTTCTATTCTTCGTTATTCTTGTGGTAACGGTCGTACAAATGATTGGAGAAAAACGTTGGGTTAATTATTAAGGAAGGAGAGTGGACATTCATGACTGCAAATGCTATTTCCAGAACAAATCACAAAAAAATTCAGCCCGGTCGCGTTATGCTGTATGTCGTTCTCCTGCTTGGCGTTGTTGTTACGTTGTTTCCCTTTATTTGGATGGTGCTGTGTTCCTTTAAATCCAATGTAGAGGTTATCCAAATACCGCCTAGCTTTTTACCCAAGCAATGGGTAGCCGACGGCTACATTCGCGCTTGGGAACGGGATATCGTTACGCCCTATCTGAATACCATCATTGTGGCAGTATCAATTACATTCTTTCAGCTTGCAACAGCCTCTATGGCCGCCTACGCCTTTGCAAGGCTCCGCTTTCCAGGACGCAATGTATTGTTCCTCGTGGTGCTATCCATGATGATGGTTCCGCAGAACATGACGATGATCCCAAAATTCCACATTGTACGGGCCTTAGGCGGGTATGACAAGCTGATCGGCATCATTATGCCAAATTTCATCAGTATCAACGTAACCTTCTTTATCAGGCAAAACTTTCTGAGCTTTCCTTCAGAGCTTGAGGACGCCGCAAAGATTGACGGCTGTAGCCATTTGAGAATTTTCCTACGCATTCTCTTACCGCTTTCTACCTCCATCCTGACGGCTATGGGAATCATGGTGCTATTATGGGCTTGGAACGACCTTCTGTGGCCTACCATTATTGTTACTAAGGAAACCAATCGAACCCTCAGCATGTTTATCGCGCTGTGTAAAGGGCAATATGTAACGGACTACGGCTTCCTGATGGCAGCTAGCTCTCTTGCGATCATTCCAATGATCATCGTATATGGAATCTTCCAAAAGGCCTTTGTCAGCTCCATCACGATGTCCGGCATTAAGGGCTGATTCCTATTTTCAATGCCCGTTCATTGCTTTTCGCATGGATGGGCATTTGACTAGGATTTTTGGGAACTTTTTTGACATATCAGCGCATGCGCATAGCAGAATCTGCGAAAGATGGGTGTTGCAAAACCTTTGCGGCTATGCTATAATCTAATTCGCGCAAGAAGCGCTACCACTGCATGCGCAAAAGAGGTGAATACGCGTGAAAGAAAACATCCATCCCAAGTATGGCAAGTCGATCGTCCGTTGCGTTTGCGGTGAGACGTTTGAGACCGGCTCCGTTAAACCCGAGCTGAAAGTTGAAATCTGCTCCAAGTGCCATCCTTTCTTCACCGGCAAGCAGAAGCTGGTGGATACTGGCGGACGCGTGGATCGCTTTAAAAAGCGTTTCAACATGGAATAAGCCATTCATGAAGAGCACCGCAAAACGGTGCTCTTTTTGATATTTGTCCAAACCATGAATTTTGTTTTCAACGAATGTGTTTTGCCCCTTCAGTGCAGGAAATAGCGCGCAGACCGTCGAAAAACAAAAAAGGGTATAGATTCGCCGTTTGGCGCTTTTAGAAAGGAATAAACTGATGAGCAATAAGAATCCTTCTGCCTGCGGGCGTGTGGATATTGGCGGACAGGCTGTTATGGAGGGCGTGATGATGAAAGCACCCCGGGCCATCGCAGTATCGGTGCGCCGTCCTGATCACACCATCGTTACCAAGCTGACCCCCTACACCCCCCTATCCGAAAAGCATAAATGGATGGGCTATCCCTTTTTGCGCGGCATTGTCAATATGTGCACCATGTTTTCCATGGGCATGAGCACGCTACAGCAATCCACCGACATGCTGGGAATCTTGGATGAGGAACCAACCAAATTTGAGCTTTGGCTGAGTAAAAAGCTGGGCAAGGGCTTGGATAAAATCATTATGGGCGTTGCCGTGGTGCTGGCGATTGTGCTGTCGCTGGGATTGTTCTTTTTGCTGCCGGAGCTGTTTGCCAGACTGCTAAAGGTTTGGATGCCGGATCCTAGCCAGAATTGGATCATCAATTTGCTCAGCGGCATTTTGCGTATTCTGATCTTGATCGGCTATATTCTGTTCTGCGCTAAGGTGCCGGATGTGCGCCGTACCTTTGAATACCATGGCGCAGAGCATAAAACCGTCTATTGTAACGAGAACGGCTTACCCCTCACCCCGGAAAATGCCCAGCAGTTTACCACGCTGCATCCCCGCTGCGGCACTAGCTTTTTGCTGATCGTATTTGTAATTTCGATTATTCTATTCACCTTGGTCGGTTATCAAGGCAGCAGCGTGATCCTACGGTTCCTGAGCCGCTTGCTGCTGCTACCCATTGTAGCCGGTATCAGCTATGAAACCCTAAAGGGACTGGCACATAGCGAAAGCAAAATCGCCCATATTCTGCGCTGGCCCGGTATGCAGATGCAGCGTCTGACCACCCGTCCGCCCACCAATGAAATGCTGGAGGTGGCTATCGTATCCATGAACGTGGCGCTTCATGGCCTGCCGAAGGGCTGCGAAACCACGTCTGAAGGCTATACCATCATTCGGGACTACCGCATTACAGACCCCTCCTATACGCCTCCGGTAGCCGATGAACCGGCTGCCCCGGAGGAAGCCTCACCCGTCACTGCAAACGATGCGTCCGCTCAGGCCAACTGAAAGACGATGACGATTCATGAAGCGCTTCAGCATGCCCGGACGCTCCTTGAACAAGCGACCGTTCCCGACCCGGAACAGGACGCCCTATTGATGTTATCCTATTTGACGGGTTATTCGCCTATGGAAACCCGTCTGCACGCCGGGCAAGCTTTAACTGATCAGCAGGAGCAGCGTTTAACGTCGCTCCTGCTTTCCCGTACCCAGAGACAGCCGCTGCAATACCTGCTACAGGAGCAATGGTTTTACGGCTTGCGCTTTTATGTAGATCATCGGGTGCTGATTCCTAGGCAGGAAACGGAAGCCCTGTGCGAGCTGGGTTTGCAGCATATTGCCCGTCTTTCGGCTCCCGCCGTCCTTGACCTTTGCACCGGCAGCGGCGCAATCGCCGTTACGGTAAAGCACGAATGCCCCCAAGCTGAGGTATGCGCTACGGATTTGAGCAAGGATGCGCTGGAAGTGGCAAAAAGGAATAGTGAGTCAAACCATGCGCCCATACGATTGATGCAGGGTGATTTATTCCAGCCTGTTGGAGCAGAGCGCTTTGACCTCATTTTGACCAATCCTCCTTATATTGAAAGCACCGCTTGCCGTACCCTTCAACCGGAGGTAAAGAATGAACCTCTGCTGGCTCTGGACGGCGGGGAGGACGGATTGGATTTCTACCGCAGAATCGCGCGGGAAGCTCACCTTCATCTCACTTGTGGGGGCTTGATCGCTGCTGAGGTGGGAGATGGTCAGGCGCAGGCGGTGGCTCAGCTTTTGACAAATAGCGGTTTCTATGACAAGGTGGAAATACGCTTAGACCTTTATGGCGTGCAGCGTATCGTAAGCGCTCACGCAACGGCAACGCCGACGTAGCGACTTTAACATGTATCTTTTTTCCACCATTGCCTAATCATAAGGAGAATGAACATGTTTGAGAAATTTGATTGGATGATCGGCCGATATCAAGAGCTGTCCGAAGCGGTCAGCCAGCCGGAAATCATTGCGGACCAAGCCTTGTGGCAAAAGCTGCTGAAGGAGCATGCCGCCTTGGAGCCGTCCGTCAACGCCTATGGGGAGTACCAGAAAATTCAAAACGACATCAAAGAAACCAAGGAGCTGCTGGAGCAGCCCGATATGGCGGAGCTAGCCCAAAGCGAGCTGGCAGAGCTGGAAAAGCAGCTTACGGATAAAGAACTGGAGCTAAAGCTGCTATTGCTGCCGAAGGACCCGGACGCGGATCGAAATGTGGTCGTAGAGATTCGGCCGGGAGCGGGCGGCGACGAAGCGGCGCTGTTTGGCGCGCTGCTGCTGCGGATGTATACGCGCTATGCGGAACGCCATCGCTTCAAGGTGGAGCCGGTCAACTATAACATGACGGAGCTGGGCGGCGTGAAGGAAGCGGTTTTTACCATTGTGGGTCAAGGCGCGTTCAGCAGATTAAAATATGAAAGCGGCGTTCACCGGGTGCAGCGAGTACCAAGCACGGAATCCAGCGGACGCATCCATACCAGCACCTGCACCGTAGCCGTGCTGCCGGAGGTGGAGGATGTGGAGGTTGTCATCAATCCCAACGACCTCCGCATTG